>NZ_JBIRRA010000007.1:0-501396 GCF_044333485.1 Streptomyces sp. NPDC020983 | reverse complement strand
ACGGGGGGGGGGGGGGGGGGGGGGGGGGGGGGGGGGGGGGGGGGGGGGGGGGGGGGGGGGGGGGCGCCGCCCCCCCCCCGCCCCCCCCCCCCCCCCCCCCCACGACGACCCGGTCCGCATGCGAACTGCGGCTGCTACAGCAGCACAGGGTGGCGGCGAGGGCGAGGAAGCCCACACGTGGTCACGGGCGTGCCCGGTTGCCGCCGACCGCACCGGCACACCGACCGCAGATCGACCGAAGCCCCGCTCATCCGGTCGCGGGGTAGACGTTCATGTCGATGCCCACCGCGGCGTATTCGTTGATCATGTACGTGCTCGCGCCGTCGTAGAGGCCGCGGTCTTTGCCCGTGCGGGCGTCGAGGATGACGCAATCGGCGTCGGCGGTGGCGTAGACGGCGCCGTGGAAGGCGTTCACGACTTCGGGCTTCTTCCGTGAGGGGTCGTCCTCGGAGATGGTCCAGAGCACCTTGCGGCTCTGGGCGTCGATGGCCCGGACGGTCTCCTCGGTGTCGCACACGATCACGGACCGCTGGTCGTTGAAGCAGTGGAGGAAGGTGCCGTTCGGCCCGCTGGGGACGGGCCGGCCCGTGCGGCTGTCGCGCAGCGAGCCCGCGACGAAGAAGCCGCCGCCCACCTGCTCGACCTCCACGCCGGAACGGCCGTCCTGCTTCCAGAGCGGGGAGCCGTCCGTGAGGGCCAGGCCCGCGAGGGCGAGGTCATCGTCGTTGGTGTGCCAGCCGTCCAGGGCCTGGAAGGTCGCGTCGTCGCCGAGCTGAGCACCGATGACGACGCCGTCGTCCAGTGCGTCGCCGGCGAAGCCGTCCTTTTGCCAGGTCACTTGACGGGTCTTGAGGTCGATTCCGTAGGTGGTGGCGCTCTGGCCGCCGCTGCCGGAATCTTCGGTGCTGGTGAGGACCCTGACAGCCGCGGTTCCGTCCTCGGCACCGATCACCGCGGGCTCCAGGTCGCCGACGGTCGCCCCGTTCGGTGCCGGCAGCCGGACCGTCCAGGACACCTTGCCGCTGTCCGCGTCGACGGAACGCAGGTAGACGTCGGTCCGGTCGCGCTCGGTGCCCGAGCCCTTCGTGTAGTCGGCATACGCGAAGAGGACCGCCGTATGCCCGTCCTGCTGGGCGAAGACCGGGGGGATGGTCTGGTCGTCGCTCGGCTCGCCCTCCTTGCCGGTGTACCAGTCCTTGCGGCCCAGGTCGGACGACCACAGCTTCCGCCCGGAGTGGGTGTCGTAGGCGTCGAGGGCCTTGGAGGTCCGGTGGTACAGCACGGGGCCGAGCAGGGCGAACCCCCAGGCTTTGACGTCCTCGTCCACGGGCAGCGCGAGCTGTTTGCCGAACCTTGCCGGAGGATCGAAAGCCTTCGCCTTCGCCGCGGCCGGAGGTTCGGCGCCGGAGGCCGCACCCGGGGCCCCGGCGTTCGCGTCCGTCCCGGAGGCGCCGTCGGAACAGCCCGCCAAGCCGAGCAGCACGGCCACGAGAGCCAGATGCGTGACGTGCTGGTGCGTGGCTCGCACAGTGATCTCCTCCATTTGGGTAACTCCGCGGCATCCTAATGTCGTTGTCCTCGCCACGCATTCGCCTGGTACTCCAGCAGAGGATCGCGCCATGAACTGGTGGTTGGCTGCGCCGCGGCGGCGGAACCCGGACGGCTTCCGAGGATGCGCGGGAAGCCGTCCGGCAGTCCCCGGGGAGGCGAAGCGGATGGCGAAGGCGTCGATGTTCACCGGGGACGGCGCAGCACCGACGTTGACGGGAGGGTGGCAGCGGCTGTCGGATCCGTCTGTCGCTCCTGCGCTCAGGAGGGGTGTCGGACCGGTTCTGCTCCGGTGTGGATCAGGAAGTCGGTGAGTACGTGGGCGAGTCGTTCGGGCTGGTCCTCGGGGATGAGGGTGGACGAGTCCGCGATCTCGACCAGTCGGCCCTGCGGGTACAGTTCGGCCAGGCGGGGGCCGTGCTCACGCGGCATCAATCGGTCCTCGGTCGCCCAGACGACCAGTACCGGTCGGTCGAAGTCACGCAGCCGCTCGCTCCAGGCGAGCAGGGTCCCGCGGTCGGGCGCACCGGTGGCGAATTTGGCGAAGTCCCTGCGGATGGCCCTGCTGCGGGTGGCGGGAGCGAACCAGTCGTCCATGATCTCGTCGGGGACCCCGAGCAGGCTCATCCCGCCGTATCCGCTCCGGCTGTGGCGGAAGGCGGGGATGCGCATGAGGCGCGTCAGGAGCCAGACGCCGCCGGGGATCCTGCACAGCTGCACCATGGCCTTGGCCGGCCCTGGGGGAAAGTTGTCGAAGGCCTCGCAGGCCACCAGTACCAGGCGCGCGACGTTCTGGTGCCGGCCTTCCGACACCAGGAACTGGCCCCCTCCCCAGTCATTGAGAACGAGGGTCACCTGGCCCAGGCCGAGCCTGTCGATGAACTCGCCCAGGAGCCGGGCGACACCGCGCTGGGACAGGTCGGCATCCGGGTGCATCGGCTGGCGGTGACCGCCCAGGGGCAGCGTGGGCAGGACGCAGCGGTAACCGTCCAGCAGCGGGACCACCTTGCGCCACTGGGTCTCGTTCATCGGCAGCCCGTGGCCGAACACCAGCACCGGCCCCTCACCGCCGGTGTCCTGGTAGTCGATCGGTCCGCACGACAACTCTGTCCTCGGCATCCCAACCCCCTTGCTCACGCCACGACGCTACGGTGCCGGACTGCGCGGCGGGCGGTGTTCCACTCTGTGCTTTGCAGGAAGTATGTGTCGTAGGCCTCTTGGACTTCCAGGAGGCTTTCCGGGGGGGCCTGGCCGAGTGCGATGCGTTGCAGGTGGTGGAAGTAGCCGAAGCGTTCCACGCCTGGTGTGACGACGACGAGCAGGTCGGCGTTGCTGCCGGGTGCGGCGGCGAAGGCGTGGGGGCGGCCGGGTGGGACGACGACGAGGTCGCCGGTCCTCGCGGTCAGCACTTGGTCGGCGGACAGGATGTGCGCGGTTCCGTCGAGGAGGTAGAGCATCTCGGTGCAGCTGTTGTGCCGGTGCGGTGGTGCGCCGTCGGCGCCGTCGAGGAGCGTGATGCGCAGGGTGGACAGCGCGCCGCCGGTCGCGCTGCTGTCGGCGAGGAGCTGCGCGGTGGTGGGGGCCCGGCCGACGACCTCGGTGTCGGTGGAACGGACGATCGCGGACCCGTCGTAGCCGGGCACGATCAGCGACATGGCGAACTCCTCGATTCGGTGGGCTTCGGGCGGAGGCGTGGGTGGTGCGGGGACCTGCGGTGAGTCGACCGGGAGTGCGGGCGGACGGGGACGGTCCGGCGAAGGCGGCGCACCCCCCGGGGGCTACCGGTGTGGGCCGCTGGTCCAACGGGCCTGAGGCCCCTGCGGTGCCGGTGCGAGGAGCGCGCCAGGCCCGGCATGACGGAGTAGGCGAAGGCCGCGAACAGGCCCGCCATCAACCCGGTCGCGAGAGCGCTCAGGACCAGGTGACCTGCTGCAGGGATTTCATACGTGATGCCCTTCGTTCCAGACGCCGGTGACGACACTGCGGCGCGAGCAGCCGGCGACATCCCGCGGAAAGCGGACCAAAGCACGCCGGACGCCGACGGCGAGGTGGGCGATTGCGGCCGCCGCGGACAGAGGGTGAGGTGTCCGAGCCGGTCCGTGCCGTCCTCGGGCGCCTGCGCCCGGGCAATCGCAGCGGCGTACTGCTGAGCGGTGAGTGGGTCGTGGTCAATGCGCCGCCCGGTCGCCGCGCGGATTGCTGGCAATGTGCCGTGGCGTCACCGGCTTCGGGAACGCAGGGCTTGTTCGAGGGTCTCTCTGCCCTGGAAGTGGAGGGCGGTCCAGCCCGCGGCGCGTGCTGCGTCGGTGTTGGTGACGCTGTCATCGATGAAGAGGATGTCTTCCGGGCGCGCGCCCAGTTGTTTCGCAGCGGCGTCGAAGGCGGGGAGAGCGGGCTTTCGGTGTCCGAGGCGGTGGCTGAACAGCAGGTGGTCGAAGCAGTCGAACATGAGGGGGTACAACCGCAGCAGCACTTCCTGCTCCAGCGGGCCGTTGTTGGTGAACAGCGCCAATTGCCGGGAGCCGCGGTGACGCTCCAGCATCTGCCGGAAGGCGTGGTCGGGCCGGAAGGCGCTGCACCAGGCGGTGTCGAGATCGTCGTCGCTGCCGGTGAAGCCGGTGGCGGCACGAATACGGTCCCGGATGTCCGCCGTGTATGGGTACGTGCCTGTGTCGCAATCGGCGCCGAACCCGGACCGCCACAGCAGCTCGTCCAGTCGGTCTGCGGGGAGCGCGAAGGTGTCAGCCATGCGTTGAAGGCGATGGGGGTGGTCGAAGTGGAACAGGACGCCGCCGAGATCGAGGACCAGGGTCTGGGGGCTCATGCGGTGACCTCGCGCGCGGCGGCCCGGATTTCGTCGAGCAGGAGGGTGAGGTCGTCCTCGGTGGTTTCCGGGTGCAGTATGCAGGCGCGCAGGGTTGCGGCGCCGGCGAGCTGCGTGCCGGTCAGGAAGGCGTGGCCACGGCGCTGCAGGGCGGTCGGTATTGCCTTGTTCAGTGCTTCCACCCGGTCTGTGGCGAGGCCCGGCGGGTGGTGGCGGAATGCGACGATGGATGTGACGGCCGGGGCGAGGAGTTCGAAGTCGTGCGACGCTTCGACCAGTGCGGCGAGGGTGCGCGCGAGTGCCGTGGTGTGCTGCACGAGGCGAACGGTGCCGTCCCGTCCGAGGTGGGCGATCGTAGCCCACACGCGCAGTGCGCGAAACGGGCGGGTCTGCTCGGGGCCGTACTCGGAGAACCAGCCGAGCTCCCCGGCGTCCTCGTCACGCAGGTAGGGCGGGACCAGGCTGAAAGCGTCGCGTGCACCGGCCGGCTCGCGGAAGAGGACGCAGCCGGCGTCGACGGGGACGCCGAGCCACTTGTGCGGGTCCAGGACCAGAGAGTTCGCCCGTTCCAGCCCGGCGTACCGGGGGGCGGCGTCCGGGGCGAGGATGCCGAGCGCGCCGTAGGCGCCGTCGATGTGGAACCACAGGCCGTGCTCACCGGCGATCGCGGCGATGTCGTCCAGGGGGTCGACGGCCCCGGTATTGACCGTTCCCGCGCTCGCGGCGACAAGAAACGGCCGCACTCCGGCCCGCTGGTCGGCCGCGATCAGACGGCGCAGCTCGCCGGTGTCCATACGGAATTCCGCATCGACCGGGACGGTGCGCAGGTGGCGGGTGCCCATGCCGAGGAGTTCGGCCGCCTTGCGCAGACAGCTGTGGGCCTCGGCGGACACGTAGAGCGCCAGCGGGCGGTGCCCGTACAGTCCGGTCTCGCGCACATCGTGGCCCTGGTCGCGGAGCACCTGGTGGCGGGCGGTGGCCAGGGCCACGACGGTGGCCATGGAAGCGCCGCTGGTCAGCAGCCCGGCTCCCGGGCGGTGGGGGAATCCCACCAGTTCCGCCAGCCACCGCACAGCGGTGCGTTCCAGCAGAACACCGGCGTGGTCTCCGCCCGCGCAACTGGGGTTCATGGCCGCGGCCAGGGACGCCGTCAGGACGCCAGCAGGCGAGGGCGGGGAGTTGACCCAGCCGAAGAACCGAGGATGCCCGTTGCCCATCGGATAGGGCAGGATGCGGTCGCGCACCTCGTCCAGCAGATCCGCCAGAGGGCGGCCGTCGACGGGCAGTGGCTGCTGGGTGAGCCAGGTGCGGTGCGCCTCGGGTACCGGCCGCCATACCGGTCCTCCTGCCACGCGCGCCAGGTGATCGGCTGCGAGGTCCGCCGCCGACCGGGCTGCTTTCCGCAGGTCATGCATTGTGCCGTCCCGGTGTGTGGTGGAGTGAGCCGGCTGCGTGGGCCAGCGCCATGGCCAGGTAGTACACGCACGTGTCGGTGGAGTCGTTGGCGAAGGCGTGTCGGCGGTTGCCGGGGAAATAGGCTGCGTCCCCGGCCTCGAGACGGTGGGTCACACCGTCGATGACCAGGCGCAGAGACCCCTGTTCCACGGCCACGTACTCGTGCGAGCCCGGCGCGTGCGGGGAGAACTCTCCTGCGTCCACGCCCGGTTCCAGGGTGGTGCGCATGAACTCGAATTCGATGTCCGGCAGGACCGGGGAGAGGATCCGTCGTTCCCACCCGGCGGGGTCACGGACCACCTGCTGCCGGTCCCTGGCGAGTACCACGGCGTCCGGGCGCACCGGTTCGTCCAGGAGCCGGGCGATCGAGGTGCCCAGCGCGGTCGCCAGGCGGTCGAGAACCAGCACGCTCGGTGTCTTCGCGCCGCGTTCCACCTCGGACACCATGCTCCGGCTCACACCGCTGACTTCGGCCAGCCGTTCCAGGCTGACCCCCCGGGCCCGCCGCTCGCCTCGGATCCTTGCCCCCAGCTCGGACATGGACAGCCCGCTGGTCAAAGTAGTGCCGTCACCCATATGCTCCACTATAGAGAAGGAGTTCCACTATCGGAAAGGGTTCCGCCGCGGCAGCGCCCGCATGGTCCGGGCCGCCAGGCCCGTCGGCGCCCCGCCCTCTCCGCAGCCTCTCGCGGCGACCGGCCGGGCCGACAGACGGGACAGGCGGCGGGCCGCGGCTCGGGCGCGGGGGTGGGGGCCGGCCCACCGTAGATTCGAACGGGGAATCGAACCAGCCTGGCGCCATGAGCGACGACCAGGGTCGGAAGGAAGAGGCGGCCGTCTTGCCGAAGGCCGACGGGCCGCTGGTGAAGGTCACCGTCCACGACGGCCAGCAGCTCTGCGCCGTCGTCAAGGGCCGGCGCCGCGAGACCGCGGATCTTGGTGGTTCGCCCTGTAGATCCACCTGCCAGCGGCCAGCACCACGTGGGGCACGCTGCGGGATGAAGCCGCGCCGGTCGCCTTCCGTGCCCCGGCCCGGCCGTCGAGCCTGTAGCGACAGGGGCAGCGCATATTTGCTGACGAGCAGCTTGTCCGACCAGGTTCGTATGAGGTCATGTGCGGGGAGGGCGGAGCCGACGTCTAAAATCCGGCCATGATTCAACTGACGCCAGCTGGCCCTTTCGGCAAGGACAGGCATCCGATGCTGCCTGTATCGCTGGACGAGCTGCTCGCCGATCTGCGCGAGTGCTTCCGGGCCGGCGCCGACGGTGTGCACCTCCATGTGCGCGACGAGTTGGGAGCTGAGACCCTGGCTCCGGCCCGGGTCAACCTCGTGGTCGCTCGCGTCCGGGAGCTCTGCGCAGAGCTTGGCACTCCGGTGGAGATCGGGCTGACCACCGGCGCCTGGATCCTTCCCCGACTCACTGAGCGAGTCGCGATGATCCGCGAGTGGGAGGGCGTGGACTGCGCGACCGTGAATCTGAGCGAGGACGGCTTCGAGCACGTGATGCAGGCACTACTCGATGCCGGAGTCGGCATCGACGTCGGCCTTTGGGCACCCCGTGAGCTTGACCTGCTGACTGCCTCCGGCTACCTTCCCGCGGCGCAGCGGGTCAGTATCGAGCTCGATCCGGGCGAGCCATACTTCCTGCAGGGCACGCCGGAAGAGTTGGCACAGCGCGTCAACGAGGCGCTGGACGACGCTGGGTCGGACTGTAGTCGGCTGACGCACGGGATGAACGACTGGACGTGGCCCCTCGTCGAGGACGCTTTCCGGCGCGGCCACGACACACGAGTCGGATTCGAGGACTCCGTCCTGCTGCCCGACGGCCGCCTGGCAGACAACAACGCCGACCTCGTACGAGCCGCCCTCGCAATGCAGTCAGACATCCGGGCACACAACGACTGAACTCAGCCTGCCTTGGCGGGTGCTTCTGCTCGGGCTCGGGTGCTGGCGAGGCGGTAGACACCTCACGGTGCCAAGCGGTCAAGCCGGGGTCGTGAGAGTCCCGGTAGCCTTCTGGCTGTTCGACTGCGGGCAGGGGGTGGGGATGCGATGGACGTAGCGCGGATCATGGAGTCGCTGGCAGAGCAGGGTGTGACAGCGTTGTTCAAGGTCGATGCCGAGCGCATGCGCGATGCGACGAAGCCCTGGACCTTCGTCGCGAGCGACGGTCCGTTTCGGGATGATCTCCTGGTTCGCACCGACGCCGTCTCTGCGGAAGCATGCCTGAAGATCTGCCTTCCGCGACTGCGTGAGCGTGGCTTGGTGATTCCCGATTGACGGCGCGGCCCAGGGTGGGCGACGAGCCGTGACAGAGCTTCCCGAAGGGTCGTGGCGATGGCGCTGACGTCCCAGGGGACGTCGGAGAAGTCGCCACCCGCCCCGTACGGAGCGGGCAACGGACTCGGAGGTCACGTACTCACTCCGTCGCTGCGCACCAAGGGCCCGATACCCATGACGAATTGAGTAGCTGCGCCGATAAGCACCCCCTGCCTTCTCGACAGACTTGGTCCCCTCCACGAGACAAGGGACCACACCGTGAAGATCAGCACAGGCGGCTCACGCCGCACCATCACTCTGCTCTTGGCAGGCGCCGCTGTCATCACCGGGCTCACCGCGGCCTGTTCTCTGGACACCCGGGAGGGCATGTGCATGCCCGACGAATACCCCGTGGCGGCTATCGGCTACGCCGGCGGCGGCGGATGTGTCAGCGAGGGCCAGAAACCGCCCAGCGGCACCGTCCGCTACCCCGCTGGCGAGGTACCGCAATACGTCGACGACAAGTGGGACAAGTACTGGCAGAATCATGCTCTGGATGCCCATGGCCACCTCATGAAGGACCCCAACCAGATCCGCCGCTCGTAACCGCGCCGAGACAGCCTCAACCACGCTTCGGACCAGCTCTCCCGCCAGGCCTGTATGCCTTGATGCACCAGCTGCGCTCCTGACCCTCCCCCGAGCGAGCACCGAAAGCTGGATCGCCCCTCCGTGAGGATCCGGCCCCCTGGTCACCGCGGTGGCACATTTGACCCGGCCGCTGTCGCCGAGCGTCCGTGTCCCGGCGTGGTCCCGCAGGGCGGCGAGGTTCCTCTCCCCACCTTTCCGCAGCGGCCGGCCGCGCTCCCGTCCCCGTGTCGGGGGCCGCGGTCGCACAGCCGCCGTTCGGCGGGGAGCATTCCCTTCCCTCCGGCCCTGCCCCGACCGCCCCTCTTCCCCACGAACGGCCGGACAGGGGAAGTCGGCATGGCGCCCACCTCGAAAACCCCGATAGACCTGCGCCGTACCGCTCCAGCCGCCGACCGCGGCGCAGAACGCCGTCCTGGACGGCCGCTTGCACGCCGACTATCCCCCGCGGACGACATATGGGCAGGTCAGACACCCAGCATCCCGACGAGAGAATCCAGAGACCGCCAAAATCACCCGGACATTCTGAAACCCCCATCGCGTAGGCGCAGCCACGGCGCAGAGAAGCCGGGCGATGACAGTGGAGAGGAACTGACCGGTGGTCCGTCCGGCGAGCGGTGCGCCGTGCGCCTCGTCGGGCCGGGATGGGCCGTGCACCCCGAAGCGCGCCTGTCCGCCTGCTCATTCCATTCGGATGCGAGTCCCTTGACGCAGCCTGGGGCACTGGAGGCGCCCTGATCCGTCCTGCCCGCCTGCGCCGGCGCTGCTCTCGCCGGGCGCCCCGCCCGACGCGGGTGCGACCCAGCCGGAGGAATTCTGCCTGGGGAACGCCGGACGGGGACGACGGGAACAGCGCCTTGAAGTCTTTCGGCGCCACGAGGCCGCTCCGACCACCGTTTTCGTCTCCGCCGTCCGGGCCGGGACAGGGCCCCGGCCCGGGGAGTTCAGTGGACCTTGTCGGCGGTCTCCTCGAAGGCCGGGGCCAAGGGGCTGGGGACGGGCTCCGGGCGACCGGGGAGCAGGAAGCTCGCGGCAAGCACGAGCACCACCGTGCCGAACACGAACCAGTAGGCGTCGTGGAAGCCCGTCGCGGTGGAGGCGCCACCCTGCATCTGCAGGATGAGTGTGATCACCGCGATGCCGACAGCTGCGCCGATCTGGTTGAGGATGTAGAGGGCGGAGCTGCCCTGCGGGACCAGGTGCGGCGGGAGCGTGCGGTAGAGCGAGCCCATGGTCGGAGCGCCGACGAAGCTGAGTCCCACGCCGAAGACGACTGCGCCCAGCACGGGCCGGACGTCGGAGGTCCCGTCGCCGATACGCGTCAGGACCGCCACTCCCACGAGGGCTGTCCCCGCGCCCCAGCGGGCGAGCGAGCGGGGTCCCAGCCGGTCGGAAAGCCGGCCGGCGAGCGGCATGGCGGCGGCGCAGCCGATCCCGTACGGCGCGAGGAGCAGGCCCGCGCCCAGCGCTCCCCGCCCGTGCAGTTGCTGGTAATACAGCGGCAGGATGAACAGGTTTGCGAACGTGGACATGCCGATCAGGGCCATGATCGCGACGGCGGCGGAGAAACTCGGCCGGGTGAACAGCCGCAGGTCGATCGGGGGCGGGGTACTGCGTACCCGCAGGGAGTGGGCGGCGTAGCCGAGCAGCACCGTGACGCCCGCGACCAGCGGCAGCCACACCTGCCGGACGCCGAACGCCCCGTGGTCGGCCGCGCGGGACATGGCCAGGACGAGCAGGGCCACACCCGGTCCGAGCAGTGCCACTCCCAGGAGGTCGAGGCGTACCCGAGCCGCCGGATCGCCCGGCGCGTCGGCGGGCAGCAACCGGCGCGCGCCGGCGAGCGCCACGGCGCCGAGCGGAAGGTTGATGAAGAAGATCCAGCGCCAGTCGAGGGCATCCAGTACGACGCCGCCGAAGATCAGGCCCAGCACCGGGCCCGATGACAGGACGATGCCCATCAAACCCATGACCCGCCCGGCCCGTGAGGGGCCGGCGGCCTGCGCCAGGATCATCAGAAGGAGCGGGTCGAGGATCCCGGCGCCGAGTCCCTGGACGACCCGGAAGACGAGCAGGCTCTCGATGTTCCAGGCGAGCCCCGCGGCCAAGGAGGCGGCCATGAACACGACGAGGCCGAAGGTCCAGAGCCGTTTCGTCCCGAACCTGCCGACGGCCCAGGTGGTCACCGGGATCGCGACGGTCAGCGCGAGCAGGTAACCGGTGGAGACCCATCCGATCGTGCTCAACGAGGTGTGGAAGTGCTGGGCGAGCGTGCGCACACCGACGGCCACCACCGTGCCGTCGATGATGCCCATCGTCCCGCCGAGGAGGATCATGCCGATCAGTCGTTTGAGCGCGGGTTCGAGCCGGTCGTCAGAGGCGGCAGTCGTCATGGGGGTTCGTCTCCGGGTGTGAAGGGTGAGCGGAGGCGGGCGCCGGGCCGCACGGTGGGCCCGGCGCGCTGTCCGGGCCGGGCACCGGGCGTGGAGCGGCCGAAGAAGCCTTCTCAATCTAATGATTGAAGGCGCTTCTTATCGTTAGTTAGCGTAGGGGGCTCGGGCGCGCGGGCGCAACGATTGGCTAGAATCGGCGGAGAGGGCGCGGCGCACCTGCGCCCTTCCGGTGCGTGACCCAGCGCGTGGCTCCCGAGGACATGGGGGATGTTGTGATGGTCGACGCGAGGCCGGACCCGGCGCCGGTTCTGGGGGAGCCGCTGGCCGTGGAGTTCGCCAACACGCTCTATCCGCACCGGAAGGTGCTGCAGGATGCCCTGCGGGACCGGGCGTCTGCCGCCCGGTGGCTGCTGGACCGGGCCGACGAGTTCCGTCCCGCCCTGGAGGCCGCGGACGCGAACGCCCTCGACGAGGTGGACCTGGGCCGCCTGGTCGCCCTGCGGGACGCCGTCCGCGCCGCCCTGTACAGCAGCGCCGCAGGCGAGGACGTTCCGGCGGCCGCGCGTGCGGCGATCAACACGGCCAGCGCCCTGTCTCCGCGCTGGCCGGTCCTCGACTGCCGGGCCGCGATCGAGATCGTGTGCGCCACCGGCACCGACCCGCTCCGGGAGGCCGAGGCGTCGATCGCCCAGTCTGCCGTGCACGTGCTGGGCGGCCCGATGCGCGACCATGTGGAGATCTGCCCGGGTGACGGCTGCTCGATGCTCTTCGTCAAGGACCACCCGCGCCGCACCTGGTGCACGCGTGCCTGCGGCAACCGCAACCGGGTGGCGCGCCATCAGGCCCGTCATCAGGCCCCGGCCGGCCCGACGGTCTGAGCGGCCTCGGCCACCAGCGCGGCCGCAGGCGCTTGCGCCGCCGCTCGGCGCCGGGCCCCGAGACGGCCAGGTGGCGCATGCCGGGCCGCTCCCTCCGGTGTACAGCAGCCAGGCGGCCAACTCCCGCGGCGAGCACCGCGACGAGCACGGCGACGTTCGGCCAGCTGCCGGCAGGTAGTGGTACAGCGCCATGAAGACGGTGTGGTGCAGCAGGCGGAACGCGTAGGTCACCCACGCTGCACCAGGCGCCGAAGCCGCAGGGCGTGCACATCCCGGTGCTGCACCCGACACTGGGCGACGACAGGCCGACCGGGACGTTCCGCGTGCCGAGGACGGCACCCCGGAGGGCAGGGAACTGTCCCGGTAGGCCCGCCGGCCGCCCCGGGTCACCGCGGCAGGCCGGCGAGCAGCTTCTCGGTGACCTCGTGCAGGCGGGCGGCGTCCGCCGGGTCGAAGCCCCGGGTGTCGGTGGGGACCTGACGGCCCTCCAGGACGGCGGTGAGCCGGGCGCGCGGGTCGGCGAGGAACGGCAGGATGTGCGCGACGGCCAGCGACACCGGCTTGCCCACGGCCTTCAGGCGCCTGACATCGGCCGCCGTGGCCCTGTCGTACTCGCCCGCGAAGCTCGTGGACACCACCCCGGGGTGGTTGAGGACGTAGTGCACGGGGGTGTCGGCGTGCAGCCGGGTGAAGTGGACGCCAAGGAGGTCGCACAGGGCTCCGCTGTGACCGAGCGCGCCCGTACCCGGGTAGTTGTGGCGCAGTTGCAGGTCGTGCCAACGGACCGGGCCGGTGCGACCGGATCCGCCGAAGTTCAGCACGACCGGACGCTCGGCCCGGCTGAGCGGTCCGATGAGCCCATGGCTGAGGAGATAGCGGCTGAGATAGAACAGCGCGAAGTTGCTTTCGAGGCCGTCCGCGGTCTCCGCGCGGGTGGAGCGATGGAAGCGCGCGCCCAGCACCAGCAGGTCGATCGCCGGGTACGTGTCAGTGATCAGGTCGATGACGCGGCGGTTTTCCGCGACCAGGCTCAGGTCCGCGCGCAGGAAGCGTGCCCGGTCGCCGGCTCCGTTGCGCTCGGCGGCGGTCAGGAACGCCTGGCCCTTCTCGGTGCTGGTGCCGACGATCAGCACCTCGTGGCCGAGTTCCAGATAGGTGTCGGCGAGAGCGCGGCCGATACCGTCGGTCCCGCCGCTGATGACTGTTGTCGCCATGGTCTTCCTCTCGGTTGATGGACTACCCGACGTCCATGACGGCGTCGAGTCGGGGCACGGCTGCCAGCAGGGCGCGCGTGTAGGGATGCCGTGGGTACGTGAAAACGGACTCGGCGCTGCCGGACACGACGATCCGGCCGTCCTTCAGCGCGCCGACGCGCACCGCGTCGAAGGGCACCGCATCGAAGGGCAGAAAGCGGAAATCCACGTGGGACTGGTACGCCGGGCCATGGTGGGCCGAGAACGCGGGGGCCCAGCGGTCGCTGGTGCTGCGGTCCAGCGCGACGCCCGCGTGCCGGGTCCACCCCTTGAGGGAGAAGGCGCCACTGCCCACCACCGCGTGCGGCGGGTGCTTGCGGAGGCGCGCAGGCTCGTGGGCGACAGCATCCCCGGATAGGTGGTGGAGGCGGCCTGCAGGAACGGCGCGTACGGCTTGCTCAAGCGGACCTTCACGGTGCCCGGGCCCGTGCTCGCGTACGGGCCCGGCAGACTCACGGCGTAGGGCGACTTCGTGGCCGGCGCGACGATGTCGTCGAGGTTCGCCTTCACTGCTGCGGCGTCGAAGGGGCTGCCGTCCTGGACGGTGACGTCCTTGCGCAGCGTGAACGGACAGGCCTTCAAGTGCGTCGACACTCGCCGCGAACTGGCCACCCACGGCACGAACGTGCCGTCCGGGGCCTGCGCCACGAGCGAGTAGACGACGTTGGGGTCGATCACAGCCACGGCGTTGAGCCCACTGACACGCGGATCGAGGCCGTCAGGTTCCTGGTCCACGGCGTAGCTCAGCGCTCCGCCGCGGACCGGTTGGCCTCCGGGGTGTGCGGCTGACCGGGGCGAACCCTCCTCAGAGCCGGTGCAGGCGGCGAGCAGGGCAGTCAGCTCGGCGGCGAGGGCGACGAATGGGATCAGTCTCGGCGAAAACATGATGAAGCGGTCCTCAAGGGGCATGGTCGGGCTGCGGGAGACACGGAAGCCCTGCGGTCCAACTAGTTTTATCAATCAAAGTAGATGACCAGAGGGCACCGCCAGGCTCGCGACCATGGCAAGTTTGTGAACTCTCCGGCCGCCGGATCCCCGCTGCGCCACGCTTCCGTCGGCGACTGCTCCGAGTCAGCCGAGCGGTTTGACGTATCCCGCCGCGGACATCCCGCCGAGCATGTGGTCCTGGACCCGGATGAGGGTGTCGGCAGCCCGGCCGAGCTCTGCCGACGGTGTCCGTGAGAACACCTCGGCCAGCAGTTCGCAGCGGGCGGCCCGCACCCGGGCGAGGACCTCGCGGCCGCGCGGGCTGATCGCAATGACCCCCGAACGGCCGTCAGTCGGGTCCTTCAGGCGGTTCACCAGTTCGTCGGCCTTCAACTGGCGGAGCTGGAGCGAGACGGTCGAGATGTCGATGCGCAGGCACTCGGCGATGTCGGACACGCGCATGGCCCCCGCGACATCGAAGTGCTCCAGCAGTCGCAGCGCGCTCGGCGGGATGTCGCATCCGGACAGCCGCGCCACCTCGGCCCGGGTGTGTTTGCTCTCGCTCCACCGCGTCACGGCGGCGAGCGCCACCTCCAGGCGGGCCAGCTCGGCCGGAGCGGGAGTCCCGGCCGGTACGGTCCCGGGCACGGGCGTGGAGGAGGCCATGCCGCCAGGTTACCCGGGCCCGCACCACGTGGGACTGCCGCATGCCGGTGCCCGGCCCGTGCTCCGGCACGGGGCGTCAGGCCGGCGGAACCAGCGTCGGAAGGATGCCGTCGGTAGCGGGGCCCTCTCAAACGCCGAGCGGGACATCGCGGCTACGTGGTCGGAGCGTGACAGGTGGTGTTCGGCTGCGGATTCAGCCAATGCGCTCTTTCAGTGTTGCCGTTTCCGGGTGAGGATCGCGGCCACGATCGACGACTCCCTGCTGCTGCCGGAGCCGTGTCGCCACCGCTCTCGTCCTCCTGATACGCATGACCCGTCACCCACTTCGTCCGGCTCCCTATCGACGACATCATCGGCGACTTCTTGACTGACTAGTCACTCTCTTATAGCCTCAGACCATGGCCAGACCACGGAGTACGGATCGGCGCAGCGCCATCCTGTCGGCGGCAACCCGCACCATCGCCTCCCAGGGACTCGGGGCGTCAACAGCGATGATCGCGAAGGAGGCCGGTGTCTCCAACGGTTCGCTGTTCGTCTACTTCGATACGAAAGCGGCGCTACTGAACGAGCTCTACGTCGCGCTGAAGACCGAGATGGCGACGACCTCCCTTGTCGGTCTCCCCGCCGGAAGTGAACCTCGTGAACAGATGCTCCACCTGTGGACACAGTGGCTGCGCTGGGCGACAGCCAGCCCGGAGAAGCGGCGCGCACTCGCACAGCTCCAGGTGTCGGACGACATCACCGCCGCCAGCCACCAAGCGGCGAACTTCGCATCCCGCGGCATCGCGGATCTACTCGAGAAAAGCCGGGCAGGTGGCCCGATGCAGGACGCGCCGCTCGGCTTCGTCCTGACGCTCACCAACGCCATCGCCGAGTCCACGATCGACACGGTGATCCGCGAACCCGCCGATGCCGAGGCCCTCATCCGCGTTGCCTTCGACGCCATCTGGCGGGTCATCGCCGGTGCCTGACGTTCGACCGTCACCTGCCCCGGCACAGCAAGACCGTCACCGCGAAGGAATCGACATGCCAACTCCCGAGCACAGCGCATCCGCCACCCCAGCATGGATCATCACCGGGCCGACGTCCGGAATCGGCCGTCGCACCGCGCTGGCACTCGCCGAGCACGGCATTGTCATCCTGGTGGGCCGAGACCCGAACAAGCTTGAAGAGGTGGAAGCCGAGATCAACGCGCGGGCCGGAGGCCACGCGACATCGGTCGTCTGTGACTTCTCCGACATCACGAGCGTGCGCCGCGCTGCCGCGCAGATCCTGGCACTCGGTCTTCCCCTCGCAGGCCTGCTCAATAACGCAGGCATCATGCCGAACCGCGCCGACCGGACGCCCCAGGGATGGGACCTCGCCTACACGACCAACCACCTCGGGCCGTTCGCCCTGACGGAGACACTCATTCCCCACCTGCCCGACCATGCGAACGTCGTCTTCACCTGCTCGGGCGTCGAGGACCCGGAGCGCAAACCTGCGGTAACCGCCGGCTTCCGCGGTGCGCGCTACATCTCCGCCGAAGCCAGCGCACGCGGCGAGTGGCAGCCCGGCGGATCCTCCAAACCCGGCTTCGATGCCTATGCCACCTCCAAGCAGGGCAACCTCGCCACCGTCCTCTCCCTCGCACGCGAGATCCCGAGGCTCCGTTTCATCGCGGTCGAACCCGGCTTCAACCCCGGCACCGGCCTTGGCCGCGACGCGAACCCCGCCCTGCGATTCCTGGCCAAGTACGTGCTCGCTCCGCTGGCACCCCTCATCAAGCACTGGAGCACCCCGAAGCGCGCCGCACGACTGCTGGCCGGGGTGCTAACGAGCCAGTCACATCCGTCAGGGGTGTACTACGACGAGAACGGCAAGCCCATGCTCGGCTCCGTCCAGGTGCGTGACCCCGCGTTCAGCGATCGAGTCGTTGCAGAGACCCGTGCCCTGCTCGCCCAGGTTTCCAGGGTTACCCCCTAAAGGCTGTCCCGTAACTGCTGGCCTGGTTCTGCGTTGGTCCTGTCATGGGTGGGGTGATCTCGGCGAGCGAGCCGATGTGGATCGAGCCGTTCTCGGGGCTGAGTGAGTCGCAGTTCCGCAAGCTGGTCGTGTTGGTTCGACGACGTGGCGGTGACGTTCAGCGCGGTCGGCAGTGGCGGCTTGGCCTGGACGACCGGGTGCTGTTGGTGGCCACCTACTGGCGGACCAACCTGACGTTACGGCAGGTCGCGCCGCTGTTCGGGATTTCGAAGTCCGCCGCGGACCGGGTGCTGGACCTCTCGCACCGTTGCTGGCGATCTCACCGGCCCGGCGACCACGGCAGGACACCGTACTGATCGTGGACGGGACCCTCGTGCCGACCCGGGACCGGACGATCGCCGCATCCAGCAAGAACTACCGCTACTCCACCAACCAGCAGGTCGCTATCGACGCCAACAGTCGACTCGTGGTCGCGGTCGGCCTGCCACTGCCCGGCAACCGCAACGACTGCCGGGCCTTCAGCGAGTCGGGCGTCGACCGCGCCTGCAGGGACGCACCGGTCCTGGCCGACGGCGGCTACCAGGGGACCGGGGCGCTCATCCCGCACTGACGCCGTCGCGGCCAGGAACACCTCACCCCCGAGCAAGAAGCCGACAACGCCGTCCACCGCAGAGCCCACGCCCGGGTCGAACACGTCTTCTCCCGGATGAAGAACTGGAAGATCCTCCGAGACTGCCGGCTACGCGGCGCCGGAGTGCACAACGCCATGCTCGGCGTCGCGCGGCTCCACAACCTGGCACTCAGCGGATGAGCCGGTCCCACCTCACCGTGAACTCCTCGCGTCCGTCCAGCGTCGTGACGCCGTGCGGCGCGGTGGAGACCGTCACGACGCCGTCCCCGGTCGTCGCCTCGGCGTCGCCCTGGACCACGCACGCCACCGTGACCTCGACGGGGTAATCGGAATCGGGGGCCAACTCGCCAAGCGGCGCGAACACCGCGCACTTGTCGATCAGCGACCAGGACTGCCCCGCAGCATCGGTGAACCGGACCTCGACGATGCCGGGGAATGGCTCGTCGTCCACCCACCGCACAGCTTCACAGCGCAGCTCAAGCACTCAGGCCCCCGTCTCAGACTCGCTCCAGCGCAGTAACGACCGCCAGTATGCCCGAGGTCAACATCGACTCACGGGACAGCCTTTAGTCTGCGACCGATAGACACCTCACGTTGCTGTGCCGTCGAATCGTCGGGCCACGGCCCGCGCAGCTGACCTGCCTATTCGAACAGGGGGTGGAGCGTTGGCCGACGTGACAATCGTGAGGGAAGCGCTGGCCGAGCAGGGCGTCACGGTGCTGTTCGAGGCGGATGCAGAACGCATGCGTGACGGAGCCAGACCGTGGACCTTCGTCGCGACCGGTGCCCCTTTCCATGAGGATCTGCTCGTGCGCACTGATGCGGCCTCGGTGGAGGCCTGCCTGGAGATCTGTCTGCCTCAGTTGCGTGACCACGGTCTTGTCGTCCCAGTGTGAGGGGTGACGGCGCGGCCGGCGGATCCATGCGGCAGCGGCCTCCGCGGTGCCTGAGAGGCCGGGAAAGCCACGCTCTCGTCAAAGAGCCGGCGGTGACGGCAACGTGATCCGGATCGGTGTCAGATCCCGGACGGCCAAGGCTCGCTGCCCGGGCTGCGCCCGGTGGACCTGCTGCCGAAGCGGGAGGCGGCCACCGTCGCGGCCTGGCTGGCCGGTCGAGGCCGTCTGCCGTGACCGTGCTCCGTTCTTCGCAGAGGGCGCCAGCATCGGGGCACCCACCGCCGTCCAGGTCGCCGACCGTTTCCCCCTCTGGCGCAACCTCGCCGAAGCCGCGGAGCGGTGCTTCTCCCGCCACCGCTCGTACCTGCGCGCGACCACCATGGAGGGCGGCCCCGGAGCCGGCAGAAGTCCCGGTGCCGACAGTCGGCGGGGCACCATGGCCCACCGGGCACCGGTTCGCCGACCGCACCCGCGCCAAGCACGCCTCCGTCCACGCGCTGCTGCTCTCCGGCCGGCCGACGCTCGATCCAGCGGCAGCTCGGCATGACCTGCCGCTCCGTCCAGCGGCCGGCCGACGCCGCAAGGCCGGAAGACCTGTTTCAGGGGCAGTGGCAGAACCGCAGGACGAAGCTCGACGACTTCACGCCGTATCTGAACGAACGGTGCGCCGATGGTCGCACGAACGCCTGGACACTCTGGGAAGAGGTCACGACGCACGGGCTACCGCGGCGGCTACGGAGCCGACCGCGTCTCCCTTCGCCCGTTTCGCACCACACCGACCGCACCGGCCGCCCGGCCACCGTCGCCGCGGACCGTCGCCGGGAGGATTCTGACCTACCCCGCCACTGCCGGAGAACGGCCGGCTCAAGCTGAAGTCAGTGCTCGCACACTGCCCTGAACCAGACGCGCTCACCGGTCACGTCCGCGCGTTCGGGAGGATGACCGCCGAACTCCAAGGCGACCGGCTCCCCCAGTGGATCGAAGCCGTCCGCGCCGACGACCTACCGAGCTCCCTTCGTCAGCGGCCTGGAACGGGACCTTTGCCGCCGTCACCGCCGGCCTGACCCTGCCCTGGATCTCGGGCGTCGTCGAGGGCCACGTGAACCGGATGGAGATGCTGAAGCGACAGAAGTACGGACAGGCTGGGTTCGCACTACAGCAGGGCGCGGCCACCACCTCCCGGTCGCCACTTCGAGGACGGTCCGACGGATTCAGCCCCAGGGCGTGACCGTCAGTCGAACGGCTGCCTCGCCGCCGAGCAGCGGGGCCGCGTCCGGGGCCGCGGGGTGCAGCGGGACGCGAGCGGTCCAGACGCCCGTGGCGGGGTCCTCGTCCAGCAGGGACTCCCCGGCCGGTTCGTAGGTGCCGACGGCACCGGGGATCCGCGAGTTCCAGGCGGCCCGGGCCGACGGATGCCCGCCGGGTAGTCCGACGTCGACGATGAGGGTGTCGTCGAAGTCGCGGACCTGCTCCAGGTGGTCGCGGAAGGCGAAGAGCCGGTGCCGCTCCTCGCGTGCGGAGAACACCCGCACTTGCAGCGAGAAGCGCATCGTGTCCGTGCTGGGCGGAGGCAGCCTGCTGGAGAGGAACGTGGTCGCGAGCCGCACCGCCCCGTCGGAGCAGCCGTCCTCTCCCGGGGCCGACAGCTGGATCGGGCACCAGTGGGCCGCGAGGCGCTCGTGCAGGACGACCGGCAGCCCCCGCACCGACAGCCGGACCTCGGCCTGCCATGTGACGTCCGGGTCGGCGTCGTCGAGCCGGTGCCCGACAAGGTCGGCGTCCACCCGCAGGTCGCCGAACAGGAAGCGCCGCAGACTCTGGTACCCCTCTTCGGAGTTGACCAGGCCGTAGTGTCCGCTGTGGCTGCGGTGCACGTAGGCGCGGTGGGCGCCGGGTACGTACGCGTTCTCGATCTGGACCAGGCCGTCGCTCCTGACCCCGACGGCATCCGCCGACAGCCCGAGCGCCACGTCGTAGTCCGACGGGTCGGTTCCGACCACGCACATGACCTTCTCCCGCGGAAACGTCCGCTGCCCGTCCGGCATCGCGCGGGCCGGCCAGCCGTCCGGCGGGCCGTCGGGCTCCAGGAGCGCCGCCGGTGTGAGGTACTCGTACATGCGCCGCGGTCCGAAGATGTCGGCGCCCTCGATCCCGAGCGCGTCGCGCAGCCGCTCCAGGGTGCCGAACCCCACGTCGAAGGCGATGCCGCCGTGCGGGGTGCCGTAGGTGAAGAGCTTCTCGACGTAGTCGCACGGATCGGCGTCCTCGTCCGGAAGGATCTTCTGGAGCAGGCAGCGGCAGATGAGACCGCCCATGGAGTGCGCCACGAGATGGACCCGCGGCGCCCCCGTCTTGCGCTGAAGCGTCCGGATGAGGGACAGCAGGTCGCGTGCGGCGTTCTCCACGCTGAACTCCTGCGGCCTGGCACCCCACGTGTCGGCGGACACGTCGTAGAAGCGGTGCACCCAGATGCTCGCGGGCGGAATGTCCTCGTGCTGGTCCAGGTAGGCCATCTGACCGCCCTCGACGAGGATGTGGTAGCCCTCGTCGGTGTGGAGCCTCAGCAGCGGCCCCTCGAACTGGTAGAACAGCGGATCGTCCCCACTTCCCACCCGCACATGCGTCGAGCCCTCGTTGAACCCGTAGAACGGGTCGGTCACCGCTCTGTCGATGCCCGATGTGCCGCCCGCGAATCCCCGTACGTACACGATGGGAAGGCCGGACCCGGCGGACATCTGACCTCCAGGCGTCATGTCGTGCGAGTGATCCACGGCTCCGATAGTGCCCCGGCCGGGACCGCGCTGCCACGGGAGGACCCCCGGTCGGGCGACCTGCCCGCGCCCGTGGCTCCGGCTCCACCCGGTTGGTCCGGGCCGACTGCGCCGCGCGGGTGAATGTCGCCGGCCGTCGCCGGAAGGTCCTGCCGGTGCGGAAACGGGGCGACGCGTCGTCTCCCTCGCGGACGGGCTCGAGGAGGCACTGACCGGACAGGCGCCGGCCGAGGAGCGCGACACCTTCATCCGGCTGGCCATCCGCCGGGCCGACGCCGAAACGGCTCCCGCTGAGCATCAGCTCCCGGCCGCACGGCTCGCTCCGGGGCATGGACGTGTCCCTCACTGGCCTGGAGCCGCTGAGCGAGGAGGCGGCCTTGGAAAACGTCTCCTCCGGCAACCGGTGGGAGGACCGGCAGCGGCCGGACCGGATCGTGGAGAAGGCGGCCATCGCCGAGGCGCCCACCGACCTGCCGACTGCACGTCCACTGACGGCGGAGGTGCTTCCCGCCTACCGGGACTCGCACGAATCACCGCAGGTCGGGCGGCCGCCCCCGACCAACGCCCTTCCCGCCACGGATGCGTTGCCTTCGGCGGTGTGCACTCCCCGCTGCCCGCGTGGCCGGGTGCCCTCGCCCGCAGTACGTGCCTGCCCGCTGATCCGGCACGCTATGACGTGAGAGCCACCCATGTTCCATGGCCGACGATGCCGTCGGGTGACAGGCCGTTGTTGCTCTGGAACCGGACGACGGCTTCGCGTGTGTTCTCCCCGAAGGCACCGTCCTCGGTCAGTGGAGGCGTCTCGCCCAGTTCGTTGAGCCGGCGCTGGATGTTCTTCACGCCGGGACCGACCGTGTTGAGCTGTGCGAAGGGCTGGTCGGCGTCGTCACGTTCGGCGCTGCTGGGGTGGGCGGCGAGGAAGTCGGCGAGGTCGCCCGGTAGGCTGTCGGGCCCGTCGTTCTCGCCCTCCTGCCAGCCCTCGATCCGCTGGATGGTCGTGGCGGCAGTGGTGAGCTGCCCGTCGTCGAGCTCACCCAGGGTGGTGTCGACACTGGCGGCGCCGAGACTTGTCGCAACCTGTTGGGCGTAGCGGACGGGGTCGTTGGGGCCGTCGCCGGTGGGCGCGTAGACCTTCATCTCGTCGAGGATCGTCCGCTCCGGGTGGCGGCGCAGGACGCGCCGGATCGCCTCGAAGCCGACGTCCTCCGACGGGAAGATCGCGAAGCGGCCGTTGCGCTTTCCGGCCAGCGCTCCGTCGCTCTCGGAGGTTCCCGGGCTGTAGACGATGTTGCCCGGGTTGCAGTTGTTCCAGGACGCGCTGCCGCCGGTGCGCATCTGGTCGTCGTAGAAGACGTGGTCGACGCCGAGCAGGCTCACGACGCTGCCCGCTTCCATGTCGTCGGCGTTGGGCCAGGTCATGGTTGTCTCCTTCGTGCGGTCGGTCCGGCAGGGTTCGAAGGGGCCTGCACGACGCGCCGTTGCCACCGGTTTCGTGGTCAGGCCGTGCCGGTCACACCGATCTGGAGGTGCATGTGCTCGCGGTGTGCGCTGCGTCCGTGCGGGGGCGTGGCGTCGGACGGGTGGTCGGGGTGCATGATGAAGCTGCTCTCGCCGATGGCCGACGGCGTGGTGGCCTCGTCCGGGGTGCTTGTGGTGTCCTGCCATTCCCCGGCGGCGAACTCGTAGAGCGCCCGGAAGAAGTTCCGGGTCCACTCGTCGGCGGCCGGGTCGTCGAGCCGGAAGGACACCGCGCTGCCGGTCCCCGGAGGCCAGTCGCCGCCCGGCGTCACCGCTGTGGCCACCGAGCCCCAGTCGTCCCACACGGTGGTCGGCGACATTGTGCCGTCCTCGGCAGCGACCAGCGCACCGACGAAGTCGACCGCACGGCCTTGCCCGTGGCAGTCGACGCGCGGGTTCCCGTTCTGGTCCACCCCGCCCCCGCTGATCCCGAGGTGGTAGAGCTCTGTCGCGCCGTAGTTCTCGGCAAGCCATTGGCACAGCCGCACGAGCGCCAGGGCGTTGCGCGCGTCGAGCCGGTCCGGTGCCGACCCGCCGACGGCGTTCACGGCCGTTCCGTCCGCGGTCTTCCGGCCGGTCGGCGAGTACCGGACGACCACGCCGGCCACATTCCCGTCCTGCTTGGTCTGCCCGCTCGGGTCCCACCCGTCCAGGCTCACGTGATCAGGCGTGTTGTCCTGGCCCTCCATCAGGATCGTCCCGTCGGATTCCAGCTGCTTCAGCTCGGTGAATGCGTCGTCCTTGGTCATCGCACGGGTGGCCTGGGTCATGGTCGTCTCCTGAGGTTGCCCTGGCGGCGGTCCGGGCGTGGCCTAGTCCCGGACCGCAGGGGGGTTTCGTGTTCGCGGGAATCCGGTGGCCGGTCAGTCGATTCCGGGCCAGTGGTCCGCCACCACGGAACGGTCGAATCCCGGGGTGCTCTGGTACTGCTTGGCCAGGGCGCCGTCGGGGATCTGTGCCTTGCCGTCGTAGTGGGCCACCCAGTAGTTCGGCTCGGTGACTCCGGCCTTGCGGAAGGCGTCGCGCACCTGGGGCCAGGACGAGGTGTTGCAGTAGACCGTCAGGCGCCTGTTGTCGGTTTCCGCCATGGTCCGGGTGCACCAGTGCACCGCGTCCTGGGCGGAGGAGCAGCCGGGTTCCACGTCAAGAACCTGGGCCCTGGTCGTAGGGTGCACCGCGACGGAGACCCTCTTCGCGTGGGGGAATCGCCGGGCCATTTCCTTCAAGTTGGCGAATCGGCCGTCGGCGTACCCGGCCACCATCGAGGCGTCGCCAGGGATGCGTTGTGGTGTCACCGCGTCGTACATCGTGCGGGTCATGGTGATCTCCTCTGTGCGAGATCCTCCCTCTTCCCCAGGTAAGCACGGCTGGCGGGCCGCGCAACTCCTGCGGGCGCTCCCGCGGGGTGTGCCTGATATGCGACGTCGCCTTTGGCCTCGTAGTGTGGAATATGCCAGCAAAACAGGCTACTGACGCCCTGTCGGATGTCTCGGTGCGTGCGCGCGGCTCGGACTGCCTGATGCCCGGAACGTATCCCACACCGTCGTGTACGGAGAGAGAGCCATGACCTCCACACAGCGCCTGATCCTGTCCCGTTCCGCTGACATGATGCTGATGGAAGTGAGCTGGACGGGCTGCGCGCAGGCCGGGGACCGGCTCACGGTCACGGACGCCGGAGCCGTGCTGAGCGTTCTGCTCCCCCCGCAGTCGCTCGCCGAGGCGAAGGTGCGCCCGGGGACCGAGACCGCGGTGCGGGCGGCGCGTCTGGCCGGGGCCAGCCGGCTGGAGGTCGGTCTCGGACTGCCCGTGGGCGCCGAGATCCCGCTCACCGTGGAGGGGATACTGGCCGCGCTCGCCGGCGGCGCCGTCGTGGGCGGCGCCGTCGAGGCACCGTTCGGGCTGGTGCTCGACCCGGCTGTCGAGGACTCCCTGGGCAACGGGACACGGCTGCTGCACCAGGTGTCCGTGCTCACCGAGCAGGGCGTCACCAGCGTGTGGCAACTGCCGCTGGCCGCCCCGCACTCCCCGCCCCTGGAACCGGGCGCCCGCGGGCCCGACCCGCCGGGAGTGCCCGGCGCCACGACGCTGACACTCGGTGCCGTCTCGCTGGGATCGGACGAGGGGGCGCCGGGCCCGGAATCCGACGGGGCCGCCCCCGACTTCCGGCCACTGAACGCGGTGGACCGCGGGCAGATCAGCGCCGGCGGGCCGGTGACGCTGGAGGATCTTCGGCTGACCGCGCTGGGCTCGTCGTTCAGCGCAACCCAGCTCCGGCAGGGCGACACCGGGCAGCCGTCCTTCCGCTGGGACCATCGCGCCAGCCTGGGCCGGGACGCCAAGGTGCGTGTGGAACGCCTCGGCAGGCTCTGGCCTTTCGGGCACACGGCGGTACTCCTGGAGACGGCCGAGCGGGTCGTCGACGACGGCGTGGCCGGTCTGCGGCTCACCACCGAACTGCGGATCACCGAGCCCGTCCGCTCCTTCCCCGACGACGGTTCCCCGGCGGCCCGTGCGTTTCCCTTCACATCGGTGGAGGTCCTGACCAGGTCGGTAACCGGTCTCGCCGACAACTGGCAGCAGTTCGCCCGGCCGCCCTCGTCGATCCAGCCGCTGATCGACCAACGTGACCAGCTGCAGAACACGCAACTCGCCGACGCGGAGGCACGTGTCGCTGCGACGCACTACCCGCGCAGCGCGGACGAGCTGTTCGCAAGCGGATACCCGGAGTCGGGGGACGTGGCGCGGCTGGCGGAGATCCAGCCGACGATCGACCAGGACGCACAGGCGCTCCAGGACGACGCGCAGGCCAGGTCCGAGGTGCCGGTCCAGCCTCCCCCGCCGCCGCCGGAATTCGAGGACCCTGACCACCCGCCCCCCGATCCGCCGCCACCGCCGGAGCCCGATCCGCGCATCCTGTCCGCTGACGCGTTCGCGCGTATCAGCGCGGAACTGCAGCAGCTGGAGGCCGAGGCGAGCCAGTGTCAGGCGAGGATCAGCGCGCGCCTGGCGGCTCTGGCACCGTTCGTCGCGCAGGAGGGCAACGTGGACGGCCTCGCGGCGCTGGGGGACCCCGACGCGGCTGCCGCACTGGCCCTGCGTGCACAGATCGCCGCCCTGCAGCAGCAGATCGACGAGCTGAGCACACCGCTGCCCCTGCTGATGGTGCCGTCCCTCCCCGACGAGAACGGCGACCCGCAGCCGGTGAATTTCCAGGTGCGGTGCACGGGCACCCTCGGCGACGTGTGCTTCGCCGTCCCGCTGGTGTTCGTCGACGATCTTGTGGTGTCCGACGGCGGTGCCGAGACGTACCGGGCGTTCGACGACCCCGAGCTGGCCACCCGCGTGCGGGACTGGCTCTCGCAGTCGAACGTGGACCTGACCGTGGAACTCCCTGGGAACCGGATCGACCTGATACGCGACCCCGCGCCGCGCACCACCGACGTCCGGACCGTGAACGCACTGCACCTGGACGGCCGGCACGAGAACCGGGAGTTCCGGCCGGTACTGACCGGCTTCGACATCGAGATCCCGGAACTGCGCGCGCTCCTGCCCGACCTGCCCGTGAGCACCTCCGCGGTGTTCAGCCCGAGCTTCACCGACGGGGAGCCCACCGACGCGGCGATCGCCCTGGAACCCCCGATCTCCGCCGACTTCGGCGTACGGGCGGAACGCGGCGGCGGCCTGATCGCGCCGACCTTCGACGCCGACGTCGTCTCCCGCACCTTCGGGCCGGCCGACCAGCGTGCTTTGCCCGGCACAGCCGACGTGCTCGCCGCCTTCCAGGACATGCGGCTGCTGGGCATCCCGCTGTCCTCGCTGCTGCCGGCGGACACCTCGCCGCCGGAGATCGTCCAGGTCATGGCCGACGGCAAGCCGCCCGGCGTCAGGATGAGCTGGCAGGACCTGCACCTGAAGAGCAGCGGAATCCTGGTGGCGCACCAGGCACCGCACGACCCGCCGAGAGCCGACACCACCACGGTGTCGCTGACCGCCGAGATCACCCCGGACGGCACCGGCACACGTTGCGAGATGTCGCCGTTCATGCTCAGCGTCCCCGGCGGCTCGCCGATCCTGGAACTGTCCTTCTCCTCACTCGTCTTCGAGCAGAAGGGCGCCGCCGCGCCCGACCTCACCATGAGCGGGTTCGGCGTCACCTTCTGCGGGCCGCTTGACCTGCTGAAGCAGTTGGAGTCGGTGGTCGACCTCGGCGACTCCACCCCGTCGCTCGACGTCACCCCCGAGGGGCTGACGGCCTCCTACGGCCTCGCGGTGCCCTCTCTCCCCGCGATGGGCGTCTTCTCGTTGCAGGACATCGCGGTACGCGTCGGTGTCGCGATCCCCTTCCGTGGCGGCTCGCCGGCGGTGGACATCTCGTTCTCCACCCGGGAGGACCCCTTCCAGCTCACGGTGCTCAGCTTCGGCGGCGGCGGATACCTTCAGCTCACCGTCGACGGCAGCGGCCTGAAACGCCTGGAGGCGTCCCTGGACTTCGGCGCGTCGATCGGGGTCGACTTCGGCATCGTGAAGGCCGAGGTGCACGCCCTGGGCGGCATCCGCTACGTGATGCAGGGCAACGACGTACAGCTCACCGGGTTCATCCGGCTCGGCGGCAGCGTGGACATCCTGGGCCTGGCGTCCGTGTCCATCGACCTGCTGGTCGAGCTGACCTACGACAGCGCGGGCAACCGCCTGATCGGCCACGCCAGCCTGGTGGTCGAGATCGACCTGACGCTCTACTCGGACTCCGTCCAGCTCGACAGCGGTGAGTGGGTGCTGGCGGGTGACGGCGGGAACGCGCCTGCGGTCGCCCCGGGTGGCGACGCCGGTCAATCGGATTGGAAGCAGTATCAGGAGGCGTACGCGTGATGAGCGAATTGCTCTGGGTCGCGGTTCCCGGCGGCCTGACCACCCCCGACCAGGCGCTGCTCAGGCTGCTGGTGATCCCCCGGCTCGACCCGGGTACCAAGCTGGCAGCGGCCGGCCTCGCACACTGGCCGCCGCCGGTGCTGACGCAGCCCGGCACCACCTTGTCCGTCGACCTCGCATCCGCCGCGGACGGTCCCGTCACCACGCACGGGGCGGTACCCGGCTCCGACGTGCAACCAGGCGTGTGGGAGGCGTTCTTCGGGCCTGACGCCGGGGTCCGTCCGGCACGGCCGGCGCCGCAGCGGCAGATGTCCGTCCGGCCCACCGCCGCGGACACACGCCGGGTGGTGGGCACGTACCAGGCCTCTGCCAGGACCCTCCGCGACGCGGACAGCGCGCCGGCGTACCAGGACAAGGTGCGATCCGAGCTGGCCGGCTACCAGGACGACGAGACGCCGGCGGCCCCGCAGACGAGCGCCGCGGCGGCGGACAGCGAGTCGCCCGACGTCCACCAGGTCCTGTCGCTGCTTCGGGAACACCCCGCCGTCATGCGCGCGATGGGGCTGATCCTGACCCTGCCCGTTCCGGTGGCGGCACTTCCCGCGGTGGACGAGGGCGTGGTCCGCGTGCGCTGGGACACCCCCGCGGCCGGGCTCCCCCCGATCGTCTCGCCCTGGTCGGCCTACGAACGGACGGAGTTCCTGCCGTCCGGGTCCGACGCCGCGGACGTGGCCCACGGGATGCTCATGCTCGGCCGTCCGCACTGGGACCTCAACACCATCGACGCAGCGAGCGCACTCGCCCGCCTGCGCGACGCCGCCCGCACGGAGGCGGCCGCCGCCGCGGACGCGGCAGCGGTGGCCGCCGCCAGGGCCGCGGCCCTGGCGGCGGAGGAGGTCGGCACGGAGGCGGGCGAGGAGGCACCCCCCGAGGAGACGCCCCCTGCCGCGGCGGACACCGGCCCCCGCGCGCCCGCCCTCCCGGCCCTGCGCACCGCCGGCATCCTGCTGGTCCGTGAGGGGCGCGAGGAGCTGCTCACCGCGCGCCAGCAGGAAGGCGACGCCCGGGTCGGCCGGCCGGGCAGCGAACTGCCGGTGCTGACCGCGGAACACCTGCTGCTGGGCTACCGTCTCGACGCCCGGGTGTTCGGCGAGACCTGGCATTCGCTCTGCAGGCGGCTGGCCACCTACTCCGTGGGCGGCCGCACCCTTGCCGCGGACCTGAAGGAGGAGGGCCACATCAAGGCCCGTTCCGCCGTGGACCACGGCGACGGGGTGCTGCGGGCCGACGAGGTCGTCGCCGGCTGGACCGGGTGGAGCCCCGTCGTGCCGCGCCCGGTCCTCAACGGCCACGCCACAGGAGACGCTGACGGCACCGGCAACTCCCTGCCGTTCGACTTCGGCTGGACGATGAAGCCAGAGCCGGGGACGCTGCTGAAACTGCGGTTCGGCACGCCGTACCAGCTCCGCGTCCGGACGGTCGACATCGCCGGCGGCGGCAGGGCCCCCGAGGACCCGTCGCCGGACGGCTGCGACTCGGAGCAGGTGCTGTTCGGGCGGCACGAGCCGATCAGCGCGCCCACCGTGACCCTCCCCGACGGCGTTGCCGAGACCGCCCTGGGCCCCGGGGCGACGACGTACGTGATGGTCGTACGGGATCAGGACGACGCCCCGGACGGGCGCCCGGCCGACGCGTCGCGGTCACTGCTGCCCCCCGTCGCCTCGTTCGACATCGCCGAGCGGCACGGCAAGTTCGACGGCGCCGCACCCGGCGACACCTTCGGACTGGTCGAGCGGGACCGGTTGCCCGACCCCGCCGCGGTGGGCGTCGCGGTGTTCCTGCGGCCGGGGCCCGGCGGTCCCGCGGCCGACCTGGAGCCGAAGAAGTGGCAGGACGACTGGCCCGACCAGCCGGGCAAGCACATCTCGCTGGAGGCGCGCCACCCCGGCGAACCCACCATGAACTGGAACACCGACGACGAGCTGACGGTCGCGCTCTCGCCGGCCGAGCAGGTCACGCTCGACGTCTCTTCGTTCCTCGACGCGACGACGCTGGGTGCCTTCGCCCTCAGCGGGTGGCTTCCGCAGAACACGAACGCCGGCGCGGACGCGGAGGTGCTGGACGAGGCACTCGCCGCAGTCGTCACCGGGCGCAATCCCATGATCAGTCCGGCGGCCACGCTGACCCTGCTGCACGCGGTCAAGCGCCCCCTGGCCCAGCCTGCGGGAACGCTGCGCGCCGACCGCACGGAGGGACTGACCTACGCCGACCTCGCGCCCGATCCTCCGTCGCTCGGCGTGAACATGCCGAGCACCGCGACGCTGGAGGTCACCGGGTCCTGGACCGAGGTGGACGACTCCGGTTCCCGCCCGGTGTCCGCTCCCGCAGATACCGTGCTGCTGGGCCGCGGGGACACCGAGATCCCGGCGATCCGCCACGAGTTCCACGACACCAAGCACCGGCGCGTCACCTACACCCTGACCGCGAACAGCAGGTTCCGGCAGTACTACGGCGCCGGCGCCCCTGCGGACTTCCAGACCTCGGCGACGACACCGGAGGTCATGGTCCTCAATTCCGCCCGTCCGGTGGTGCCCCAGGTCCTGTCGGTCGTACCGGCCTTCACCTGGACCTCGCAGCGAGACGGCGGCAGCGTCACCCATCGCCGGCTCGGCAACCGGCTGCGCTTCGAGCTGGCCCGCCCGTGGTTCACCACCGGCGCCGAGGAAGCACTGGCGCTGCTGGTCCCCCAGGGCGAACCGGCGGACGCACTCCTGCCGTACGTCACCCTGCAGGGCCGCGACCCGATCTGGGACACGGCGGAACCGCCCGTTTCCCCGGTGATCGACGCTCCCGAACTCACGCTCGCGGAGGACGAGTCGCTCAGCGTGCTCGCCGCCGCGTGTCCCGTGTGGTCGCACGGCGACAGCTGGTACGCCGACATCGTCCTGCCCGGCACCGCGTCGTACTGCCCCATGGTGCGGCCGGCCGTGGCACGGCTCCAGGAGCACAGCGTCCCTGGCCTCCAGCTGTCACCCGTGGTCCGCACCGACTTCGTCCCGCTGCTGCCCGACCGCACGCTGACCGTCACGCCCGCGCAGGACCAGGTGCAGGTCAGGCTTGACGGCATCGGCCCGAGCGGGCCGGAGGGCAACCAGGTGCTGGTGACCGCCGAGCGTCAGCCCGCCGCCGGCGCCGGCGTCGACGGCTCCGCCGCGAACCCGGCGGACCCCGACGCTGCCGGCTGGACCACGGTCGGCGAGGCCAACGGAGCACTGGGCGACCTCGTGACCGTCGACGCGCCCGCGCCCGGCCCGCTCCGCGTCCGGGTACGCGAACGCGAGATGGTCGTCCCCGGCGACCCGCGCCCGCCGCTCCCGGGCGCCGAGCCGGAACCACCCTCCGAGATGAGCCAGCGGGTGGTGTTCACGGACGTGGTGCCCCTGTGAAGCCGCGAAGCAGGTGTCCCGCGGTGTCCCGCGTCAGGCAACGCAGGTTTTCGGGCAACATGCGCCTCCCCCGCCGTCACCACCGCCGGCTCCTACGTGTCCTCTACCTGTCTGCCCAAGTCGCCGCCCGCTGCTGCCCCAGCTCACAGGCGACGGGGTGTGCGTCCGGGGCTTCGACGTAGGCCGGATCGACCGGGGCGGTGGGCGAGCCCGGGACCGGCCCGGACACCCACGTGCCGGTCGCATCGTCCCGCACGGCGCGGGTCGGCGGCCGCAAGCCCGTCATCAGCTCCAGGCCCGCCACGGCGGTGGAGCCGCGCGGACATGCCGGCCGGCGAGGGGTCAGTTCATGCCGATGCTCTGCCGGTCCGGCTCGATGAGGAGAGCGACGCGCTCGACGTCGCGCGAGTACGGGCCGCCGATGTATTTCGCCGCGAGCCGGTCGACGATCTCCCAGCCCGCGTCGCCCTCGACCCATTCCACGACCCTGCCGCGGACGAGCACCGGTTCGAACGGCCTGTCGGGCGGGGTCAGCGAGATCGCGACCCGCGGGTCGCGCCGCAGATTGCGGGCCTTGCGCGAGTCAGGGCCGGTGAGCACGACGATGTGCTCGCCGTGCGTGCCGATCCAGACGGGGACGGTGTGCGGCCCGCCGTCGGGCAGGACGGTGGCGAGGTGGGCGATCGGGGTGCCGTCGAGTACGTCGCGGACGTCGGTGTCGAGCATCGTGGTCATCTCCTGCTGGGTGCGAGGGGTGGGGTGATTCGCGGGTGGGTGGGGCGGTGACGGCCGGGGCCGCGCTCAGCGCTCGACCGCGTAATGGAGGTGGGTGACACCGGGTGCCGGCACGGATCCGACCAGCCGCAGACGTACGTGGCCGGGCAGGCCCTGGAAGAAGGGCCGGCCGCCGCCGAGCAGGACGGGCACCTGGTGGAGGACGACCTCGTCGACCAGGCCCGCCGCGAGCGCGGCGGTGACGACTCCGCCGCCCATGAGGCCGACATCCTTGGGACCGGCCGCCGCGCGGGCGGCGGCCACCGCGTCCTTAATGCCCGAGGTGACGAGCGTCTGCCGCTCGGTGACCTCCGGGGCGGGCCGGTGGCTGAGCAGGAACAGCGGAGCCGTCGGGTGCGGGCTGCCGCCGCCGAAGCGGTCGGAGTCCTCGTACGTGTTGCGTCCGGCGACGATGGCGCCGGTGCGGGCGGACAGGGAGTCGAAGAGCCGCGCGCTGGCCGGGCTCAGCTTGAAGCCGCCGAATTCCTGGCTGGGGGTGTCACCGTTGAAGTACCAGTCGAAGAGCTGGGTGCCGTCGCCGAGGCCGCGGCCGGGGCCGGCGTCGCGACCGGTGATGTATCCGTCGACCGATACCGCGTGGGCACTGAAGACCTTGCTCATGTCCGCGATCCTCCCTGGGGTTCCCTGAAGAGACGCCACGACCGTACCAGACGGAGTTCCCTCAAGGAACTCCAATTGCTAGAATGCCGCTATGCAGCGCACGAGCTTCAGTGGAATGGCGTGTTCGATCGCCCGCACGCTCGACGTCATAGGGGAGCCCTGGTCACCCCTGGTCCTGCGGGACGTGTGGGTCGGGCTCAATCGCTTCGACCAGATCCAGGCCGACCTGGGCATCTCGCGCAAGGTGCTCACCGAGCGGCTCGGCCACCTCGTCGAGCAGGGCGTGCTCGAACGGCACCCGTACGACCAGCGCCCGCGCTACGAGTACCGGCTGACGCAGAAAGGCACAGAACTGGTCGACCTCCTCATGGTCATGACCCGCTGGGGCGACAGGTGGCTCGCGGGCGAGACGGGTCCGCCGGTGCTCTACCGGCACCATGCGTGCGGCGAGATCAGCGGCGTCGATCTGCGGTGCGACCGCTGCGGCGAGCCGATGCACGCGGGGGACGTCGATCCGCAGCCAGGCCCCGGCACGGCAGCGTGACCCACCGGGCGAACATCTCGGACCGCGCCGGTGGACGAACACCCCCGGCGCCCCGCATGCAAGCCGACCCATGGGCCGCCGGCCTCGCAGCCGCCCGGCAGTTCCACACCCGGGAAGGCCGCCTGCAGCCGTCCAGGAAGGCCGTTTGACGCCGTGACGGGGCCGAACGCGAGATCGGGCGTTCGTCGACCAACGCGCGGCGCAGGGCCGACAAGCTCGGCCCCGGGCGGCGCCGGGAGCTGACCGAGCCGGGCATGCGCTGGTGGAGCCGCGCGACGACGGGCCGTGCCCGGACTCTCCCAAGGGTTCGGACACGGCCCGTTGTGCGCCGTCGGATGTGCGCGTGGCTCACCCGCTGTGGCCGAGGATCTCCGGCCGGCGACGCCCCGGCAGGACCGCCGTCAGGAGAAGACGACGGACCGCAGCAGCAGGCGGTCGGATGCCCCCGCGCCCGGGGCCAGGGTGTAGTAGACGTCTCCTTCGCAGTCGGCGTGGAGGAAGACGGTCGCGGTGGCGTCCGTGCGGTTCTGAGGCGCTCGCGACGCCGTTCCGGGGACGGAGCCCGGCGCGGGGAGGGTGATGCACTCACCGCTGGCGGGGTTGTTCATGAAGCCGACGGCGTCGTAGCCCTCGGCGGTGGTGTAGGTGTAGCGGAACTGGCCGGTCGCCGCCGCCGCCGAGCCGGGAACAGCCAGCAGCAAAGCAACGGCACTGCACGCGGCACCGACGGCAGCCACAGCGGAACGCACATACATGACGGTCTTCTCCCGGTCGCGGAAAGGGCAGGTCAGGGCCAGTAATGCCCGAACCGGGAAGCCGGTAGGCGCTGCATCCCCCGAACGGCGGCTGCCGAATCGTTCACTCATCCCGCAGCCGGCGCACACCCGGCCGCCCAGCGGCAGTCGGCGGATCCGCACGGAAGCCACGCAGGAAAACGGGGCCATGACAGCAGCGTGTGACGCCGCAGTGCGGGACCGCGGAGATGATCGCGGCGCTGCGCTCGCCGGGGGTCAAAATCCTCGAACCCAACACCGCAGCCGTCGCGGCCACCGCCGAACTCGGCTTCCGCCCCGCGTGCAAACTCCGCACCCACCGCTCCTCGCCCGAACAGCCCGCCCGACATGATCTTGATGGACGCCGTGCCCGAAGACTTCCCCGCCCCCTCGTGACCGCCAGGGCCGCCTGACACCCCAGCCGGACGGAAAGCGGGCCCGTCGACAGCTGTACGGGCCGTGAAAGAGGTCGCGCTCCGGCTGAAGGAGCTACGGGCAAGGGTGTCGTGGCGACGCAGATACACGGGTGCGACCAACGCACGGCGACGCGGCGGGAGTTTGCACCGCCGGTCACCCTCATGCGGATCGATGAGCATCGTGAGCCACTCGACCAAGGCACAAGGCAGGTCGAGTGCGGCAGATACGGAACCAACAGGGCTCCCCGCGCTGCTGAGTCGAGACGTCGAACACCTCCCTCAACGGCACGGGAGCCCTGCCCGTTGCGCGCCCCGACCCCACACCACCCCGTCACCCGATCAGGCGCCACGCTCAAAAAACGCTCACTCCGAGACCACGATCCGCGGGGCCATGACCGAGGTGATACTCCGCCGCCTCACCCGAGGCCAACCCGCCGTACGCCACGACCCCCGACCCCTTCGAAAAACCACCCCCGTAACCGATCCCGACCACGCTCTCCCACCACTTCGCGAAGATCATTTCGCTGAGAAAACGTCAGTTGGTTCAGGAAGGGCCGGCGATGCGTACGGTTGCCCGTAGGACGACATGCGCGGCGAATGGCTTCGGGATACGGTAACTGAAGGCGATGACCTGGGGGAATCTTCAGGGGCGCGGTCGCGGGATAGTGCGTGGCGCCCCGGGTGTCAACCAGAGGAGAGCCGATGATCGAAAACGGCATCTTCACCATGTTCAACACCTCGATCAGCCATGTAAATGCTGAAGCACAAGCGACGCAGAATTCTCTCGACAAGAGCGTCGCTGCGGCGGACACGATCGACACAACCATCCAGGGCGCCGCTCCCGAAGCGCGCGAAATTGCATCCGCCGCAAGTCAGTTGGCGAGGTCCCTGGGGAATGCCGAGTCGCTTGACGATCTCCGGGCCAAAGCCGCAGCTCTGCCCGAGGCGGTTAACACGCAGGCCCAGGCTTTGGGTGGACAGGCCCAACTGGCGCAGTCGAAAGCCCAAGAGGTCGTCAGCAAGATCGGGAGGGCTGTTGACTCGTGGAGCAACGTACAGGATCTCGACAGCCTCACGGCAGCCGTCAACGACACGATCACGGCTGCCGGGGCATTGAGCGGATTCCTGACGTTCCTTGGCGGCCTCATCTCTGCCTTCGCGCCTCCCGTGGGTCTCGTGATCGTCGCGGCCGGCGTCGCATTGGGCGAGTTGGCAAGCACTACGAATCAAGTGGTGCAGCAGACACAAGCGCTGATCGACCCGCAGCAGGATCCAGGGCCCGGGCCGGAACCAGAGCCGGAACCGGAGCCCGAACCCGAACCCGAACCGGAGCCGGAGCCGGAGCCGGAACCTCAACCCGAGCCCGAGCCCGAACCGGAGCCGGAGCCCGAACCTCAACCCGAACCCGAGCCCGAACCCGAGCCCGAACCCCAGCCCGAACCTGAACCTCAACCCGGGCCCGAGCCCGAACCAGAGCCCGAACCCGAACCCGAACCCGAACCCGGACCCGGACCCGGACCGGAACAGAAGCGTGATCTGCCGCAAGAGCTTGAGACAAAGGTCGAGCCCAACCCAGAGACCCGGAGCTCCAACGGAAACCAGCAGCCGAGGTTCGCGCCAGGGGTTGTCCCCCGACTGCCTGATCGCGGAGATGGCCATGAAGACGAAGGCTGAACATCCGAACGTGAGTTGGCCGCCGACGGGTGACTGGTGGGCCTACCGCTCACCATTCCGCCACTGGCGCGCGTCGGACGTTTTGGACGAGGCGTCCTACCAGGCGGTTTCGTCGTCCTTCCGTAGTTTCCTCGACGGCAGCGCCGACCAGCCCAAGGGCCGGCGCGGTCTGAGGGCAGGGACCGCGAACTACGACGCCCAGATGCTGACGATCGACGACAGTGTGGCGCGTCTTTTCGAGCCGTTCTTCTCGGACCACTGGATTCAGTCGCTCCACGAGTTCGTCGCTGTACCCCAGACGCGCCGCATTGATGCCGCCCTGCATTCGAGCCCGGAAGGCAGCCGTACCGGGTGGATCCACACGGATTTCTGTTCGGGGTGGTTCGACGAGTCCTCTGCCGGCGACGGCAGGTTTTTCGCCGATCGTTCCGGGTGCGACTACTTCACCGGGCGTCCCAAGAAGACGACGGCGAGTCCGAAGGAATATGTTCGCGCCGCCACCATGATCTATTACCTGTGCAACGACGGCTGGTCCGAAAGCGACGGTGGTGAGACGGGTCTCTACGGCGCCGAGAAGCAACGCGACCGGACCACCACCGCACTGGTGCCTCCTCTGAACAACACACTTCTGCTGTTCGAATGCTCACCCCACTCCTACCATCGATTCATCGCCAACCCCGGGCGCCGCCGCAACAGCATCATCCTGTGGCTGCACACCACGGTGGAGGACTCGGAATCGCGATGGCTCGATGCAGTGAACCGTCGGAGGTGGCGATGAAACCCGTCTGCCTGATCACCGGCGCCGGCGGTCGGCTCGGCCAACTGCTGTGCGCAGATCTCGCGCAGGACCATGAGGTTGTCGCCACCTATCACACAGCGGTTCCACGGGTGGCTTCACAACTTCAATGGCCGATCGGCGACGACCCGTCAGGCGAAGAGCGTTCCCCGGCGATCCACTGCGTCCAGGCAGATCTCCTCAGCCGCGAGGACATTCGCCGGGTCGTGGAGGTTGCGCACGCCCGGCACGGCCGTATCGACTCGATCGTCAACGCCGCGGCCGACGTCCGGTTCCATGGCCGACTGGTGGAATTGTGGGAGTCCGGGGATGAAATAGTGTCGCAGTTGGCCATCAACGCGGTCGCCCCTGCTCAACTCGCCTCTGCGGTCTTCCAATCGTGCTGGAAGGACCAGACCGAGGAAAACAGCCGATGGAACCGCAGCATCGTCAATGTGTCCAGCATCTCGGGCCTGTCTGTGTCCAAAGACGTCGGCCAAGCCTACTACGCGGCGTCGAAGGCGGCTCTCAATACCTTGACGATGTATCTGTCACTCGAACTGGCACCGTACTCCGTGCGCGCCAACGCCATCTGTCCGGCCAGGTTTGCGAACAAGGCCGAGACCCAGCGCGTCGTCGATGGCGTACGACAATTGATCAGGGGAAGGGATACCGGCTTGTTGGTGTCCAGAGTGCCCGCCTGACGTGCGTCATCCGTGAGCACGTGGCCGGACAGCTGCAGAGCGGGGCTGTGCGCTGCGCCGCCCCTCAGGCAGAGTCCACCACCAAGGTGCGCAGGGCAGCCGAGAAGTCATTCAGACCGGTGACATAGTCGTCCCCGATCAACTGCGCGGGCTCACTCGGCACCGTGTCGGCGTCAAGGACGGGATGAGTGAGGCCTGTGTCCCCCGGATCGAGGATGTCGTCCGCTGCGCCGGCGACGGCCGACCTCACGGAAGAGAGCGCCGTGCCAGGCGATTCGGGAAGGTCACCCACCGTATCGCGGTAGAACTGCTGCATGTCAGCCAGGGAGAGTCCCGCCCAGTTGACCTGGAACTGGTCGCGCAGCGACACCCACGCCTGGTTGACGTCGGACACCACGGGGACGAGGGATTCCTGGATTCCTGCGACGATCTCCGCGTTCTGCCGAACCGCGTCGGCTTGGTCATTCGCGGCGGAGTCGTTTCCCGCCGCCCTCGCACCGTCGTACCTTTCCAGGGAACTGCGGAGCGCGAGCAGCCCGTCGGATACGAGAAGTTGCATGGCGTCGAAGCGAGCGATCACCCGCTGCCGGTCGTCCTCTGCCGGAAGTGCCGATTCATCCAGCTGTGCGGATGTCACCGTGACGACGTCGAAGTCGTCACGTGAAGGATCATTGGCGACCGATTGTCTGTAATTGCCGCAGAACCACAGCGCCGCGGACCCCACGCCCAGAACGGCAGCATGAGGGGGAGAGAGAAGAGCCACCACCGCCGCGCCTCCGGCAAGGATTGCGGCCATGTTGTTGTCGTTCACCGCCATCCGGGCCGCCTGCGCTTTGACGGCCTGTTTCTGTGTGTCGCTGACCTCTGGCATGGAGCAGCTCCCTTGGGGACATCTGATCGCCCAGAGTGTCCCCGACGGGTTTGTTCCCTAACCGCGCGCACCTCTGGTGTCCCCGGATGGCCGACCAGAAGGCGGCAGCAGCCCTGGCGAGCCTTCAAGCGGTGCCTCTCCAGGGCGGCGACGGCTCTGGCGATGACCGTCGTGCGGGTGTGGGCTGATGCGGGATCTGCCCCTGGCAGGCGCGGTCGGCCAGGACGGGGACGCCGTGGTGTTTGCAGATACGGATGATTCGGTGGGTACGGGCTGCGCCGCCCGCATCCATGCCCTGCCCGCCTTGGGCAAAGCCGAGGCCAACGGTCTGCCCACTCCGGCCGGCAAGGGCGACATCGGCGCCCGCATCGGCATCCCTGTCCCCGTCCGCCGCCCGAAAGGCCAGTCCGAACACGCCCTCCATGCTGACACCCGAACCACGAACGCCCTGATCAGAGACCTTCCCGCTCTCGGTGAGCGTGCCGCCGCGTTCGGCGTACCGGCGGTTCCGCTGGTCGGGGCCGGCGGCACCGGCCCCGGCCAGCGGAACCTCCCGCCGACGCCGGCCGCCCGCGCTACCGCTGTCAGAAGACGAACGGCCCCGGGTTCTGCAGCGAGGTGGCCGTGCAGTGCATGGTGAACGTCCCGTACGTGCTCGTGAGGGATTTGACCTCCAACGCTTCGCCCGGGGTGACGGTGCCCGTCAGCGGGCCGGAGTTGTAGGCCTGCCCGAGCAACGTCCAGGCCGGGTTGGACTGTCCGGTGAACGTGACCTCGGCACCGTGCGCGTCGGACAGCGTCAGCGTCGTCTGCATCGAGTCGGCCGGGAAGGAGTGGGTCGCCCAGACCACCGGCGTGGAGAAGGTGACGGCCGCCGCCGTGCCGTCCTGCCGGGCATCGAGCCTGGCCTGACCGGAGCCCCAGTCCCCGCAGTTCACCTGGACCGTGGCGGTGGTGGGCGCGACCGCGGAGGCCGAGGGCGCCATGACCAGCGCGCCCACGGCCAGGGCCGCCGCGCCTGCCGTACCGGTGCCGAAGATGCTGAGTTTCATGCCGGCTGCCTTTCTGTGGGGGGACCGTCGGCCTGCCGCGCCGGGTGTGGTCCGCACTTCCCCGCATCGGCGCGAGCGGACCTGTCGGGGCCGTCGGCACGGCGCAAGGCAAGGGGGTGCCGAAGGTGCGGTGGCGGGTACTCCGCCGGGAACGGCACTGCACGGGGGTTCCGGTGCGGCGCGTCGGCACGGACCCCTCGGGCGGACGGGGCCGGGCGTCAGGCCAACGGCTAGTAGTTGACGCATGAAGTATATGGAGGGGTGAGGAATTCGCGCGGTCTGGTTCGAGCCATTTGCGGCGCGCGCCGTCGGCACCGCGATCCCAAGGCCGGTACACCGGTCGGCAGCCGACAGCTGTCCCAGAGCTCCGGAGTAGCCCAAGAGAGCAGCACAGGCGACAACCGCGCGTGCTGCACGCTGCTGCTCCAGCCGTCTCTCCCGTGCCGTTGGCGGCCAGGATGTCGAGAGGGAGTGACGACCACGAGCGCGCCAGGTGTATTGACCCGCAGCGTTGTTCACGCGGGTCAACACGCCTGGGCGGAGGGGTGGGCCCGGGCGATCTACTCCGTCGCGGCGAAGGGACCGGTCGACGGCCTCCTCGGCCGCCTGACTGTCGGCAGGTCGAAGGCCCGGGCCACTCACGGAGGATCGGAGCCCCGTGACCACTCCCAGGTCCCGCACCGCCGGCTCGGGGGCGGGTTCTGCCGCGGCCCGCGGGGTCGGGCGGCGCTCCGGGAAGCCCAGGACGACGTCGCCGTCAAGGTCGGCGGACAGGCCCCTCCGCCACGGCGGGGTCCCTCAGGCGCCCGCGCCGCCGTCGACCGGCACGATCGCACCGGTCACCATCGACGCCCGGTCGCTGAGCAGCCACGCGGCCACCTCGGCGACCTCGTGGGGCTCGGCCATCCGTCCGAGCGGGGTCGACGCCTTGATGCGCTCGACGATGCCGGGGGTCGCCGCCTCCCATGCGTCGATCATCTCCGTGGCGGTGCCGCCGGGGGTGATGCCGTTGACCCGGATGCCGTCACGAGCCCAGCTCACCGCAGCGGTCTCGGTGATGCTGTTGAGCGCGCGCTTCATCGCGCCGTAGGCGGGCAGGGCGGGGTTCGCGCGGCGGCTGCCGATGCTCGAGGTGTTGACGATCGCCCCACCCCCGTTCCTGCGCATGAGTGCGGCCTCGGCGTTCATGGCGGTCCAGTGCGAACGGAAGTTCACGGTGAACTGCTCGTCGATGTCCTCGTCGGTCGTGGCGTCGAGCGGGCCGGGCTGCTGCTGTCCGACCGCACCGTTGTTGAAAGCGCCGTCGAGCCGTCCGTGCAGTTCCTCGACGCGGTCGACGGCGGCACGGATGCCGGCACGGTCGGCGAGGTCCAGGGCGACGGCGTCGGCGACGCCCCCGTCGGCGCGGACCTCGGTGACGATGCGGTCGAGGGCGTCGGTGCTGCGGGCGGCGAGCACGACGGCGGCGCCCTCCCGTGCGAAGAGCCGGGCCGCGGCCGCGCCGATGCCGCGGCTGGCGCCGGTGATGAAGACGACCTTGCCGGTGAGCAGGCCGATGGGTGCGGTGTCGATGATGTGCGTCATGCCGCCAGTGTCATCCGGTCTCCGGAGCGCATGCAGGCACAGGCGGTACCAGGATCCGCACGCCGCGCCGCGTGCACACTGGGGAACATGGACAAGCACGAGCTCGGGGCGTTCCTCCGCACCCGCCGCGAACGGCTCCGGCCGGAGGACGCCGGTCTCCCCTCGGGCCCGCGACGCCGGACACCGGGGCTTCGCCGCGAGGAGGTGGCGGTCCTCGCGCACATCTCCACGGAGTACTACGTCCGGCTCGAGCAGGGCCGGGCACCGCGGCCGTCGGGCGAGGTCCTGGCCGGCATCGCGGGCGCGCTGCGGCTCACGGACGCCGAGTCCGACCACCTCCACGTCCTCGCGGGCACCGCGCCGAGCCGGACCGGACTGCACCGGCGCGACGTCCGCCCGAGCGTCCTCGCACTACTGGAGCGGCTGCCGCAGACGGCCGCCTTCGTGACCTCCGCCGTGTTCGAGGTGCTCGCGTGGAACGACCTCGCGGCGGCGCTCATGGAGGACTTCGCCGAGCTCGCCCCGGAGGACCGCAATCTCGCACGCCGAGCATTCCTTCGACCGGCCCGCGCCGATGCAGCGCCGTACGGGGTCTCCGACGCCGCGGAATTCCGGCACCACGTCGCCATGGGGCTCCGGTCCGCCCTCGCCCGATACCCCACCGACCCCGCGGTGACCGCACTCGTCGACGAACTCCGGGACTCCAGCCCCGAATTCGCCCGACTCTGGGAGCGGCACGACGTCCAGGCCGCGCCGATGCTCACCAAGACCTTCCAGCACCCGGTCGTCGGGGAGATCACCGTCGACTGCGACGCACTCACGCTCACGGACCGCGACCAGACCCTCGTGCTCTACAGCGCGCCGCAGGGGTCCCGGAGCGCCGAGGCCCTGGCCCTGCTGAACGTCCTCGGAGCCGAGGCCGCCGACTACCTGCGATGACGCGCCACCCCGCCGCAGCCCGAGCCCTGCACACCTGACCCCACCCCCGGCAGGCCCCGGGCCGCACGGCAACGGATCAACGGCGCGGCCTGGACGGCCGCGGCGACGTCGACGGCCGCCTCGCACCCGCTTCGCCGTCTGAGCCCCGTGCCCGTCAGCCGTGACTGGTGTCGATGACGCAGAAGCGGTTGCCTTCGGGATCGGCGAGCACGACAAAGTCGGCGTCATCCGGATAGAGGTCCCACTCGACACGTTCAGCGCCCAGGGAGATCAGTCGTGCCACTTCGGCTTCCTGATCGGCGGAGTCGCGAGCGTAAAGGTCCAGGTGGACTCTCGGGTGTTCCTGCACGGGCGTCGTACTGAGGCCGAGGGCCAGTGCGGCGCCGGAGCCGTCGGTCGGCACCAGTACCACCCAGTCGTCCTTCGTCTCACCATCGCGGGGGACGTAGCCCAGCGCCCGACTCCAGAACTCCGCGGCCCGCCGTACGTCGCCGGCCCCCATCACGATCGTTCCGATGCTCAGCATCCGCCGATTCTGGCAGACACAGGCAGACCCCCGGAGTGCACGTCCCCCCACCGGAGCAGCCCGGTGCGGTCGCAACGATGCGAATCCTCGACCCCGACGTGCCACGATCGGTCGGATTCGGTCCCGTCACCCACCTTTGAGTAGCGCATGCGACCAGTCCACCTGACCCGCACCCCCGAGCCGGTCCAGCACCAGGCGGTGAAGCTTCGCCCACGCCGGGCCGCGGTCCCGTGGGCAGAGCGCCGGTGCACGGTCCCGGCAGCATGTCCGATGCGAGCTACTGAGGTTGAACTCGTGATGCCGCCGCGCTGCTCAGGGAGTCCGGCTGCCGGGCCGGTTCCCGCGGGGCAGCCGTCCCTGGCCGGACCGTCGGCCGCCGCCGCTCACCGGGTGCGGTCGTCGTACTCTTCGCGGGCGGTGATGACCTCTTCGATGTGCAGCACCGACCACTCCGTGAGCGCCTTCAGCGGTTCCCGCAGCGTCTGGCCGAGCGCGGTCAGCTCATACTCCACGTGCGGCGGCACCTCCGGGTAGACGGTCCGGCTGACCAGCCCGTCGCGTTCGAGGGTGCGCAGCGTCTGGGTGAGCATCTTCTCGCTCACGCCCGCCAGGGCCTGCCGGAGCCGGCTGAACCGGGAGGGCCCGTTGCGGCCGAGTTCGCCCAGCACGAGGACCGCCCACTTGCTGCCGATCTGGTCGAGCAGGTCCCGTGACGGGCAGCCGCGCTCGTACGGATCGAACGACGGTATGGGCCCGGTCACGTTCTCGACAGCTGTCATTCGGCTCACCTCGATGCTTTCAGTCCGGTAAGTACCGTACTAAGAAGTGGCTACTTCCCGACAGTGAGTGTCCAGGTCATTCTCTGTTCCATCCCGCCGCGGACGGACCGCGGCAAGCGTGCGAGGCGCGCGCGGAAGGAAGGAACGACCAACATGCCGATCGTCGTCACCGGAGCCACCGGCCAGTTGGGCAGGCTCACCATCGAGGCGCTGCTGCGGCGCGGGATCCCGGCCGCGGACATCATCGCGACCGGCCGGGACACCGCAAGGATCAAGGACCTGGCCGACCGGGGCATCACGGTACGCCGCGCCGACTTCTCGGACACCGACGGCCTTGCCGAGGCATTCGCGGGGGCGGACAGGCTGCTGCTGATCTCGGCCTCGGTCCCCGTGGGCGAGCGGGTCGCCCACCACCGCCGCGTGATCGACGCCGCGGCATCCGCAGGCGTGTCGCTCGTGGCGTACACGAGCACGACGCACGCGGACACGGCCACCACCGTCATCGGTGCCACGCACCGCGAGACCGAGGAGTATCTGCGCGACCGCGGAATCCCCGGCGTGCTGCTGCGCAACGGCTGGTACCTGGAGAACTACACCGGCCAACTGGCGCAGATCCTGCAGAACGGCGCCGTCGTCGGCGCCGCAGGCGAGGGACGGATCAGCGCCGCGTCCCGCGCCGACTACGCCGAGGCCGCAGCGGTCGTCCTCACCGCGGAAGGCCACATCGGCGCCGTGTACGAGCTCGGCGGCGACGAATCCTTCACCTTGACCGAGCTCGCCGCCGCGATCTCCGCCGCGGCCGGCAGGCAGGTTGCCTACGCCGACCTCCCGGTGGCCGACTTCGCTCAGGTACTGGTCGCCGCCGGCCTACCCGCCGAGCTGGCGGAGGTCCTCGCTGACGCCGACCGCGGCATGAACCGCGGCGAGATGTACACCGACTCGGGCGACTTGCGCCGCCTGATCGGCCGCCCGCCCGTGACCCTGGCCGAGGCACTCGCGGTCGCCCTGCATCGCTGAGGCTGAATTCGACGCCGCCGGCCCCCAGACGCACTTCAGAGCGGCAGCCTCGGTACGGAAGTGTCCGCGGACCCGGACGGCGTTGCGTATCCGTGCGTTGACGCTCGATGGCGCTCGTCGGGCAGATGACGGTGCGGATCTCGACGTCGAAGGACAGCAAGGGCACCAACTCGGCCCAGGCGCCCGCCCCCAGTGTGGTGATCGCCGGAGTGGCCCACCGGCCACCTCGGCCACGGGCTCCTGCTCGATCCTCGTCTCACTCACCTGGCGACTCCATGATCAACAGATCCGCCGTTCACTGGACGCTCCCACGCTCGCCTTCGACGCGAGAAGACAGCGGTCATCGTGAGGCGACAACCGGGTAGCGGAGATCGTGTCGACGGCGGCGCGTGTCGAAATGGCTGCGGAAGTCGTGCAACGGTTTGCCGGCAACTGGTGCTCTCCAGCGGTATGAGTATCCGTGGCGAGGGGGAACGATGAGCGCTGAGGCCGACGGCCACGACGCCGAGTTCCGGGAGTTCATGCTGGGCCGCTGGCCCTCCCTGGTCCGGTTCGCCTACGGGCTGACCGGTGATCGCGGCCATGCCGAGGATCTGGCGCAGACGGCGCTGTCCAAGGCATACGCCAGCTGGTCCCGGGTCCGCAAGGCCGACGACCCGGACGCCTACGTGCGCCGGATCCTGGTCAACGCCAACCACGGACGCTTCCGCAAGCGCCGTGTCGCCGAGCACGACTGGGGTCAGCTCCCTGAGCCCGCGGTCACCGACGCGACCGGCGACCTGGACCGGCGCACAGCGCTGGTGGCCGCGCTGATGGAGCTGCCGCCCAAACAGCGCGCCGTCGTCGTGCTGCGCTACTGGGACGGCCTGACCGAGACCCAGGCCGCGGCGGTCCTCGGCTGCTCGGCCGGCAATGTGAAGAGCCAGGCGTCGCGGGCGCTGGCGAAGCTTCGGACCAGCGCACAGCTTCAGGACGGGAGCCTGTCATGGTGAACGACGAGGACCTCATCGCCGAGCAGCTCGGCGCGGACATCGGCCGCGTCGAACCCGGCTACGCGCCGGTGGACGCGGTCATCAGACACGGCAAGGCGATCAAGGCCAGGCGGCGGGCGATGGTCGGGAGCGCGCTCGCAGTGGCCGTGGTGCTGGGGACCGCCCTTCCGCTCGCACTCAGCGGTCACCAGGACGGGGCTCCGTCAGCCACGGCCACCCACCGGGTGACCGTGGACGCTCCGCACAAGGACGGCACGGGCGCGGCCGTCTTCTCCGGCAGCATCGACGGCCATGCGTGGAACGCCCCGGTCGAGGTACTTCACCAGGGCGGCCCCGGCGGCAGATCAGCCTGCATCATGTCGTTCGGCAACTGCGTGTCCGGCCCCCCCGTCGCAACCGATCCGGCAGCCGTTTCGGCGAGCAGCGGCCCCGGACAGCCCGATCAGTACACCGTGGACTTCCGCGCGGATGTGAAGCGGGTGGAGATCGGCCTGCAGAACGGCCAGACGCTGACCCTGGATCCCCTGCCGGTCAGCGACCACCGGATCGCCCTCTTCGAACTCCCGAGCGGTCTGCACATCAGGCGGATCACCGCCTACGGGGCCGATGGCAAGGAGGTCGGATTCGCGATCCCCTTCCAGCAGCCCGGCGGGGCGAGCATCGCCGTCACCTGGGACGCCCCCGGCGCGAAGCCCGCCTTGTCGGAAACCTCGGCGCAGATCGCATCCGGTGTGACGCCTGGCTCGGCGGGCGAGGAGAAGTGGTCCGTCACCGCTTACGTCGGCCCGTACGGCCAGTGCGTCGTCCGGTCGGCGAGCCAGGGCGGCGCGGTGTCACAGTGCGTCAACCGCGACGCGAAGCCGCCCGTGTCGCTGCCGTTCACACGCGTCAAGGCGAAGGGCACGCCGTACTGGCTGCAATCCGAGATCGACACTTCCGTCGACCACCTGGACGTCGCCTACTCCGACGGCACCACCAGGCACCTCACCCCGACCCGCGTCGCGGGCCACGCCTTCGTCGGGATCGTTGTTCCGGTCGGCCTGGAGGTGGAGAGCGTGAGCACATTCGACAGCTCGGGCCGGCAGCTTGGCGTCTACACCGGCGATTCCGTCCCCGCCAAGTAGCCGCCACCCTGATCGCCCGGCCCGATGGCGGTGTGTCACACGAGCGGTGCAGCCGGAATGCTGGGCTCCTGGCTTGTCGTCACCGGTGGCGGGGTCGAATCGACCCCCGGGGACGCGCACGAGCGGGGCTTCCGCGTGACGCTGCCCGTGGACGCGATGACCGACCGCGACATCGGGCAGCACGGGCACAGCCTCGTGCGGGTCTACCGGTGCGCCCCGTGACGTCCTGGACGCCCTCGCCACCCGTCCCGTCACCGGGACCACCGCGGAGCAGACGCCGCACACCGCCGGCGTTCCCTTCGGTCGGCCCCCGGGGTGGGTGAGGGCATCTGCCTTCAGGAGGCGGGTGGCACGGGCGTGCTGCGGTCGGTCACGGCTCAGCGGGCCTCGTCGGGGTGCTCTGCGTCCCAGCGTTCACGGGAGGCGGCGACGGTCTCCTTGTGCGTGCGGGACCAGTCCGCGAGGGCCGTGACGGCTGCGGAGAAGCTGCGGCCCGTCTCCGTCAGGCGGTAGTCGGTCTGCGGCGGGGTCGTCGGGTGGACGGTCCGCTCGACGAGGCCGTCGCGGACCAGCCGCTTCGCCGTCACGCTCAGCATCCGCTGGGAGATGCCGGGGACGGCGTGCTGCAGTTCGTGGAAGCGCCGGGTCCCCTTGGTCAGTTCGACCACGAGCAGGACGGACCACCGGTCGCCGAGCCGGTCCAGCACGTCGCGGATGCCGCAGTCGTCGTCGCACGGGGCGTGGGGGTTCGGCGCCGTGTCGTGCGGAAGCGCACGGAATTCGGTGGTGGTCATCGGAAGCCTCTCGTGCGTCACGTGTCCTCCCCGGGACCAACGCCGCACGGCCCGTGGTGCTTCCGCCCGCTGCTCCCCTGTCCGGTCGTGGCGCTCCGGCCTGCGGGCTTACCGCGGTGTGAGCGGGTGACGGGAAAGTGCCTCCTTCCGTGGAGGCGGCGGTGGACGGATGCTCGGTCGCGACCGTCGCCGCCCCGACGCGGCAGCACGCAACGACATGCACAGGGAGTTTTCCGATGATTCTGGTGACCGGTGTCTCCGGCGGCCTCGGCGGCCTGATCCTCAGCGGGCTGGCCGGCAGGGAAGGCCTCCACGTGGTGGGCGGCACCCGCGCCGGCGACGGCGGGCGTGCCGGACGCCGCGTCGACTTCGACGACCCGGCGTCGCTGCGCGCGGGTTTCGCGGGCGTGGACGTCCTCGTCGTCGTCTCCGCCGGGTACGCCGAGGACGACGTGGTCTACGCCCGGCACGGCGCGGTCGCCGACGCCGCCGCGACCGCGGGCGTACGCCACGTCGTCTACACGAGCCTGGCGTCCTCCGGGGAGTCGATGACGATCGCCCTTCCGCACCGCTGGACCGAGGAGCGGCTCTCCGCCGGGCCGTTCACCACGACGGTCCTGCGCAACGGCCTGTACACCGAGATCCCCGCCGGGCTGGCGGCCGCAGGCGCCGCGGAGGCGGCAGCCACCGGGGTGTTCGCGGCGCCCTTCGGCCAGGGACGGCTCTCGGTGGTGGCCAAGGAGGACCTGGCCGACGCGGCCGTCAGGGTCGCCGCCGAGTCCCAGCTCGACCTGGCGGCCGGGCGGGAGAGCCGGCACGCGGGCCGGGTCTACGAGTTGGAGGGCGACCGTGCGCTCGGCGGTGCGGACATCGCCGCCGCGCTGACCGGGGCGCTCGGGCGGCCGGTCGCGTACCGGCCGGCGTCGCTGGCCGAGACCCGGGCGGGCCTGGAGGGCAGCGGCCTTGAACCGTACCAGGTCACGCACACCCTCTCGCTGTTCTCCAACGTGATCGCCGGCCGCGCCGAGGCGCGGACGTCAGACCTGGCAGGGCTCCTCGGCGTACCACCGCGCCCGGTCCTGGAGGCGATCGCCGAGGCGGTGGCGGCGGGCGGCCACCAGGACCGGTCGATCTCGGCGAACCGCGGGCAGGACGACGTGACGCCGTAAGGGCCGTCCGTCAGCGAACGTCGGCGAGACGACATCGGAGCACCGTCGTGGTCCCGCGACGCGCCCTGCGCCGCCCCGGACGGCCGGACCGGTCGAGGGCGGCCTGCCGGCGTGTCGGGACGGTCGCGCCGGCGGGCCGGGGCCCTCCGGGGCAGCGGTGCAAGCTCGGTACGAAGTCGCAGGCCGAGCCGGCCCTGATACGGGATGAGGGCCCGGCAGCGTCCGGCTGGGACGACCGGCTGAAACCCGCGTCCCGGCAACCGTGTGGCAGATGATCGCCGAACGCGCCTGGCAGACCGTGGTACTGCACCCCGGACCTGAACCCGGTCGAGGGCGTGCGGTCCCGCGTCAGACGCAGCCCGGGCAACATGGCCGCGCTCACCGTCGACGCGCCGGAGACGCCGATCCGCAACCGGCTCAGGTGCCGTCAGCGCGGGCCCGCCGTCCTCGACGGCTTCGTCGCGGACGGCGGTCTGACCTTGAACCTGTTACCGCCGGGAATCAACGTGACGCCGTCGTCGGAGACCTGCCCGCGGCACCGTCCGCCTGCAGCGGGCAATCCTCTTGCGCCGCCGACCCCGCCCGGCGAAGCTCGAACGCCGTGAGCAGCTTCCAGATCAGCACCCTGACGACCACCGAGGAGCGGCTCTGGCACGCTTTCACCGCCGGCGCCCTGGTCGACCTCCGCTCCGGGCCCCACGACCACCCCGGCCAGGCGGCGTCCTGGCCGCGCAGCCGTGACATTCGCGCCGAGGTGATCGCCGCGCTGCTGACCGGCAGCGGGCCCGAGGCGAACGGCGGCGCGGGCGTCAGACTGGCCGGCGTCCGTGTCCTTGGGCCACTCGCGCTCGCCCACACGAAAATCTCCTCCGCACTGGACTTCGAGCACTGCTGCTTCGACGACGGCCTGGACCTCGCCGAGGCCGAGACGCGCAGCGTGCGCCTGCGCGGCTGCCATCTCAGCGGGCTCGAAGCCAACCGCGCCGAGATCCGCGGCGAGTTCCAGGTGCAGGGCTGCCGCCTCGACCGGCTCAGCCTCTACGCGGCACGCGTCTTCGAGATCGAGATCAGCGGGACCACGATCACCGCGCCCCCGCCCGGACCTCCGGACCCCGACGCCGACTGGACACCGCCACGCATCGCCGTCAACGGCGACCTGCTCGTCGTCGACACTGCGATGTACTGCCACGACGTGGTCGTGGACGGACAGTTCCGGCTCCCCGGCGCGCGCATCGGCGGATACCTGCATCTGGACGGCGCCCGGATCACCCACGAGGAGCCCGGCCGTCCGCCCGTGCCCGCTCTGCTGGCGCAGGGATTGCGCGTCGACACCGGCGTGTTCGCCCGCCGGGGCAATACCCGGGCGAAGAACCGGTTCACCGTCACCGGCGGGATCGACCTCAGCAGCGCCACGATCAGGGGCGGCCTCATGCTGCCCGACGCCGACCTGGCGGACGACCGCGGCGGAACGGCGCTGCGCGCAGACCACATCTCCGTCGAGGGCGGTGCCGACCTCTCGGGCGTCACGGCTTCAGGCGCGGTCCGGCTCAACTCGGCCCGCGTCGTCGGGCCGCTCACGCTGAGGGGTGCGCGGCTGGGTACGCTCGACGCCTCCGGCGCGCGCGTCGAGGGGGCGATGGTCTGCAATCAGGGATTCGCCGCGCACAGCCTGGATGTGCGGCGGGCACGGACTGCGACGTTCGAGGACGACGCCGCATCATGGCCCGCCAAGCTGCGCCTGGACGGTTTCGTCTATGACGAGCTGATACCACTGCCGGCGGCCGGGACGCGCCTGCCGTGGCTGGCTCGTGACGCGTTCCAGCCTCAGCCCTACGAGCAGTTGGCCGCACGCTACCGCGCGCTGGGACGTGACGGCCAGTCACGGCGCGTGCTGCTGGCCCAGCAGCGGCGGCGACGTGAGGCGGCGACCGCGCCGGCGAAAGCATGGGGCTTTCTCCAGGACGCAACAGTCGGGTACGGGTATCGACCGTGGCTGGCCGGGCTGTGGCTGCTGGGCCTGCTCGCCGCCGGGTCGGTCTACTTCGTCTCCCACCGCCCGGCGCCGCTGGGCGCGGGCAGCCCGCATTTCAACGCGGTCGCCTACACGCTCGACCTGCTGGTGCCGGTGGTCAGTCTCGGTCAGTCGGGCGCGTGGAATCCCGGCGGAGCCAGTCAGGTGCTGGCATACGCGCTGATCATCAGTGGCTGGACACTGGCCACGACACTGGTCGCCGGCGTCACACGAATACTGGTGCGGCCCTGAGGCGACAGATCTCTCCACGGCGGGAGCACAGTCACGAGGTGACGTCAGACCGTCGTCCTCAGTGCTTCCACCGGCTCGCCGCCGAGGTCAGGGAGATCGGCCCGGCCGCGTTCGGCGGACCGTCGTCGCACCTGGTCCGCCCCGCTCGCCGCTTGCTCTCTGGACAGCTGCAGCGGCACCACCCTGCGCTCGCGTCCCGCTGGAGCCGGCTGACGACCGGCCGTCAGGCTCTCTGTCTGCGGAGACAGGCAGCGACGTCGGCGCAGCCGTTGAAGCGGAGGGCGCCGATCGCCGGGTTGCACAGGGCCGCCATGGCGCGAAGGTGCGGTTCCGGTCCGCACCCGCGGGGCGTTCTCCTGCGGGAACCCACCCGCACGGAAATGACCCTCGACGCGAGTCCTCGTCACTCCACAGTCACTTAGAGCAGCACCGGGCATGCCCGGTGATCACGCTGCCGCACCCGTCGGCTCCCGGACCGCCGACGGGGTCAGGCTAGTGCTGGACGGTGAGGAGGATCTTGCCGAACTGGTTGTTCGATTCCAGGTAGTGGTGGGCGGCAACAACGTCCGCCAGGTCGAAGGTGCGGTCGATCACCGGGCGCAGAGTGCCGGCCCGCAGGCCGGCGTTGACGAAGTGCTTGGCGCGTTGCAGCCGGGCCGCGTCCTCGACCGTCACTTCGGTGAACGCGAAGGTTCGGATGTTGCGGCCACGGAAGTCGGGGGCGACCGGCATCGGTGCCGGTGCCGGATCCAGCCAGCCGTAGAACAGGAGTGTCCCGTCCGGGGCGACGGCCTGGATCAGGGTCGTCACCGCCGGGCCCATGACGGCGTCCACGGCGAGTTGTACTCCCCGGCCGCCGGTCACCGCGTGGACCTCGGCGACGAGGTCCACGTCTTCGGCCGGGATGACGTGTGCCGCGCCGGCGTCCAGGAGCCGTTGCTTCTTCGTGTGGGTGCGGGTGACGGCGATCGGGACGGCACCGAGGTGGTTGGCGACCTGGATCGAGGCGAGACCGACGCTGCTGGAGGCCGCGTTGATGAGGACGGTGTCGCCCGGCCTGATTCCGCCGAATTCGACCAATAGTCCGTAGGCGGTGGTGTAGGCCATCCACGTGGCAGCGCCGGTCGGGGCGTCGACGCCGGCCGGACGGTGCACCAGGGCATGCGCGGGCAGGACGACCGATTCGCCGTACGTGCCGTAGTCGGTCATCAAGAACGTCGGTACGGCGCTGACGGCGTCGCCGACGGCGAACCCGTCGACGCCGTCGCCGACCGCCTCCACCACGCCGGCGGCTTCGTAGCCGAGCCCGGAGCCGGGAAGGGTGGGCGGATAGACGTACGTACCGGACCGGAAGTTGGACTCGGCCCGATTCAGGCCGATCGCGTCGACGCGGATCCGGACCTCGCCCTGCGCGGGCTCGTCGAGCTTCACCTCTTCCAGCCGGAGCACCTCCGGCCCGCCGAGTTCGTCGAAGCGCACTGCCTTGGTCATAGTGAAGACTCCCGAGGTGATCGTGGTGGCCCGTATCGATGTGGACCGAGCGGCGAGTCTTGAGACTATGAGCCTGCGAGCGAGACGCTCAATAATCGATCGTCCGCCCTGGCCAAGCGATCGTCTTCACCCGCAGACCAAGGGCATCGCCCTCCGTCAATGGCCTTCGCGTCGTGGGACCCGGCGACCCGTCGGGGACACCGCCGGTGAACGAGCGGGCGCTGAGCCGGTCGTCGGAGACGTACGTGCCGGTGCCACGGCCCTCGGCCGGCGCCTGCTGTGCGTCGCCGCTCGCTGCGAGTCCGCCGATCGGGGGTGTGCGCCGAGCCGGGCTGCCCGCCGGCAACGCACTTCAGCACCCTGCGCAGGGAATCGCCGATGCGCACCGTCGGCGGGAGGAACGGCGGCAAGCGCTGCTCCCTCTTCGGTACAGCGACCTGCACAGGCGCTGCCGCAACCGTCGTCGGCGCAGGCCTGCGGGCTGCGGGCTGCGGGCTGCGGGCTGCGGGCTGCCGCAGACTGAGCGACGCGGCGTCAGGCGGGCTCGGGCTCCGCGTCCGCGTGGCGCCGGTACCGGCCCGGGCTGACGCCGTACTCCCGCTTGAATGCGGCGGCGAAGGCGATCTCCGAGCCGTATCCGGCCTGACGTGCCACGACGCGCAGTGGGGCGTCCGATTCCCGCAGCGCCCGGGCGGCCGTGATCATCCGCCACCAGGTCAGGTAGGTGAGGGGCGGTTGCCCGATCAGAGCAGTGAACCGCCGGGCGAACGCGGCTCGCGAGAGACCCGCCCTGATGCCGAGTTCCTCGACCGTCCACGGGTGGATCGGGTCGTGATGAATGGCCGCCAGTGCCGAGCCGATCGCGGGATCGCTCAGCGCCGCGGCCCAGCCTGCCGTCCTCTCATCGTGTGATCTCTGGTCGAACCAGGCACGCAGGATGTAGAGCAACAGCGCGTCGAGCAGCGACGGCACGATGGCACCCGTACCCGGCTGCGGTCGGTCGATCTCGCTGCCCAGCAACTCCACAGCGGCGCGGAGCGACGAATACCGCCCGAGGTGCGCCGGCAGGTGGACGACGGGTGGAATCCCGGACAGCACCGGGTGTGCCCTGGTCCGGTCCAGCAGGTAGGCGCCGCACAGAACCACCGTGCTGGGGCCGGAGCCTTCGTGCCGCACCTCGCGGTACGGCGCCTCACCGTTGCTGAGCGGGAATTCGACGAGTGGCGACGACGGGTCGTCGGCGAGCCCGTGGACGCGGTCGCCGCGGACGAGCGCCACGTCGCCGGTGTTCAGCGCGATCGGTGGCTCCTGCGCCGGGATGAGCCAGCATGAGCCGCGCAGCACGACGTGAAAGCCCGCGCCCTCACCTGTGGGGAAACGCATGCCCCAGGGCGCGGGCAGCTCGTGCCTGATCGCGTGCGGCCTACCGGTCCGCATTGCGACGACCGCGTCGCTCAGGACGTCCACGTCGCCAGTATATGAACGGCAAGCGCGGTCGAGCGGGGAGAGCCTGGCCTCCGGCGGCCGCTGTCCCCCACCGGCCCAAGCTCTTCCGCACCCGCACCGGTGTCCTCGGCAACGGTCCGGCGCACGGCCCGCACGTGGCCGCACGCACGTGGTGTTCGCTGTCCGAACCGGCTGGGGCGTCCCGTTACCGCGTGCGGTGTGTCAGGAGGGCGGTAAGCCGCGCGGCGCCTCCCGCGGCAAGCCAGGCGTCGAAAGTGAGGGCACCCGGGTGGCGCCGTCGTGCCTCGGTGAGGTCTGCCCCGTATCCGCCGCCGTCGTTGAGAAACGCGATGACGGCTCCGAGGACAGGGTTGTGCTCGCGGAGTGCCGCAAGCGGTACGGGCAGGTAAGAGACCTGCTCACCTGTCGCGCGACTGATCGCGGCGGCGATCTCCGGCGGAGTGAGTTCGTCACCGGCGAGGGTGAGCGTACGCCCCAGGTACTCGCCCGGGGCTGCGAACGCCATGGCCACGAAGGCCCCCACGTCGGCGAGGGCGATCAGCTGCTCGGGCACCGTTGCCGCGAGCGGGGTCGCGAGCGTACCCGACCCCAGGCCGAAGGCCGGATCGGCGTAGTTCTCCACGAACGAAACCGGCCGCACGACCGTTGCGGGAAGGCCGAGTTGCCGGATGTACCGCTCGATGACCAGCTTGGCTTCGAATGCGGCCACTCCCGCGCTGCGATCCGCGCCCGCCACCGAGCTGTAAACCACGTGGCCCGCCCCTGCCGCCGCCGCGGCCTCCGCGACGGCACAACCCCAGCGGATCTCCGTCTCGTACGGCACGGGCGGGCTCCCCAGCGCACCCGGCTGCACACTGAAGACACCGTAGACCCCCTCCATCGCAGCTTTGAGCGATGCCGGGTCGGCGGCACTGCCGGCAGCGATCTCGGCACCGGCCCGGGCCAGCTCCCGCGCTGCGCGGCTTGCCGGCGTCCGGGTCAGCGCGCGCACCTGCCAGCCGCGGGCCAGAAGCCCGGCGACAACCGCCCCTCCCTGGTTGCCGGTTGCGCCGGTCACCAGAATCGTGCGCCGCGTGTGTGCGTCTGTCGTCGTCATACCCTTCCTCGATCTCTGGCGCGTAGGTCAGTGCGGGGCACCGGCAGTGGTCCGCACGGGATCACCACAGCCCCGGCGTCGAGCCTCGTCGCTGCCGCCCCGTCACGGAAGGTGGCAGATTCGCCGACGAGCGCGGGTTTCCTGCCATACGCTGAATCGCATGACGAACGGCCGTCCCGGCTTCATTCGCGTGGCGGCATACGCGCCGCAGGGCGTCACAACCCTCGCCCTGGGCATCGTGGCGGGCGTGTTCGGGCAGCGGCTCGGCACTCCGCCCTTCGAAACCCGGATTTGCACGGACCTGCCGGGGCCTGTACGCACCGACCTCGGCGTCGCCATCCCGGTGGAACACGGCCTTGAAGCCCTGTCCTGGGCCGAGTTGGTGCTGCTACTCCCCGGCGACGGATTCCGCGACGAGCCTTCCGCGCAGCTCCTGGACGAGCTGCGCGCCTCCTGCGGACGCGGCGTCACCGTGGCCGCGCACTGCACCGGCGTCTTCACCCTCGCGGCGTCCGGGTTGCTGGACGGTCTGGACGCCACCACGCACTGGCAGTTCTGCGACGCACTCTCCTCCCGCAGGCCCGCCGTACGCGTCCGCCCTGAAGCCCTGTACATCGACCACGGGTTGGTCGCCACCGGCGCCGGCGCCACCGCCGGACTGGACCTGTGCCTGCATCTGGTCCGCCGGGACCACGGCGCGACCATCGCCAACACCATCGCGCGCGGTCTGGTCAGCCCTCCCCAGCGCCATGGTGGGCAGGCGCAGTTCGTGAGCGCGCCCGTCCCGCAGGATGTCGACGACCGGCGGCTGGCCGATGCCGTCGACTGGGCACGGACCAACCTCCACCAGCGCCTGTCGGTGCCGGCTCTCGCTGCCCGCGCACTGATGAGCCCGCGCACCTTCGCTCGGCGGTTCAAGGCCCTGACCGGGACCACTCCGCACGCCTGGATCGTCATGCAACGCCTCGAACGGGCCGAACGCCTGCTGGAGTCGACGGACATGCCGATCCAGGAGATCGCCCGGCACGTCGGCTACGGCAGCGCGGCTGTCTTCCGCGCACAGTTCGCACAGCGTCGGGGCGTTCCACCGGGCACCTACCGGACGACTTTCACAGTGAAGCCCTGACCCCGTCAGGCCGTAGTGGCCGACGCAGTCGTCGCGCAGGGTCACCTGCGGCATCAACACATTCACGGCCACCGGCCGACTCACCCACGACGAGCAGTTCCCGCCCGCACCACATTGCGGGAGTGGCCGGAAAGCTGAGCGATTCCGACCTCGCTGAGAGCCGCGTCCTGGGCTCTGTCCGGCGGGTCATGTGACGGCCACCGCGCGCCGGGGTCATGGTTCGGTTCGTGGGGCGGGGCGATCCGGGACGAGGCCGAGCGCACGATCGACCGGCTCAAGCACTTCCGCGCCGTGGCCACGCGATCCGACTAGCGCGCCTTCGTCTTCCACGGCACTGTCACCGTGGCCTCCATCCGAACGTGGCTCAGCCCGTGCTCGGGCGGACAAAAGCGGTGGTCGTCCGATGGGCTTCCCTGCCACGATCTGGGTGTGACCACGTTGTTCCTGATGGTCGGCCTGCCAGGGGCCGGAAAGACCACGCGGGCTCGACAGCTCGCCGCGGAGCACGGCGCGCTGCGTCTGACGCCCGACGACTGGATGATTCCCCTCTTCGGCGAGGCGGAGCCCGACGGGAAGCGCGACGTGCTGGAGGGTCGCATGCTCTGGCTCGCCTTGGAGGCGGTCAAACTCGGCACCAATGTCGTTGTGGACTACGGATGCTGGTCACGGGACGAACGGTCTGCGGTCCGCTGGTTGGTGGAGGCCGAGGCGGCGTGTTTCCGCATGGTCTACCTGCCGGTGGACGACGAGACCCAGCGTGCCCGTATCGCCCACCGCTGGGCGACCACCCCCGAGCAGACGCTGCCGATGTCCGAGGCCGACATCCTGCACGGGCGTGCGCATTTTGAGGAGCCCGATGCGGCGGAACTGGAGGGTCGCAGGGTCGCGGGCCCCCCGCCCGGCTGGATCGACTGGCGGGAGTGGGCCGCCGACCGGTGGCCGTCGTTCGCCTGACGGCTGCGGCCCACAACAACTCAGCCGCGCCGAGTCTGCCTGCACCAGGCCGTTTCTTTCCGATTGCACCTGCCCGCTAACGTCCAGCAGTTCCTTCGCAGCAGGTCCGACACCAGGCCGAGCAGCAACCGCGCCGCCCGCAGGCGGGGTTCGTCACGGGCGAACCGGCATCACCGCGATCGGCGTGGCGAGTTTCGCGGCCGCCGTCACCAGCACCTACTGCCCTACTTCCTGCTGACCCGCCTCCACTGCGGTCCGACCGCCCGCGCCGGGGCTCGGCCCGCCTCGCCGGGCGGGGCCGAGGTCTCCGTGGGCGCGGGGCACCTCCTCAGCTTCGGCCGAGGAGGCGCTTCCAAAGGCTCCCGGCGGGCGCGGCATCCTTGGCGCAGGTGCAGCGCTGGGAATCGGGGACACCGGCCAGCACCTGGTCGATGTGCATTCCGCAGCCGCGGTAGGTGAATTTCCGGCACTTCTTGCAGACGGCTCGCTGGCACATGGGTACTGCTCCTTCGGTGTGTGTTCGGGTTGTCGGACCGAAATTCGGTTGAATCCGGTTCGCGGTTGGAGTGGCTGGGGCTCGACAGGCGCGGTGCGCGGTTCCACGGCCTCGGGCCCGGCATTCCGCGGCATGGCGCGCCGTCAGGCGAGCGCGTCGGTGAGCATGAAGCCGGCCACGGCCAGCAGGACGAACGCGAAGGTCCGCTGCAGCGTGCCGCCGCTGACCTTCGCTGCGAGGCGCCTGCCGTCCCAGGCCGCCAGGACCGCCGCTGCCGCGAACGGCCCGACCACTTCCCAGCGCAGGTCCCCTCCGGTACCGGTGCGGGCGGCCAGTGCGGCGAGTGAGTTGACGCTGATGACCAGCAGACTGGTACCCACGGCCTGCCTCATCCGCAGGCCGAGAACGCCGACCAGGGCAGGCACCGTCAGGAACCCGCCGCCCACGCCGAGGAACCCGGTCACCGCGCCGAGGCCGGCTCCGGCGGCCGCAGCCTTCCCCGGCCTGGCTCCGTGGGGCGCGTCGGGAGCGGGTGGCCGCAGCATCCGCAGCGCCGCGAGGGCCGCAAGGACGGCGAACGCGCCGATGAGCACCCCCTGCGCAAGGTGCGCGGCGGCCGCACCGGACACGAAGGCGGGGACGACGCCGGCGGCGGCGAACAGCGTTCCCGTCCGCCAGGCCACGTTGCCGTCGCGCGCGTGGGCCACCAGTCCCGTCGCGGAGGTGACGGTCACGATGATCAAGCTCGCGGTGGTGGCCGCCGCCGGGGTGAAGCCCATCAGGTAGATCAGCGCCGGGACGGCCAGGACACTGCCCCCACCGCCCAGTGCTCCGAGCGCCAGACCGACAACGGCTCCGGCGGCGAGGGCAAGGATCAGGACACTCACGCTGTCGAGCCGTGGTTCCCGTGCTCGTCGACGACCGGGTAACCGGCTGCGACCCACGCGTTCATGCCGCCTTCGACGTCCACCGCATCCGCGCCCTGCTGCGCGAGCAGCGTCGCGGCGTACTGTGAGCGATGCCCGCTGCGGCAGATCACTGCCAGGGGACGGCCCTGCGCCGCCGGCGGCAGCGCACCGCCCGCGGTCAGTCCGGACAGCGGCGCGTGCACGGCTCCGGGCGCGTGGCCGGCTGCCCACTCCTCCGCCTCCCGCACGTCCAGCAGCAGGGCCCGCGACGGGTCCCCGCTGGTCCGGGCGCGCGCCTCCTGCACGGGCAGGCGCTGGTCACTACTGCCGTGGAAAGACATCACGGTCCTTTCTCCTCGGGATCGTCCGACGGGTCTTCGCTCCGGCGTCGGCCGCGGTGCGACCCGGCCCGGAGCGGCCTGCCTGCGGGCAGGGCCCCGTCAGCGGGTGGTGATGGTGAGACCGGCCTCGGAGGCGGCGTCGAAGCTGTCGTCGACGGCGACCACCTCGCGGCCGGCCGCGTGCAGCAGCGAGGCGGCGAGGGCGGCCCGCATACCGGCAGCGCAGTGCACCCAGACGGTTCCGCCGGGCACCTCGCCGCTTCGGCGGTGCACCTCGTGGACGGGGATGTGGACCGAGCCCTCGATCCAGCCCTTCGCACGCTCGGAGTGGCGGCGCACGTCGAGAACCACGATGCCGGCGTCGTCCTGCTGCGCGAGTCCGGCGAAGGTCGAGCGGGGGTAGGACACCGGCCGCTGCCCGTCCCGTACCCAGCGCCGCGGTCCGCCGGTGGCCGCGGCGGCCGGGCGGTCGATGCCGACCCGGACGAGTTCCCGCTGGGCCGCCGCGAGCTGCCCGGCCGACTCGGCGAGCAGTGTGACCGGCTTGCCCCAGGGAAGCAGCCACGCCAGATAGGTGGCGAGGCTGCCGTCGGCCTCGAAGTTGAACGAGCCCTCCACATGCCCTTCGGAGAAGGCGACGCGGTTGCGCAGGTCGACGACCCACTCCCCCGCAGTCAGCCGCTCCGCGATCTCCTGCGGATCGGCGACGGCCGGCGCCGTCAGGTCCACGGGCGCCGGGCCTGCCGCGTTGATCGGGCCCATGTGCGCGTAGTAGGCGGGAACGTCGTCCAGTCCGGCCAGCAGACCGGCGACGAAGGTGTCCACGTCGGTGGTGAGGGCGGTGTTTCCCGCTTTCTCCCGGCCTATCGTGCTGTCCTCGGCGTCGGCCTGCGCGGAGGAGCAGAAGCTGCCGAAACCGTGCGTCGGCAGGACCGCCGTGTCGTCGGGCAGGGCTTCGGCGAGCCGGTGTGCGGAGGCGTGCTGGGCGCGCGCCAACTGCTCGGTCAGCCGTGGCTCGACCAGGTCGGGCCGTCCGACCGTGCCGATCAGCAGCGAGCCGCCGGTGAACGCCGCCACCGGACGGCCCTCGTCGCTCAGGACGTAGGCGGTGTGGTGCGGTGTGTGACCGGGTGTCGCGACGGCGGCCAGCGTCAGGTCCGCGTCGATGTCGAAGGTGTCGCCGTCCGCGACCGCGGTCCTCGGCACGGAAACCCGCGCACCAGCCGGAACCAGGTAGTGGGCACCGGTGACCCGCACCAGATCCAGGCCGCCGGAGACGTAGTCGTTGTGGACGTGCGTCTCCACCACATGGGAGATCCGCACTCCCCGCCGTGCAGCAGCAGCGATCACCTGGTCGATGTCGCGCGGCGGGTCCACCACGACCGCGGTGTGCCGGCCGCCGGCCAGATAGCTCCGGTTCCCCAGACCCTCCAGCGCGATCGTGTCGACGAAGAACACCTGGACGCTCCCTTCCGTACGCATTACCCCCCGGGGTATGTCCACCAGGCTAACATGTGTACCCCCTGGGGTATATTTCGATACGTTCACCTGCCGTCTCCCGAGAGCGGCACCCGCCGTCACGTCGCCCCCGCGGTCTGCGACCAGCCGGCGATGGGAGCGGCACGCCGCCACCGGCGCGCTCTTCGGCCACCAGCGATCCGCGCCACGCAGCGTGACCGACGGGTCGCACTGCGGCTGAACCGGCGTGTGCCGACCACCCCGGACGAGCACGTTGCCGTCCACGGAGCCGTTGACGACTCCAGATACCCCCGCGGGTATTTGCACCCCGAGCGCACCTCCCTTTACGGTGGAAATACCCCTAGGGGTATCTAGACGGTCTGACAGAGCATGACAGGAAGGCTTGTCCCATGACCACAGCGTCCTCCCCCGGAGTCGAGTCGTCGCACCGGCGACCGCCCTCCCGGTCGCCCGGGCCGTTCGGCCGCCTCGGCACCTGGTCGGCCACCCACGCCAAGTCGGTCTTTCTGCTCTGGGTGGTCGCGGTGGCCGTCCTCGGCGCATTCGCGCCGAAGGTGCAGTCCGCGCTGTCGGGCGCGGGGTGGCAGGCGAACGGATCCCAGTCGGTGGCGGTACGGCAGATCGCCGAGGAGCACTTCGGCGGCAACGCCTCGTCGGCGATCCAGATCGTGGTGCACGCCGACAAGCCGGTGAGCGACCCCGCGGTCCAGCACGTCATCGGCCAGGCCGAGGACATCGTGCGCGCCGACTCCCGCGTCGCGGCCGTGGTGCCGCCGCAGTCCGGCGCGACGATCAGTCCCGACGGGCGGACCGCGGTCGTCCTGGCGGGGGCCAAGGCGGATCCGAACGAGATGGTGCGCGCGGCCGACGACCTCAAGGGGCAGCTCGCCGCGCTCTCCGGACACGGCGTGACAGTCGACGCCACCGGTGCGTCCGTGCTGTGGAGCGACTTCAACAAGGCGAACCACGACGCGATGATGCACTCGGAGATCCTGTCCTGGCCGGTGACCATGATCATTTTGGTGCTGGCCTTCGGCTCCCTGGTCGCCGCCGGGCTGCCGCTGCTGCTGACCATGGCCGGGCTGGGCGCGTCGGCGGGCTCCCTCGTCCTCCTGACGCATCTGACACCGGTGTCCGTCTGGGCGATGAACTTCGCGATGATGTTCGCCCTCGCGCTGGGCATCGACTACGCCCTGTTCATGGTCATGCGCTTCCGCGGCGCACGAGCGGGCGGGGCCCGCAGTACCGTCGACGCGGTCGTGGAGACCATGGACACCGCCGGCAAGGCCGTCGCCCTGTCCGGTGCGACCGTCCTGGTCAGCCTGTCCGCGGTGATGCTCGTCCCCTCCCCCGCCTTCCGCTCCATGGCCGGGGGCATCATGCTCGCCGTCGCCTTCGTCCTGGCCGCCACCCTCACGCTGCTGCCGGCGGTACTGGCGAAGCTCGGGCCCCGCATCGACGCCGTGTCGCTGCCGTGGGTGAAGCCGGGCGAGCCCCGGTCCCCCCGGTTCACCGCCTGGGGCGAGCGCCTCTGGCGCCGGCCCGTCGCCTACGGCGCCGCCGCACTGGTCGTCCTGCTCGCGCTGGCCGCCCCGGTGATCGGCCTTCGCACCGCCATGCCGTCGATCAACGTGCTGCCGCACGACGCCTCGGCCCGCGCCGGCTACACAGCCGTGCAGCAGGCATTCGGCCCCGGCGCACCCGGGGCCCTGCAGATCGCCGTGCCGTCGGCCTCGGCCGACCAGGCCGCGAAGATCGCCCAGCACACGCCGGGCGTCGCCGCCGTCATGCCGCCGCAGGCCGCGGCCGACCACTCCGGGTGGTCGATGTTCCAGGCCGTCCCCAAGGTGGACCCGTCCGACCCCGCACTGTCCGGGACGGTGCACACCCTGCGGGCCGACCTGCCCCACGGCAGCCTGGTCGGCGGCGCCGCGGTGGAGAACCTCGACCTGCAGCACCTGCTGACCAGCAAGACGCCGCTCGTGATCGGCGTCGTCCTGGGCCTGGGCTTCCTGCTGCTGCTCATCGCCCTGCAGGCGCCGCTGATCGCCGCACTCGGCACCGCGGCCAGCCTGCTGTCCACCGGCGCCGCCTTCGGCGTCGCGCGCCTGGTCTTCCAGGACGGACACGGCGCCGGGCTGCTCGGCTTCACCTCGCAGGGGTTCCTCGACGGCTGGGCACCGGTGTTCTTCTTCGCGATGATCTTCGCCATCGCCATGGACTACACCGTCTTCCTGCTCGCCTCTGCCAAGGAGCACTACGAACGCACCCGCGACGTCAAGGACGCGATGGTCGGCGCCATGGCCCACTCCGGCCGCGTCATCTTCGCCGCCGCCGCGGTCATGGTCGCCGTCTTCTTCACCTTCGCCATTTCCGGGCCCCTGCCCCCCAAGGAGATGGGCATCGTTCTCGGCGTGGCCGTCCTGCTGGACGCCGTCCTCGTCCGGCTCGTCCTGCTGCCGGTGCTCCTGCGACTCACCGGGCACGCCGCCTGGTGGAGCCCGGACTGGCTGCGGCGGATCCTGCCCTCCGTGCGGTTCTCCCACGAGTGAACGGCCGTCGGCAGAAACGGACATCGCGCCTGGCCGGGTACAGGGCGACCGGGCGCAGGACGGGACGACAAGCCCGTCCGTATACCCCCTGGGGTACGATGATTGCAAGCGAAACTACCTGAGGAGGTGCGGTTATGGGGATAGCGGTGGATGAAGAGTCGATGCAGTCGGTACTGAATCGGCTGCGCCGCGCGCAGGGGCAGTTGTCCGGAGTCATCGCCATGATCGAGGCCGGCCGCGACTGCAAGGACGTCGTCACCCAGCTCGCCGCCGTCTCGCGCGCCCTGGACCGCGCCGGATTCAAGATCGTTGCGAGCGGTATGCGCCAGTGCATGGCCGTGGCCGACGGCACCGCGCCGCCCATGACCGAGGCCGAACTGGAAAAGCTCTTCCTCACGCTCGCCTGACCGTGGCGACCGCAATCGTGCGGCACACAGCGCACCCTTGCGGTCGCCACGCACCGTGTCCGGTTTCGGGCAGCCGTGGGCGCCCGGGTGACCCTACGGGCGGGGCAGCACGGGCGGGGTGCAGACGCGCCACCGGACGTCTGCCGTCCTACGCGCTCGAGCCCCCGGGCGGGGTGATGCCGTGGTGGATGAGGGCGAGGGTGCGGTCGGCGACGTCATGGGGATCGGCGCCGTGCTCGACGGCGGTCATGGCGGCCTGGACGAGGCCGCCGATGAGTCGGCCGGTGAGGTGGGGGGCCTCGGTGCCGAGCTCCGCGACGGCCGTGAGCAAGGGGGTGTGGTGGAGGTGGTGCAGTTCGTGCACCCGGCACCGGCTTCAACCGGCCGGCGGGCGACGGCGGTGACCACGGCCACTGCCCGGACGACGGTCACCACCCCGGCTAGGACCACGATCCGGCAGGCTGCGCCCGCGAGCCCTGACCGGCACCGTCAGGCCGAGCCGCAGCGCGAAAGGGTGCGACTCCCGCGTGAGGTGCCGCATGTCAGTTCCATGGACGGCTCACGGCCGACCGTGCACTCAGGGCTGGAGATCTCGCGTCCGCCTGCGGACTGTCGCACCTGCCACGTCAGGTGACGGGCGCCCGGCCGGGCAGGATTCCTGCCGGCCGGGCTTTCCCGTGCCGAATCCGTGTCCGGCTCCTGCGCCGCGTCGCGGACCGCTGTTCTCCCCCGGGTGTCCGGCGGGGAACAGCGGATGTCACCGCTCCCCCGAGGCCGACGCGGCCGGGGCTCAGCCGACGGCGATGAGCAGCGGTCCGCCGGGGACGGGCAGACCATGGCCGCCGGGGTAGCCGTACTGCGTGCGCAGGCCGCCGGCGTCGGTGAGGGTGAAGCCGACCGCGTACACGCCCGGCGCGAGAGCGGCGCGCAGAGGGACGTTCAGGACGAGCGGGTTGCCCGACGCGGACGAGACGCCGCTGGATTCGCCTCCGACGGGTACGCCTTGCGGGTCGTAGACGGTGACGCTGTACCCGTTCACGCCCACGAGGGACGTGACGTCGAGGGTGAGTCGGGCGGTATTCGGCAGCAAGTCCGCGGGGAACACCGTGCGGTCGAGTTCACCGCTGGCGCCGCCGTGTCCGGGATCTGCGTCGCCACCAGGTCCAGGGCGGGTCCGTGGAAGACCGTGCCGCAGGCGGCAGCGTCACCGGCGCCGTCGGTGAGGCCGATGCCCGAGACGGTGCACGCCCTCCCTGCTGCCAGGCCATTCCCCTCCCCGGGGCCTTCGGCCCGGCCTGGGTGTACTGCTCTGTGAGATCGGGGGCGCGGCTTGGACATCGTCTGAGTCGGTGCTTCGACGGTCGGCTTCCGAGACGGGTTGCGGACAGGACCCGGAGCGGACGGGCGGAGGGGGCCTACTCGTCGTCAGGGGCCCACTCTGCTCGGTATCCCGGGCGATCGGAGTAGCTGGTCAGCGCGAGGACGCGTACCGCCCAGTCACTGCGGAGGGCTTCGTCGTAGCCCCCGGGATCAGCGTGCTGCGGGTCGCGCCAGGCGGCGAGAAGGTCGCGCTTCATGGCCGTTGTGCGGGCCGGGGCGTAGAGCGCGGCGAGCGGGTTGCCGGGGGTCAGCCCTTCGGGCAGCCACGACTCGGGGGGCCGGCCCGCGGCTGCCGCCTCGTCGGCGTCGATCTGCTCGTGCAGCCAGGTGATCAGTTCAGCGGTCATGTCCGGCATGATTCCCTGTGCCACTGACAGTGGGTCTCGTCCACGTCTCAGTCATGGCACGTCGAGAGGACCCGGTGTCCCGCGCCCCCGCCTCGGCCCGGCAACCGCCGCACACCCGCGGGTGCGCCTGCCTGCCGCCTCGGCTCCCTTCCGCCCGCCGGCGCCCATCGCCGGCGGCCCGGGTCACAGCCTGTGCGTCCCCCTTGCCCGCGCCCTGCCCTGCCCAGGACACGTCGGGGTCCGTGGCCGAGCCGATCGCAGCAGAGGGGGGCGACGGCAGGCCGAGCCCTGCAGGCACCGATGACGCACATTGAGCTACCACTCGGTCATATTCGGTCAGATCGTCCCATCCGGCATGTGCCGGAGCAGATTGCTGAGAACATGCCAAGGGCTTCGCCGTAGCCGATCCTTCGGGCGTGCGGGTCGCCGGCTACCGCGGGGCCCACAGCCGGGTTGCGCGGTGGTGTGCGAGGACGGGCTCGGCCGGGTGTCAGGATCCCGCGGCAGAGCCTGTCGTGTGTGACCCGCACCAGTACCGGTTCCCGGGGCGCCTGCCGGCTCCCGCCGACGTGGTGCGGCCCGGAAGGAGAGACAGTGGTGTCTTCCCGCGTTCGACACAAAGGCCGGCCTTCGTCGCGGATACCGTTACGCCGTTTCCGGTCCTGGGCTGCGGCGGTGTGCTGTGCCGCTCTGGCCCTGACCGGAGTGACCGCACTTGCCGCACCGGCGCATGCCGCGACCGGAGACCGGCTGGCCTACGTCGCGAACCTGCGCGGCAACTCGGTGTCGGTCATCGACACCACCACCGGAGCGGTCACCGCCACGGTGCCTGTCGGCGCGGCTCCGAACTCGGTTGCCGAGTCCCCGGACGCCTCTCGTGTCTACGTCGCCAGCCAGGCCGCCAACTCCGTGTCGGTCATCGACACCGCCACCAACACGGTGGCTGACACCATCAACATCAACCGGCTCCCGAATGCCGTGGCCGTCTCGCCGGACGGCTCCCTGCTCTACGTGGGCCGGTTCATCAGCCCCGGCGTCGGCGGCGTCGATGTGATCAGCACCGCCACCGACACCGTCCTGACCACCGTCGCGGTCGGTAACCAGCCCACCGCGATCGCGTTCACGCCCGACGGTGCCAAGGCGTACGTGGCCAACTTCGTCGGCAGCTCCGTGTCGGTCATCGACACGGCCACCGCCACCGTCACCGCGACCATCAGCAGCCCCGACGCCCGTACGCCCGCGGCCGTGGCCGTCTCCCCGGACGGTGCCCACGTCTACACGGCCAACTACAACAGCAACACGGTCTCGGTCATCAGCACCGCCACCGACACCATCACCGCCCTCATCCCCTCCATCGGCGGACCGGAGGGCGTCGCCATCGCCCCTGACGGCGCACACGTCTACGTCACCGCCGCCGGCAGCAACACCGTCGCGGTCGTCGACACCGCCACCGGCACCACCACCGCCACGGTCCCCGTCGGCCCGAGTCCCGTCGGCATCGCGGCCGACCCGCTCGGCGGCAGCGTCTACCTCACGGAGGCGCTCGGCAACACCATCGGGGTCATCGACACCGCCACCAACACCGCCGCCCGCCACCTCCCGGCCGGCGACACCCCCTACGCCATCGCCCTGACACCCGCGCCGGTCGCCGTGACCTCAATCAGCCCGGACCAGGGGCCGCCCTCCGGCGGCGGTACCGTCACGCTCCACGGCACCGGCCTGGCCGGCACCCGTTCGGTCCTCTTCGGCGGCACACCGGCCACCGACGTCACCGTCGTGAACGCCTTCACCGTCACCGCGACGGTCCCGGCCCACGCCGGCGGCACCGTCGACGTCCAGGTCATAACCCCGGCCGGCACCAGCCCCACCTCGACGGCCGGCCAGTACACCTACCTCGCCCCGCCCACCGTGACCGCGCTCAGCCCCGGCAGCGGACCCACCGACGGCGGCACCGCAGTCACCGTCACCGGCACCGACCTGACCGGCACCACCGCCATCACCTTCGGCCCGGGCCACGCGGCCACCAGCGTGTCCTGCACGAGCGACACCACCTGCACCGCCACCTCCCCGGCGAACACCGCAGGCACCGTCGACGTCCAGGTCAGCACCCCCGCCGGCACCAGCGCGACCAGCGACGCCGACCACTTCACCTACATCGCGCCCACCGCCGACATCGCCGTCACCACCACCGGCCGGCCGCACCTGGGCATCCTCGTGCCCTACCTCACCTACACCCTCACCGCCCGCAACAACGGCCCCGCCGCGGCCACCTCGACCACGATCACCGCGACCCTGCCGCCCGGCGCGAGCGCCACCGACCTCTCCTCAGGCTGCACCACCGCGAGCGGCACCGTCGTCTGCACCTACGGCACCATCGCCACCAACACCGGCACCACGAAATCCTTCCGCGTACCCCTGAGCCTGCTCACCCTCGGCCCCGTCCCGGTCACCGCCACCCGCACCGCCTCCGCGCCCGCCGACCCCAACCCGGCCAACGACACCAGCACCACCACCTGCACCGCCCTCTCCATCGTCCTGGCCACCTGCCCCTGACCCCGCCCACGCCCGGTGGCCGGGCCCGCACCCGGCCACCGGGCACAGCCGGCGCGTTCCCGTGCCGCCCGCTCAGCAACTCCGGGAAGCGGCCCTCGGAGTGGCCGGCACGCACGGCCAGGTCATCCAGGCTCCTGTCGCTGACCAGCAGTTGGGACCGGAGCGGAAGGAGCCAAGCCCTGTGGGCGGGTGCGTCGCGGCTCACCCGCGAACGCCTGCATCGTCTGCTGCAGCGGAACCAGCGCCGACGACGCCCGCGGCCCGCCCGAACGCTGCCCTCACCGCACTCCACGCGACGACCACCGTCAGCACGACGGTGGTCGGAGATCGCGTGCGGTGGCTCGGTCCTCCCTCCGGGTGGTCAGTCGCCGGTGGACTTGCTCTGCGACGTCAGGATCGTGCCGTCAGCGGCTCGGACGGTGACGCTGACGGCTGACCCGCTCCCGGCTCCTACCGGGCCGCCGCCGGTGAAGAAGGCGACCCACCCGGGCGCGCCGGGCAGGGTGACGGTCTGCGTGTCCAGCGTTGTGCCGCCGAGGGTCGCAGTGATCGTGACCCCCGTGCCGGGGCCACGGTAGATGCCCACGCAGAGACTGCCGGAAGTGTCCCCGTACGAGAGGGTGGAGACCGTCCCCTCGGGCACTTCGGCCGCCTTCAGGGCGGGTTCCTCGGACGTGCCGGAAGGCGGGGAGGTCGACAGGAAAACCCCCTGCCCCGTCAGCCGCATGGTGTGGGACCGGTCCAGCGTGATCTTCTCCCCCGAGGCCACCACCCGCGCCTGCGACGCAGCCGAGGCCGAGGCGGCGGGGGCCGTGGGCGTACCGGAACCCGACGGACCCAGTGACAGGACGATGACGGCGGAGGCGGGGACGAGCACGGCGGCGGCCAGTACCGTGGAAAGCGCCGCCCGGTGACGGCGCATTCTCCGGCCCAGGTGAACGACCGTGTCCACGGGGGCCGGTCCCACGGGCAGGCCGGCGGCCGCCTGCTTCAGTGCGGCGCCCAGCTCCTCGTCCTGGTTCATCGGATCGTTCCTCTCTGCGGGACGGGACGTCTGCGCCCGGCCGGGGGCGCCGCGGGTCGTTCGGCCAGAGCGGTCAGAACGCCGTCTTCCCGCAGTTTCGCCAGTCCCCTGGTGATCTGGCTCCGTACCGTGCTGGTGCGGGTGCCCAGGGCCGCGGCGACCTGGGCGTGCGTCATGTCCTCGAAGTAGCAGAGCACCACCGCGGCCCGCTGCCGGGCCGCCAGCCGTCCGAGCGCATCCATGAGCGCGCTGCGGCGATCGACGTCAGCGGTCCCGTCGGCCACCGGCGTCTCCGGAAGGCGCGGCGTGAACCACTCACGTACGGCCCGTCTGCGGAACCGGTCGGCGTGCACGTGGACCATGATCTGGCGCACGTACGCGGCCATGTCGTCGCTGTGCCGGACGCGGTCCCACTTCACGTACGCGCGCGCCAGCGCGTTCTGCGCCAGGTCCTCGGCGTCGTGGTGGCTGCCGGTCAGCAGATACGCCGTACGCAACAGGCTCGGCCAACGGCCCGTCATGAAGGCGTGGAACTCGTCGTCACTGGTGTTGCTCATCGGACCTCGCCAGGGCTCGGCGGATGGCCGGCCTGCGGTGTTCCCGCGGTCATCGTCACGGCTGGACCTCGGTGCTGAGGAGAGGGGCGGCAAGAAGCGGTGCACGCGTCTGCCGCTGCCGTCTCCCCGTGGACGGCAGCGGCAGCCGTGACTAGTTGTGGATGAGGATCGCCGGCTTCGCGTCCGCCGTGCCCTTCGTGTCGAAGGCGTAGAAGGCACCCCAGCCGGGCTTGCCGGCGAGCGTGATGACCTTGGCCTTCACGCTCCCGACGGTGACCGAGGTCGTCGAGGTCACCGGGAGGCGGAAGACTCCCGCCCACACCACGCCGGAGGAGCTGCCGCTGGCCACCGTGGACACCTTGCCGGGCAGAACGCCCGCCACCGGGACGACGGTCGGACTGGCGGAGCCCAGGTCCTTCGGGGCGAGGGCCAGGCCCTTCGACGTCAGCCACACGCTGCCGCCGCCGACGGAGATCTTCTGCCCCGGCGACACCACCTGCACGGTGAGGGCCTCGGGCGCGGGCTTGGCGGTGGCAGCAGCGGCCGGCGCGGCATTCACCGGCGCCGCACTCCCGGTCGCGGCAACCGCCACCCCCGTGCCCGTCGCGAGAGTCGCGGCGCTCGCGACAGCGGCCAGCCAGCCGCGCCTGCGCCTGCGCGAACCGTGGGAAGCCATCATTTCACTCCTGTGGATCAAACAGCACCGGCCTCCGGCCACCGGGACCGGAGCAGACAGGCCCTTGCGTCCCGTCCACCCTCCAGACGGACTCCGGGGCGCAGAACGCTGCTCCCCGAGCACGTGACCGCGTGTGGCGCCCGTCACACCCCTCGCGGAGCCGGCGTCGACGTCACCCGGTCAGAGCGCACGTGGCCAACCTCGGTGAGCCACCGTCACTCTTGAACAGCTCCAGGCCAGCTGCGTGTTGACGGCCTGGACGGTCCCGGTAGGGCGGGTGGAGCACCAGGCGCGCCGTAGTGGCCGCCAGGGAGCGCGGGCCGCGGTGGCGAGGTGGGTGCGGCCCGGCGTCGCGTGGGAGAACCGGAGCGGGGTGCCGTCCGGCCGGGCGATGACCTGCACGTGCCTGCCGCGCTTGTTGTGTTTTTGCGAGTGGTACGGCTCCTCCGCGGTCGATGCGATCTGACCATTCGGAGAACGGGTCCACGAGGAACGCCTACCAGCACGACGACGACAGCCGCGTCTTCAGCCAACGCGGGAGAAACGAACACATCAGCAACGGCGCCATCGGATTCGCCCAGGACGGGCGGGGTGGCCTGCCCTGTCCCCCGGCCCGGCCACTCGGTCCGGCCGTCAGCTCAGGAGTGCGTCGAGGAAAGGGGAGGACAGCACGTGGTGCGGGTCGAGCCTGCCGAGGACCGCGACCGCCTCGTCCCACCCCGGACCGCCGCCCGCGCGGTGCGAGTCGGGGATGGCGCCGGTGAGAACGTCCTGGTCCGACCAGGCGGCCGTATCGGTGTAGGCCCAGCCCTTGGACCACTCCACACGGACAGTCGCCCGTTCCCCGTCCAGGCCCAGCAGGAACTGCTCGACGTCACGGTAGAAGCGGGGCAGGGCGGGTGTCGCCGGCAGGGAGAGGATGTCGATCCACACGGCGGTGTCGACGTCCGGACGGTCAGGGCGCGGCCGCAGGGCGGACAGCAGCGGGGGCCTCGCGCCGGGGACGCCGCACACGGACGGATCCTCCAGGCCGGTCACCCGGATTTCCACCTGGCCGTTGACCGGGTATTCGCTGCGGGCCGCGTACTGCGCGAGGAGCGTGCGGTAGAAGTCGGCGAACCGGCTGACCACCCACTGCAGATCGGCACGGCGCACCAGGACGGCGTAGCCGTTTGCGGTCTCGCGCAAGGTGGTGGGCCGCACGTACTCCAGCAGGTTGCGGGAGGCACCCCACAGGTCCGAGCGCAGCCCGTCCAGCAGCAGGTGGGTGAGCACGTCCCCGGTCAGCACGTCCTGCACGAGCGTTCCCGAGAGCAGGACATCGGTGATGTCGCCGGTCAGCGCGACCTTGGCGAGCAGGTACTGGACCTGCCCGAAGAGCGGCGCGCTCGCCCAGGCCCCGGAGACCAGGTCCCCGGCGAGCCGCGCCACCGGTTCGGGGAGCGAGTCGGAAAAGGGGTAGTTGTACGGCCCGGAGACGGCGCGGGCGGCGAGCGGTCTGTCCGGGGTGACGGCCCAGGTCTTCAGCCAGGGCTTGTCGGTGAAGGCGAACCAGATCGCCTCTGCCCGGCCGGTGCCGTCCACGAATCCGGCCAGGGTCCGCGTGCCGGCCGGAGCACCGGGGGCGGCGAACAGTTCGGCAGCGGGGACGTCCAGGTAGGACCGGCAGCGCAGGTTGACGTCGGCCCCCACCCGCAGGACGGCCTCGGTGACGAGCGAACGGCCGAGGTGGGTGAGGAGCGCGTCGCAGTCCGGCTCGGCACGGCCGACGGTCCGCAGGACGTAGCGGCCGGCACCGCCGTCCCACACGACCGCGGTCAGCTCGGTGACCAGGTTGCTCAGCGACCCGTAGCCGTGGCCCGGTGACGGGGTCTCTCCGACGGCGGGCACGGCGGTGCCGTGTGCGCCGACCGCGAGTGCGCCGCCGACCGAGAGGTCGCCGGGTGCCGGCGCGGCGGTGACCCCGTAGCCGCCGGCGCCGGCGAACGCGAGCAGCGATTCCAGCGAGGCGCCCGTCTGGACGCGGACGGTGGCGGAGCCGTCCGCCGCCTGCCCGTCCACTGTCATCGCGGTCAGGTACGCGGTGGTGTCCAGCAGGATGACCCGGGTCGCGGCGGGCGTGCCGTCGGCCACCGTGAGCGGCGCCCAGCCGTGCCGCCTGCCCTGCGCGCGGACGGTCCACCCGGCGCCGTACGCCCAGTTGACGACGTCGAGGACCTCCTGGGGAGTGCGCGGTGCGCACGTCCACAGCTCGTCGGTTCGAATCTCGCCGGCCCAGTTCTCGTAGGCGCGCTGGTAGACGTCGAGCCCTGCCGGCAGACCGGGCGGCGCTCCGGGGGCCGCGTGGGCGCTGCCCGGACGGACCAGCCCGCGCAGCAGCCAGACCGCGCCGCCCGCGGCGGCCGACGACGCGAGCAGCCTGCGCCGCGACAGGGCGCCGTCCTGGTCCGAAGGATCGTCCGCCATCCCCGCCGCCCTCCCCTGGCTTGCGCGCCGAACCGGCCCTGCCGGGTCGGTCGGGCACGCATGCTACCCGTCGGCAACGCGCACCACAGCCGCGCATGCGGGCGATTCGCGCGATCGAGTGGTCACCCTGCGAACCGGCCCTCCCGGACCGCTCCTGCTGTATAAGGCCATGCCCTACGTGGTGAGGCGGACGAGCCGCTTGTGGCAGCAGAGCGCCGCGGCGAGTCCGGGCAAGGCCGGGCAGTTGCGGGATGACGCTCACAGTCAGGGCTGAGCGCCTGCGGTAGCCTGACGGCCACAGTACGGTCCCCTCGATACGTCAGCACAACCCCGCTGCCACGCCCCGACACTCGACGAAGCCCCTTGCGGATGCCGCAATCACGGCAGGACTCCCCCACCCCGACCGAACAGCGGCAGCGGCAGCGGCAGCGGCAGCGGCAGCGGCAGCGGGACGGTCCACCGACGACGCGGCCGTGCCGGGGTGACGAAACGCGGGGGACGTCCGGTGGCAATTCGGGTCGCCACCGGTCGGACCCGCTGATAGACAGAAGCGATGGCGGATGACGACGCGCGAGGATTCCGGGCAGGACGGTCGGGTCTGATCGTGAGGGTTCCGGAGGCGGAGCCTTTGGTGCGCGCGTGGCGTGACCGGCTTGACCCCTCGGCCCACGCCGGTGTTCCGGCGCATGTGACCGTGCTCTTCCCGTTCCTCGACGCGACCGGTTCCGGGTGAGGCTCCCCCACGTGATCCTCGACGAACCCGGAGCGCGAAGCGAGCTGGACCGGACGCGGGTGCGCGGCCGACTCCATGAGCCTGCGCGCCGCAGGAGGGCCACTGACGCAACCGTCGTCCCGCGCCTGTATCTGCTGGAGGAGGTGGGCCCCGGTACCGTCCCGCCGCCAACGGCGAACCGCTCGTGAACCGTCTGCCACGCCCCTGGCGTTCCGGCAGGTCACGCCACGGATCGGCTGTTCGCAACCGCCGCAACACACCGTTGACCACCTGCTGGTGGTCGCGTCCCCGACGGCTGGGTCCGTCGATGGCTGGCGGTAGGGGCTTCAGCGCCTCCCTGCGGAGTCCGTCGGTTCACCGCGTCCTGGCATGTGATCGGCCATGAACTGGGGGTCATGCAACCGCGGGCGTCCGCCTCTTGGACTGGCGCACGCCGCGCAGCGCGCCGGACCAGGCGATCACCTGGTCGAGCATGCCCCCCACGGCGGTGTCGAGGCCCTGCTGAGGGACGAAGGTGCCGGTGTGGAAGGAGGGGTGCGTCGAGATGGTGGGCTGGGCGCGGACCGTGGCCACCTGGAGTTCGGCGAGGACGAGCCGCAGCGCTTCGGCGGCCCGGGCCCCGGCGACCCAGCCGCCGTAGCTGATGATCCCGGCGGCCTTGTCGTTCCACTCCCGGTAGACGTAGTCCAGGGCGTTCTTGAGGGCTCCGGGATAGGAGTGGTTGTACTCGGGGACGAGGAAGACGTAGCCGTCGAAGCTGTCGATGAGGGCGCCCCAGGCGCGGGTGTGGTCGTGCCGGTACTGCTGGAAGTTCGGGTTGCCCGGCTCGTCGAGGTTGCCGAGGTCGTGGTCGGCGAGGTCGATGAGTTCGTAGTCGGCGCCGCCGTGGGCGCGGGCGGCCTCCAGCGCCCAGGCGGCGATCTGGTCGCCCCGACGTCCGGGGCGGGTGCTTCCGAGGATGAGCGCAATGCGGAGTGTCATGGTCCTCCTTCGGGAGAGTTGATGTGTCAACTCTAGATCGACGGGAGTTGAAGTGACAACTCCGCTGGTCGCGGTATCCTCGGCGACATGACGGACACTCGATCGCTGGATCCCGAGGAGTGGGAGTTCTGGGACACCTGGATGCGCGCCCAGCGCTTGCTCACCAGGGAGCTGGAACGCGGTCTCCAGCGTGACTGCGACATCTCGAAGGCCGAGTTCAGCGTGCTGGTGACGCTGTGGCAGGCCGCCGGCCGCGAGATGCGTGTGGGCGAGCTCTCCGAGTCGCTCGACTGGGACAAGAGCCGGGTGTCACATCAGCTGACGCGCATGGAAAAGCGCGGCTTCGTCAAACGCACCCAGTACGGGGCCGACGGTCGCCGCGCGGGGATCGGGCTGACCGCCGAGGGCCGCCGCGCCGCCCGGAGTGCCGTCCTCGTGCACGGCGGCAACATCCGCCGCCACTTCCTCGACTCACTGACCCCCGAGCAGGCGTCAGTCATCCGGACATGGAGTGAGCAGGCCGTCGATCGCCTCGAGCCGCGCCGCAGCGAGGCTGCCGGCGACGGCACGTCCTAGAACCAGTCTCTTGTGGCCGGTGAGTGCCTTGTTGCGGGGCTGGTTGGTCTGCTGTGACGAGAGACGGCGAGACGGTCGTTGACCTGCGTGGTCGGCCCGTCGAAACACTCAACGGCTTCTGGGACGCGGTAAGTGAGCCGTGCAGGCCGCCGGAGCGGTTCGGCCGGAACCTGGACGCGTGGTCGGACACGATCGCGACCGGGGGCATCTCCGAGGTGATCGACAGCCACGGCTCTCTGATCGCGCACGTCGACCATCGCGGTCTCTTCAGTGGGGACCGGCGGGAGGGCCGTGTCCCGGCCGGCATCTTTGACGGAGAGCGGAAACGTCTCGTCGGAGTCGTTTCCTGGCCTGCCGCGGCGTCCACCCGGCGTCCCCGGGCGGGGTGGACGTTCTCGGGGCGGTTGGGGCAGCAACGAGGTGCCGCGGGGGGGAGTCGGTGGATCCGGTACCGGTCGGGAGGTGGCGGCGGATGTCCCGCTGGGCGCAGCGGGCCGGTGGCGGCATCCGGTGCGATGGCTGCGTACGCGGGCTGATGCCTCGTCCGTCGACGCGCCGGTGTTCGGAGCGGGCCACGAGCCGGCCGGGGGCCCGCTCGCGCTGTCCCGAAGGTGGCGCCCGACCGCCCGGGGGGGGATGGACGGTCGGGCGCTTCCGGGCGGCTGTGCCGCCGGTCCCCGAGGGGACTCGGCCCCCTGCGGGGCCAACAGGTCGCGTACCCAGGACCGGTGCGCTCACACGTCCCGCACCGCCGGCAGCCGGCCGGTGCTCACGCCTTCGCCTCCGGTGCGATCTCCTCGATCAGGCCCTCGACCAGTGCCCTGATCTCGTCACGGATGGGGCGGACGGCCTCGACACCCTGCCCGGCCGGGTCGTCCAGGCTCCAGTCGAGGTAGCGCTTGCCGGGGAAGACGGGGCAGGTGTCGCCGCAGCCCATGGTGATGCACACGTCCGACTCGCGGACCGCGTCCGTGGTGAGGACCTTGGGGACCTCGGCGGAGATGTCGATGCCGACCTCGGCCATGGCTTCCACCGCGGCCGGGTTGACCTCCGTGCCCGGGGCGGAGCCGGCGGAGCGGACCTCGACGCGGTCGCCCGCGAGGTGGGCGAGCCAGGCGGCGGCCATCTGGGAGCGGCCGGCGTTGTGGACGCAGACGAACAGGACGGACGGCTTGCCGCCGGATGTCTCGGGCATGGGCTGCTCTCTCGTCTCGTGGGCGGCACCGACCGCCAACGGCATCAGTACCCGCTGGTATCAGCAGGCGCTGATGTGACAGTATCAGCGCATGCTGACTTCAGTCGATCCTGATGTGATCCGGGTGCTGGGCGATCCGCTCCGCCTGCAGATCGTGACCCTCCTGGCCCGCGAGACGCTGTGCACCACGCACCTGGTCGAGGAGACCGGGGCCAAGCAGACCAACCTCTCCAACCACATGAAGGTCCTGCGCGAGGCCGGCCTGGTGGAGACCGAGCCCTGCGGCAGGTTCACCTACTACAAGCTCAAGCCCGAGGTCCTGGCCGGCCTGTCCGAGCAGTTCGCGCAGCTCGCCGCCTCCGCTGTCGCCGCCGGGCAGAACAAGAGGGCCTGCCCGTGACCTCCGCCGAACCCGCCACCGCCTCCACCGACGCGCCTTCGGCCACGGCCGGGGAGGCCTCCGTGGCGAAGAAGCTCTCCACCCTGGACCGCTACCTGGCGGTGTGGATCCTGATCGCCATGGGCACCGGGATCGGACTGGGCCGGGCGATCCCCGGCCTGAACAGCGCCCTGGCCAAGGTCGAGATCGGCGGGGTCTCGTTGCCGATCGCGGTCGGCCTGCTGGTCATGATGTACCCGGTGCTGGCCAAGGTCCGCTACGACCGCCTCGACCGCGTCACCGGCGACCGCAGGCTGATGGTGTCCTCGCTGCTCATCAACTGGGTTGTCGGGCCGGCGGTGATGTTCGCGCTGGCGTGGGTCTTCCTGCCGGACCTGCCCGCCTACCGCACCGGGCTGATCATCGTCGGACTGGCCCGCTGCATCGCCATGGTCATGATCTGGAACGACCTGGCCTGCGGCGACCGCGAGGCGGCTGCCGTGCTGGTCGCGCTGAACTCCGTCTTCCAGGTCGTCGCGTTCAGTCTGCTGGGCTGGCTCTACCTCGACGGCCTGCCCAAGTGGCTCGGGCTCGGCGACGGCCAGGGCCTGAACGTGCCGGTGTGGAAGATCGCACTGAACGTCGTGGTGTTCCTCGGTGTGCCGCTGCTGGCCGGGTTCCTGACCCGCCGCATCGGCGAGCAGAAGAGGGGCCGCGAGAACTACGAGGCGAAGTTCCTGCCGAGGATCGGGCCGTTCGCGCTGTACGGACTGCTGTTCACCATCGTCGTCCTCTTCGCCCTGCAGGGGAAGACGATCACCCACCAGCCCGGTGATGTCGCCCGCATCGCGCTGCCGCTGCTCGCCTACTTCGCGATCATGTTCTTCGGAACGTTCGCGCTCGGCAAAGGCCTCGGCCTGCCCTACGACCGCACCGCGACGCTGGCGTTCACTGCGGCGGGCAACAACTTCGAGCTGGCCATCGCGGTCGCCGTCGCCACCTTCGGCGTCACCTCCGGCCAGGCGCTGTCCGGCGTGGTCGGACCGCTCATCGAGGTGCCTGTCCTGATCGGCCTGGTCCACGTCGCGCTCGCCTGGAGGCGGAAGTTCGCCGTGAACGCGGTGACGGCCGCCCCGTGACCCGCCCCGGGTACGCGCCGGTGATCGGTGGCGGCCGGTCCGGATTCGCCGCCGGCCATCACCTGCGCCGCCTCGGCATCGAGTCCGTCATCCTCGACGCCGAGGCCGCCGCGGGCGGGACCTGGCAGCACACCCGGGACTCGCCGCGCCCGTTCCTCCCGGCTCGGTGATCGTCCCCGCCCGTTCGGCCCATGCCGCCCCCAGCGGCGTCAGTCGCGCAGATCGAGCATCGCGGACATCGCCGCGACCACGGAGGGAGCGACCTTGTAGTACACCCACGTCCCGCGCCGCTGCGAGGTCAGCAGACCGGCCTCCCGCAGCTTCTTCAGGTGGTGGGAGACCGTGGGCTGGGACACGCCGACGTCGGCGATGTCGCACACGCACGCCTCCCCGCCCGCGTGCGAGGCGACACGGGAGAACAGCCGCAGGCGCACCGGGTCGGACAGCGCCTTGAACATGGCGGCCATCTTCTCCGCGTCGGCCTGTGACAGCTCGGCCGACGTGATCGGCGGGCAGCACGGCACCACGGCCCCGGCGTCCAGGACGGGCAGTTCCACAACCTCTGACTTCGACATACGTCTATGTTGACACTCGTCGATGCGAGTGGCAAGCTCGATCACATCGACAGCGATCGAAGTAGCGGTCTGTAAGGGCCGCGTACCCCGGAGGACGGATCTGCCATGACCACCACCACCTCGGACCTGCCGGTCGTCGTCATCGGCGCCGGGCCGGCCGGCCTCGCCGCAGCCGCCCACCTGACCACAGAAGGCCTCGCCGTGCTGGTACTGGAGCGTGGGCCGGCCGCCGCCGACGCGGTGCGCCAGTGGGGGCACGTGCGGCTGTTCTCCACCTGGGCCGAGCTGACCGACCCCGCCGCCGAGAAGCTGCTGGCCCCCACCGGCTGGGTCAGGCCCGACGCCTCGGCCTACCCCACCGGCGCGCACTGGGCCGAGCAGTACCTGCAGCCGCTCGCCGACGTCCTGGGCGAGACCGTGCGCTACGGCGCGACCGTCACCGGGGTCTCCCGCGTCGGCCGCGACCGGATCGTCGACGCCGACCGCGCGGAGCAGCCCTTCACCGTCGACTACACCACCCCCGACGGCCGGGAGCAGCGCGTCCTCGCCCGCGCCGTGATCGACGCCTCCGGCACCTGGACCCTGCCCTCACCCGCAGGCAGCAACGGCCTGCCGGCCCTGGGCGAGCGCGCGGCGGCCGACCGCATCTCCTACCGCGTCCCCGACCTGGCCGACCCCGCCGTCCGCGCCCGCTACGCGGGCAGGCGCACCGCCGTCATCGGCTCCGGCGCCTCCGCGTTCACCGCGCTGGCGGCACTGGACGAACTGGCCGAGGACGCCGAGGGCACGCACGCGCTGTGGGTGCTGCGCCGCGGTATCTCCGGCTCCACCTTCGGCGGCGGCACCGCCGACCAGCTCCCCGCCCGCGGCGCACTGGGCCTGGCCGCCAAGGCCGCCGTCGACAACGGCCACGCCGACGCCGTCACCGGCTTCCGCACCGCCGCGATCGAGCCCGGGGACGCGGGAGGACTGGTCCTGGTCGGCGACGACGGCACCCGCTTGGACCCGGTCGACGAAGTGATCGTCCTGACGGGCCTGCGCCCCGACCTGTCGTTCCTGTCCGAGATCCGCCTGACTCTGGACGAACGCCTCCAGGCCCCGCCCGCCCTCGCCGAGGAGATCGACCCCAACCAGCACTCCTGCGGCAGCGTCCGGCCTCACGGCCACCGCGAACTCGCCCACCCCGAACCCGGCTTCTACATGGTCGGCATGAAGTCCTACGGCCGCGCCCCCACCTTCCTGGCCATGACCGGCTACGAGCAGGCCCGTTCGGTCGCGGCCGCCCTCGCCGGCGACATCGAAGCCGCCGACCGCGTCGAACTCACCCTCCCCGAAACCGGGGTGTGCGGCGGCTCCGGCCTGTTCGACGACCCCAACGCCCAGACCGGCGGCGGCTGCTGCACACCCGTCCCGCAGCTCGTGCAGATCGGCGTCGGCTCAGCCGCGGCCCTGCAGATCGGCGACGCCGACCAGCCGTCCGGCGGCTGCTGCAGCTGACCGCCCGCGTCCGACACCCGCACCACCGGGGCCGCGACCAGTACCGGGGACTGGTCGCGGCCCCGTGCCGCGCTTCCGGCGCTGTGCCTGACGCAGATCGTCCCGCGCGGCCTCCGCGGCGCCGGACAGCCCGCCGGCCGCACCCTGGCGCCGCCCGGGCCTCACCGCGGGGCGGCTACCCGCACCTGTTCCCCGTGCCGGCCGCCGTGTCGCTGATCGGCGCCGTGCTGTCCCTGGCCGCCCGGGCGCCGGACGCTTCGCGCGCGATCCCCGCATGAGCCACACGGAGAACGAGCCCCCGGGGTCGTGAACGGCCCTCGGAGCGAGGCGGGGTGCCGCCCGACGGGAACAGGCCCGGGGGTCCGGACCGTGGTCCGCAGGAGACCACCTGCGGGTCTCAGCCTGCCGACGTGCGTGCCGTGTCCCCGGTGCGGATCCGCTGACGGAGGAAGAGAGCGGCGCGGTCCAGTGCCTCGTCGGCTTCGTCCAGGACACCGGCGAACGCCTGGAAGACATGGGGAACATCAGCGGTGACGTCCAGGATGACGTCCACTCCGGCTTCCCTCGCGCGCGCGGCCATGCGTGTGGAGTCGTCCAGGAGTATTTCGTTGGTGCCCGCCTGCAGAAGCACCGGGGGGAAGCCGGTCAGGTCGGCGAGGGTGGCGGGGCTGAGCATGGGCTGGTGCGGATCGTGTCCGGCAAGGTACATGGCCCCGGTGTGTTCCAGGCCCTCACGCGTGAAGAACGGGTCGATGCCCGCCTTGGTGTCCATGCTCTCCCCTGTCCGGGTCATGTCGAGCCCGGGAGAGAACGCCACGACTGCGGCGGGCACAGGCAGGCCCGCGTCGCGGGCGGCGAGGCAGGTGGTGACGGTGAGGCCGCCGCCTGCGGAGTCCCCGGCGAACGCGATCGCCGAAGGGTCCTCGCCGCTGTCGAGGAGCGCGCGGTAGGCGCTCACTCCGTCCTCGATCGCGGCCGGGAACGGATGCTCAGGGGCGAGCCGGTAATCCAGGGAGAACGCCCTGAACCCCGTCCTGGTCACCAGGTTCCCCGTCAGCGACATCGCCGTCTCCGGTGAACCGACCACGTAAGAGCCGCCGTGAAAGTAGAGGATCGTCCCGGCCTTCGGAGTGCCGACCGGCTCGACGAGCACCGCCGGGCGATCGCCGAGCGTCGCAGTCCGGGTGCGGATCCCCGCCGGGACGATCATTTCCGCCATCATCGCCCTGAACCCGGCGCGGATCTCCTCCACCGACCGAGGGGCCTCCGGCTGAGGCCGCCGGACCATCGCGTCGATCTCCGCGCGCTGCTGCCTGCTCATTGTCGCCTCCATCGCGAATGCATGCCAAGGAACTATATGCCTAGGCAGTTACGTTAGAATATATGCCATGGCATCCACGTCAAGCCGTGGCCCGATCGACCTCCCGGGCTTCTTCGCCGATCTCGTCCGCTGCGAGACACGCCTCTACAACGCGCTGAACGACCGCCTTCGCGAGCGGCACGGGATCGTCACCTCGCAGTTCGAGTTCCTGCGCTTCCTGCGCGACCACCCCGGGGCCCGGGTCGCGGACCTCGCCGCCGAATTCGCCATCGGGATCGGCGCGACCAGCAAGGGCATCGACCGCCTGGAGAAGCAGGCATGGGTCGTACGGCGAACCAATCCGTCGGACCGCCGCTCATCACTGCTGGACCTGACCGCCGCAGGCCTGCAACTCGTCGAGGCGGCGGAGGCGACCTTCACCAGGACACTGACCGAGCTGACCGCGGACGTCCTGGGCGGCCCCTCGGGACCGGCCGCCGCACAGATCTTCTCGGAGTTGCGCTCTGTACTCGAACGCGACCAGATCGGCCTGCCCACAGGCTGACCGGGGTGCGCATCCTGCGCGACTGCCCGTAGGGAGCTGATGGACCCCTTGATCACCGACGCGGCCGCGCGAGGGAACGCCGGCCCGGAGTCGGTCGGCGTGGACTCCGCCATCGTGCGGGCCCGTCATCCGGACCGGACGGCGGCAGGAAGGTGTCGCGGGGGCAGGCCGGATGCCGCCGGGCCCGGCCGGTCGCGGGGCAGGGCGGGCTGAGCAGCAGGACCCACAGCGCGACAGCGCAGGCCTGCCCCTGTCGTTCGTGCTCACCCCCGGACAAGCAGGGGCCCGTTCCCTGTCGTGCGGGACAGGATCCGCGTTCCCGGCCCCGCGGCCGCCCCCGGCCACGGGCAGGGCCACGGCCACGGCCACGGCCACAGCCACGGCCACGGCCACAGCCACGGCCACGGGCACGGGCACGGGCACGGGCACGGGCAGGGCCTACCGGTCCGGGACCAACCGGGTCCCTGTACGCCGGCGCCACACCACCGCGGTGATCCCCGGGAAGATCGGCCGGCAGGCCCACCGCAGGAAGAAGGGCTCGGCCGGCGGACGGCCGGTCGCCTGCGACCCCGAACGCCACACACAGCGCGACACCGTCGAACGCCGCTTCCAGAACATGAAGACCTGGCGGCGGACCGGCCACGCGCTACGACAAGGCCCCCGGCACCTACGGAGCCGGCCCGCCCTTCCACGGATCGGTCATGTGGCTGGAGTTCCTCGCCGCAGCCACATGATCCGGATCCCACCCAGCTCCTAGCAGTAGGCCGTAAGGATCAGCAGGTCGATCTGGACCTCCGTACCGCAGGGCAGTCCGGCGTCCAGCGCGGAGAGTTCCGGTGCGACCGGGCCGTTCGGCACACAGGTGTTGCCGTCGGACGCGACGGTTCCCGGGAGGCTGACGAGGAGGACCTCGCCGGCCCCGCTGTTGATGTCGCAGCGTGCTCCGGGGACCGCGGCGGAGGCGGGAGCGGCCCACCCCAGGCCGAGCGTGGCGGTGACGAGCGCCAGCGTGGTGCCGACGGTGGCCAGGGCCCGCTTCTTCCGGGACACCGGGGCAGACCGGCCGACGGAGCCGACGGACGAACGGGTGCTTTCGGATGTCGCGCCGAGGGCGCGGCGGAAACGTTTCGTCATGATCGAGCAGTCCTTTCAGACGAAGGGGAGTGTTCCCATCCGGCAGAAGACACCCGGCGGGGCTGTCGCACAACGGCCCGCGCAGCCGCAGGTGCGCGAAGCGCGCACCGGCGGGAGCGCGCCGGAGCGCCCCGGCGCACGGGTTTCACGGGTGGGGCGCAATTGCGAGCCACGGCGCGTGATTCCGGGTGCCCCAGCGGGTGGGTCCGGGGGACGTGGCAGGGGCGTGCACGCGACCGCCGGTGGCGGTGGTGCGGCCCCTCCGGGGGGTTCAGCCGGCGGTGACCGGGGGGCCGGGGCCCGCGGCGCGCGCTGCGCTCGGTGACGGCCGGGCCGGCGCTTGCACCGGCCTGCCGAGCGGCGGTCCCCTACCTCCGCAAGCCTCCTGGGCCGCCGCTTCGCCGACACCCCGGCTCTCCCGGCCCTCGAACGACCACGTCCGGGAGAAGCGCGCGGTGGTGGCGGTGCCCGTGACCACCACCACCGCGCCGGCAACCGCCGCGCCGCCGGCCGGAGACAAGCCTGCGGCGCCCGCGGCGGTGCCGCGCGGCACCTACGGTCAGCCTGCTGACCGCCGTGTTCGCCACCAGCGGGGCCGGGCGGTGCAACGCTTCCGGCGTAAGGCCCGGCCAACCCGACGCGAACGGGACGGACGCGTCAGCAAGGCTGCGTGACACGCGCGCGCCCCGGAAGACGTTCAGCACCGGGCACGGCCAGGGGCAGTGTCAGCTGCGGATCATGTGGTGGTGGTGAGGACCTTCAGCCACCTGATCCGACGTCAGGCAGCCCCTGGCCGGCCTCGGCCGCGTGGAAGGAGACGAGGGCGGACAACAGGGCGCGGGCGGGCTCTGGGAGGCCGTCCACGGGGACGGGGCCGCCCGCGTTGAGTGCCGTCAGGAGTGCGGACAGCTGGTCCGGCGGGAGGTCGGTCGCCGTGACGTGGCCGTTGGCCGCCACCAGGCACCGTCCGGCACCCTGCGCCCACAGCACCCGGGTGGTGGCGCGGGCGGCGGCGCCGTCGGGAAGGGGCGGCCGCGGGGCGGGGGGCGGCGCGGGCGGGAAGCCGCCGACCGTCCAGTGGCTCAGCGACCGCTCGGTGATCCGCGCGGCGAGCTGCTCCGGCGACACGGCGGCCCGCACCCGGGCCAGCTGCCGCTCCGCCACGTACGGCAGCCCGCCCGCCGGACCGTCCTGCGCCGCGGCCGGGTGCGGGCCGGGCACCGGCCGGAAGGCGTCCTCCCACAGTCGCGGGATCTCGGCCGCGGCCAGCCGCCCCTCGCACGGGACGCCGACGTTGACGCTCGTCGCGGCGCTACCGTCGCCGCAATTCTCCCCCACGTGGTAGAAGCGCGAGGGCCAGTAGAGCAGGTCGCCCGGCCCCGCCTCCACCGCGAACGAGCTGTCGAGGTGGGCGCCGTAGTCGAGCATCGTCGTCACGGACTGCGGCCACGGGCGCTCCGCCCAGAAGCGCATCCGCTTGCGCCCGCGCAGGACGAACATGAACGTCGCGTACCGGTCGCGGTGCACTCCCGCCGGGCTGTGCTCGTAACTGCCGTGGAAGAGCGCGGTGATGGCCCCTTGCAGCGGCTGGCCGACCCGCTCCCACAGGCCCGCGTAGAAGTCCCGCTCGCGTGCCCACTGGGGCGGGTGGAGCTCGTGGAAGCGCTGGGCGACGAGCGCGTAGCGCCGGCCGTGCAGGGCCTCGCGCATCCGCCGCTCGTACCCGTCGAACGAGCCGTCGGCAGCCGCCGGGAGGAGGCCGGCCGGCTCCGCGCGCTGGTCACGGTCCACGGTGAACTGCGTGAACGCCGGCATCGCGTCCGGGCCGCGGCGGGTGCTCACCGCCACGGCGGCGGCGAACACCTCGTGCTCGGCGAAGGGCTCCCCCGCGCCCCGCACCAGCACCGGCCGCCGGTCCCAGGACTCGGCGGCGAAGCGTTCCCAGTCGAGGCCCTCCTCCACGCCGTAACCCTCCTGCGCGGCCCCGGTCATCGGGTCCCTCCCCCCTCGGTCAGGTCGACCGCCCGCATCCGGTGGAGCGTCCCCACCAGCGAACGCAGTGCCGCGCTGCCGCCGGGCAGCCCGGCCGCGCGGCCCAGGTCCTCGACCGTCACCGTCCCGCCCCGTCGCGCCGTCAGTTCCGCGCGGACACGGTCGGCGGCCGCACCGGAGATCGGCAGGGCGTGCCCGTTCACCGCCCACAGGGCGCCGCCCTCACCGTCCGGTACGACCTCGATCTCCGCCACCGGCCGCACCCGCCAGCCGTCACCGAAGTCCACGGCCTGACGCGGCGGCGGTACGGGCTCCAGGCCTGCCGCCGAACGGCACGCCGCCCACCGGCGGCGCAGGGCCCGCTCCGGACCCGGGCCGCCGAGGACGCGCAGCAGCGCGGTGGCGCCCTCGCGTACGGGCCCCGTGTCCTGCACGCGGCCGTCGGCGCCGGCGGGTGCGGGGAAGGGGAGGTACGGGGTGCGCCCGCCGAACTCCGGCTCCCGCTGGACCAGGTCCGTCACCACCTGTTCCACGCTCACGGCCGCGGCGGCCTCCACGTCCGGCAGGACGAGGCTCACCGCCAGGCAGCCCCCGGTGCTGTGCTCGGTGTACGGCGCTCCCGCCGGCCGGTACACCAGCTCGCCCGGCCCCGCCCGCAGGGCTTGCCGCCCGGGCCCGGTGCCCGCCGCGCGCAGCGCGAGCGCGCCGTCGAGGACCCAGGTGAGGACCGCCGGCGAGCCGGAGCGGGCCGGCCGCCCGTACCCGTCGCCCACGGTCAGTTCCACCGTCAGCGGCAGCGACGGCCGTCCCACACGGTCCCACAGGCCGGTGACGAGGCCGCGCGTCGAGGACCACAGGCCGAAGTCCAGGACGAGGGGGTGGGTCACCGTCAGCTGCCAGCCGGACCCGGCCAACTCGCCGCGGACCCGCTCCCGGTAGCCGGCCACCGCGCCGTCGCCCGCGTCCGGGAGCAGCGGGCCGGGGCTGCGCAGACGCCCCTCGGCGGTGTCGAACCGCACGTCCGGGACGGCACCCAGCCGCGTCCCGGAGCGGAAAGGTGCGCTCGCCGTGACGGCGAGCCGGAACCACTCCGCCGCCTCCGCCCTCACGCCCGCCGGAAGGACCACCGGCTCGCGTTCCCAGTAGCGCTCGGCAAAAGCGGCCCAGTCGGGAGCGGCGGGCCCGCCGTGACCGGGCGGCTCGGCGGTGCGGGGCAGACCGGCGTCACCGGAGGGACCGGCCCCGGCCTCACCGGCCTCCTCGGACTCGTCGGCCTGGTTCACGGAGCCGGCGGACGTGTTCATGAACCCCCCTCTTCCGGTTGCGGGCCCATGCCGAAGCGCCTCCGGACCCGTTCGGTGTACGCGTGCAGAGGCTCCAGACCGAGTGCCGCGCGGCGCTCGTCGACGCCGTCCGCGTCCTCGATGGCGCAGGGCTCCAGCACGCCGCCGACGTCGGCGAACTTGGTCCCGTACACCTGCGCCAGCCCCTCCGCCAGGCGCAGCGTGTCCGTCAGGCGCGCCACCTCGTCCCACGGCGCACCGCCCTCCCGGGCCGCGGAACGCATCAGTTCCAGGCAGTGCTTGCGGAAGTCCGGCTCCCCGGTGGCGTGCTGGAGCAGCCGGGCGGCGGCGCCGGCCGCCCGCGGGCCGACGGCGGCGATGTCCGGCCAGCCCCGCTCGGCGACCGCCACCCGCAGGCGCCGCATGCCGGCCCGGGTCAGACGGTCGAGACGGCGTTGCAGGGACGCGTCGCGCATGCCGGTGGCGGCCCACCGCTCGCGCAGCGGTGCGTCCACGCGCTCCAGCGCCAGCAGCCAGGCGCGTACCTCCTCGGCGGGCTCGGACGGGCCCGGCGGCCACGGGTCCGTGAGCGCGTCGACGCGCAGCCGTATGCGTGCCGCGTCCCAGGTGAAGGTGATCCGGCGGCCGGTCTGCGGCCAGTCGAAGCACGCCTGGCCGTGCCGGGGGCCGCGCACCCGCAGCCGTACGCCAGCGGCCCGGTCGTGGACGTCGTGCGGGCAGTCGCCGTGGACGTACCGCACGGCGTCGCGCAGCGCCGGGCCCAGCCCGGCGAGCGTCAGCCGCGCGCCGGCGGAGACGTCCGCCGCGGGCGGCCACCAGGGCTGCGCGCACGGTCCCGCGCCCGTGGGCCCGAAGGAGGTGCCGGGCGCGTCGCCCGGTGGCCGGACCGCGAGCAGTTCGCCGCCCGCCGCGGAGCGGAAGAAATAGGGGACGTCACCGCGGGCCATCTGCTCGCGCTCGGCCGGGGCGAAGCCCGGCGAGCCGGCGAGCTCGTCCGGGTGGAGGCCGTACTCCGCGCTGTCGCGGGCGACGACCCGTACGCGGTGGTCGGGCAGCCGCTCGGCGAGGAATCCGGCCAGCCGCTCCCGGGAGCGGCACATCAGTGTCCAGGCGTCGAACATCCCGCGCAGCATCGCGGGCAGGTACGGGCCGTAGCCGGTGCGGCCCCGTGTGTCCCCCACCACCGAGCGGGTGGCGGTGCGGGCCAGCGGGCGGGAGCGCCGTTCCAGGGCGAGGCTGCCGTCCGCCCGCTCGCGCCAGTGCAGTCGGGGGCCGTCGGGCGCGCACCACCGGGCGGTGCGCTCCAGGCCGACGTGGTGGGTGCCGCCGGCCTCCGGGTCGTGGACCAGCCCCGTGTCGTACAGCCCGGTCAGGCCGGTGAGGAAGACCTCCAGGTCGACGGGGTAGAGCGCCGGTCCGGGATGGGCGGGCAGGGCGCCGACGAGGACGTTCTCCCCGATCAGGTCCGACATCCCGAACGCCGCAGCGGCCGCCGCCAGGGATCCGGCGCGGTGCCAGAAAGCCGGCGCCGCGGCGCTGTCGAGGACGGTCCCGGTCAGCTTCCAGCGGCCCGACCGGCGGAGCACCCCGGGCTCCGGGGGCGGCTCGACCCATTCCTGCCAGGAGTAGGCGTCCCGGTCCGCGCCGGTGCCGCGCCAGCAGCGCAGGGTGGGCAGCCACACCTCGCCCGACGCGGACGGGAGGCTGTTGAGGAGCGCGAAGACCGACGCTTCGGCGTCTCCGCCGGCGAGGAAGAGCACCTCGCCGGACGCCGGGCGCGGTTTGTAGGCGACGGCGCCACCGCCCGCGAAGCCCACCCGCAGCACTCGGTGGCCTCCGTTGTGGGTCTCGTCGCCGTGTGCCCGCAGCGAGGTGACGGCCCCCCGGAAGCGCGGTTCTGCGGGCCAGCAGGTGGCGGACGTGTCACGGTGCAGCCGCGTCAGGAAGAGGGTGAGGGCGGCCTGCCACTGCGCCTTCCGCAGGGCCAGCAGCCGCCGCGCCTCGTCCGCCGGCCGGAGGGCGCAGGCGGTCAGGCCCTCCAGGACGAGCGGCCCGAACAGCTCGGTGTTCGACGCCGCGAGCACGCCGGGCGCGAGCGCCGCGGCGGATTCCCCGGCGGGCCCGGCGCACCACACCGCCAGCGCCGCGAGGGCCTCGGCCAGCGGGCGGAAGCGGGGACGGGCGAGCAGGCCGGCGACCTGCCGGGCGTCCGCCGCCCCGCTCAGCCGGCGGGCGACGGCGATCGTGCCCTCGGGCCCGTCCCTGACGACCGGGGGCAGGGCCCGCCCGGCCTCCCCCCGGGCGACCGCATCGACGAGCCACGCGGTCGGGGAGGAAGACCGGGCGGATGCCGGCGCGGTGTCCGCGGGAGCGGTCAGGTGCCCGGTCGGGTACGGCCGATCCGGTGCGGACGCCATGTCGGCGTCAGAAGCAGTACAGGTGGATGGCGCAGGTGCTGGCCGCCGCGGACTCGTGCTCGGGGACTTCGGTCTCCAGGTCGCCGAGGACGAGGTCGAGGGGTTCGGTGGCAGGTGCGGCCTGTTCTTCTGTTGCCAGGTTCATGTCAGCCTCCCGGATGCAGTGATGTGTCGTTGCGGAACGCAACCTGCCGGAGCTGAAAGGGGAAGTCAAGGACCCCCGGGCAAGTGTGCCCCAAAGGGCGCCCTTGCCGAAAACCTCATCCGCCCTGGTCAAGCCGGTGCAGCCCTCCTCCGGGGATTCCCGGCCGCCGGATGGTCTGGCCGGATGGCTTCGCCCGGCCCAGCGCAAACGCAGGTGTTCTCCGGTGTACTTGAGCCCGGTGCCGCCGATGTTCCCGGCGTGCCCGAGCCGGTCGGACGAACCCGGCCGGGACCGTTCCGGCCGCGCGCCTGCGAGCGGGGGCACGTACCTGGGAGCACGGAGGAACGGCACGCTGGTGGCGATGACGGGCGAGCGCTTCCACCCTCCCGGGTGGACGGAGATCAGCGCGGTGTGCCCCCGGACCGCGCGCAAGCGCGGTCACGCCGCCCGCATGGTGAGCGCGCTCGCCGCCCGTCGGGCACCGAGGCGGGCGTCCCTTCCGGCGCGTGGCCAGGACGAACACCGCATCGGTCGCCCTCTGCCAACGGCTCGGGTTCGCGACCCGAAAGCACGTCACCTTCCGCGGGTACCGCACGCCGTGACGGCAGCGGGCCGGCCACCGTGTGCCCCCGGACGCCCGCCGACCGGAACGGCGATGGAGAATGAGCCGTGATCGGTGACCGATGGGGTGTGAGCACCAGCGAGACCTCGCGTCCCTACCCGTGCGACGACTTCGTCGTCTCACCCGCGCTGCAGGCGTGGCGTGGTGTGACCGTCCGGGCTCCCGTCGAGGCGGTGTGGCCGTGGGTCGCGCAGGTGCGGCTCGCCCCGTACTCGTACGACTGGATCGACAACCTCGGGCGACGCTCGCCCCGCGAACTGGCCGGCCTTCCCGAGCCGCACGTCGGGGAGAGGTTCACCACCGTCGGCGGGCGCGAGCTCGGCCGGATCGTCGCGATCAGCCCGGGCCGGCACCTGACCGGCGTCATCATGGGCGCCTTCATGTCCTACGTCCTCGTCCCGGCGGACCCGGGCACGACACGTCTGCTGCTCAAAGTCGTCATGCAGACGAACCGCTGGGCAGCCGCCGCACTGTCCGTCGGTGATCTGGTGATGGCTCGACGACAGCTGCTGAACCTGAAACTGCTCGCCGAGCGCCGCCGGTCCTGAACGGCCCCGGAGCGGCCGGACACGCGTCCGATCCGTCGCGGTCACGAGGTCGACACGGTGGCCGCCGCACACCTGGCCCGCTCATCGCTCCCGGGCAGGCCGACGACGGGAGCACGTTCAGGCAGGTCGTGGCCGAGGTCCGAGTCCCCCGCCAGGGCGGCGGCCGGTTTCCTCCCGCGGTTGTCGATACGGGCCCCCGGGTGTTCGTCGTAGGAGCAGGACGGCCCATCAGGGGTCCGCACAGAGGGATGGTCGACATGGCGAAGTACCTGGTCCTCATCTACGGCGACGAGCGCGAGTGGGACTCGATGTCCGCGTCCGGGCGGCAGCAGCTCGCCGAGGGCCACCGCGCCCTGGTCGCGGCGGCCGGCGGAGCGGTCCTGGACACCCACGAGCTGGAGCCGGCGAGCACGGCGACCACGCTGCGCACCGACGCCGCAGGCCGGCCCACCACGACCGACGGGCCGTTCCTGGAGACCAAGGAGGCTGTGGGCGGCTACTACCTGATCGAGGCATCCGGCCTCGACGAGGTGACGGGACTGGCGTCGAAGCTGTACGAGGCCACGGCCGGCCACAGCGGCGTGGAGATCCGGCCGGTGGTGGAACGTGGATGAGTGACGAGGTCGCCGCGGCGGTGGCGCAGGCGCACCGGGAACTCGACGTTCCCGGGCCGGTCGATGCGCCGTCTCGGTTCTGGGCCGCGGTTGCGGCGTCCGGCCGGGGAGCCGGGCGCCGCAACCGCGGACGTCAGGCGGACGCGGTGACCGCTCCGCCGAGGTGTCGGGCGAAGAACCGGACCGCGCTGTCGGCCTCGAACCGGGGCAGCTCCTTGTGCCGGCCCGAGTTCACGTGCAACGACTTCTCCTTCGAGGCGAAGGCGTCGAACAGCGCGAGACCCTCCTCGCGAGAGATGTGCTCGTCGTCCCACTGCAGATCGAACTCGATCGGGATGGTGATCTGCTTCGCCTTCCGGGCCAGGGCGTCGGGCCAGTGCTGGCCGAAGACGGCAGCCGTGATGCGGGGTTCGGCGGCCACGAACGGCACGCCGATCGCAGTGCCCATGTTGATGCCCCAGTAGCCCACCGGCCCGTCGCCGCCAATCTCCGGAAGCTCCTGGAGGGCGTCCAGGAGCGCCTGGTACTCGGGCACGGCGAGTTCCGCCAGGTGGTCGTTGTAGCGGACGACGATCGGGCCCTCCGGCTCGCCCGCCGCCCTCGCCCGGAACAACTCCGCGATTTCCGCTTCGTCGTGCGCCGTGCGCGGCCGGTCACCGTGACCGGGCGCGTCGATGACGGCGACGTGGAAGCCGCAGCCGGTCACCAGGAGGCGGGCCCGACCCGCCATCGCCGGGTGCTTCTTGTGGTTGCCGCCGCCGTGGCCCATCAGGACCAGGGGCGCACGGTCAGCGCCGGAAGCCGGTGACCAGAGGACTCCGGGGACATCGCCCACGGTGAAGTCACGCTCGACCATGCCGTTCGCCGACGATGCGGCGTTGAACTTCAAAGAGTGCACAGGTGTTGCCTTTCGGGAGTGCCATGGTGGCGAGGCGCTCCCGGCGAGACCTACGTCAATCGCCCGACCGTGACGGGTAGGGGGAGCACCCACAGCGTTACAGCGTTCATGGGTCTCACCTCCTCCGGTGGCGTCACGGGCAACGGAAAGCTATCAGATCGATCACCTGCCGCCCACGCCTTTTTTCGCTGGCACGTGATCTCGTCTCAGAACAGGCGTAAGGGTGCCCGCACAGTGGGTGCGGGCGCCACGTGGCCTCTCGTCCGAGTGAGGGCCTGCGCTTGCGCGGGCGGCCGACCGGACACCGAAGCCGGCGCCACCAAGCCCCGCAACCTCGTCCGACCCGCACGAACGCGCCCCGCACCCGCCCATGGCCAACTTCCGGCTGGGAGCCCGTCGTACGTGGAGCCGTTCGTGGAGCCTGACGGATACCCCGACCCTGTACGGCACCAGGCCGCCGGCACGAACCGGTCGTGCGCGCCTGCGAGTTCGTCCCGCGCCGGCCTGCCGCCGCCGAACGAGCGGCGCTCCGGGTACACGATCGAGTCGATGCCGCAGTGGGCCGGGGCAGCCCCGCAATCCCCCATCCCCTCCGGAACCATCCGGCTCCACGTCCCCTGCCGCACGCCCGGACCAGCCGTGGCCGCACCGCACCGCACCGGACCGGACACGGTCTCAGGCGACTGCCTGCTCGCGGGCCTGGGCGGCGGAGATGAGTCCGGCCAGGGATGTGCGGGTCTCCGACAGTGCGCGGATCCGCTCGTCCAGGCCCTGGAGGTGATCCTGGAGGGTCGCCAGTTGGCATTCGGCGATCGTGCCGTCCCGGCGAACGCAGGGCAGCAGGTCGCGGATGACCCGCGTCGGCAGGCCGGCGTCCAGAAGCGCGCGAATACGGCGGACCACAACGGGCGCGCTGTCGTCGTAGCGGCGGTGGCCGCTGTCGAGGCGGTAGGACCCCAGGAGGCCCTGCTCCTCGTAATAGCGCAGCAGCCGGACCGAGGTGTCCGTCGCGGCGGCGAGTTCGCCGATCTTCATGTGGCGCTCCTCACAAACCCTTGAACCTCACATTGATGTGAGATCCTAGCCTCCTGATCATGACGAACACAGAGCGTCCCATCGCCCTCTACGGTTTCCTGCGGCCCCGGCCGGAGCGCACGGACGAGGTCCGGCGCATCCTCTCCTCCTTCGTGGAACCCACCCGGCAAGAGCCCGGCAACCTGCAATACCACCTTCACGAGCACGAGGACGGCCGCTTCTTCCTGTACGAAGTCTGGCGCTCCCAGGAAGATCTGGACCGGCACAACGCGACGCCCCCGCTGCGCGCCTTCCTGGAGAACCTCTCGACCTTCCTGGAAGAAGCCCCACAGGGCTACTTCGACACCATGCTGAGCCCGTACCCGTACACCGAACCGGCTCCCGCCTGAGGCGGACGCCCGCGACAGAGGCCGTACGGCGAACCGTGCGCGGAACAGAACCCAACGGCACGCCCCCAGGTGCTGCAACGCAGCTTCGGTCGCGCCCCGCTCTCGCGCGGCGGGGGTGCGGCTCTCGTGGTCCGGCGAGACGGCCTGTCGGATGAGCCGCGGGCGGGGGACGCCGGTGGAGCCGCGCGGCCCGGAACCCGAAGCGGACCCGGGCCGTCCCCTGCGGGAGGGGGTGCGTCAGGGCTGAAGGTTTTCCAGGTCCTCGAGGAGGCCGGGGCGGGTCGGCCGCCACCCGAGGGCATCGCGGGTGTGGTCGCTGGACGCAGGCTGGTCCATGGCGAAAATCGGGCCGAACGGGCCGAAGCTCTCCTGCGGGACCTCCTCGACCGGCAGGCCCAGTCGCCGGCCGACGACGGTTGCGATGTCCCGCACCGCGTCGCCCTCGTCGGCGACGGCATGCCAGGCCGTCCCGGCCGGTGCCGACTCAAGGACCAGACGGAACAGGACCGCTGCGTCAAGCGCGTGCACGGCCGGCCAGCGCTGGGTGCCGTCGCCCGGGTAGCCGGCCACCCCGGTGCGGCGCGCCGCGTCGGCCAGCAGGCCGGCGAATCCGCCCCGACCCTCGTTGTGGACCGTGCGCGGCATGCGGACAGCCGTGCTGCGCAGACCGCGCGAGGCAAGGTTCAGCAGCGCCGTGACCGAACGGCCCCGACCGCCCACCGGTCCGTCGGTCGGCAGCGGATCGGCCTCGGTGGAGGCGCGTCCCGGCACCCAGGGCGTACCCGAGACCGTGACGATCGGGCGGTCGCTTCCGATGAGTTCCCTGCCCAGCGCGCCGAGAGCGGCACTCTCCTCGGCGATGGCCTGCGCGAGCGCATCCGGACTGCCGTAGTCGCGCCCGAACGCCAGACTGATCACACCGTCGGACTGCGCGGCGCCGGACCGCAGGACGTCGAGGTCCGCCAGATCCCCTCGCAGCACCTTGGCACCAGCCCTCTCGAGGACCTGCGCGGAGCCGTCCGAGCGAGCCAGGGCGAGAACGGTGTGGCCGTTGCCGAGCAGTTCGGTGACGACGGCGGAGCCGATGGTTCCCGTACCGCCGGTGACAAAGACGTGCATGAGCTCTCCTCGCCAGTGATGGGACTCTTGTCCCATCACTGACCCTACACGGTGATGGGACAAGAGTCCCATCACCTATCCTGGTCCCATGGGTAGATGGCAACCGGGTGCGGCCCAGCGACTCGTCGTCGCGGCCGTCGACCTGTTCACCGAGCAGGGGTACGACGCCACCACGGTGGCGCAGATCGCCGAGCGTGCCGGTGTCACCAAGAGCACGTTCTTCCGGTACTTCTCCGACAAGCGCGAGTTGCTGGTCGCCGGCCAGGAGACGCTCAGCAGGCTCCTCGCCGACGGCATCACCGAGGCACCTGCGAGCGCCAGCCCGCTCCAGGCGGTGGCGGCCGGCCTCGAGCGCGCATCGAGCGCCATGGGGCCCGCGAACCGCGAACTCGGCCCCCGCCTCAGGGCAGCCGTGGCCGCCAGCACCGAACTTCAGGAGCGCGACGCCCTCAAGAGCGTCGGGCTCGCGGCCGCCATGACGGCTGCGCTCGTCGCCCGCGGTGTCCCCGAACCGACCGCGCATCTCGCGGGCGAGCTGGGAGTCCTCGCGTTCAAGCGAGGCTACGCCCAGTGGTCCGAAAGCGATCGTGACGACGCGGAAGGCCTCGCCCCGCACGCACTGGCAGCCTTGGACGACCTGCGTGCGGCAACTGCGTCGCTGGGCTGACGGATGCCGCTCGGCTGTCACCGACCGGGCCCTGTCGGCCCCGTCGACCGTCTCGTGCACGCCCTGCCCGTCCGGCCGTCCGGCCGGCACCACGCCGCTGCGCTCCCGAGGTGCAGCGCCGTTCCCGTGCCTGCCGGGCGGAGCAGGTCGTCACCTCCCCCCGGCGGGAAACCCGCAGGCAGCAGGCGACTTCACCACCGCCCGGGCAGCGGCCGCCGGGCAAACGGCGGGTGGCGCCTCCCCCGGGAGGGTGATCCGTGAGCGTGGGACTTTCCGCTGCTTTCCGGATCTCGGTTTGGATCCGGTCATGAACCTTCGTCGTGTCACCACCGTGCTGGGTGCTGCCGCTGCGGCAGTCGTCCTCTCCGTCGCTGTTCCCGCCTGCGCGCAGGCCGCGGAGGGAATCCTCACCATCGACGCCACCACGTATCTGGACCCGGCAGACGGCTGCCTGGACGTCGGCGGTCCTCCCGCGCCGGCGCACTTCGTGGCCAACGACACCGACGCCCCCGTGCTGCTCTACGCAGACCCCGGCTGCCAGGGCCGCCCGGTTCACCTCGTGCCGCCCGGAGACGGCGACTTCACGCCGTTCGAATCCGTGTACATCGGACTGCCCGGCTGACCTCGGGCGCCGCCAAGGTGACCAGCACCGGACCGGAGGCGACGATCGCCCCGTCCGCCACCGCATCCACACCAGCGCCACCGCGGCCGGCACCGGCTGCACGCCGCCCGGCGCGCGGCTTCACGTCCCGGCCGCCGTCCGGGCGGGTGACCCCGCTTCGCCAGGGGGTCACCCGGCTGGTGGCCCTCCCCGAGCCGAGGTCGGGGAGGGGTGCTGTGCTCAGTCCTCGTACTGCCGCAGGGCCAGGCCGAGCGCGAAAAACGTCGGCGCCCACTCGCCGACGAAGATTCCCCACCGGTCCGCGCGGGACACCCCCGCGTCCTCCGCCTGGATCGACACCACCCAGGACACGATCGACAGACCGATCGACGCGAGCCCCGCGTCATAGCAGTGATCGGACCGTACGCCCTTGTCGTGCAGCATTTTCACGAGCATGGAAACTCCTCGAATCGGGTCTCCAGGCTCACCCGCCGGCCCGCGGTCCGCGCGCGGTGCGGGCACACGGGTGACCGGCGGTCCTCAGCCGGGGGGGCCGGGCCGGTCAGGACGCGTCAACCGGTCGGGGGCCTTGCCGGCTGCCGGATGCGTTCTCTCCTCACCGCGTGTGAGCAGGCGCCTCTGCGGCAGCCCGGAGATCCGGCCCGAGCCGGACGCGTCACCCACCTGGCCACGAGTGCGAGGCCGGTCGGGCCCGGTGTCAGTCGAGGACCGCCGCCGAGCGCCCCTCGTCCACCGTGTACGTGCCCGCGGAGATCGCGCCGAGGCTCGCCGGGGTGAGGGTCAGCGAGACGACGCCGCCCGGCAGTACGCGCGAGCGCTCCTCGGCGGTCGTGAACGTCGCGGGCGTCGACCCGTCCGGGAACAGGCGCTTCCCCTTCCCGACGACGACCGGGTACTGGAGCAGCCGGTAGACGTCGACGAGTCCTGCCCGGTGCAGCGTCTGCACGAGCTTCCAGCTTCCGTGGACCTGCAGCTCCTTGCCGGGAAGCTCCTTGAGGCGGCGGACCTCGTCCACCAGGTCACCGCGCAGGACCGTCGTCGGGCTCCAGTCGGCTTCCTCGTCGGTCAGCGTCGAGCTGACGACGTACTTCGGCAGCGTGTTGAGCTTGGCCGCGATCAGGTCTTCCGGTTCGGTGACCTTCGGCCAGTACCCGCCGAGCAGGCCGAAGCTCGTGCGGCCGAAGAGGAAGGCGCCGGCCTCGCGGAACCAGCCCTCGACGACCTCGTCGGTGGGCGCGGAGGCGAGCGGGACGAGCCACCCGCCGCGGTCGAAACCGCCGGAGCGGTCCTCGTCGGGGGCTCCGGGGGCTTGCATGACGCCGTCCAGACTGACGAACGCGTTGACGCTGAGCAGCACGGTTCTTCTCCGGAACTCTGTTCGCGAGACAGCCGGCCAGGACCGGCCGACAGGCGGACGCTAACTGCCGGGCCGGGGACGGGTCTTGTACAGGAACGACATCGCGGCACGGTCGCCCGCCCGCAGCTCGCGCGCGGTGCGACCGATGTAGCGGCGTAGCGCATGGGCGAGATGGGCTTGGTCGAAGTACCCGAGCGTCCCGACGACCGTGGGCCAGTCGTGGCCGTCGCGCAGCATCGTGGCCGCGGCGTTCGCGCGGTCGATCTGCGTCACGGCGGTTTGCGACAGTCCGGTGATCGCGCGGTAGCGACGCTGGCGGGTGCGCGCGCTCGGACCGGCCTCGGGACGCCCGCCGACGTGCTCCTCGTCCCCGAGGCGCTGTCGCACCAGCAGACCCGCGCCCTGCAGCCGCCGGACGAAGTGCTCGACGTTCTCGTAGGTCGGCGCCTCCCAGTCCCCGCCACCGATGACGATCCTGCCCGAATCCGTCACGGGGAACGGCGCATAGCCGTCGACGACCGAGGCTGCGGGATGCGGGCGAAGAACCGTGCCGAGGGCGAGCCGGACCCCGAGGAATTCGGTGTCCGGCGGGACCGGCGCGATGGTCGCTCTCGTCTCCGGCCCGCGCAGGCCGGCGAGCAGGCGTCCGTGAGTTCGCGAGATGATCAGATGGTGCGAAGTGCGTGCTGCGGACGTCATCGTGTCCTCGGCGTCGCTGCGGGTGCGCCACACACGGTCGACGATGGTCGCGTCGATCTCGGTGTCACGATGCTCGAACCGCAAGGCCATCGCCCCCACCGTCTCCCCTCCGCCCGGACTCCCCCGGACCTCGAAGCTCGTCCCCTTGTGATCCCGCTCTGCAAGGATCTTGATGGTGCCAGGCGTGTCACGGCGTCGGAACCGTCCATGACAGCCCCGTCTCCCGGGCTGGGCCCCGCGTCCTCGACGCGTTGGCAACCGCGCTTCACCGCCAGGACGGGCCCCTTCTCCTCCACGTGCCCCGACCGGCGGCTGCGCCCATGCGGGCGGGCAGCACGCCGGACTTCGCCGTCAAGGCCGCGCAGCAGCGGCCGGCCCCTACCGCCCGGTGGGCCTCGGCCCGCCCCTCAGGGGATGTCGCCTTCCCACAGCCAGACCCACGGCCGCGCGAACGCAGGCCGGTAGCACGCCCGCCCTCCAGCCCCGTACCGCCCGATCTCCGTGCTCAGCGCGGCACCTTCACCGCGGTCCGCCCCCGGAATGGCGGTGACGTCCAGAAGCAGGCCGTCCAGCGGCCCACCGGACAGCTCCACGTACTCGTGCCCGTCCCTCGGGCCGGGATCGGGATCGTCATGGTCGGCGCCGTACACCCGCCGCTGCAGCCACCTCGCGTCCATGACCCCTCAGCCTGCCACCCACCACCGACAGCCCTCCGTGGAGCCCTTGTGCACTGCGCGCACGACCTCGACGGCCGGGAAGAGAGCTGGGGAATCTCCACCGGGAACCCAACGAGGACGCGGTCGGAACGGCGGAGCAGTTCCTCTGCAGGAGGTCGGCAGCCGACGCCGGGGACTGCCCCGTGGTGCGTTCCCGCCGGCAGGACCGGTCACCTGTGAGGTGATCGCCTCGCTCAACATGTCCGCACCACTGGTCCGGAGCCGGAGCCCGGTCTCATCGAGGAAGCCCGCCGTCAGCCCGCGCACGCACACCGGGGATCGTCGGTCATGCGACGGATCGACTCCGCAGGCGACCGCGGCCCTCGGACGGCCGACGCGCCTCAGGCCGGAGTCGGGCACCGACCGGACCGGCGGAGCCCGTCCTCCCGCGGGTGCCCGCCCGTCGGGCGGCACCCGATCGCATGCGGGATCACGCACCCGTCCGTCCGTTTCATCGACCGATACGGCGCCGAACACCGTCGATCCTGCCCGATGCCGGGCAGAATTCTGGCAGTTCCGAGCCGATGCGCCCTAGGGTGCCGGTGGTGATCACCCGCCCGGGGCCCGCCCGCGCAACCCCACCCCCACCGAACCCGTTCAAGAGTGCTCCCTGGTGCGCACCACGCGCCCTGACGTGAGAGGACATCGACATGCTCGCGCTCCCCACCGACGCCGAGGCAGTGGTCTTCGACTGCGACGGCCTGCTGGTCGACACCGAGTCGTGCTGGACGGCCGCGGAGACCGCGATCTTCGCAGCGCACGGCCACCCTTTCGGCCCCGAGCAGAAGGCACTCCTCATCGGCCGCACTCTCGAAGCCGCAGGAGAAGCGATGGCCGCCTACCTCGGACGCCCCGGCTCCGGAGCCGAACTCGGCGCCGAACTCCTCCAACGCGTCCGCAAGGAGCTCGCCCGGGGTGCCGCACCTCTTCCGGGGGCGGCGGAGCTGGTGCGGGCGTGCCGCGCAGCCGTACCCGTCGCCGTGGCCAGCAACAGCCCCCGGGAGTTGCTGGACGCAGCCTTGCGGTCGGCCGGACTCGCCGACTGCTTCACCACCTCCTTCGCTGCGGACGAGGTGCGTTCCCCCAAGCCCGCACCGGACCTCTACCTCACCGCGTGCGCCGCGCTGGGTGCCGCCCCTGAGCGCTCCGTCGCTTTCGAGGACTCGGCCACGGGCGTCGCCGCGGCACGCGCCGCCGGGCTCTGGGTCGCGGTGGTCCCGTCCCTCCCGGGGGTCGACCTCGACCACGACTGGCTCGGCACCAGCCTCGCCGAACCCGCCCTGCAGCAATGGGCCAGGGCCTGTCTCCGGCCGTGAGACCGTCGCGGTGGTGCTGTTCGGCCCGCTGCGGTGACAAGCAGTGGGCTGATCACCGGCTTCCTCCGCCGGCCCGTCGAGAAACCCGACGGCTTCTGAGCTTGTCCTTCAAGGTCTCTCTCCTGGGGGTCGCCGCACACGGGCAGGGTCTCCCGGACACTCCGCTACGACACGGCCCAGGCACCACTGCTCGCCCGACCGCGCAGCCTCGCCGGCAGGCAGCCCGCCACGGGTTCGGCCGGCTCCACCCGATCAGTATCGGATCACCACCAGGTCGCACGAGACAGTCGTGAGGGTGCTGCGAGACGCCAGCCGCACATTGCGCGAGAAGAACGAACGGCTCCGCAACCGGACTCGCAGTTGCACTCGGACGGCTCCGCGGTCTCCCGTGGGGCATTCCGGTCGGATGAGGGCGTTCAGGGCCCGCTCGGAGTCCCGATCAGCGTCCGCAGCGCCTTCACCAGCCGTGCCGCGTCCTTCTCGCCGAGCGGGGCGAGGAACTCGCGTTCCGCCGCCTCGCGGGCTTCCTCCGCATCAGCCCGCACCCGCCTGCCGCGCTCCGTCAACTCGACGACATTGCGGCGGCGATCCTCCTCGCTACGGCGCCGCTCGACCAGCCCCTCGCCCTCCAGCGCGTCGATGAGACCGACCATCGTCGTGCGGTCCACACCCAGCCGGCGCGCGGCCTCCAGCTGCGAGAGCGGGCGGCCCGCCGCCAGCACCGCCAGCACCGCCAGCTCCCGTGCGCCCAGACCGAACGGGGCCAGTGCGGGCCCGGCGTGCTCGGCCAGCCGCAACTGCGCGTGCTTGAGCAGGTAGCCCAGCCGGGTGCCGAGCAGCTCCTCGACCGCGGCCCCGCCCTTGTCATCCTCCGCCATGCCAACATCTTAGCCATCGGCTGATCGTCAGCGCGGCTGACGATCAGATACTGTGACGACTATGCCTGTTGATGCACCTCACTCCACGCTCCGCTTCGGCGTCAAGACGACACCCATGCACCTGACCTACGACGAGATCCTCCGCGTCTGGGAGGAGGCGGACGAACTGCCCGAACTCGACGACGCATGGCTGTGGGACCACCTGATGCCGCTGGCCGGGCCGCCCGGCGGCGCCGTCCTGGAGGGCTGGACGCTGCTGGCCGCGCTTGCCGCCCGCACCACTCGGCTCCGCCTCGGCCTGCTCGTCACCAGCAACAGGCTGCGCTCCCCCGCCCACCTCGGAAAGATCGCCACCACCGTGGACGTGATCTCCAAAGGGCGCCTGGCCATGGGCCTGGGAGTCGGCGGCACCCGACAGCCTGACGGCCCCAACCCGGCCGTCGCCGAATACGCCGCCTACGGCCTCCCGCTCCCGAGTCCCGGTGAGGGCCTGGCCCGCCTCACCGAGACGATCACCATCCTGCGCCGCATGTGGACCGAGGAGGTCTTCGACCACGACGGTCCCTTCACCACACTGCGCGGCACCCGCAACGGTCCCGGCCCGGTCCAGCCCGGCGGCCCCCCACTGCTGATCGGCGGCTGGGGCGACCGGACACTGCGCATCGTCGCCGAACACGCCGACATCTGGAACGTCCCCGGCCCGCCGCACAACACCCCCGGCTGGATCGCCGAGCGCGCCCGCGTCCTGGACGCGCATTGCGCCGCGATCGGCCGCGACCCTGCCGAGATCACCCGCTCCGCGCAGATCATCGTCGACTACGCCGACCCAGCCGCCACCCGCGCCCAGGTGAGCGCACTCGCCGCCGCCGGCATCCGGCACGTCGTGCTCGCGCTGCCCCGCCCCTATCCGGACAATGCCGCCCGCTGGCTTGTCGAACGGATCGTCACCCCTGTCCGCGAGCAGGGCGCCTGACGGCATCTCCACTACTCGGCCACGTCTCAGGGAAGCCTGCATCCGCTGCCCCGTCCTTCCGCCGGGTTGAAGGAGACCCACGCCACGCCGCTCGACCGGCCGTCCGCGCCATGCCCGCGGCAGCGACGCGACGACGAGACGGACGACGGCGAGGACGGGCGGCCGCGGGCCCGTAACGGCGAACAGCGGTCCGGCCCCGGAGTCACATCTACGCCTCCGGGCCGGGCCGTCTGGTGCGCGTGGGCTTCAGCCGGTGGGCAGGATGCGCAGGTACGGGCCGCCCGGAAACCGAGCGAACGCAGGGGGCGTAGCGGGCCGCCGCCGTGGAACGGGATCCGGGAAGCTCCACGTCCGAGCCGACGCGCACCGAGCGGCCGCAGTCCGCCTGACGCACCGCCCAGAGGAGGCCCGGTCGTCGTGAGCGGTCCCACTCGCACGGCACTCACGGACCACAAACAGAATCGCCACTCTGCTAACGTTCCCCGCACGCAGAATGGCCGTTCCTTTTGTGGAGGTGCTGTGCCTCGGCTCACCGACGCGCGCAAGGAGCTCCGGCGCACCCAGATCGCCGAGGCCGCCGTCCGCTGCTTCAGCCGCAACGGCCTGGAGCGGACCTCGATCGCCGACATCACCACCGAGTCCGGCCTCTCGGCCGGCTCGATCTACACGCACTACCGCAACAAGGCCGACCTCGTCCGAGCCGCAGCCCGCGAAGTGCTCGCCAAGCGCGCCGATGTCCTCGGCGAGTACGCAGCGGCCGACGCCCCACCCAGCCCCGACGAACTGCTCTCCCGCTTGATCGCCGCGATCGACCCGATCGAGGCTCGCGTCGGCGTGCAGACCTGGGGAGAGTCGACCACCGACCCGGCCATCCGCGACATCGTCGTCGACATGACCGACCGGATGCGCGCGATGCTGCACGACTGCGTCACAGCCTGGCTCGTCAAGGTCGAACACCACGAGCCGACCCGCGCCCAGGAGCGCGCCACTCCGATCGCCCACCGGGTCATGGCGCTCTACCAGGCCGAACTGCTGTACACCGCCCTGCAATCACCGACTGAGGAGACAGCGTCATGACCACCACCGCGACCGCTTCGTTCGCCGGCCGCGTCGTTCTGCGCGTCGGCTACGGGGCCTTGCAGCTCGAGCGGCTGCACGACCGCCGCAGCGAGGCCGTCGCGCTGCTGCGCCGTGCAGTCGAGTTGGGCGTCGACCACGTGGACACCGCCGAGTTCTACGGCTTCGGTTTCGCCAACGCCGTGATCCGCGAGGCACTGCGCCCCGAGGACGACGTCCTGGTGGTCACCAAGGTGGGGGCTGACCCCAACCCGGGCGGGCGCGTGCCGTTGCGTCTGGCGCAGCAGCCCGGGCAGCTGCGCGCCAGCGTCGAGGACAACCTGCGCAGCCTCGGCGTCGAACGGCTCGCGGTCGTCAACCTCCGCCGCCTGGACACCGGCCCCGGCCTGCGTCCTGAGGGCGATCAGGTCGTCGACCTCGACGACCAGCTCGCGGTGATGACCGCCCTGCGCGACGAGGGCAAGATCGGTGCGATCGGCCTGAGCAGCGTCACCCTCGACGGCCTGCGCCGCGCCCTTCCGGCCGACATCGTCTGCGTGCAGAACGCGTACAGTCTTGTCTCCCGCGACGACGAGGACATGCTGCGGTTGTGCACGGCCGAGGGCATCGCCTGGGTACCGTTCTTCCCGCTCGGCGGGGCCTTCCCTGGCCTGCCCAAAGCGACGGACGAGCCGGCGGTGCACGCCGTCGCCGAGTCCCTGGGCGCCACACCCTCCCAGGTCGGCCTCGCCTGGCTGCTGCACCACGCCCCGAACGTGCTGCTCATCCCCGGCACCGCCAACGCCGCCCACCTGGAGGCCAACATCGCGGCCGTCGAGATCACCCTCGACGCCGCGGCCCTCGCCGCTCTGGATGCCGTCGAGTCCCGCTCCAACGACGTCCCTATCGGCTGACCGGGAACCACCGCGCCCCGGCTCGCGACCGCACCACACGCCTGACCCCCTACGCACCGCCGGGGCCGGTGCGCGGCCCGGCGGCTCACCGCTCCCGCGGATCCCGTCCCGTCCGATCACGCCTCGTAGGGCGGCAGGTTCCTCCGCCGACCGGCGGCAGCGTGATCGAGGCGAGCACGCGCCCGGGCCCCGGACGCCGGGCGGTGGCCGTGGCAGCGGCCTACGGCCGGGGCCGTCCGGCATCGCCTTGGTGCACCACCCGGCGTGCGAGCACATGGGAAGCGGTCGCCCTCAGGGTCGTCCTGTGAACGATCTGCGTCTCGGGGGCGTCGCCGGCAGTCAGGGTGATCGGCGTGAGGGGACGCCAGGTCGAGCTCCTGGCAGTCATCGCGGTTGTCCCACGGTAGTTCGGAGTCGCCCGTGGAAGGACTGAGGACGTGGCGGGCGATCACGCGTCGTCTTTGGGCCCCGACCTCCCGCAGGATGCGAGCAGGACTGCCGTCTCAGAGGTGATGGTGTCCATCACGCGATGCTCGGCATCCCCCGGATGCACAACCTCCACCTCGCCGGACGGGCGAGCGGTTCTTGTTGACCACGGGTGGAGCTGGTCGACCTCGCGCAGGTCCTTCCGGCGGTGTTCGTCGGGGAGGATCTTGCGCAGGGCCCGGAGGGAGTTCAGCCGTGGTGGCCGCGCCGAAACCTCCAGCGGCGCTCCCACAGGTCCCGACGTCCTGAGTAGTCGAAGAGGGCGACCAGTCCGTTCACCCAGATCACGAGGAACGCAAGGACCGCCACCAGGCATCCGGCCCCCGCCAGGAAGTCGGTGACGGTCTTCCACCTGCTGTCCGGCTTCTCGCCAGACGGCACGGTGTCCCAGTCGACGGGGCGTCCCATGGCATCGGAGCACTCTGCCCGCACCGACGCCAGTTGCTCTCTGGCGAAGGTGGTTCGGGCACGCGACTCCGGGCCCTGCCAGGCAAGGGCCCGCATTCGCTGCGGGGCTGTGTGGTACCTCGCTTCGAATGCGGTGGTCTCCACCGCGTCCCGGTCCTGTTCGAGGTACATCCAGCGGCCCGCTTCGGCAGGCTCTCCGTACAGGCGGTACACCTCTGCCAGGCGCCGGCGAAGCAGCAGGTCGTCCGGGAAGGACGACACCAGCCCGCGCAGACGCTGGCGCGCGACAGGGACCCGGCCGGCGGCCAGGTCTGCATCGACGCGGGCAAGAGTGTCTCTCAGAGGCATGACCGCATGATCGGGCAACACAGTGACCGCCGTCGACCTGTTTTGTCCCTCAGTACCCGCTCGCCCCCCGACGGCATCGGGTGAGCTTGGCCGAGGCGGGCCACCGGCAGATGCGGGACAGCGCTCAGGGGCGTACCTGCACCGTTTGCGAGACGGTGCTGCCGTTGTAGGTGTCGTCACCGGAGAAGGTGACGGTGTAGACGGCCGGACCCGCTGCCATGGGGACGTCCGCGATCTGGAAGGTGCCGTCGGCGGCGACCGCGCGCGTGCCGACGAGTGCCGGGACCGGGCCGGTGCCGTCCTGGCGGGTGACGGCCACGGTCGCGCCCACGGGAATCGACTGCGCCGCGCTGAGCCTGCCGTCCATCTTCAGCTTCCTGCCGACCTGTGCGCGGTTCTCGAACGCGAGGTACAGCGTGGTGTCCGCTTTCGGGTCCGCCGTGACGGATAGGGACGTCGACGCCTGTGCCGGCTGATGCGCCGGGTCGCCGTCATAGGTGGCCCGGTAGGACACCGCACCCTCGGCGGTGACAGCGTCGGTGAAGGAGAACGTGCCGTCGGCGGCCACGAGCGCGTCCGGCAGCGGCACACCGTCAGGATCCGCGGCCTCGGTACGCGTGACGTGGACGCTCTGCCCGGCAGCGAACGGGGCCGCCGACGTCAGCGAACCCTGCACGGTGAAGGGTGTTCCCGAGGTGGCGGCGGCCGGCGCCGTGAGGCCCATGGCGGTGTCGCCCCGTTCGGGGTCGTGGAAGACGTTGAGGACCGGGTCGGTTTCGCCCTGACTCGTGGTGCCCCCGGAAGCCGCGTAGAGCCGGGTGCCGTCCGTGGACCACGCCAGCCCGCTTCCGTTGACCTGCGGGGCGTATGTCCGGCGCGGCCCGGACTCGCCGGGCACCGTCACGGTCACCCCGGCCGGGGACACGGACCAGTAGCTGAAACTTCCGACCGCGACAGTGCCGTCATCGGCGACCGCCACAGCCGAAGCGGTGTCGGTGTCCGGCACGGTCAGGGGCGGGCCGTCGGGCTGCAGATCGGACAGCCGGTAGTACTGCACCGAGTTTCCCAGCGGAACCACCACGTCCCTGCCGTCCGCGGTGACGGCGGCGTCGAACAGCAGCGTGCTGAAGTTGGTGTTCTGCTGCATCAGCACCGGGGTGGAGGTGGTGACGTCGAAGACGCCGAGCCCGCCGTTGCCGCCGTCACCGGTGACGACGAGCTTGTCCGGGTCCGCGGGATCGGCCAGGACGTTGGGCGCCCCGTCGGTCCACAGCCACTGGCCCTCCCGGGTCACTGTCGGAGTCTGCGCCCGCACGTCCACCGAGCCGATACCCGCGTCGCCCGGGCTGTAGATCTCCCGGTAGCTGAACCACAGACGGCCGCCCGCGAACGCCAGACGCTCGGGTGCGACGTCCGTCCGGTACAGCGCGCTCTGCTGGAACGTCGTGGTGCTGACCGCCGAGATCGTGCCCTGTTCGGCATGGGCGATGTACAGGGTGCGGCCGTCGGGCGACAGGGCCATCCCGCCGGCGCTCGGCTGGTTGTCGATCGTGCCGACGCGGTTGCCGTCCAGGTCGAAGACCTCGACGTACGTTTTCTGGCCCTCGGTGCTGAGGTAGACGTGCTGGTTCGTCTCGTCCAGCAGGATGCGCGGCGACGGCGTGGCCGTGTCCGCCACTGCCGGCGTCGCCGGCAGTACGGTCAGTGCGGCTCCCGCCAGCACTCCTGCGGTCATGGCTATCGTGATCTTCTTCAATCGCATGGAACCCCCCGAGAAAAATGACGCGCACGCACGTCCACGGAGCATCGATCGGCTCCGTCGATCCCCGCGCCCCCCCACGGCTGCGCTTCCCCAAGCGCGCCCGGCGTTACTTTAGTTGATGGACAATCATCGAACAAGAGCATCCCGAAGACGTGGGCCGACCGCACACGGGGCAACTGTCCCGCACACCCCTTGCCGCGGCAGGTCGGACCGCTCCCGCCGGCTGCACGTCCGGACCGGGATGACGGAAGCGCTCGCAGGGACATGCTCCGACCAGGTGCTGCGCCCTTGCGGCAGCCGGCCGGTACTCCCGCCGTAGCGCACCTACCTGTACTCCCTCGGCAGTCAGCAGGGCAGTGCGCACCTGCACCGGCACATCGCTGCGCTGCCCGCGGGTGTCCCCTACGAGCAGCAGCAGTTCCACGCTCTGATGACCGGGAACGGGGCCCTGTCCCTGCCACCGCAGGAGGCGGCCGACACGGCCGGGCGCCCGGCGCTTCCAGGCAGCGCCCTGGATGCAGGGCATCCCGCCCCGAGCGCTTGAATACCGTCATGGACTCCCCCATCTGGGCTGAACTGCCTGCCGCTGACCGCTCCGCCGTGGACAGCTTGATCGAAAAGGACCATCGCCTCGCGGCAGTGCAGCGCCTGCGTGAGGCGTTCCCGGTCGATTCCAGGCCGGGCCTGTACGAGGCGCTGGACGTGGTGGCGGAACGCTACCGGGAGCTCGGCCGGCGGTTCGAGCGCTCCCCGACCCCGCCGCTGAACCTGCTGACCCTTACGGAGCAGGTGAACGCTCTGCCCGGCCGGACAGTGGCCGTCGAGGCACTGTGGGACGGCGACACCGACGGCTGGTGCGTGAGCCTGATGGCACTGACCGACGACCCCCCTGCCGAGCACCGGCTCGCGATCATCCGGCACGGCAGCGACATGCGGCTGTTCAACGGCACGGTCCCCCCATGGCCCGAAGCACAGGAGGCGACCACGGTCGGCCGCGCCCTGGCCGATCACCTCGCCGTGCCGTTCCACTTCGCCAGCCCCGACGAGCCCGACCTCGACGCTCCCCGCTGGAGAACCACCCCGTGAGCCACCCCGCCGCCGGGGCCCGGCTGCCCCATGGCCGCGTCCGCCGCGGCAGCACAGGAAGCTTCCGCCCGGACGCGTACGCGCTGCGTGTCGGCTCCTCGTAGAGTTCCTTCGGACGACGTCGATCGCATGGGGCGGCCCTTCACGGCCGCCGACCGGTTGGGGGAACCGTGGGGGCGGAGCGGATCAGGAAGAGGCGCCTGCGGATGGTGCCGGCCTCCTGGGAGGTGCCGGGGACACCGGCACCGGTGGGGACCCAGGATGCCGTGGGCAGCTGGGTCGTGGACGGCGCGGTGGTCCGGGGACGTCCGGACGGGCTGCGGGCGTACGGTCTGCAGACCGGCGAGACGCGGTGGTCGTGGACCGTCCCGGGCGAGGACGCCCTGCTGGCCATGAGCCGTACGGCCGTGGGCGGGGTGGGCCTGGCTGTGCACGCCGACGAGGACGCCTCGGGGGGCTCGTCCGGAAGCTGCACCGTCACCGCCGTCGACACCGGGCGCGGCACCGCCCTGTGGTCGGTGTCTGCCGACTTCTCGGAGAAGCCGTGGCATTGGGAAAAGGACAGGGCCGGCCAAGCCGTCGTCCTTGTCGCGGACCGGGCGGTGGTCCTGGCCGGCGGCAGGCCCACCGCCTACGCCCTGACCAGCGGGAGAAGCGTCTGGGCGCCGGTTGCGCCGCTGGCCGACGACGGTCAGCTCGCCGCGGCCCGGCAGGGAGTCGTCCAGATCTCGGTCGAGGACGGCGCCGCCACCGTCCGCTGCCTCGACCCCGCGGAGGGGGCTGTCCGGTGGCAGGTCCGCCCCCTGGCCGACCGGCGGAGCGGTGGGGTCCACGTGCTGCACGAGGACCCTCTCGTGCTCCTGGTCGAGGGCAGGGGCCGCCGCGCGGCCGAGCCGGAACTGCTGGTGCTCGACACCGGCGACGGGCGCACCACCGCCCGGATACCGGTCCACGGCCCGCACGGCGAAGCGCGCGTCCAGCCCGGCTCCTACGGCCTGCCGGGCGACCGGCCGGTGGCGGTGGTCGCAGACGTGCTGGCCGTCGCCGCCCGGCCGCCGGGCACCTACACCGACCATGTGACGGCCTTCGCACTCGACGGCGGCCGACAGCGCTGGACATGGAAGTCCGAGGGGCTCGTCCTCGGCGTCCTGGAGGCGGACGAGGGCGTCGCGGTGCTGAGCAAGTGGGAAGCCACGGAGGGAGGCGACGGCGCCGTCCACCTCCACCTGCTCGACCACGTCACCGGAACCGTGCGGTGGGTACGGCGGCTGGCCGGATACGAGGCGGGGATGCGCGGCCGGTACCACCTCGACGCCGAGCTCCGCCTGATCCGCGTCGGGCACTGGGGCCACGGGGACTGGCGCGCCGTCCAGGCGTTCCGGCTGCGCTGACCACCCGCCGCCCCGGGCGGCGGTGTTGCGTATCCCCCCGCTCACCACCACGACACGCGCAGGCCGGCGGCGGGCCGGGACTTCCCCCGGCCCGCCGCTGCGTGCCGCTGTGGCCACCCTGCTGACGCGACATGACCAGGTCGCCCGCCTGGTGCCACGAAGCCGCCGCTCGGGCCCGCAGCGCCTGCAAGGGGCCCGGCCACCCACCGGGCTGTCTTGTACCGCGGGCCTGGACGGGTCTTGATGCCGGACATGCGCCCCAGGCCCTCCTCCGAGTGAACGCGAAGGCTGGAGCGAGCAGTTCGGCGGCACTGTCGCGGCGCACGTGCGTCCGGTTCTCGCGACTGTCGCCAGGCTGAGATGCGAGGGCCTGGGGTTCACCCCCATGGGCCGACGGTACCCGGCTGCCGTGTGGGTGTCGGTGAGCGCCTGGAGCAGCGGTCCGGGCTCTCCGCCTCTGCGCCGGGCGACGCGGGACCGCACAGCCCGCCCGCATCGGCCCGTGCTGCTCCTGGCGGGCGGTGCCGGCCCTGTGAACCGGGCGGACGCCGGGGCCGGCCTCGGCAGGCTCGGGCGCGTCGGCTGGAGTGCGGCCGGGGCGCGCCGGTCGCTCTGCTCCGGGCGGGACGACGAACGGGCCTGACCGCTCCGCCTGGTCGGCGGGCCGGTCAGGCCCGGGTACGGTACGGGTCAGGTGCTCACCGTCAGGCGCAGGCGGCACCGTTGAGTGTGAAGGACGTGGGCACCGCGGTGCTGCCCGTCGAGGTGCCCTGGAAGCCGAACGACTGCGAACCGCCCGCCGGGATCGAACCGTTGTAGGCCATGTTGGTGGCCGACACGGCGCCGGAACTCGGACTCACCGTGGCGTTCCAGGCGTTGGTCACCGTCTGCCCCGAGGGCAGGGTGAAGCCGAGCTTCCATCCGCTGACGGCGCTGGAACCGGTGTTGGTGACCGTCACGTTGGCGGTGAAGCCACCGGGCCACACCTGCGGGGAGTACGTCACCTTGCAGGTCGGGGCGCCGTTGCCGCTGGTCGTGCCGCCTGTGCTCCCCCCTATCGTCGTGGTGCCTCCGATCGTGCAACCCGTTTGCGTGCCGCCGTCCGTCGTGGTGCCGCCCGAGTCCCAACTGCAGTCGCCACCGATCGTGCCCTGCGTGGCCCCACAGGTCGAGCTGCCGCCGGTGGTGGTGCCGCCGGACGTTCCCAATCCGCAGGTGCTGCTGCCGGTGGGGGTTTCGGTGGCCGTGGCGGTGGGGGTGGGAGAGGAGGTGGGAACGGGGCAGGATCCGTCCCCCGACGTCCCACCGGTCGTACCACCGGAGGTGGTCCCCCCGGATGTGGTGCCCCCGGACGTACTCCCCCCGGATGTGCTGCCTCCGACCATGCCGTAGGTGGTGCTGCCGTCGGTGTTGCCCATGTCCCACCAGTCGATGCTGCCACTCGTGCCGCCGCCGGTGGCATGGAGGTCCAGTGCCTGGGAGTAGAAGCAGCCCACCTCCAGGTTCGAGCCCCCCTGCCACGGCTCGAATCCGGCCTGCACGCTCGTCAGGTACCAGTCCTTCTGGGCCACTCCGAACGTGACCGCCTCGTCCAGGAACGTCCTGGTGTTGAAGGTCCAGTCGTGGATCTCCCGGGACGAGACGAGGGTGAGCACGTCGCTGGTGCCGTTGTTGCCGAGCCACACGTCCCAGGTGAGTGAAGCCGCCGTCGAGGTGCCGACCTTGGTCCCGATGGGATGAACGTCACCGGCGTGATTGAACCACGCATCGACCTCGGTCCTGTTGTCACCGTCCGTGCGGGGCGTCGGATCGAGCATGACCTTGTACGAGGAGTCGTAGACGGCACCGGAGTAGTCGCGGAAGAACCGGACGAGGCTCGGTGCCGAGTTCAGCTGGCTGATCTGCATGGGCAGGGTCGTCCCCGGCGAACACGTCCCGTGGTAGCAGCCGTTGTAGATGGACGGGTACGACTTGGCCGGGCCGTCCGTGGGCACGGAGCCGTCCGCCTGGGTGACGGTGAACCCGACGCGCACCCCGTCGTCGACGGTTTCGACGCACTGGGTGTCCGTGGTTCCGTAGCGGTTGTTCTGGACCACATAGCTGTCGTGGACAGTGGTCACGCCGAACTGGTCGCAGATCTGGGTGGCGGTGAGAGCGGCGTGTGCCGGTGCCATGGCCATCATGCCTCCGACGGCCAGCCCGACTGCGGCAACGCCCGAGATGACGGCTGTGCGCGCGGATCTGAGGGCATGCGTTAACGGCTTCATGCAGGTTCCTTCGACAGGCAGCAGGTGGGGGGAAACCGAGCCCGGTGCGAGCCGGACCGAGCGACGCGCTGATCGGCGTCGAGTGCCAGAACTCCCAGCGATGGTTCGCCAAAAGAACGTAAACAGCCGTCAACTCCCTGACAAGAGCCTCAGCGATATCCGCAGGGAGCCGGGTGCACCCCGCGCGCCAACGACGGACCGGGTGGCACCGGTGCGCCTGGGCGCCAGGCCTTGACGGCGCCGTTCCCGGCCGGGGCACCCCTTCGCCCGCGCTGCGGGCGTGGCCGCCCGTCATGTCGGAGTCGTCCCCGGGTGGTTGGCGGCGGCGTCCAGGCCGGCCCTCGTCAGGCCCATCAGCTTCTGCGGCGGCTCACCGTGCCGGTCGGTGCACAACCGAACAGCCCTCAGCACCCAGCCGTAGGTCGTGATCTTGCTGGTGGGGCAGGGTCCGGGCACGGGTACGCCCACCAGCCCTCATCGGCGTGACGACAGAAGAACAGCCGGTGGCGGCGGGTCGCACCCTGGCCGAGAATGCGGCCACTTGAGTCCGGACCTACCGCGCTGGCCGAACGCGGACTCGGCTACGCGGGTGCCGGCCTGCGACCGAGACACCGCTCCCGCAGCGGCAGCAGCGGCTCGACCCGCTCCCACCCGTCATCCGACCCGATCCGCGGAGCAGCACGCGCCCCAGGCCGGGCGCTCAACCGCCGCGCCAGGCACGGCATCAGGACCGATCCACCTCATTGTGGTGGCCGCCGTCAGTTCAGGAACTCGTAGGACGGGTGGTCCGGCAAGGAGGAGCCCGCCATCACGTCCTCGCCTTTGAGGAAGGCCAGCAGCCAGTCACTGAAAGCCATGTCGTAGGGCACGTACTCCCCGGTGTCCAATTCCTGTACGCCAACAGCCCACGGGGCTGCCGACTCGTTCGGTACTTCGAGGAAGACGGTCTCCGCCGTCGCACCGGTGGCGATCGGCAGCAGTTCTCCGGGCCGAGCCCCTGCCTCCCTGGGGAGGATGTCCGCCGACCCTTCTTCCCGCCAGAACTCCAATGACTCCTTGATTTCCTCTCCCAGGCTTCTGATCGAATGCCCAGGATGGTAAAGGTACAATTTTCCGCTGATCAGAACCGGCCCGTACGCGTCGGTTATCTCGCGAAAATCCTCAGGGAAAACGACCCCGAGTTCCTGCTCCAGTCGGACCCAGGGAGCTGGATCGGACCAGTGGAAACAGGGTTCTCCCAGTAGTCCTTTGATTTCGTCGAGTGTCGCCATGCTTCTCCCCTTACGTGAACACATGTGCGCACGTGCGAGCAGGCCCTGCCGGAGTCGCTACGCCCACCACGGAAGTCCCGTGTTCCTGCTTGTTGTGCTCGCCCGACCTCGGACGCACTCGCGCGCCGGCCACCACTCCCTTACGCGCGTGCCACGGAGTCTAGGCCCTGCTCCTGACAGGTCGAGCCGTCCCGGTCCGCTGGAGCCACGCGGCCCGGACACGTCATGTCGTTGACGCGCTCGCCCTCGAACCCGGATGCCGCCGCCATGCCGACAGCCGTGAAAATGCTGGTCTTCTTCATGCAGCGACCAACGACCCCGCTCCGCGCAGGACACCTCCCGGCACCACACCCGTACCTCCGAGCCCGCCGGGCGTGCCAGCACGGCGGGCCGCCAGCCGGTGAGCGCAGTGCGACCGCCGCGGTCGTTAACGCCCACCTTAACGAACCTGCCGGGATCGGGAGTTGGTCGGCGCTCCGCGTGGCCCGAGGCTGGAGGCACGGCACACCACTGCGACAGCAGGGAAGAGGGCGGAGAGCGTCCGGCGTGCCTTGGTCCGATTTCCGCGGGATGTCGCCGGCTGCTCGCGCCGCAGTGTCGTCACCGGCGTCTGGAACGAAAGGCATCACGTATGAAAACCCTGCAGCAGGTCACCTTGGTCCTGAGCGCTCTCGCGACCGGGTTGATGGCCGGCCTGTTCGCGGCCTTCGCCTACTCGGTCATGCCGGGCCTGGCGCGCTCCTCCGACCGCACCTTCGTCGAAACGATGCAGAACATCAACAAGGCCATTCTCAACCCGGTGTTCATGCTGCCCTTCATGGCCGCGATCCCCCTGCTCGGCCTCGCGGCCGTCCTGGCCCGGCGCGGCCACGGACGGCCCGCGCTGCCGTGGCTGATCACCGCACTGGTGCTCTACCTGATCGCCTTCACCGTCACCAGCGGCCTCAACGTCCCCCTCAACGACCAGCTCGCCAAGGCCGGCAGCCCCGACCACATCAAGAACCTGGCAGCCGTACGCGAGGACTTCGAAAGCAGCTGGGTCGCCTGGAACATCGTCCGCGCCCTGCTCCACACCGCCGCCTTCGGCTGCCTGCTGTGGGCACTGGCCGTCCTCGGCACACACCGGACACAGGACACCGCAACCACTGCTCCTCCGCCTCTGCGACCGCTCGCCGCCACAGCCCACCACGACAGCGTGCACACCGCCCCCGCACCGATGACCCGGACAGCACCGGCACCACAGGGTCCACAGGCACCTTGGACCAGCGGCCCACACCGGTAGCCCCCCGGGGGGTGCGCCGCCTTCGCCGGACCGTCCCCGTCCGCCCGCACTCCCGGTCGACTCACCGCAGGTCCCCGCACCACCCACGCCCACAGCCGCACCTCCACCCGAAGCCCACCGAATCGAGGAGTTCGCCATGCCGCTGATCGTGCCCGGCTACCACGGGTCCGCGATCGTCCGCTCCACCGACACCGAGGTCGTCGGCCGGGCCCCCACCACCGCGCAGCTCCTCGCCGACAGCAGCGCGACCGGCGGCGCGCTGTCCACCCTGCGCATCACGCTCCTCGACGGCGCCGACGGCGCACCACCGCACCGGCACAACAGCTGCACCGAGATGCTCTACCTCCTCGACGGAACCGCGCACATCCTGTCCGCCGACCAGGTGCTGACCGCGAGGACCGGCGACCTCGTCGTCGTCCCACCCGGCCGCCCCCACGCCTTCGCCGCCGCACCCGGCAGCAACGCCGACCTGCTCGTCGTCGTCACACCAGGCGTGGAACGCTTCGGCTACTTCCACCACCTGCAACGCATCGCACTCGGCCAGGCCCCCCCGGAAAGCCTCCTGGAAGTCCAAGAGGCCTACGACACATACTTCCTGCAAAGCACGGAGTGGAACACCGCCCGCCGCGCGGAAACCGGCCGCTGGGGGCGCGGAGGACGACGGCCCCCTGTTCCGCACCTCGCCCGGCGGACAGTGCGTCGTTGACCGTCCGCGCCCTCAGCGTGGAGGCCCGCTGCGGAGGCCGGTCCCCGACCTGATGGCGGCGGCGCCTCCGGATGGTCGGCCGATCTGCGTCGCCCGGCCTGGCCTCGGTTCCCGCACGGTGTTCGGTGTTGAGTCGGCCCGCTGTTGACCCTCGACGTGGTGGAGGGCTCAGAGTTCTGGGTGTGGAGAGCGACATGCGCAGTATTGGCGAGATGGCCCGGGACAGCGGACTGGGTGTGAGCGCCCTGCGGTTCTACGACGGTGCCGGCTTGCTGGTGCCGGCCTGGGTGGATCCGGTGACCGGCTACCGCTGGTACGGCCCCGAGCAGCTCGAAGAGTCCCGGGTGCTGGCACGGCTGCGCCGGGCGGGTATGCCCTTGGCGGACATTCGGCTGGTACTGGCCGGCTGGTCCAGTGCGGACACCGACCTGGTGCGGAAGCTGCTTCAGGCACATCTGCGCCGCCTTGAACTGGGGCTGTCCGATGCCCGCAGCGAGTTCTCCACGCTCCGAGCGCTACTCGAACGCAGGGAGAACCCCATGACCGTGCCGCACACCACCACCGTCCGGCCGGCGGTCTCCGCCCCTGAGCTGGCGGCAGCTTTGGACGCGGTCCGTTTCGCCGCCGGCACCGACCCGGAGCTGCCGATGCTCGGCGGTGTCCTGTTCGACATCGAGCGCGACGCGCTCCGTGTCGTGGCCACCGACCGGTACCGGATGGCGGTCGCACAAGCCGGTACGTCCGGGCACGGCGGCCCCCGCGTGCAGGTCGTCGTGCCGTCCCCGCTCGTCGACGCGATGCGGGCGCTGCTCAGCGACGGCGCATCCGCCCGGCTCACGGTGGACGGTGACCGCGTGTCCCTGGAAGCGGGGGACCGTCAGGCGGCCGGACGGTGCCTCGATCACGGCTTCCCCGATTACCGGCGCCTCGTCCTCCTGCCGGCAGGGCGCCGGGCCCTCGTCGATGTCACGGCCTTCCGGGAGGCGGTGGAGGCCGGCCCCGTCCGCGTCAGCGAGGTGCGCGAGCAGGACGGTGTCTCCTTCGACCTCAGCGTGCTCAAGGTGGCGGCCGACGGCGTGGTGACCGTCTGCGAAGACGGTGACGACGGCCAGGACCACATTGCCGTCAACCGCGAGTTCCTCCTGGACGCCCTCGCTGCCGGTGCCCGGGACCAGCTGATCCTGGAGTTCGGCGCCCCTACGGCGCCCCTGGCGATACGCCGGCCCGACACCGAGGGCACCTTCTCGATACTGATGCCCGTCCGCCTGGAGAACTGACCACCGGACGGGCACTCGCTCGCCTTCGACAGTCACCCCGGGACCGGTCCGTGGCGCTGCCGTCGCGGCCCTCGGACTCGGCTCGGCCGGTACGGGGCCGGGCGACGTGGCCCACCCGGCGACCGTGCCGAGGCGGAGCTCGCCGTAGGGGCGCGCGTGCGGTCTGGCACGGGTGAACGGCGCCGCGGCTCATGCCTGTCGTCTCAGGTGGTCAGCCCGCTGAGGGCGTCGCCGAGGTACTTCACGCCCAGGACGACGAAGAGGACGGTCATGATGGCGGTGTTGTGGCGGCCCATCCACGCCTTCCATTCGCCGAGGACGAGTGCCGCCCTTTCGCCCCCGGCCAGGTAGACGCCGAGCGGGATCAGTGTGCAGAGCGAGGCGATGAGCACCATGAGGACGACGGCGACGGTCTTCCCTGCAGCCGATGCGGTGGAGCTTGCGACGGAGACGGCGCCGCCGACGGCGAGAACGAGGTTCTTGGGGTTGGCGACGACGAGGGCGGCGGCGAGGCCGGCGGCCCTGGCGGGGGTGAAGGTGTCGATGGCCTTCATCCAGCCCGGGGTGGGTGCTTCGTGGTCCTCACGAGGCCGGTCCTTCCACTGTTTGACGCCCAGCAGCAGGAACAGCACGCCGAGGGCGAGCTTGAGCCAGAGAGTCCAGGTGGCGGGACCGCCGTCGCCCGCCGCGTCCGCTCCGGAGCCGGCGAGGACGACAACGGTGACCACGGCGGCGAGGGACAGGACCCAGCCGGTGGTGAAGGCGAGGCCGTTGGAACGGCCCTTGGGTGTGGCCAGCATCAGGATCACGGCGATCAGCGACAGCGGGCTGATGGCGATGCCGACGGCCGAGGTCAGCATCTGACCGACGGCGTCGCCCATGGACTGTCTCCTTGTCGGGCCGGGAAGCGGGGAAGCGCCGGGCTGTTGCTCAGGGGGTGACGATGGGGAAGTTGGGGTCCGGTTCGTCGAGGACGGACATGAGGGTGGCCAGGACACCGGGGTCGCCGGTGTGGTCGATGCCGTCGAGGCCGCGGCCGGCGAGCATGCCCATGAGCTGCGGTGCGGTCAGGGTGAGCGTCAGATCGGTGTCGGCGGCGGAGACGCCGGTGACGCGGTGGTGGATCAGGACGCCGTTGTGCAGGCTCATCCGGTAGGTCTGGTCGAGGTCGGTGAACCGCCACAGCACGGCCAGGGAGTGTTCCCATGCCCGGGGGCCGTTGACGCGGATGGCGAGGGAGTCGAAGACCTGCTCGACGGAGAGCGCGGTGGCCATACTGCTGGTGGCGATCGGGGCGGGCTTGACGCCGGTGCGCAGTTCCTGGGCGGCCATGAGGTAGTTGTTGCGCCAGCTGCCGCATTCAGCTCCGTGGCCGAGTCGTTCGAAGGTCTCGGCGAGCAGTTCCTTGGCCCGGGTGTCGTCGGGGGCCGCGAAGGTGGCGTGTTTGAGGAGCTGGGCGGCGAATCGCAGGTCGCCGGCGTCGAAGTAGGAGCGCGCCTTGGCCAGGACCTCGTCGGGGCCGCCCATGCAGTCGACGTAGCGCTGCGCGGAGGCGGTGGGCGGGTGCTCCCACAGGGACGCGGGGTGGCCGTCGTACCAGCCCATGTAGCGCTGGTAGATCGCCTTGACGTTGTGGCTGACCGACCCGTAGTAGCCGCGGGCGTGCCAGGCGGTGTCGAGGCGCGGCGGCAGCTCGATCATCTCGGCGATCTCGATGCCGGTGTGGCCCTGGTTGAGCAGGCGCAACGTCTGGTCGTGGAGGTAGCCGTACAGGTCGCGCTGTTCGGACAGGAAGGCGGTGAGGCGTTCGGTGCCCCAGGTGGGCCAGTGGTGGGAGGCGAACACGACATCGGAGTCGGCGGCGAACAGGTGGACGGCCTCGGTGAGGTAGCGGGACCAGATACGGGCGTCACGGACCAGGGCCCCGCGCAGCGTCAGGATGTTGTGCAGATTGTGGGTGGCGTTCTCGGCCATGCACAGGGCGCGGCGCTCGGGCAGGTGGAAATTCAGCTCGGAGGGGGCTTCGGTGCCCGGGGTGAGCTGGAAGCGGAACAGGACGCCGTCGAGGCGTTCCTCCTGGCCGGTGCGGGTGATCTCCAGAGTGGGCGGCAGGAGGCTGGGCAGACCGTGGGAGGCGTCGAAGCCGAGGCCGACGCCGATCAGACCGCGCGGGCCGGGTTCGAGCTCACCGCCCGTGTGGTAGACACCGCGCCGCAGCATCGCGGTGCCCGCGTAGACGTTCTCGGCGACGGAGTGCTCCATGAAGCCCTCCGGCGCGATGATCGGCACGTCGTCGCCGGGGCCGATCACACCGAGGGTCCCGCCGAAGTGGTCGATGTGGGAGTGGGTGAACAGCACCGCGGTCACCGGCCGTTCGCCCCGATGGGCCCGGTAGAGGGCAATGCCCTCGGCGGCGCACTCCTTCGACACGAGCGGGTCGACCACCACGACACCCCGCTCGCCCTCGATCACGGTCATGTTCGACAGGTCGAAGCCACGGATCTGGTAGATGCCCTCGGTGACCTCGTACAGGCCGGCGCGGGCACACAGCTGCGACTGGCGCCACAGGCTCGGGTTCGCCGTGTCCGGACAGTCCTCCCGCAGGAACGCGGTCGCTTCGAAGTCCCAGACCACCCGCCCGTCCTCCGCCGTGATCCTCGCGTTGGCGGGGCCGGCCACCAGGCCCCGGTCGGCGTCCTCGAAGTCGGTGCGGTCGGCGAAGTCGGGGGCGGTGCCGGCGGTGCTCACAGCGGGACCTGCCGGGGCACGCCGGGGCCGGTGCGGCCCTGGTCCCGCCATGCTCGGCCGCCGCCGGACCGAATGCCGCGTGGACGTGGGCCGGACGGGTGACCGCTGGGCCTTTCGGCTCACGCCGGCCTGGCTCCGGCCACGTCGGGACGGACGACCAGTTGCCACGGCCTCGGCAGGCCCGCTCCTCCGATGTCGGCTCGGGTGCGGTGACCGGGCTCCTCTCCCTCCCGGAGGGGATGGTGTACGCGGCGACGGCGCAGGCCAGGGTCAGGTGCGGCCATGGCCTGCGCCCCGGGGTGCGCCAACTGCTTCAGCTGTCCGACCGGCGGGCGCCGGGTCGGGTGCCGGGAGGGCCTGTGCGTCGCCGCGGCGGTGATCGAATCCTCCGACGACGGCACGGGGTCCGGCGGGGCGGGGCGCGGTCGGCGGCCCGAGGCGGGGGTACCTCACGGCACACCGCGGCAGATCTGCCGCGGCGTCGCGGCCATGCTCTGCGGGCATGCCGCGCGCCCACCACGTTGTCCTTGCCCGGACGCAGTCGCCGTCGGCCTGCCGGGCGGCGTCGTCGTGGCCGTACCGCGCTTCGGGTGCTTCCTGCCTGGTGCGCCAGCCGGTCAGCCCGGGAAGGGTGACCGGGTCGGAGCCGAATCCGGGGGTCCGAACCTCGGCACCGGTCAGGCGAGCCGGCCGGTGATGTTCGCGATGCGCACCGGAGGAGCCGCCCACGCCGGCTCGGCCGTCCGGCGCCTCCGGGGAGGCGCCGATCGGCACGGCCCCGCCGCAGTCTCCACGCCGGTCGGCCGCTCGACCGGCCCCTCCCTTCCGGGGTCCGCAGGGCCGGGCCGTGGCCCGTCGGGTACCACGGCCCAGCCCTCCGCTCGGCCCCCGAAGGGATCGCGCGGTCCTGCGTCCCCCGGCGGAGGCGCTACGGGTTCTGCGTCAGCAGGTGCGCCTTGAATCCCTCCCCGTAGGTGCTGGTCGGCGTGCCGTTCCAGTCGGTGATCAGCACGCTGCCCCCGCTGCAACCCCACGGGTTCCAGGTCCAGGCGGTGTAGCCGACGCCGTTCTTGTCCGCCCAGGCCATCACCTGGTCGATGTAGTCGTGGGCGCAGGTGTTCTGGCCGATCTCACCGGCCTGGACGGGGACCTTCGCGGCGACCGCGCCGATCTGGCTGTCCCAGCAGGAGGCGGTCACACAGGCGTTGAAGTTGTACGAGTGCCAGGAGGCCATCAGGTTGCCGGTCGGGTCGGACGGCTTGTAGGCGAGCCACTGGGTCAGGTCGTTGGTCCAGGTGAGGCCCGCGGACATGATCACGTTGGTGGCCCCGGTGGCCCTTACCGCGTCGACCAGCGACTGCATACCCGCGACCTTGTAGCCGATGCCGGTGCACGTGCCGCCGTCGCGCAGGCAGGTCCACGCCTCGGTGGGGTCGGCCCAGTTGTCGGCGGCGTCCGGGTAGGGCTCGTTGAAGAGGTCGAAGACCACCGCGTCGTCGCCCTTGAAGGTGGCGGCCACCTGGGACCAGAACGTCGGCGCGTACTGCGCGTCGGGCATCGGCTTCTGGCACGTCGCCACGGCGTCCGAGCAGGCACTGCTCGTCCCCGTGTACTGCCCGTAGTTCCAGTGCATGTCCAGGATGACGTTGATCCCGCTGGCCACCAGCCGGTCCACGTAGTCCTTGACCGCCTGCCGGTACGCCGAACCACTCGTGCCGCCCGCGGGCAGGTCGCTAGTACCGAGCCAGCACTCCTCGTTCAGCGGGATGCGTACGGCGTGGACGTTCCAGCTCTTCATGGCGTCCACACTTGCCTGGTCGGTGGGACCGTCCCACATGCCCTTGCCCTGCACACAGGCGAACTCGCCGCCGGACCTGTTCACACCGAGCAGCCGGTACGTCTGGCCGCTCGCGGTCACCAGGTGGTTGCCGGACACGTGCAGAGCGGGCGCGGACCCGCCGCCGTCGCCGGGGCCACCGGTGGTCCCGGTGGTGGAACCGCCGGTGGTCGTGCCTGTGGTGGAACCGCCGGTGGTCGTGCCGCCGGTGGTGGTCGTGCTGCCCGTACAGGGCACGCCGTTGAGCGCGAAGTCGGTCGGCTGCGGCAGCGGGTTCGGCGGCGCGCTCCCCTGGGCGGAACGCGTCCAGGTGCCCTGCAGCCCGACCGAGGTGTCGGTCTTGCCGGTGCCGATGGAGCCGTTCCATCCCACGTCGGTGGCGGAGACCGACGTCGTGCCCGTGAAGGTGGCGTTCCAGCCACTGGTGAGGGTCTGACCGGTCGGCATCGTGAAGGTCAGTTTCCAGTGGGAGACCGGGTCTCCGAGGTTGGTGATCGCCAGGCTTGCGCCGAACCCTCCTGACGTGGGCGAGGACTGCCACGTGTTGACGTTCTGGTAACTCACCTGACAGCCGGAGGCGGCTGCCGCGGCGAAGGTCGGTGATGGGACCACGCACGCAGCGATGACCGCGGCTGCGGCTCCGGCTGCGAGCAGGCCGGCTTTTCGGTGACGCATGGGGGGACTCCTCACTCGAGGGGTGTCGTCATCGACGGGAAGGACGGTCCCCCGCTTAAGCGATTTAGTCAAGAGCGCCTGCACCCGCGGGCGTGACACGGCCTCAGTTCCCGGTTCGGCACCGTCGCCAGGACACGGGGGACCCCGCCTGGAATTTTCGCTGCACGGCCGACTATGGGCCGAACCGGTTAACTCCTGGACCTCTGCCGTTACCCGAGGTCAGTGACCCGTCAGGCCGACCGAAACTCCTTCGAAAACCGACAAGATCGAACATAGAACCGGACAGAAGTCTTGACGATGCATCACGGCGGTCCCTACGCTCGGCCACCGCCAGCCCCCTTCGACCTCGTCCGGTTGTGGCCGCCCCTTCACGCCCGCCGCAACCGCCCGTGTCGACGCAACGAACGATCTCCCAGCCGGCTCGTGGGAGCGTTCCCACTCCCGTCCCACGGGCTCCCCCAGGCGGAGCCCACCCCCACGCTGTGCCGCTCCGATGTCCGAGGCGCGGTACGGGACCACCGTTTCGGAGGATTGGAACGTGACAATCACCGGTCGTCGACTGAGGCGTCTGAGCCCGGTCGCGCTCGTACTCGCCCTGCTGCTGGGCTGGCTCGGTGCCCAGGCCCGGGTCGCCCCGGCGGCGCACGCGGCCACGGCCCGGTTTCACGGGGTGAACTGGGCGGATCCCGACGACAACTTCGTCACCGGTCCGCTGCAGCCGGTGGGCCTGTCCACCTCCGACAGCTACGCGACGGTCTACGCGAAGTCCACTGCGGTCCTGAACGGCTTCCAGGCGCTGGGCGCCAACACCGTCCGGCTGCCCATCAACTCCGCCACCGTCTCCGGATCGTGGTGGAACAGCTACACCGCCGCCTTCGACGCCGCCAGTGCGCTGGGCATGAACGTGGTGATCGCCCCCTGGCTGCAGAACGGCACGGTCAGCGACACCAACGCCTTCTACGCGATGTGGAACACCGTCATCAGCAAGTACGGTGCCAAGGGCAACTTCTACTTCGACATCATGAACGAGCCCTGGGCGATGAGCGCCACCCAGCTGACCGACTTCGCCGCCGACTGGCTGTCGCGCTACCCGGGCATCCCCCGCGGCAGGGTGATGGTGCCCGGCCTGTGGTCGGACATCGACCTGTGCTCGGTGGGCGGCGACTCCCGGCTGTCCGGAACCCTGCTGTCGATCCACATGTACACGCTGGGAGGAGAGACCCACCCCACCGAGAACGACTGGGTCAACAGCTTCAAGGGCCGCCTGTGCGGATACGGCAGCCGGGCCGTGCTGACCGAGTTCGGCGTGCCCATGAACACCGGCGTCAACTACGACGGTCCCCGCGACGGCACCAACGACGTCTCCTACCTGTACGCGCTCACCGACACCGCGCGCAGCCTCGGCATGGGGACGATCCTGTGGACCGGCGTCAAACAGCCCAACCAGACCCAGGGGCCGGGGCCGTGCGAAAACGCCTCCTGCGCGATCACCTCCCTGGGCGGAAGCGGTACCGACCTCACCCTGACGGTCACCAACCGCTCCGGCCTCGACCGGCTCCAGTACAGCTGGGGAACCGACGGGTCGGGCGGCGGGAGCACCGGCGTCCTGCGCGGCGCGGGCTCCAACCGCTGCCTCGACGTCCCCAACGCCGGCACCGCCAACGCCACCCGGACCGAGATCTGGGACTGCAACGGCGGCGCCAACCAGTCCTGGGCCCTCAACTCCGCCAAGGAACTGGTGGTCTACGGGAACAAGTGCCTGGACGCCTCCGGTGCCGGCACCACCCCGGGCACCGCGGTCGTCATCTACGACTGCACCGGCCATTCCAACCAGCAGTGGAACGTCAACAGCGACGGCACCGTCACCAGCGCCGCCTCGGGCCTGTGCCTGGACGTCACCGGAGCCGGCACGGCCAACGGCACGCCGGTCGAACTGTGGACCTGCACCGGCGGCAGCAACCAGAAGTGGAGCCGTCAGTAGGACGGTGCCCGGAAAACCCCCTGCTCTTCACAGAGGACCCACCCCTGAGGCACGGTCACGATTCCCGCTTGTCCGCACCCGGCACGACGAGTCGCGCGCCCCCACGGCGCTTCCCGTCAGCCGTGGCCAGGACCGGGCTCCCACGCGGACCGCGCCCGCCCCCGATCCCCCCACCAGGAGCAACCGGTGACCACCACCCACCTGCGCACCACCGCACTCCGCTCCCTTGTCCTGGCCCTGCTGCTCGCCGCCTTCGTCCTTGCCGTGCCGGGCTCGGCGGGCGCCGCCTCCACCGTCCGCGTCATGCCGCTGGGCGACTCCATCACCGGCTCTCCCGGCTGCTGGCGCGCGCTGCTGTGGCAGCAACTCCAGAGCACCGGCCACACCGACGTCGACATGGTCGGGACCCTGCGCGACCCCGGCTGCGGTATCGCCTACGACGGCGACAACGAAGGCCACGGCGGTTACCTCGCCACCAACATCGCCAACCAGAACCTGCTGCCCGGATGGCTCTCAGCCACCAGGCCGGATGTCGTGATGATGCACCTGGGGACCAACGACGTCTGGAGCAACATCGCGCCCACCACCATCCTCGCCGCCTACACCACCCTGGTGAACCAGATGCGGGCCTCCAACCCGCAGATGAAGATCCTCGTCGCCCAGATCCTGCCCATGAACCCCAGCAACTGCGCACCCTGTGCCCAGCGTGTCACCGCCCTCAACGCGGTCATCCCCGGCTGGGCCGCCTCCCACAGCACCGCCCAGTCACCCGTCACCGTCGTCGACCAGTGGACCGGCTTCAACGACACCACGGACACCGTGGACGGCGTCCACCCCAACGACAGCGGCAACCACAAGATCGCCGCCCGCTGGCTCCCGGCGCTGACCGCAGCGCTCAGCGGCACCACCCCGCCACCGAGCGGGGCGACCACCCTGGTCGGCGTCGCGTCCGGACGGTGCCTTGACGTCACCGGAGCCTCCCAGGCCAACGGCACCCGGACGGAACTGTGGTACTGCGGTGGTGGGATCAACCAGCAGTGGACCCCGACCCCGGCCGGTGAGCTCAGGGTCTACGGCTCCAAGTGCCTCGACGCCTCGGGCCAGGGCACCAGCCCGGGAACCGCCGTGGTCATCTGGGACTGCAACGGCGGCGCCAACCAGAAATGGACCCTGAACAGCGACGGGAGCATCACCGGAGCCCAGTCCGGGCTCTGCCTCGACGCCACCTCGGCCGGCACCGCGGACGGCACCCCCGTCGAGCTGTGGAACTGCAACGGGCAGCCGAACCAGAAGTGGGCACGGCGCTGACAGCCCCCTCGGTGCGGTCGCCGGCCGCGGACCGGCCGGCACCTGGCCGAGGACCGGCCCCGCGGCCTGCGGACGACCGCAGGCTGCGACGGCGAACTCCACGACGACCTCGCCGAGGTCCGGGCCGGCGACTCCGGCCCCCTACCACCCGCTTCCGACGGGCACCTGGCGGTGAACCCTCCCGCCCGTATCCTGGCACCTCGTCCGCCTTCGCCCTGCCGCCTGATCCGGCCTGCGGACGGCTCCCCACGGACCAACTCCGGCACCACCGAGCACCATCCGGCACGGAACGAGCGGTACCCCCCCCACATCAGAGAGGAAAGTCCTCATGTCCCTCAGGGTGTTCACGGGAAAGCGAGGCACCACCGCGCCATCGGTACGCCGCGGCAGGCGATGGGCAGGGGCCCTCGTCGCCGCGGCGCTGACCGCCCTGTCCCTGAACACGGCCGGTCAGTCGTCCTCCGCCGCCACGTACCCCAACCCCGGTGTCGTGACCGGTGACACCGGCGTGCACGACCCGTCCATGACCAAGCGGCCCAACGGGGGCTACCTGGTCGCCTCCACCGGCAACGACGTCCAGCTGAAGTACTCCGCGGACCGCATCGCCTTCCGCAACACCGGCTCCGCCTTCCCGGGCGGCGCCTCCTGGACCTACGCCTACACCGGCAACTCCCGGAACCTGTGGGCGCCGGACCTCTCCTACCACAACGGCCAGTACTACCTGTACTACGCCGCCTCCACCTTCGGCTCCAACCACTCGGCGATCTTCCTGGCCACCAGCCCCACCGGCGACCCCGGCACCTGGACCAACCGCGGCCTGGTCATCGCCTCACAGACCTCCGACAACTTCAACGCCATCGACCCCAACCTCGTCGTCGACGCCCAGGGCCGCTGGTGGCTGGACTTCGGGTCCTTCTGGTCCGGCATCAAGATGATCGCGCTCAACCCCTCCACGGGCCTGCGCGCGGACACCTCGATCCTGTCGCTCGCGGGCCGGGGCGGCGGACCCATCGAAGCCCCGTACGTCTTCCGGCACGGCGGCTACTACTACCTGTACGTCTCCTTCGACTACTGCTGCCGCGGCGCACAGAGCACCTACCGCATCATGGTCGGCCGCTCCACCTCCGTCACCGGCCCCTACACCGACCGCAACGGCACCCCCATGACCTCGGGCGGCGGCACCCAGATCCTCGCCGGCCACGGCAGCATCCACGGCCCCGGCGGCGAAGGCGCCTTCGCCGACACCGACCACGACATCCTCGACTACCACTACTACGCCGACAACGGCGCGTCCTTCCTCGGCATCAACTACCTCAGCTACGACTCCGCCGACTGGCCCTACGTCTCCTGACGCGCGCCACACCGGCCAGGTGCCGGACCGATCGTGCGCCGAGCCGGGCCCGCCCGTTCACATCCCCGGCGGGCGGGCCGTCCGGCCGGGCGGCCGGGAGTGTCGCCCGGCTCTCAGGACCGGGAGGGCTCAGGGGTGTCGGTGGCGTCGGCGGTGGCCGGGACGTCGACGACCCCGAGGCGGAGGTGCTCGATGTGGTGGACGGCCTGGTCCAGCAGGGCGGCGACGTGGCTGTCGTGCAGCGCGTACACGACGGAGCGGCCCTGGCGGGTGCCGGTGACCAGGCCGAGATTGCGCAGGAGGCGCAGTTGGTGCGAGCACGCGGACTGCTCCATGCCCACGGCCGTGGCCAGTTCGGTCGCGGCGCACGGGCCTTCGCGCAGGCGGGCCAGGATCAGCAGCCGCGAGGGGGTCGACAGTGCCTGCAGCGTGGTGGCGACCTGCCCGGCGTTCGCTGACGTCAGCCGGGTGCGCGGCGGCGTGCTGTCGGGGGTGTTCGCTCCGTGGCCCATAGCACCATCCTACGGAATGAACCCATGAACGAGTCTTCATGTATTCCTGTTACGGTGGGAGGGTTGCCCGCTCCTCGCGTGAAGGATCCGCCACCGTCATGTCTGCTGCCCTCGACCAGCGCCCGGCCCAGGCGCCTTCCCAGCGCACTCCTGCCGCGGCCCCGCGGCGGCGCACCCGCGTGCTCGCCCTGGCCGAGGCCCGCTGGGCCGGGGCCGCCCTGGTGCTGTTCCTGACCGCGCTGCCGCTGCAGCTGACGGGGTCGCCGGTATGGGCGTGGGGGCCGCTGTACGCGCTCGCCTACGCCGCCGGCGGCTGGGAGCCGGGCTGGGCCGGCCTGCAGGCCCTGAAGGACAGGACGCTGGACGTCGACCTGCTGATGATCGTCGCCGCACTCGGCGCCGCAGCGATCGGGCAGGTCATGGACGGCGCGCTGCTGATCGTCATCTTCGCCACCTCCGGCGCCCTGGAGGCGCTGGCGACCGCCCGCACCCAGGACGCCGTCCGCGGGCTGCTGGACCTCGCCCCGACCACCGCCACCCTCATCGCCGACGACGGCACCGGGACCACCGTGGAGACGAGCCGGCTCGCGGTCGGCGACACGATCCTGATCCGCCCCGGGGAGCGCGTCGGCGCCGACGGCCGGGTCCTCCACGGCGCGAGCGACGTCGACCAGGCCACCATCACCGGCGAACCACTGCCGGTCGCCAAGCAGGCCGGGGACGAGGTCTTCGCCGGGACCCTCAACGGCACCGGTGCGCTGCGGATCACCGTCGAGCGGGATCCGTCGGACTCGGTGATCGCCCGGATCGTGGCCATGGTCGAGGAAGCCTCCGGGACCAAGGCGCCCACGCAGTTGTTCGTCGAGAAGGTCGAGCAGCGTTACAGCCTCGGCATGATCGCCGCCACCGTGGCGGTCTTCCTGGTCCCGCTGGCCTTCGGCGCGGCCCTGACCGGGTCGCTGCTGCGCGCGATGACCTTCATGATCGTCGCCTCGCCGTGCGCCGTGGTCCTGGCGACCATGCCGCCGCTGCTGTCCGCGATCGCCACGGCCGGACGCCACGGCGTGCTCATCAAGTCCGCCGTGGTGATGGAACGCCTCGGGCAGGTCGACGCCGTCGCCCTGGACAAGACCGGCACCCTGACCGAGGGCACGCCCCGCCTGTCCGCGATCCGGCCCCTGGCCGGCAGCGGCCTGGACGAGATCGCTCTGCTGACGCTGGCCGCAGCGGCCGAGCACCCCAGCGAGCACCCGCTGGCCCGCGCCGTCGTCGACGCCGCCCACGACCGCGGCCTCGGCCTGCCGGCCGTGAGCGACTTCGTCTCCACCCCCGGCGTCGGCGTCACCGCCGTCCTCGGCGGTTCCACCATCGGCGTGGGTGCCCCGGCCCGGCTGCTCAAGGAGCCGGACCGGGACGGTACGGCGGCCCGGGCCGCGGTCGTCGCCGGCGAACTGGAGGACGGCGGCGGCACCGCCGTCCTCGTCCAGCGCGACGGGCGCCCGGTCGGCGTCCTCGGCATCGCCGACCGGCTGCGCCCCGACGCCGCCGGCACCGTGGCCGCGCTCGGCCGGCTGACCGGCACCGGCCCGGTGCTGCTGACCGGCGACAACCCGCGTGCCGCCGCCCGTCTGGCCGGCGAGGTCGGCATCACCGACGTGCGCGCCGGGCTGCTGCCCCAGGACAAGGTCACCGCCGTGAAGGGACTGGAGCAGGCCGGGCGCCGCGTGCTGGTGGTCGGTGACGGCGTCAACGACGCGCCCGCCCTGGCCGCGGCCCACACCGGGATCGCCATGGGCCGGGCCGGCTCCGACCTCGCGCTGGAGACCGCCGACGCCGTCGTCGTCCGCGACGAACTCGCCACCGTCCCCACCGCGATCGGACTGTCCCGTCGCGCCCGGCGACTGGTGGTGCAGAACCTGGTCATCGCCTCGGCCTTCATCACCGGCCTGGTCGTCTGGGACCTCGCAGGCCACCTGCCGCTGCCCCTCGGTGTCGCCGGCCACGAGGGCTCCACGGTCATCGTCGGCCTCAACGGCCTGCGCCTGCTCGCCGACGGTGCCTGGCACCGAGCCCGCACGGTCACGGCCCCGTGAGCCGCCGACCCCACACGGCTCTCCCCGTGACGCGGATGCCGCCTTCGAGGCCGGCGTCGACAGCCGCGCGCCTCCCCCCACCACTGCCACACACCCGGGACACCGCACTCAGCCCCCGGGGCCCAGGCGGGCGAAGGTGTCCAGCAAGGCGGCCGGCCGCGCGAGCTGCCCGGGGGGCGGGGACACGTACAGCTGCACGGTGGTGACCCCCGGGAGGTGGTAGCGCGCGATCCGCTCCCGGCACTCCTCGGGGGACCCGCTGACGTAGAGGGCGTCGACCACCTCGTCGGACAGCGCGCGCTGCGCCCCCTCGTGGTCGCCGGCGGCCCACCGCTCGTGGCAGTCCCGCAGCAGCTCCCCGTTGCCCAGCCACTCGTGGAACGCCCGGTAGGGCTCCCGGTTGAGGATCCAGGCCAGGAAGGGGCGGGCGGTGCGGCGCGCGTGGTCCCTGTCGGCGGTGGGGCAGACGAAGACCTTCACCACCAGCTCCTTGCCCGGCGGCTGCGGGCCCACGGCGGCCAGCACCTTGGGCACGTCCCACGGGAACAGCAGATTCGTGATGGCGCCGTCGCCTTCGGCGAAGGCGAGCCGGAGCATACCGGGGCGCAGCGCGCCGAGGATCACCTTCACCGGCTCGGCCGGCGGGTGCGGAAGCCGGTAACCGGCGATGGAGAACGTGTCGAAGTCACCGGCCACGTACTCGCCGCGCAGCGCCCGGGTGACGAACCGCAGGACGTCGCGGGTGCGCTTGAAGGGCTCGTCGAAGGGGATGCCGTTGATGTCGGTGACGTGTGCGGGCACCGATGAGCCCAGCCCCAGCAGCACCCGCCCGGGGGCGAGTTGCGCAAGGGTCGCGGCGGTCTGGGCGATCACCGCGGGACCGCGCGTCTGTGCGGGGACGACCCCGGTCGCGAGCCGCAGGCCGTCCGACCAGGCAGCCGTGGCGGCGAGCGGGGTGAAGGCGTCGGTGCCGCCCCCCTCCGCGGTCCACACGTCCCCGTAGCCGAGATCCGGCAGCGCCTCGACGAGGAAGCGGTGCGCGCCCAGGGAGAGCCCGGGCAGCGGCAGGGTGACGCCCCAGCGGGGCGCGTCCCCGGGGCGGTCCGCCGGACCGGCCGCGGCGCTGACGCCGGGCACGGGCGCGTTCACCGGCCCACCCACACCGTGGTCAGGTCCAGGAACCAGGACTGCGGCTGGACCAGACCGTGGACGTCGGGCGCCAGGGCCCTGGGATTGCGGTCGTTGACCACGAACAGCCAGGGCGCGTCGGCGGTGACCAGGGCCAGGGCGCGGCGGTAGGCGTCCTGCCGGGCGGTCCGGTCCGGTGAGGCGGCCGCCCGGGCGATCAGCGCGTCCACCGCCTTGTCGCTGTAGTGCCCGGTCCAGAAGGGGCTGCCGGTGCCTACGAACAGCGGCAGCAGCGCCTCGGACTGGAACAGCGTGGTGGACTGCGCGACGGCGTCCGAGCCGAGGGCGACGGTCCCCTTGGCCTCGTCGGCGATGAGGGTGGACCAGTCGGTGGTCCGGATGTCCACCTTGATGCCGACCGCGGCCAGGTCCCGCTGCAGGGCCTCGGCGATCGGCACGGGCAGCAGGTTGCCCGAGCCGTCGGTCGGCACCGTCACCGAGGTGGTGAACCCGTGCGGGTAACCCGCCTCGGCCAGCAACTGCCGGGCCCTGGCCGGGTCGTAGGAGTACGTGTCCGCGTGCGGGTCGTAGGCTCCCGTGGCGCGTGGCGCGGCCTGGTACGCGGGGTCTGCGGTGCCGTGCAGCAGGTCCTCGGCGACGGCCTTGCGGTCGATCGCGTAGTTGGCCGCACGGCGCACCCTGACGTCCTTCCACGGGCCCTTCGCCGTGTCCAGGATCCAGTACCACAGGTGGTCGTACGAGTTGGTGGCGATCCGCGCGCCGGACGCCCTGAGGCTGTCGATGTCGTCGGGGTTGGGGTACTCGATCCAGTTGACCTCGCCCGAGCGCAGCGCCGCGGTGCGCGCGGCCGCGTCCGGCAGCGACTCCACGATCAGCCGGTCGAGCTTGGGAGCGCCGCGCCAGTAGTGCTTGTTGGCGGCCAGTTCGATCCGCCGGCCCGCGCTCTGCGAGACGAAGGAGAAGGGGCCGGTGCCGACCGGATGCCGGGCGAAGCCGGCCGAGCCGGTCCTCCGCAGCGCCGTGGGGCTGGCGATCAGCACATGGGCCAGATCCTCGGGGAAGTGGCCGTTGGGCGTCTTGGTGACCAGGACGACCCGGCCAGGGCCGGACGCCCGGTAGGAGGCGATGTCACCGGCGTACTCGCTCGCCGCGGCGCCGAGGGCATCGGTCCAGTACGGGTTCGTCCTGTCCAGGTACCGCGCCAGGTTGAAGACCACCGCGTCCGCGTCGAACGCCGTGCCGTCCTGGAAGGTGACCCCCTTGCGCAGGGTGAAGGTCCAGGTGCGGTGGTCGGGGGCGACCGACCAGGAGGTGGCCAGGGCACCGGCCACCGGGGGCGGCCCGTCGGCGCGGGACAGGTCGTACCGCGTCAGGCCCTCGTACAGCTGGAAGGAGACCAGCCGCTTCCCCTCGAAGCCGGCTCCGCCGATCATGGTGTCGGGGTTGGGCAGCTTGCCGGTGGAGCCGACGACCAGGGTGCCGCCGCGCCCGGCGGCGCCGGTCCGCCCGCCGCCGGAGTGCGCGGAGCCGCTGCAGGCGGCGGCGGTCAGCGTGAGGACCAGGGCGGTCACCGCGGCGGCGGGCCTACGGGGGATCCCCCGGAACGGTCTGCGGCGGACGCGGTCGCGCCGGCGCGGACTCGGATGGAAGAGCATGGCGGTTCCTGTCGGTTCGATCGGTGTACGGGGTTCAGGGGGTCGCCGGGGACGGGGGCCCCGGCCGGTCCGGGCCTACGGGCCGTGGACGGCGGCGGCCGGGTCGGCGGCGTCCAGGAGGGCCCGCGTGTAGGGGTGCCGCGGGCCGGCCCACAGCTCCTCGGCCGGGCCCTGTTCGACGACGGCGCCCTCGCGCAGCACGACCACCCGGTCGGCGAGCAGCCGGACGACGCCGAGGTCGTGGGAGATGAACAGACAGGCGAGTCCCCCGCGGGCGCGCAGTCCGGCGAGCAGGCCGAGTACCTGCTCCTGCGCCCGGGGGTCCAGTGCCGAGGTGGGTTCGTCGCACACCAGCAGCCGCGGCCCGGCCGCCAGTGCCCGCGCGATCGCCACCCGCTGCGCCTGACCGCCCGACAGCTCGCGCGGACGGCGGTCGGCCAGCGCCGGGTCGAGGCCGACCTGCCGCAGCAGCTCGGCGGTGCGGGCGGGGCGTTCGCCGCGCGGCACTCCCCTGCAGCGCAGTGCGAGGTCCACCCCGTGCCCGGCCCGCAGCGCGGGGTTGAGCGATCCGCCGGGCTGCTGGGGGACGTACTGCAGTTGCGCGCGGGCCTCGCGTCCCTCACGGCCGCGCTGCCGCCGCGGGTCGCGGCCGGCGAACCGTACCGTCCCCGAGTCCGGGGCCAGCAGGCCGAGCGCGAGCCGGGCCAGCGTGGATTTGCCGGAGCCGGATTCCCCGACCAGGCCGACGGTCTCGCCCGGGGCCACCGACAGGCTCACGCCGCCGAGGCCGAGACGGCCCCCCGGGTGGTGCTTGACCACACGGTCGAGGACGAGCAGCGGGCTGGTCATGACGCCCTCCCCTCCCGGCCGGCGGGACGCGTGGGGCGGTCCGCGGACGGGAGCGGGCCCGTCCCGCCGCCGTCCTGCGGCGGGACGTCCGCCGACGTCCCACCCTCCACGAGGACCCCGTCGCGCAGGACCGCGGTCCGCCCGCCGGTGCGGCGGGCGGCTGCCAGGTCGTGGGTGACGAGCAGCAGGGCGATGCCCCGTTCGGCGCGCAGAGTCCTGAGCAGGTCGAGCACATGGGCGCGGACCAGGGCGTCGAGCGCGGTCGTCGGCTCGTCGGCCACCAGGACCTCCGGGCCGCAGGAGAGCGCCAGGGCGATGGCGGCGCGCTGCCGCAGTCCGCCGGACAGCTCGTGCGGGAAGGCCCGGGCCGCCCACCGCGGATCCGGTATGCCGACGGAGGCCAGCAGGTCCGGCACCAGGGCCGCGGCGGCGCGGCGGCCCGCCGCGGCACGGTGCCTGCGCAGCACCTCGCTCATCTGCGAGCCGATCCTCCGCAGCGGATCGAGGTACGCGCCGGGGTCCTGCGGTACGTACCCCACACGACGGCCGCGGATGTCCGCGAGGGTCCGCTCGTCGGCCGCCAGCAGGTCCTGCCCGCCCAGCAGCACTCGCCCACCGGCCCGCGCGCCCCGGTCCAGCATCCCCAGGCAGGCGCGGGCGACGGTCGACTTGCCGCTGCCGGACTCACCGAGCAGCACCAGCGCCTCGCCGGGCGCGAGGGTGAAGGAGACCTCCCGCACGGCGGCGACCACGCCGCCCGGTCCCGCGTACTCCACCGACAGCCGTTCCACGGCCAGTACCGGCCGGCGCGGGCCCGCGCCCCCGGCGGGAGCCGCCGCGGGGGACGTGGCCGGTCCCAGGGGCGTGTTCACCGTCGCACCACCCGGGCGGGCGCGTCGGCTGTCGCGATCCTGCGGCGCAGCGTCTCCCCCAGCACGTTGAAGAGCACGGAGACGGCCAGCACGGTCACGGCGGGCACCAGGGCCGGCAGCGGATGGGTGAACAGCGCCGGCCGCAGCTCGTCCACCATCGCGCCCCACTCGGGGGCGGGCGGGGCGACGCCGAGGCCCAGGAAGGACAGCCCCGCGGCGTACACCACCGCCAGGCCCACCAGCGAGGAGGCGTACGCCAGCACCACCGGCCCTATCACCGGCAGTACTTCGAGGGCTCCCACGGCGAGCCAGCCCGCGCCGCTCACCCGGGCGGCCTGGAGGTGTTCGGAGGTGCGCACCCGCCGCACCTCCGCGAAGACGACCCTGGCGACCGCCGGCGTCAGCACCACGGACAGGGCGAGCACGGTCGCGGCCAGGCCCGGCCGGAACAGCGAGCAGACGGCGATGGCCAGCAGCACGCCGGGAAAGGCGTACAGCACGTCCAGGGCGCGCAGCAGCAGCTGGGCGGCGACCCGGCCGCCCAGCCCGGCGACCGTGCCGAGGACGGTGCCCGCCACGGTGGCGGTCAGGACCGGCAGCAGGCCGCCGACGAGGGAGGGACCGGCGCCCAGGAGCAGGCGGCCGAGGAGGTCGCGGCCCTGGGCGTCCGTCCCCAGGAGGTGGCCCGGGCTGCCCGGGTCGAGCAGGCGCTCGCGCAGGGAACCCGCCGTCGCCTGGCCGGGGATCACCAGTGGCGCGGCCGCGGCCACCGCCAGCAGCACGGCGGTGAGGGAGAGCGGTACCAGCAGGCGGGGGTCGCGCCGCCACGGCCGGGTCATGACAGGGTCCTGACGCGGGGGTCGATCAGCGCGTGCGCGGTGTCGACCAGCAGGGTGATGCCGGTGAAGGCGCAGGCGACGACGAGCACACCGGCCTGGATCAGCGGGAAGTCCCGTGCCGCCAGTGCCTCGTACAGCAGCCGGCCGACGCCGGGCCAGTTGAACAGGGTCTCGACGAAGACCACCCCTTCGAGCAGATAGGCGAGTTGCAGGCCGGCGATGGTCGCAAGCGCGGGTGCGGCGTTGTGCGCGCAGTGCCGCAGCACCGCGGCCCGGGTCAGGCCGCGTGCCCGCAGTCCGTCCGCGAGTTCGGAGCCGAGGACGCCGGACAGGGCCGCCCCGAACACCCGGGCGGTCAGTCCGAGGGGGACCAGGGCGGCGGCCGTGGCCGGCAGCACCAGGTGCCGCAGGAGGTCGCCGGTTCCGCCCGGGCCGAGGACGTCGTGGGTTCCGCCGGCCGGCAGCCACCGCAGCCGGACGGCGAACACGGAGATCAGCAGGAGGGCGACGGAGAACTGCGGCGCGGAGACCGCCAGCGTGCTCAGTCCCCCCGACAGCCGGCCCGCCCAGCCGCGCGGCCGCAGCGCGCCCGCCGCACCGAGCAGCACCCCGCCGGCGAGCACGAGCACGAAGGCACCGCCGGCCAGCACGAGGGTCTCCCGCAGGGCCGGCCACAGCAGTTCGGTCACGGGCCGCTGGGCCGAGACGGACGTGCCCAGGTCCCCGGTGAGGACGTGCGCGAGCCACTGCGCGTAACGCTCCGGCAGCGGACGGCCGAGACCGAGCCGGGCGGCCAGTTCCCGCCGTGCCCCGGGAGTGGCGCCGGGACCGAGGAAGGCGCTCACCGGATCGCCCGGTACGAGGGCGACCGTCGCGAACACCACGGCGGTCACCCCCAGCACCGTGGGGACGACCAGCAGCAGCCGCCGGACGAGGAACCTCCTCATGGGGCGGCTCCGCGGCGGACGGCGGGCGGCGGCCGTGCGCACGGCCGCGGGCACGGCCGGAACGGGACCGGGCTCGTGCGGCGGGCTTGCCATCGGTTCTTCCTCACGGGTACGGGAGAGCGGGGTGGCACCGGCGGCCTCCGGGACGGCACCGGGGCCGGCCGCCGGAGCCGCGGCCAGGACGCAGCGTGCACGGCGGCGGCCGCCGGCTGCCAGACAGGCGTTCGTGCTGATACCGCCGGTCATAGGACAGGCGGCCCCCCGGGGCGTGTCCGCGCCCGTCCAGATCGGTATTGACCAGCCGTTATCCCGCCAATTACGCTCCGGCCATGGTCTTCTGGCGCACCGGTGTCACCGCGGCCGGCCGCGGCCGCGCGGCGTGTCCGGGTGTGCGCTGTCGCGCCCTTCTCGCGCCCTGATCCAGGCACCGCCCGCCCCAGGAGACCCGTACCCCATGAGCACTCCCGTCCCCAGCCAGGAGCTCGGCGCCTTCCTGCGCGCGCACCGCGAACTCCTCCAACCGGCCGACGTCGGGCTCGCCACGACCGCACGCCGCCGCACGCCGGGCCTGCGCCGGGAGGAGGTCGCCACGCTCTCGGGGGTCGGCCTGGCCTGGTACACCTGGCTGGAGCAGGGGCGGGTGACCGCCTCGCGCCAGGTGCTCGCCGCCGTCGCCCGGGCGCTCCGGCTCGACCCGGCGGCCGTGCGGCACGCCATGCGCCTGGCCGGCCACCACGAGCCCGGCGGACCGCCGCCCGAACGGCCCGGGGAGCTGGCACCCGTGGTGCAACCGGTGCTGGACGCCTGGCCGGCCAGCCCCGCGGTGCTGCTCGACCGCCACTTCGACGTCCTGGCGTGGAACACCGCGTGGGCGGCGCTGTGGGGAGCGCCGAGCGAGGTGCCGCGCGACCGCCGCAACCTGCTGTGGCTGATGGCGGCCGACGACCGGCTGCACCGGGTGCTGCCCGACTGGGTCCCGCTGGCGATGAACGTCTTCCAGCACTTCCGCGCGCAGGCCGGTCCCGCGCTCTCCGACGCCCGTACCGCTGAGCTCTACGGCGCGCTGGAACAGGACGTGCCGCAGCTGACCCACTGGTGGGGCTGCCACTCCGTGGCCGAACTCACCGCCCGCGCGGTCACCGCGCGCCCGCCCGGCGGCGGCGTGCTGAACCTGGCGCTGTCCTCGTTCCACCCGGTGGACGACCCCACCGCCCTGGTCCTGCTCTTCACCCCGCAGACCCCCGCCGACCGGGACCGTATGGCCGCGCTGGCGGACCGGTGGGAGGGCCCGGCGCCCGCCGGTCCACCCCGTGCCGCCCCCGCCGAAGCCCGGTCCCCGTCCGGCGCACCGGGCTAGCGCGCCGACCGCGTGGGTGCGCCGGGTGGCGGTCGTGGCGGTGGGACGTGGGGGTGTCCGTTCCGACCGCTGGGGGTGTGGTGGGACCGGGCGTTCGCGTTCGAGCCGACGGCCCGCGCAGTACGACCGGCTGGGCGGGCCCTGCCCGGCGGAGCCCCGGCGGTAGCCGTCCGCCCGGGCGCCGGTCTGCGCGGAGACGGCCCTCAGCGGCCGGCCCTGAGGTGCTCGTCCACCCGCCGGCCCAGCAGCACGAACAGCAGCACGAGCCCCACGGTCAGCAGGATGTGCCCGAACCCCGCGGCCAGCGGCACCACCTCGGCGATGTGGTCCTCGTCGCGCCCGAGCACGGTCAGGATGCCGTGCACCGCCATCATGCCGGTGGAGACGGCGATCCCGGCGTTGTAGAACCAGAAGAAGGCCGTGAAGAGCCGCGTGCCGGACAGGCCGAACAGCCTGTCCAGCGCGAGGACGATCAGGAAGCCGATCATGCCCAGAGCCAGGACGTGGGTGTGCACGAGGGCCAGCTGGGTGTCACCGGTGAAGTCCTCGGCCTTCGTGAACTCCCGGTAGAAGAGGCCTGACACGACCCCGACGATCATGTAGACGTGCGCGGCGTAGCAGGACTTGCGCATGGCGGGTCGGTCCCCCAGGTGTGCATGGCCGTACGGCCGGGAACCGCCGGCGGCGGCGTCGCCCGGCCGCGGCGGGTCCTCGACGAGGACGCGTCCCACCCTCCGCCAGGGCCGGGAAGTGAACAATCACCGGCTGCACATGGTCTGATAAGCCGGAGGTTATGGATGGCGTAGGGGGGAGCCGGGGTGGAACTGCGCGATATCGAGATCTTCCTGACGTTGGCGGAGGAACTGCACTTCGGCCGGACCGCGGACCGCCTGCACGTGTCGCCGGCCCGCGTCAGCCAGTCGATCGCCCAGCAGGAGCGCAGGATCGGCGCGCGGCTGTTCGCCCGCACCAGCCGCAGGGTCGAACTCACGCCCATCGGGGCACGGTTGCGCGAGGATCTCAGCGCGGGCTACCAGCAGATACTCGACGCCACCCGGACGGCGAGCGCCGCCGCCCGCGGCGAGGTGAGCACCCTCACCCTGGGCCTGTACGGGCCCCAGGCCCTGGATCTCGCGCACTTCGTCGACCTCTTCCGCACCCGCCACCCGGAGGTCCGGCTGCGCATCCAGGAGGTCTCCTTCACCGACCCGTTCGGCCCCCTGCGCGCCGGTACGGTGCAGGTGTCGACGGCCTGGCTCCCCGTCCGCGAGCCCGACCTCACCGTCGGCCCGCCGGTCGCCGCCGAACCGCTGCACCTCATGGTCGCCGCCGGCCACCCCCTCACCACCCGCGCCACCGTCGGCATGGAGGACCTCGCGGACTGGGCCCTGCCGCACATCGCGGCCCCCGTCCCCGAGTACTGGCAGCAGACCCTCTCCCCCACCCACACCCCCGCCGGCCGCCCCATCCGCCGCGGCCCCGCGGTCTCCACCTTCCAGGAGGTCGCCGCAGTGGTCGCCGCGGGCGAGGCCGTATGCCTCGTCCACGGCGACGCGGCCCGCTACTACCGCTGGCCCGGCCTGCGCTACCTCCCCCTCCACGACGCCCCGACCGGCACATGGGCCCTCATCTGGCCCACGGCCACGGAAACCGCCCTCATCCGTGCCCTGGTCCAAGCCGCCACCGACGCGGGGCCGCGCACGGCGTGAACCCGTAGGCCTTCTCCACCGCGATGCCCCCTGAGCTCTGCCGTGGCGACCGTGGGCAGGCTGCGCGAACACCGCGGCCAACCTCCGCCACCCTCCGGTCCGGTCACAGGCGACGTGGTCCGGTTCCGGCCTGTGCGCGCCCGTTGGCCCGCTACCCGCGGCTTCCTCCCGAGGCCGGCGACTGGTGGGCACTCCTCGGGGTCCGCCTGCCGTGGACCGTCATGGCAGGGTGCCTCCTTTCGGTGCTCCCGGTGAGCGGGTGGAGTCTTCTCGCGTGAAGAGGCGTCGGAGTGCCGGTCACAGCCACCCGCCGACCTGGCCCGCAGGCGCCGTCACCACCGGGCACGAGCACACCGCCGTCACCACGAACGCCGCGGACCCTCCCTCGCGCAACTGCCAGGCCCCGCGACAACGCGCCACTCACCGCCCACCGGCGGCGGATCCGGCCGGAGCTCCGTGCGCACCGGGCTCAGGCCACCCGTCGAGGGGGGTGCCCCGGCATATTTCGGTATGCACAAATTACGGGCGCCATAGGGGATGGGAGAGGTAAAGTGCGGCGGCCGGTCACTTCGACCGGCGCACCGGCGGCTCCCACCGCCCCTTCCGCAGCGGAGTGTTATGACCATGCGCAGGTCCCTCGCCATGCTCGCGGCGGCAGCTCTCGCCGCCTGCGGCGCCCAGTTCGGCATGGCGGCGGCGGCACATGCCGCCAGCCTGGACAGCTACGGCTTCGACGCCCCCTGGGGTGGCGGCAAGCAGCCGCAGACGCTGCCGCAGGACTACGACACCGGCCACTCCTTCCAGCTCGACCGCCAGGGCGTGCCGAGCGCCGCGGCGCCCGTGAACATCCTGCTGATGTACACACTCGGCGCCCCGAAGCTCGACGGCACCGACGTGCCGGACCTCCCGGCCGGCTTCACCTCCACCCTCGGCGAAGGCTCCTGCCTCCCGGCCGCCGCGGCTGCCACCGGCAGCGGCACGGCCGCGTTCCTCTGCGACATGGACGTCCTCGGCCAGGTGCCCTACGCGAGCTTCAGCGAGCACATAGGCGCCGACACGCCGGACGGCTCGGTCATCGGCGTCACGGCCACCATCGTCCCCCACAAGGACGACACGCTCGCGAAGATCCAGGGGGAGCAGCGGGCAGGCAGGCACTTCACCAGCACGACCGACCTCACCGCCGTCGAGTCCCAGGCCCGGGCGGCGCAGGACAGCGTGGACGTGCAGCCCACGGGGTTCGGCGCCGGGCAGACGGCCACCGAGAGCGTCGCCGTCCACGCGGCGGACAACGGTACGGTGGAACTGCACGCCTCGTCCGCGACGCCCGGGGTGGTGTGGACCGACCCGAACGCCTCGTGGAGCGACGGCAGTCAGAACATCTTCCTCCCGCCGGGGCTGAACGTCACCGCCGCTGCGGGTGACGGCGGCGCGCGGTGCACCCTGGTTCCGGTCGAATACCAGAACACCTACAACAACTACAGCGCGAACACCTCCACCCTGGCGAGCTGCACGGTCACCCCGCAGACCACCGCTGTCACCCTCACGTTCACCGCCGCTGCGGACCTGCCGCCGACCGCGGTCGAACTGACCGCGGACTACCACGTGTTCGACAACACCTGGGTTCCGTTCACCAGCTCCACAGGCGACTTCACCGTCGAGCCCGCGGTCTGACCGCCCTCCGGGCCACCCTTCCGCGGGCCGCCGGGGCACCTCCCCGCGGCCCGCGGTACGGCCGTGCCCCAGCGGCACCTGCGCCACCAACTGCCCGTTCCGGGCCGCCGGCGAGACAGGTCGGCGACCGGCGGCCGGGACGAGGCCGGCGAATTCCGAACAGGCCGCCTGTCCCCCCGACCGCACGACCCCAGGGGTCAATCCTCCGGGGCCGGTGGGTGTTCACCGGGAGAACATCGACAACGGTGGTGCGGGTGCACTGGGGCCGCTTCGCTACCCTCACCGGTATGCCGAAGGTACTGCGCGTCCTGGTGAGGGGTTTCTGGGCGGTCGACCGCTACCTGGGGGGCAACAAACCGCCCACCCGTTTCCAGCGCTTCGTCGGGCGCCATCCCCTGGCGCCGGCTGTCGCCCTCGGTGTGCTCGTCCTGGCGCTGGCCGTCGTGCCCCCTGGCACTCAGACCGTGGATGTCGAGGCGGGGTTCACCTTCGGCACTCTCCTCGGTCTGACGTACTACTTGACGGCGATTTACGAGCGGGCACGTCAGCGACGTCTGATTCGACAAGGCATCTGGGAGCCCACCCCGCCGTCCGCGAACCCTCCCGAGTCATAGCCGGACAAACTGCCAGGGGCATGCATGTCGGTGCCGGCGAGACCGGGCTGCTGCCTGCGGGTTTCCTATCGGGGGGAGGATGTGACGCCCCGCCCCGTCCCCGGGCACGGCGACAGCGCCGCACCCGGGGAGGGCAGTGCCGTGGGCGCGCCTGGTCCTCCGGGCCGGCCACCCCGGAGTCCGCGTGCCGGATCGGTTCCACAGCAGAGCTGTGCGCCTTGGGGACGGCGCCGCGCGACGCCGGCAGGTGCGGCAGGTGTCCCCCGTTCCGGCGCCGACACCGGGCTTCGGGGGCTGCCGTGGGCGACGGGCACGGCCTGTGGGACGCAGCGCCCGGTCCGAACAGGGTGGGCGTCACCCCTGTCACGCGCACCGTGGGCCGCGACGCTCCCCCGGCCGCGCCACGGCCGCCCTCCGACGTCGTGACGTGCCGTCAGGCTCGGAGGGGTTGCGGGGAGGTACCGCGGCACGCGCAACTCGTACTTTCCAGCTACAGAACGTATTGAGTCGAGTACATGGAGTGACATAGGGTGGCGGCGAATGCCCCCTGCTTGCATGGAGGATCCGTTGGCACGCTTCCGTACCCGCCTGGCCCTGCTCGGCTCCGCCGCAGCTCTCGCCGCAGGCGTTCTCGCCCCCGCGCAGTTCGCCGGAGCGCACCACGCCGCTGCGGCCGATGACTACCAGTGGGTGGCCCTGGGCGACTCCTACACCGCCGGGGTCATCCGGGCCGCGGGCAACGTTTTCGAGTTCCCGCGCGACGGCTGCGAGCGCACGGACCGGTCCTACCCGCAGGTCATCGACCGCGACCTCGGCGGCCTGTTCGAGCTGACCGACGTCAGCTGCGGCGCCGCCACCATCGCCGACGTCACCGACACCCCCCAGCACCCGATCGGCCGCCACCTGCCGCCCTACTCGGAGGACCCGGACTACCCCTTCCCCGCCGTGCCGCCCCAGTCCGAGGCGGTCGGCCCCGACACCGACATCATCACTGTCGGCGTGGGCGGAAACACCCTCGGCTTCGACGACTTCCTCACCAAGTGCGCGCAGCTGGGCGGCGAGAACGACGGCAAGGGCACGCCGTGCAAGGACGCCCTGGCCGCCGGTGTCCCGGCACGGCTCAGGACGGTCCGCCAGCAGTACGACCGGATGCTGACCGTGCTGCACGACCGCGCCCCGAAGGCGAAGATCCTGGCCGTCGGCTACCCCACGGTCATCCCTCACGACACCTCCAGGTGCACCTTCGGCGACCTCACACAGTTCGGCACGATCACCCGAGGCGACCTGGACTGGCTGCGCGCCGCCCTCGTCGAGCCTCTCGACAAGGCCATCCAGGACTCGGCGGGCACACAGGAAGCCGCCGGCTACGTCGATCTCTCCACCCCCTCCCAGCACCACAGCGTCTGCGACGACAGCAAGTGGGTCGAAGGCTTCGTCACCCTCCCCGACCAGCTGTCCTTCGTGCACCCCAACGCCCTCGGCCACCGCAACGCCGCCGACCACGTCGAAGAGGCCCTGCTCAACGCCATCGGCTGAACCGCCCCGCAAGGGCGGCCCAAAGGCTGGTCTGCGGACCGCGGGCGCGAGCGCGGGACGCGTCGAGGCGGCGCGCAGGGGCGGCTCACGTCGTGAGCCGGCCCTGCGCGCCGATCGGGTGGGGCACGCCACGCGGTGGTGGTCCGGCGGGGGTGCCGGACCACCACCGCGGTGGGAGCGTCACTTCATGGTGGCCAGCGCGGTGTCGACGCCCGCGAGGGGCGAGCCGAGGCCGGTGACGGTGTCGTAGCCGGGACCGGCGGTGCACTCGGTCCCGCACGCCCCGTTCGAGCCGGAGGTGACGTCGTTGAGCTTGCCGCCGAGGGCGTAGACGTCGGCGTGGGCGGTGTCGCCGTCGGGGCCGGCGGCCGCCAGGTGATGCTTGCCGGCGGTGGCGCGCAACTGGTCCGCCGCGGTGAGCAGCGCTCCCCACGCCGGGGCCGACAGGCTGGTGCCGCCGACCTGGTACCAGGCCGCGGTGCCGCCGGCGGTGGTGTAGACGGCGACGCCGGTGCTGGGGTCGGCGACGAAGCTGACGTCCGGGGTGGCCCGGAAGGCCGAGTCCTGCACGCCGTCCTGGTAGGCCGGGCGCTTCTCGAAGTAGCTCAGACCTCCGCCGGTGGAGGACCAGGCGGTCTCGCCCAGGGTGGTCCCGTCGGCGTCGAGTCGGAGGCTGGTGCCCCCGATGGCCAGGGCGTAGGGATTGGTGCTGGAGTACCCGGACGGGTGGCCCGCGTCGCCGGTGGACTGGGTGCACACCGCGTCGGTGAGCTTGCAGTGGCCGTCGTAGAAGGACTCCTCGGAGAACTCCGTCATGCCCCAGCTGTTGCTGACCACGGCCGGGTGCAGCGCGGCGGCCTTGTCGACGGCCCGGTAGAGGCCGGCGGCAGAGGCGTCGGCCGCCTCGACCAGCACGATCTTCGCGTGCGGGGCGACGGCGTGCGCCCACTCGATGTCGAGCGCCTCCTCCTCCTGCCAGCCGGCGTCGGCCGGCGGCCGGGTCCCGTCCGCGTAGACCTGCTGGAAGTCGAAGCAGTCCGTGCCGGCCGGGACGCTGTCGCAGGTGGACGGCAGGCCGAAGTGCCCGGCGAAGTGGTTCAGGTCGGAGGCGGCGGCCGGGTAGTCGTAGGCGTCGACGATCGCGAGCGTCTGGCCGCTGCCGTCACCGGTCAGGCCCAGTCGCGCCCGGATCTGCTGGGGGGTGTAGCCCCGGGTCGTCTCGGTCGTGTCGTCCGGGGAGACCTCGACGGACGACCTGATCTTCAGCGACGGGGTGACGATCCCCCGCGGCAGCTGCGGGTTCCTGATCGCGGTCGCCGCCGCGCTCGCGGTGGACGGCGGCTTCGGTGCGCTCCTGGGAGCCGCCTTCGCGGAAGTCGCCGCGGTGTCGGAGACCTGCTGGACGGTCACGCCGTGCGGAAAGCTGTCGGGCGCGAGCATGTTGGCACCGTAGGCACCGACGTTCTGGTTGAGGTCGTAGGCGGCCCAGTCGAAGGGCAGGCCGGCCAGTTCGGTACCGGCGCCGGCGCGGGCCGGCGAGAGGGGTGTGACCGTGCCGGCGAACTGGGAGAACGCCTCGCTGGTGGCGTAGACGAAGTCGCTCGACCGGGGGAAGGGCTGGGCGTACTGCTCCAGCCCGCCGGTCCCTGCGACGAAGGTCTCCGTGCCGCTCGTGGTGGTGGCGAAGGCGGCCTGCTGCACGTTCGCCATCGTGTGCACGTCGTAGGGGGCGCCGCCGTCGGCCGGGTGGACCGTCACCTCGAAGGCGTGCAGTTCGACCAGGCCGTAGCGCTTCGAGGCGGCGAAGCCCTGGAACGTGCTGGAACCGACGGAGTCGCGCTCGGACACGACCCTGCCGGTCGCTCCGTCCACGATCTGCACGCGGTGCCTGCCCGTGGCCGGCTGGTCGCCGCCGAAGGCGAAGGCGACGCCCTTGCCGCCGGCGCCGGGAACGGCCTCGCCGGCGAAGACACCGGCCTGCTGCTCGATCCAGGCGGCCGAATCACCGGACGGCCGCTCGGCCCACAGCTGCGTACCGGCGGCGGAGTCCAGAGCGACGGCGGTCGGCGCCGGGTCGCTCGCACCGGTGCCGAACCCGGAGCGGGTGCCGCCGTACTCCAGGTAGAGGTGGCCCTGCCCGTCCGTGGCGGGGACGGAGTAGACGACCTGCTTGCCGGTGGTGCCGGCCGGACGGTAGGTCCAGCGCACCGCGCCGTCGGCGGTATAGGCGCCGACGCTCCTGGCACCGGTGGCGACGATCTCACCGCTCGCGACGGTCACCCCGTACTGGAAGGAGCCGGTGTTCACGTCGGCCGTGACCCGACCGGTGCGCGGGTCGAGCACCGCGAAGCCGTGCGACGTGGCGGCGACCAGGCGCGTGGCCGTCACACCCTTGCGGTCGGCGACCTGCGCGAGCCGGATCTGGTGGACCGCCGCGCTGACGGGCGCGGTCCACAGGACGCCCGGGGTCGCGCTCTTCAGGTCCCGGCCGTCCAGGGCGAAGACGCCGTGGCTCTGGCCGCCGACGACGAGGTCCTCGACCCCGTCGCCGTTCACATCGGTGGCGGCGGCACCGTAGCTGTCGGTCAGCAGCGGCAGCTGCGTGGCCGAGCCGTGCTGCGCGTCGACCGACCATGCGGTCAGGTCGTAGCCGACGGTCAGCAGACGCCCCTGGTAGGGCGTCACCTGGTCGCCGACGACGTCGCCCTCCCGGTGCCACATCACACCGCCGTCCCGCGCGTCGAACGCGACCAGCTGGGCGTGGTAGAGGCCCTCGGGCCGCTCCGCGGAGACCGGGGCGGCGTCCGCGACCGCCGCGACGACCTGACCGTGCCCGGTCGGGTCGAACTGCAGCGACAGGGTGGGGGCGTCGGGGCCGCCGACGGTACTGGCGGTCTGGTGGCTCCACACGGTCCTGCCGTGCTCGTCCCATCCCGAGACCGTGCTCTGCCCGTCGGCCAGGGTCACCGGGTCGATGCCGAGTTCGGCGACGGCGTAGCGGGCCTGGCCGCCGTGCGCCTGCTGGTCGACCAGGAACGCCTCGGGGATGGTGCCGTCACGGGAGGCGAGCACCGAGCGGGCGCCGCTGCGGGCGTCGATCGCGGTGAGGTCCCAGCGCACCGCGTCGAACGGGTCGTTCTGCTCGGCGACCAGCACCCGGTCCGATCCGGGGTCCTGATGAACGATCCGCGGGTAACCCGGCGTCCTGGTGTCGACGCCGACCCGGCCGGTGGCCGCGTCGAGCACCAGCACATGGCCTGCCGGCGGCCGCGGGCTTCCCAGACCCAGGGGCGTGTCGGTCCAGCCGGCCGTGATCCGCCCGCCGCTGAGCGGCTCGACGTCCGTCCAGTCGGCCCACGGCGCGTGGGTGTTGTAGGTCCAGTCGGTGTGCCCGGTCAGGCCCGCGCCGCTGCCGGTGAAGGAGTAGGCGGTCAGCGAGCTGCGGCTGTCGCCCTGCTCGGCGACGGGGTTCTCGTCCCAGGCGGGTCCGGTGCGCTCGGCGACGACCAGCCGGCCGTCCTGCGCGAGCATCGAACCGACGCTGCCCGGCACGAGTGTGTGCCACAGCATCCGGCCGGTTCGGCCGTCCAGCACGCTGAGGAACGTGCCGGACTGCAGGCTGGAGCCGGGAGCGGTGAAGGTGCGCGCCGGGCTCTCCCCGACCGAGTAGGCGACGGCGACGTCCGCGACGCCGTCTCCGTCGAAGTCTGCCTGTGCGTAGGGGTGCGTGCCGATCGAGGAGGGCTGGTACGGGTCGTAGCCCTCGTACAGGACCGGGGTGTACTCCTCGGTCTGGAAGGAGACCCTCGGCTTCACCTGCCAGTCGGTGTAGAGCGAGTGGGCGGTGCGCTGCCACACCGGAGCACCGTGCGCGTCGTACCGGGCCACCGAACCGCCGCTGAAGACGGCGACCCAGTCCCGGGTGCCGTTCAGGGCGAGGGTGGAGGCGGCGCCCCGCGCGGTCTGCCAGGTCGTCTGCTCGTCGATGGACGTCGACGCGGCTGCGGACGGCGCGGTGCCGGACTGCGACGTCGCCGGCGGTGTCGCGGCCGGGTCCGGGGAGGCGGTGCTTCCTGCGGCGGCTGCGGCGACGAGGCCGGGGGTGCCGTCGCTGCGCGGGGTGAAGCGGGCGCTGAGCGCGGCCAGCCGCCCGGCGTTCAGGCGTACGACGTGGTCGGCGGGTTGCGCGTGGACGGCGGGTGCTGCGAGCAGCGCGGCCGCCGTGCCCAGGACAGCGGCGAGCGCGCCGGCCCTGAGGGCTTTGGCTCGGGATCTCATCGAGGGGTCCGTCACTCCTTGTCACCACGAAGGGGGGAGGTCGTAGGCTTTCAGCTCCGCCGGGCGGCAGGGAGTGGTTCAGGTGGCCACCTGCGGCCATCGGCCACTGGTGGCCACGCCGTCGTGGCGGCAGGAATCGGCCAGGCCCGGCCGAACCATCCGAGAAAGGGTGCTCCGAGGTGCTGGAATCGATCGGCCTGGACACGTACGCGGAGCAGGCGTACCAGCTCCTGCTGCGTCAGGACGCGCTGAGCGCGGGTGCCTTGGGCGAACTCCTCGGCCTGTCGCCGACGCGCGCGCGACTGGCACTCGACGCCCTGGTGGCGTCGGGACTGGCCACGTGCCGTTCGGGGCGGCCCGCCCTGTATTCCCCCGTCGATCCGAGGACCGGGCTGGCCTCGCTCGTCCGCGCCCGGCAGGCGGAACTGGAACGCGTCTTCTCCACGCTGGAGTTGTACGCGGCCGAGTTCCACGAGCGGCGCCTGCGGGCCGACCCGCGTCTGCTCGTCGAAGTGATCGAGGGGCCCGCCCAGATCGCCCAGCGGGTGAAGGAGCTCCTGGCCGGCGCGGAGCACGAGGTCATGGCGTTCGACACACCGCCCTATGTCACCGCGGCCGGCACCACCTCCGACGCGGAGGCCCTGCTGCTGGCCCGCGGCGTCACCGTTCGGGCCGCCTACGCCGTCGAGGCGCTCGACGTCCCCGGGTACTCCGAGGCCCTGCACGCCACTGTCGCGTCGGGCGAACAGGCCCGCGTCCTGCCCCGGGTCCCGATGAAGATGATCGTGGTCGACCGGCGCGAGGCGATCCTCCCTCTGACCGGGAACGAGGAAGGCATGCGCAGCACGGCCGCGTTCGTGCGGCAGTCCGGCCTCACCGACGCCCTGGTCGAGCTGTTCGAGGCCCACTGGGCACAGGCCACACCGATCTTTTCCGGCGACAGCCCGCAGCAGCCGCCGCATCCGGAGATCTCCGACGAGGAGCGCGCCCTGCTGCAACTCCTCAACGCCGGGATGAAGGACGAGGCGATCGCCCGCCAACTCGGCCTGAGCCAGCGCACCTACCGGCGGCGTGTCACCGACCTGATGCGGCGCCTGGGCGCCACCAGCCGCTTCCAGGCCGGCACCCAGGCCATGCGCAGGGGCTGGCTGTGAGCCCGTCTCCGGCCGTGCGCCCCCGCCGGACCGGCCACCGCCCGCCGTCAGGGCACCCGGCAGACCCCGTCCCCTGACCCGCAGGCACCCGGAGGCTGCCGTGCCGGGGCGTCACCAGGCCTCCGACTCCTCCGCCGCCGCGGGCACCGCCTGTGGACCGGTTCGCCCCCGCACCCGCGTGGCCAGCAGCGGGAGCAGCAGGACCGACAGCATCGCGGCTCCGACCAGGGAGGCAGCCGTTTCCGAACGGATGATCTTCTGGTCCACCCCGATGGTGGTGATCGCGGCGACCAGGGGCAGGCACGTGGCGGCGTACAGAGCGAGGGCGTGCCGGTCGCCGGTACGGAGGTCGCGGGGCGCGAGCAGGTGGACCGGTCCCCCGCGCAGCACCAGGAACAGCGCGAGGAAGCCCGGCACCATCGCCAGCGCGCCGGCGTCGTGCAGCAGGGCGTGCAGGTCGAAGCCGATGCCGGTGTCCACGTAGAAGAGCGGGACGAGGAAGCCAAAGCCCAGGCCCTCGACCCTGCCGAACACCTCCTCCCGGCTGCCGGGTGCGGTGCCCTGCAGGACCAGGCGGGTCAGGACGCCGGCGGCGAACGCGCCGAGCAGCACGTCCAGCCCGAAGGAGGACGCGAGCGCCAGCATGCCGGCGAGCACGAGCATCACGAAGCGCACCGCGAACTGGCCGCTGGTGTGCAGGGTCTGGTCGACCAGCCGGGAGAACCACGGGCGCCTGGGCCGCAGCGCCCACAGGACGGCGGCCGCGGTGACGGCGGCGAAGACGATCAGCAGCGCCGCCGCCTGCCCGGGCCTGCGTCCGCTGAGCAGCAGCGCGACAGCGACGACCGGGCCGAACTCCCCGACCGCCCCGAAGGCGGACACCACCGCGCCGAACCGGCCGCCGAGGTCACCGCCGTCCTTGAGGATCGGCAGGACGGTGCCGAGCGCCGTGCTGGTCATCGCGGTCCCGATCACGAAGGCCTGGAACGGGTGCCCGCCGCTGACCCCGAACGCCACCGCGATCGCGACCGCGAGCGAGGCCAGCCACGCCGTGCCCGCCCGCCGCAAGGTGGGGCCTCGGACCGACGCGAAGTCGATCTCGTAGCCGGCGAGGAAGATGAGCATGGAAAGGCCCAGGTCCGACAAAGTGTCGATGGTCCGGTCGCGGTGGGCCCAGCCCAGCACGTCGGGCCCGAGGAGGATACCCAGGGCGATCTCGAAGACAACCAGCGGCACGCGTACGCGTCGGGCCGCGGTGTCGGCCAGCAGCGGCGCGAGCACCGCGGCGGCCATGATCAGGACGAGAGTGCCGGGGTGCGACACGGACGCGCCGCCGGTCAGCCCCGGTCCGGCACGGCCTGCGTGAGGAGCCAGAGCCGTACGGGGACGCGGGACACGAGCCGGGTCGCGGCGTCACCACCGCGAGGACCGGATCCGGTGACTGCCGGAGGGAACGGGTGTGCGCGCCGGGGCGGCCCCGGCCGGCGGACCGCACGTCGCGCGCGCCGCCGCGCGGACGGGTGCCGGGACCACCCGGTGCGCGGCAGTGGCCGACACCCGCGCAGTTCGGGCTCGCTGCTGCGGCGCACGGTGCTCTCCCTGCCTTGCGCGGGCGGTGGACGGCGCCGGCCAAGGGCCTCTGCCGCCACGGGGCGTTGCTGCCCAGCTTCGACCGCACCGTGCGCGGAGGCGAGCGGGGCGGGGCCGCCCGGGGGAATCCGGCGGTTTGACGTGCAGGAATGACCCGTGCATGATTCCACTACTTGAGTAATGGAATGGGGGGTTGCGGCGGTGACGTTCGCCTTCCGGATCGACCGGCGCAGCGGGGTCGCCAGCTATCTGCAGATCGTCCAGCAGGTGCAGCAGGCGCTCCGGCTGGGCCTGCTGGCACCGGGCGACCGGCTGCCCACCGCGAAGGCGGTGGTCGAGGCGACCGCGCTGAACCCCAACACCGTGCTCAAGGCCTACCGCGAGCTGGAGTCCCAGGGCCTGGTCGAGTCCCGGCGCAGGCACGGGACCTTCGTGACCGGCACGCTCGGCGCCTCCGCGGCCTCGGCCGCCCGTTCGCCCGTACGGGAAGAGCTGGCCGCGGCGGTCGCCCACGCCCGCGCGGCCGGTCTCGAACGCGACGACGTCGCCGCGCTCCTCACCACCGTGCTCGACGATCTCTACCCCCGGAAAGAACCCGATGTTGTCCTCCCCGAGCAGCACTGACGCCGCCCTCACCCTGCGCGGCGTCACCAGGCGGCACCGGCGCTCCGGCCCGGACGTCCTGGCCGGCTGCACCTTCAGCCTCCCCGCCGGGGCCGTCTGTGCCCTCGTCGGCCCGAACGGCGCCGGTAAGACCACCCTGCTGGAACTGGCCGCCGGCCTGCAGCGGCCCACCACGGGCGAGGTCGAGGTCTTCGGCGGGCCCGCCGCCGCCGGCCACCCGCGGGTCGCGTACCTGGCCCAGGACCGCCCCCTCCACCCGCGGCTCACCGTCGCCCAGACCCTGCGCTACGGCGCCCGCGCCAACCCCGCCGGGTGGGACGCGGAGCTGGCGGCGCGCGCCGGGACCGGCCGCTTCCGCCGGCGCGACCGGATCCGCGACCTGTCCGGCGGCCAGCGCACCCGGATCGCCCTGGCCCTGGCGCTGGGCAAGGGCGCCGACCTGCTGCTGCTCGACGAGCCGATGGCCGACCTCGACCCGCTCGCCCGCCAGGAGCTGATGGGCGTGCTCCTTGCGCACGCGGCCGAGACGGGCGCCACCGTGGTGATGTCCTCGCACATCGTCTCCGAGCTGGCCGACGCCTGCGACCATCTGCTGCTGCTCGACGCCGGGCGGGCCCGGCTCGCCGGCGGCATCGACGACCTCCTGTCCGCTCACGCCGTAGTGACCGTCCCCGGCGGCACCGACCCGCTGGCCGGCCACACCGTCGTCGAGACCCGGCCCGCCGGGCGCGGCACCAGCGCCCTCGTCCGCCCGGCCGGTCCGCTGCCCGCCGGCTGGGAGGTCCGGACTCCGTCGCTGGAGGAACTGGTCCTCGCCCACCTCGCCCTCCCCACCGCGCCGGACGGCCGGCCCGCCGTTCCCGACCTCACCCTCACCCCGCAGCCGGACGTCACCCTGCGCAAGGACCGCCCCGGGAGCAAGGAGCACGCCGCATGACCGCCACCACCGCCAGCGCCCGGCCCCCGGCCGGACCGCGCACAGCGCTGTGGAACCGGCTCCCGCTCACCCGGATCGTCGCCCGGCAGCTGCGCCTGCCCGCCCTGCTGCTGCTCCTGTCCGCGCTCCCCACCGCCGCGGTGCTCGTCGCCCGCGACCGGCAGTGGTCGGACGCCGAGGACACCCGCGCGCGCTTCGGCGACTACGCCTACCACTTCGCACGCCACCCCTACGACGCCCACACCATGACCGAGCGGCTGCTCGCGGACGGGACGCGGATCGCCCTCCTGCCGGCCCTCCTCGCCGCCGCGCTCGCCGCCGTCGTCACCGCCCGGGAGTGGGAAACGCGCCGCTTCGCCCTCACCCTCAGCCAGTCGGTCGCCCCGGCCCGCTGGTTCACCGCCCGCTGGACGGGCCTGGCGGTGCTGCTGGGCGGGCTGCTGCTCCCGCTGGTCGTGCTCTACCGGCTGAACGTCCGGCACGCCGTGCACGGCGACCTGCTGACCCACGGCATCGACCGGCAGACCGCGTGCCTCACGATCGGCCCCGTCACCGTCGCCTACCTGCTGCTCGGCATCGCCGCCGGTGCGCTGGCCGGCATGCTGCTGCGCCGCGCCCTGCCCGCCGCCGTCGCCGCCCCGGCACTGACCTGGCTGCTGGCCGCACTGCTGGTACGCTCCCGGGCCACGCTGCTGCTGGACTTCCCGGCCTGGTCGAAGGTCCACGGCTTCCACCCGGGGGGCGTCCTGGGGCTCCAGTTCTACGGCGCCCTCCCGCAGGACTCCTATCTGACCGGCGCGCTGGACACCGGCGACTACTGGCCCTACCAGCTCGCCGAGACCGCCCTCGTCCTGGCACTCGCCGCCCTGACGGTGCTGGCCGCGCTGCGGCTCCTGCACCGCCGCGTCGCCCACCCCGCGCCGAAGCGCCCCTGAGCTGCCGCCGGGGCAGCGGACAAAGGGAGCGTCACCGGGCCGCCGCGTCACCGGCGCCGCCCCGGCCGCAGCCCCCGCTCCCGGCCGCTGCTCGGCGCCACCGGCACGGGGCAAGGTAGCGGGCGCCAGGGGCTTCGTGCGGTCCAGCGGGTGGCGCACGGGGGCCGGTCCGGGTGGAGCCTTCCTGCCCGGCTCGGCTACGGCTGGTACTTCGGCTGGAAGGGCCACGGCGGGTAGCCCTCGTAGCAGGTGCCGTCCGGCTGAACGACCGGCGACTGCATCCCGGCGCGGTAGACGACGGTGAACAGCACGACGGCGGCGAGAGGCAGCAGCCACTGGACACACCGCACGGCAGGCGCGGGGAGCGCGACAGCCCACAAGAGGAGCTGGGTCAGCAGCATCGCCGCTGTCATCACCACCCAGACCACCGGCATCGTCCCCATCACGAGTCCGATGCCGTTGGAGGCGGAGACACCGAGCGGGCAGTCGGCCCAGGCCCGTTCGGTCAGCACGGTGCCGGTGTACGTGCCCGCGGCAGCGAACAACGGGGCCCGGGCCAGTAGTTGCCAGGGTGGGAGGGTGACGCGCGGCTGCCGGCCGCTACCGAAGGAGCGGGGCGGCCAGAACGGCACGGGCGGCCACGCGGGCGGAGGCGGGAAAGCGGGCGGCAAGGGCTCCACGACGAGGATCACGCACGTCCCGCCCGAGCGGTTCCGGTGCCGTCCGGATCGACCGTCCGCTGCTGGACGGGTACCCGCCGGCGGTGGTCCCCCTGCCCGGTTGCGCCTCCGCCGCCGGCGGTGCGCCCCGGCAGCCGTGGGCGGCCACGCCTTCGCCGAGTTCCCCGCGTCCCGCCCGGACCGGGACCTCACGACGCGCCCGCGCGGCGCGAACGCGGATGACCGGTGCCGAGGGACCGTGGCGGTCTGCCGCCGGCGTGGGACCGCACGCTCCGTTCGGGCGCAAGGGAACGGCTCTCACCCGCGGTCGTCGCGCTCGCGTCCGAAGCTCGTCTCCGGTGGCGGATCCCACGCGAGTCCTTCCTGCTCCAGGCTGTCGAGGATCCACTTCCGGCCGTTCCGTCCTGCGACCGCCCAGGTGTATGCCATCGAAGGGTGGCGCTTCCGGCGGAGGCCCCACCGCTGCGGTCGTGCGCCTGCTCCCGCCAGGTTGTGCACGAGATCGGCGAGCCAGGCGATGCAGGCGACGTAGTCATCGCCCATCCACGCGTGGAAGGGCTTTCGGCGCCGGGCCATGGCGCGGATCTGGATCACCGCCAGGTAGGTCAGGAACCTGGCTGCCTCGTCATCGTCCGTCGCTCTCATGGTGCACCCCCCGTCCTCTCGTGTCCGCAGCAGAGTACGACGGCCTGGAGCGGACCGGTGCGGTCCGTCGGCGTCCTCACCTGCGCCAGGCGCGGTGCCCCGCGCCTGGCACAGCGGCCGCGTGTCCGAGGAATGCTGACACGCACTCGGTTCAGCGGCAGGCGGTCAGGCCCTGGCGTGGCTGCGGACGGCGGTGACGACGGCGACGACGGCTCCCGCGGTCAGGGCCGAGGCGAAACCGATCATGGACGGTCGCAGGGCGGCGTGCTGGATGACCAGGCTGAAGGTCACCGAGGGCAGGCCCATGCCGAGGTAGGCGATGACGAAGAACATCGCGAGGACCCCGGCCCGGGACGCCGGTGCGGCGGCCGTTGCCGCCTGGGTGACGGCTCCCTTGAACAGCAGGCCGGATCCCGCGCCCGCGAACCCGGCGGCCACGAGCGCGAGCGACAGTGAGGGGTGGTAGAGGGAGACCGTGGTGAATGCGAGGCCCGCCGGGAACAGCGCCGTGCCGGTGGCCAGCAGCCTGGGCTGGGAGAGCCTGCCCAGGGCGAGCTGGGCCACGGCGGATGCGGCGAACGCCGTGAACACCTCCACGCCTGCGACGAAGGTGGAGCTGATGTGCAGCTGGCCGCGGACGATGATCGCGCCGAGCGAGGAGAACAGCCCCATCACGGCGAAGGCGAAGAAGCCGACGGCCGCGGCGCCGCCGAAGGAGGCGCCGTACCCGGGACGGAGGGCGAAGCGGACCGGCGGCTCCGTGCGTGCCGCCGCTGTGGTGTCGACGGTCTCGGGGCTCGCCAGGATCGCCAGCAAGAGCACCGCCATGACGGCCGCGACGACGATGTACGACGTCCGCAGCGGTGAGGGGGCCCACTCGGCGAGGCCGCCTGCGACGAGCGGTCCGAGGGCCAGGCCGCCGAGGTTCGCCGCGGTGGCGACGGTCGCGGGTGTGGACGAGCCGGTGCTGCCGGGCCACGCCTGGTGGTACAGGTCGCTGAGGTAGGCGGTGGAGGTGGAGGCCATGAGGCCGATCGCGACCCCGGTGAGCAGCCGCCCGGCGATCAGCCCGGGCAGGGCGGGCCACAGTGCCATCAGGACGGCGCCCCCCATGGCGACGGCCAGGGCGGGCACGATGACGCGCCGTCGGCCGACCCTGTCGGACAGGTGGCCGAGCGTGGTGAAGGCGAAGGCCGCGCCCACCACCATCACGGCGAAGGCCAGGGTCACCGTGGTCGCGCCGAAGTGGTCGTGGACCTGGTAGAGCGGCCACAGGGGCGTGGGGACGGTGCCGAATGCCATCAGAGCGGTGTACGCGGAGGCCGCGAACCAGAACCCGGTCGCGTGTGTGGCGTGCGGGCGGCCGCCGGCGGCGTGCCGGGCGTGGAGTGCGCCGGCCGTCTCGGGGGTTGCGGTGGAACTCATGTGACGTCGCCTTTCACCGTCGGGAGGCCGGGCTGAACGTCCCGGCGTGGGCGACAACCCGCACGGCCTGAGGCTCCTTACCAGCTCTGTCAGAGCTGGATCGGATATCTCTCATCTCCTGCGGAGATAACCAGGGGCCGGCGCAGGGACGGAGCCGCGTCATCCGCGGTACCCGCGTCACCTCGTCGGGCCGACGGCTCTCCGGGGTGTGCTGCGTGCCGGCTCAGGCGTGGGATGCGGTGAGCCGGCCCAGCCATGTGACGGCCGTGCGTAGGTCCCGCTGTGCTCCCCGGAGATCCTGCGGACCTCGTCGGCGGTGTCGCGGGCCCGGTCCGTCCGGTCATGTGGTCCGACGCGTCCCAGAGCCCACGGTTGTCGCGGACATCGGTGACCGTGGGAGGACGGGCGCGTTCCGGCCGAACGGTCAGATGCCCGGGTACCGGCTGGTGGTCAGCTCCCAGAAGGCGCGGGCCGCGGCGGACATCGGACGATCGGCCTGTCTGATCAGCGACACCACGAACTGCGGGAAGGGGACCACCGGGATGAGGCGTACGTCCCGGGCCGTCCCGAGCAGGGACGGGGTGAGAAACGCCAGGCCGAAACCGGCCCGGACCAGTTCGCTGACCACCACGATGTCGGCGATCTCGACCGCGACCTCCCGGTCGAGGCCGTGGGCGGCGAACAGCTGGTCGACGCTGCGCCGGGTCCCCCAGCCCGGGGGGAAGTCGACGAACCGTTCACCGGCCAGCTCGGCAAGGCGGATCCGCCGTCGCGACGCCAGCCGGTGGCCGGGAGGGCAGGCCAGACTCAGCGGCTCGGCCACCAGCGGCCTCACCTCGAGCCCGGCCGGGTAGCCGGCGGGCATTGCCGCGAAGGCGAGGTCCAGCCGGCCGCTTCCGACCGCGTCGGCCAGTTCCACCGACCCGTTGGCGTTGGCGGCGCGCGGCTCGATCCGTACCCCGGGTCGATCCTGGTGGTAGCGAGTCAGCAGCCCGGCCAGGTCGACCACGGCGAGCGAGTGCATGATGCCCAGGCGGAGCGTGCCGCGGATGCCGCCGACCGTCGCGGCGACGGCGTCGCGGGCGGCCTCGGCCGCCTGCAGGGTCCGCCGGGCCTCGGTGACCAGCGCATGGCCGGCATCGGTCAGCTCGACGTGATGGGTGGACCGGTCGATCAGCTGGGCGCCCAGCTCGCGTTCGAGTGTGCGTACCGACGCCGACAGCGCCGACTGCACGATGTGTACGCGGCCCGCGGCCCGGGTGAAGCTGAGTTCCTCGGCGACGGCGAGGAAGTGCTCGAGGTGGCGAAGCTCCACGGCTTCCTCCCGTCTCCGCCCTGACGATGACGATCTTCGTCGCCGTTCGCCCGACACGATAACCGGACGCGGCCGGCTCCGGAACGCAGGCCCCACGAGCGCATAGGCGTCACCAGAACCGCCGCACCCGCCCCGGACCAGGGCTCCGCCTCACCCGTGCTCACGAGGGAGTGCCTGGAACCACCCGCGGCCCGGCGCCCACGCCCCCACCGGCAAGCGCGGCTCGATCGAAGCGCCAGCCGTGGACCTGGTCAGGAGCCGATCTCGACGTGGAGTTCCACCTCGACCGGGCTGTCCAGGGGGAGCACGGCGACGCCGACGGCGGAGCGGGCACGGATCCCGGCCGGTCCGAACAGCTCGTGCAGGAAGGCCGATGCGCCGTTGATCACCTTGCCGGGCGCGGAAGGCCTTCTGCGCCCGGGCGGCCGGACCCGCGGGGCCGGCGCCGGCCTCCACCCCGGCCGAGGGCGGTCCCGGCCGGGGAGCGAGGTCCGGACGGCAGCGGCACGAGCGCCCCGGCGGGGCGGACGAACAGCGGCCGGTCGAGGGTCAGACGGTCATCGGGGTCCGGCGGTTGAGGGGGTGCCGGCACGGCGCCGGGCCGCCATGCGCCGGGCCGGCACAGGTGGGCTTCTGACGAGTTCGGCGGCGGCGAGGATGAGGTCCGCCACCGCTGCGGGCTCGGACACCGGAAGGGCGTGGGAGGCGCCGGGAAGCTCGACGCTGCGGCGGGAGCCGGCGCGCTCGGCCATGAAGCGGTGGGCCTCCACGGGGATGTTGTGGTCCAGGCCGGGATAGATGAACCAGGACGGGACGGTCTTCCACGCCGGCTCACCGGAGGGCTCGTTGAGCGCGGTGGTGTTCAGCGGGCGCTGGGTGGCGGCGGCCAGAGCGGCGTGCTCGGCGGTGACGTCCGCGGTGAACTGCTGGTGGAACGCGTCCTGGCGGATGTACAGGTCGGCGGTTCCGTCGGCGAGCGGGACCTGGTTCAGGGTGTCGCCGAGGGTGCTGCCGGGGAACTTGCCGGACAGGTCGAAGATGCTCTCGCCCCGCTCCGGGGCGAACGCCGCGACGAAGACGAGCGCCTTAACGTGGTCGTGGCCGACGGCGGCGTTGGAGGCGACCGCGCCGCCGTAGGAATGTCCGACGAGCACGACCGGGCCGTCGATGCCGGACAGGACGGCGGAGAGGACGGCGGCGTCGCCGCTGAGGCTGCGCAGCGGGTTCGGGGCCGCGATCACCGGGTGCCCGGCGGAACGCAGCTTCCCGATCACGCCGTTCCAGCTCGACGACTCGGCGAACGCGCCGTGGACGAGGACGATCGTGGGTTTCATGACAACGTGCTCCTGCAATGAGAAAAAGGGCCGGTTCTCAGGCGCTGAGGAAGTCGATCAGGGCGGCGTTGACCTCGGCTGCGTGGGTGAGCAGCAGCCCGTGCGGGGCGCCGTCGATCTCGACGTATCGCGCGTCGGGCAGGCGGCGGCGGAACTCGCGGGCCGTGGCGTCGATCGGCAGGATGCGGTCGGCGGTCCCGTGCAGGATCAGCGACGGCACGTCGATGCGCTCCACGTCGGCCCGGAAGTCCGTCAGCCATGCCGGGACGCACGCGTACGCGGCCACGGGCGCCGAGCCGGCGGCGGTGACCCAGTTCGCCCGCACCGCGGCCTCGCTGAGCCGCGACCCGAGCGTCTCGTCGGTGTTGAAGAAGTCGACGAAGAAGCTCTCGTACCAGGCGTGGCGGTCGACCTGCGCCTGCTCGGCTATCTTGTCGAAGACGCTCTGCGGCACACCGGCGGGGTTGTCCGGCGTCTGCAGCAGGAACGGCTGGAGCGAACCGAGGAACGCCGCCTTCGCCACCCGCTGCGAGCCGTAGACGCCGAGGTAGCGGGCGACCTCGCCCGAACCCATCGAGAACCCGACCAGAACCACGTCACGCAGGTCCAGCTGCGTCAGCACGGCGTCCAGGTCGGCGGCGAAGGTGTCGTAGTCGTAGCCCGTCATGGTCCTGCTCGACCGGCCGAAGCCACGGCGGTCGTAGGTGATGACACGGTAGCCGGCCCTGACCAGCGCATCGGTCTGCTTCTCCCACGACTGCCCGTCCAGCGGATAGCCGTGGATCAGGACGACCGGCTGCCCACAGCCGTGGTCCTCGTAGTACAGCTCGATACCGGTCGAGCCCTCGGCGCCGACGGTGACGCTTCCCATGGTGTGCCTTCCCGCCCCGTCCACCGTGTGCGCACCGGGCATGGCACAAACCTAGGAATCAAACGGGCTGCACCGCGTCCGTCGGCCTACGTCTCCGCCGTACGTCACGACACCGCGCCTTCGGGGTACGTCACCGTGCCCCCCAGCACCCCGACAAGCTCCCCACGGGACGCCACGCCCAGTTTGGGGAACATCCGCTGGAGATGAGTGCTCACCGTCCTGGGCGAGACGTACAGCCGCTCCCCGATCTCCCGGTTCGTCAGACCCTGCGCGGCAAGCTGAGCGACGTGCAGCTCGGTCGAGGTCAACCGGTCCACCGCAGCCGGATCCTGGCGCGGCGACGACGCGCCCGCAGCGCGCAACTCCTGCCGCGCCCGCTCCGCCCACGCCGACGCGCCGAGCGCGTCGAAGATCTCGCGCGCGGCCTGCAGGACGACGCGGGACTCCGCGGGACGCCGGTGACGCCGCAGCCACTCGCCCAGGGCGAGGCGCGCCCGCGCCCGCTCGAACGGCCAGTCCGTGGGGACGGCGTCGAGGGCCGCCCTGTAGAGCGGCTCGGCGTCGTCCTGCGGGCTCAGCAGGGCCCGGCCCAGTCGCAACCCGCAGAGCAGGGCGGGCGAAGAAGTCGTCTCCCCGAGCGGGGTCAGCTCCCGCACGACCTCGCGTGCCACCTCGGCGGATTCGCTGCGCACCGCCGCCTCGACCAGCTCCGCGACCGCGTAGAAGCGCAGCCAGGGGTGGAAGGCGGGGTCAGCCGGGTCGAAGGCGCGGTGCAGGTGGCCGAAGGCGTCGCCGTAGCGCCCCTGGCAGAGCGCCGCCTGCCCGCGGGCCATCTGGACGATGGCCAGCACCGGCCGCCCTCCGCTCGGAAGGGCCGCGCGCTCGGCCTCCGCCGCCCACGCCTCCGCCGCCGGGTCGCCGCTGACGGCGGCCAGCTGCGCGCGGATGGCATTCACCATCGCGTGCACGAGAGGCTGGCTGGTCTCGCGGGCCAGGGACGAGGCCTCCTCCGCGGCGAGGAAACCAGCGCGTACGTCGCCCAGCCGCGCGGCGCTCCCCGCCTGGACGCAGAGGGCGCGGGCCAGCATCGACAGCCTGCCCTGCGCCCGCAGGGGGTCCAGCGACCTCGCCGTCAGACGGCTTGCCAGGGCGGGAGCGCCCACCGTCACGGCGGCGCCCCCCAGGAGCTGGTCCCCCTCCGCGTTCTCGGACGAGCGCTCCAGCTGATCCGCCAGGCCTTCCATGACCGCTCCCCCGCGCTCGACCGGCGCCGAGTACGCCCGCAGAGCGACCAGGTCGGCGTTGCCGGCGTGCACGGGCATCCGGTCGGCGGCAGCGGCGACGCGCTCACGGGCAGCCGCCCCCGGCTCTCCCCAGAAGCACTGCAGGACCGCGCCCCACAGCATGCGCAGCCCCAGTACCGGCTCGCCTCCGGCGGCGATCTCGACCGCAAGCTCGGCCAGCTCGGCGGTCGCGGCGCCCTCGCCCCGCGTCCCCTCGGCCAGAGCGATGCTGACCCAGGCCGCGCGGCCCCGGTCCCGGACCGAAAGGTCCAGTGAGCGCGCCTGGGCCAGCAGATGCGCCGCGACGTCTCCTTGGCCGGACTCCAGCGCGAGTTCCGCCGCCCGGAGCAGCCGGTCTGCCCGCGCGGACGGGTCCTCCGTCAGCTCCGCCGCCCGCATCAGCGCGGCAAGGGCCGCGGCGACACCGCCTCGCCGCAGGGCTCTGCCGGCCGTGGAGTCCAGATCCCGTGCTGCCCGTTCGTCGGGACCAGCGGTGGCGGCGGCACGGTGCCACGCCTGCCGATCGGGCTGCCTCTGGAGCCCGGCGGCCAGAGCGGCGTGTGCGGCCTGTCGTTCCGCGGCGGTGGCGGCGTGGTCCATCGCCGAGCGGACGAGCGGGTGCCGGAAGGCGAGCCCCTGGGCCTCTACCAGACCCGCGTCGACCGCTGCCTCGAAAGCGGTGACGTCGACCGCCGTCCCGAGCATCCGGGTCGCTGCGGCGAGGCACTCGTCCAGCGTTCCGTCACCGTTGAGGGCCGAGAGGAGCAGGACCGCACGGGTGTCGGCCGGAAGGCGGGACACCCGTGCCGTGAAGGTCCGCTCCAGCCGCGCGGTCAGCGGCAGCGGGCCCGGGTTGAGCGCGTACGCCCCGCCGACCGACCGCAGCGCGACCGGCAGCTCGGTCAGCGCCAGCGGATTCCCGGCGGCCTCCTCCAGCAGCCGCCGTCTGACCTGCTGTCCCAGGCCGGGGGCCACCGCGTCCAGCACCTCGCCCGACGCCTCGTCCGTCAGCGGGCCGAGGTGCAGCACCGGCAGGCCGGCGCTGCTGAGGCGGTCGTCAGGGCGCCGGGTGACGGCGACCAGGACGATTGGGTCGGACTCGATCCGCCGCGCCACGAACCCGAGCACATCGAGGCTGGCGCGGTCCATCCAGTGGGCGTCCTCGACGACCACCAGCAGCGGCTCCTTGGCTGCCGCGTCCGTCAGCAGCGTCAGCGCGGCCAGGCCGACGAGGTACAGATCGGGGACGGCCTCGTCGACGAGCCCGACGGCTGCGAGCAGCGCGGTGCGCTGACGCTCCGGCACGTCGTCGATCCCGTCCCGCAGCTGGTGCACCAGCTGGTGCAGGCCGGCGCAGGGCAGGTCCTCCTCCGACTGGACCCCCACGGCAGTGACCACACGGGTCCCGCCGCGCGCCGCCGCGGCCGCGGCCTCCGTGACCAGCGCCGACTTGCCGATCCCCGGCTCGCCGATGATCACCGTCGCGCCGCCGGACCCGGCGGCCCCCTGCTCGACCAGGGCGGCCAGCGCGCGACGCTCCGTCTCACGGCCCAGCAGCGCCCGCCGTTGCATGCCCCACTCCGTTTCTCTGTGCCTTCCCCGCACCCGAAGGCTCCACGTCCTCACGGAACCAGGCGTCCCGGCGGCATTTCCCCTGGCAGGCGATCCGGAGGCCGCGTCTGGATGCCCTATGCAATGGTAGGCACACCGCCGGGCGGGAACGACCGCGGACCGCGTCCGCGAAACCGAGCCGCCGCGAGTACGGCGGGGCCGCGCCGCGGGGCAAGGTGCCGTACTGCCGGCGAGGTGGAGCGGGTGTGGCGGGCCGGCACCGGCTGAGCGACGGGTCCGAGGTTGGGGTGCGGCTGTGTCCGCCCCACGCCCTGCGGCGCCTCCCGCCCCCCACCATGCGCCCTGGCCCACCGCGGGAGTCCCGAAATAGGGTGGTGCGGCAGCGATGGACCGCCGGTTCCGCCGGCTTCGCCGGGAGAGGGTATATGGCAGTCGCACGACACACGGGCCCCGCCAGCCGTACGCAGGACGAGCACGCTTCGCCCCGTACCGAGAGGGCCGGGGGCCGGGTGGGCGGCAGAGCCGTCCCGGGTGGGATGGTTCTCCAGGGCAGCGTGGGCAACCAGGTCGTGGCGCGGATGGTCCAGCGCGCGAAGACGGACGCCGACCGCGCCGGCCACCAGCGGCGCATCACCATGGGCAGGACGGCCGTCGGGCAGCTCGCGGGACTGGTCAAGAGGCAGCTGAAGGACCACATCTTCAACGGCACGCCGATGACCGGCAACGTCGACAAGCAGCGGCCGCAGGGCCTGCACGCCTACACCAACGGCCGGCTCCCGAGGGGCATCGTGGCCACGGAGACCGTCGGGAACGAGAACAAGGTGCACGTCCTGAAGTGGCGTTACGCCAGCCAGCAGACGAACCCCAAGGCCAGCACCATGTTCCCGAGGTGGATGGGCACGGACGAGGTGAGCGCCCTGATCGCCCTCGAATACCCCGACACCATGACGCAGCAGCTCGATGTCGGCGCCCTGCCGGTGAACACCGGCCCGAACGTCGCCGGCGGCGAGACCAGGCCCATCACGAGGAGCGACATCGAGACGCACATCCTGCGCGGCGCGCGCGTCAACCTGGCGAAGAGCGGCGACACCGTCTATCCGACGCACCCCGCTTTCGCGGGCTGACCCGCGTTCCGAGAGATCCGCCCGGATGTCCGGCGCCCGGCCGCCCGTCCGTCTGCCGATCCCGCCCGGAACACCTGCCCCGGGGGTCCGGGACGTTCTCGTCGGCCAGGACGTCCTTGCGTCCGGGCTGCCCGGCCGCGCGCCGCGGTTCAGCGACGGCTTCCGCCGGATCCGGGAGCGCGGCGGCGGCTCAGCCCGCCCTCAGGCGCCCGCCACCGGCACGAGTACCCCGGCCCCGGACGTCGGCCGTTCGGCCTCGTCCACGATGAGCGCCGCGACGGTGGCACGCGAGGCGTGCGGCGGCAGGAAGGGCTTGGGATACTGCGCCAGGGGTACGTTGCGGCGGGCCGCGCTGACGTCCCCGACCCACAGGTCGGGCGCGTGGAAAACGGTGGCGCCGCCTTCCAGGACGATCGCGTCGGCCGCGGCCTTCTCCGCGAGTTCCTTGCCGACGAACATCTTCATCACCGCCTGGTAGATGCCCCCGCCGGCGCCGGTCGAGACCCCCGAGCCCAGGGCGCCGAGCCACAGTGTGCGGACGGGCAGGGCCGCCAGTATCCGCGCCCCCGCCACCAGGGCGCCCGGGCCGTCGCCCTTGCTGATGCCGAGCGCGGACACGACCACGTCCACGTCGCTCAGGTCCGGGAACGGCTGCGGTCCGGTCACGTCCGCCTGGCGGACCTCGACCCCGCCCCGTGCGGGCTGGGCGTACTTCTGCGGGCTGCGGACGAGCGCGACTGCCTCGTGGCCCCGCTCGACCACCTGGTCCACGACCAGCCGTCCGACCCGGCCGGTCGCGCCGAGCACTGCGATGCGCATGACGAACCTCTTAACTGAACAGGTGTTGGTGAATTTGAGTGAACACGTGTTGGTGAGGAGTGTCAAGCCGCAGGCCCCGGCGCACGAGCGGCGCCGGAGGTAAGGTGAACGCTCGTTGCCGACGAGGAGGAGCCGGGTATGGGCGGGGAACAGGCCCCGCGTCGCCGACGCAACCCCCGCGGACAGGGGCAGACGCTCAAGGCCGAACTGGTCGACGCCGCCGCCCGGCTGCTGGCCACCCTCGACCGGCCCGAGACGCTGACCCTTCGGCAGGTCGCCCGCGAGGTCGGCGTCGCGCCCGCCAGCATCTACAGCCACTTCCCCGACCTGGGCGCCCTGATCCAGCACGTCCTGCGGCTGCGGTACGCCGAACTGGCCCGGCTGATGGACGAGGCGGCGGCCCCGACCGCCGGCCCCCTGGACGACCTCGTCGCCCGCTGCGCCGCCTACGTGCGCTGGGGGGTCGGGCACCCCGGGGAGTACCGCACGCTCTTCGGCGGCCGCATGCCGGCCGAACTCGTCCCCCTCCAGGCCCACGGCGCCGGCGAGGCCCTCCTGGGTTCCGTCATCACCTCACTGGCCGGCGTCCGGCAGCGCGGCGGTGAGCGGTCCGGTCCCGAACGGCAATGGCGGGACGGGCTGTTGCTGTGGACCGCGCTGCACGGCCTCGTCGCCCTCTACAACGACCACGGTGCGATCCCCTGGCCGCCGCTGGACACCCTCGTCGCCGATGTCCTCGCCCTCCACACGGGCGAGTCCGCCGAAAAGATCTCGGCGCGCCTCCCGGAGGGATGACCTCGGCGGATCCGGGCACCCCCGGTCCGGCCGCACCGGCACCCGGGCCCCGCCCCACCGACGGCAGCCCGCGCGGCGCCCGGCCGGATCCCGAAGAGGCGCCGGGCCGCGCGCGGCCCCGTAGCGGGGGACGGACCGCCTCCGGTGGAGCCGCTCGCCCGCGGTCCGCGTCAGGCCGGCCACCTCGCCGGCACGTGCCGTACCGGGCAGCCCGCCCGCAGCATGCCAGTTCTCGTGCAGACTAGATGCACGCTCTAGCGAATCATCCGAGCAGCAAGCGGATGAGGGTGTCGGCGGCCCAGTCGGCCCACTCGGCATTGCTCCAGCGGCGGTCGCCGGTGAGGAGCAGATAGGTCTCCGGCGTCATGACCGCCAGTGCGGTGTCGGCGGCGCGCAGCGGGTCGAGGCCGGGACGAAGGCCGCCCTTGGCGGCGAGCGCGCCGGTGAACACGGCCACGACGGTGTGGCGCTGGGCGATGTTGGTGCGCCAGAGCTCGGCGATCTCCGGGTCGGTGGCCGCCGCGGAGCGTACGACCTCCAGCACCGCCGCGACGCGGGCGTGGATCTCGGCGGTCCTCACGGCCAGCAGGCGCAGCATCTCGGCAGGTGGGGCGGCCAGGGCCTCGCCGGCCCAGGGACGTTCGAGGGACGCGACGGGCAGTGCGTCGCCGGCGATCTCGACGTCGAGGAGTTCCTTGAGGATCGCGCGTTTGGTCTCGAAGGTGAAGTAGAGCGTCTGCACGGCGACGCCGGCTTCGGTGGCGATCGCCTGCATCGTCGTTGCCGTGTAGCCGCTTTCGGTGAACAGCTTGCGGGCCGCCTTCAGCATGCGCTCGCGGGTGGCGGCGGCCTTCGCCGCGCGCGCTCCGCCCTTCGGGCCGCCGGTCACGGGTGACCCTCCTCACATTGACTGGAGCATTACTCTAGCGCAACTCTCACTGGAGTCAGACTCTAGTGAGAGTTGGAGAGCAGATGGCCGAACACTCCTTCAGGGGCCGCAGCGGTGCCCTGGTCCTGATCACCGCCGTCGAGTTGCTGGTGTTCCTCGACACCTCGGTGGTCAACATCGCCCTGCCGCGGATCGGCGCCGGCCTGCATCTCCGGGAGGCGGGGCTGAGCTGGGTCACCAACGCCTACCTTCTGGCCTTCGGCGGCTGCATGCTGGCCGGCGGCAGGGCCGCCGACTGTTTCGGCGCCCGGCGCATGTTCCGGATCGGACTGGTGCTGTTCACGCTGGCCTCGGCTGCCGCCGGTCTGGCCGTGGCGCCATGGCAGTTGATCGCGGCCCGCGCGCTGCAGGGCGTGGGCGGCGCGGTGCTGATACCCGCGCAACTCGCCCTGCTCACCCGTACCTTCACCGACCCGGACGCGCGGCGGCGCGCGTTCGGTGTGTGGAGCGCCATGGGCGCCGCCGGCGCGGCGATCGGCACGTCCGCCGGCGGGCTGCTGACGCAGGCCCTGGGCTGGCCGGCGATCTTCCTGATCAACGTGCCGATCGGCGCGGCCGCCCTCGTCCTGAGCCCGCGCCTGCTCCCCGCGGACCAGGCACGCAGCGGCGGGGAGGCCGTGCGGCTCGACCTCCCCGGCGCCGTCGTCGGTACCGCGGGGCTGCTGACGCTCGGGTACGCCGTCGGCGCGCTGGCCGAACCCGGCACGCGCGCGGTCGCCGTGGGGCTGCTGGCCGTCGCCGTACTGCTGCTCGCGGGGTTCGCGGTCGTCGAGGCGCGCACCCGAGAGCCACTGGTGCCGTTGCGGCTGTTCGGCGTACGCGAGGTCACCGGGTCGACGCTGGTCAACGCGCTGGTCGGCGCGGCTCACGTGCCGGCGTTCGCGCTGCTGGCGCTCTATCTGCAGCAGACGCAGCACTACGGCCCGAACCGGTCGGGTCTGGCCGTCCTGCCCGTCGCGGCCGCCGCCCTGCTCACGTCGCGGACGGTCGTGCCCGGGCTGCTCGAACAGCTGGGGGCGCGCCGGATGCTGGCCATCGGCCTCGCCCTGCAGGCCGCCGGTCTGGCCTGGTTCGCCAGACTGCCCTCGACGCTGGACTACGTGACGGACGTCCTGCCCGCCGCACTCCTGCTGGGCCTCGGCCTCCCGGCGGCGTTCGTCGGCGTGACCGCCCCGGCGGTCACAGCGGTCGCCCCCGTCGACGCGGGCGTGACCGCGGGACTCGTCAGCACCGCCCAGCGCATCGGCTCCGGCCTCGGAGTCACCGCCGTCCTCGTCCTGGCCGCCGCGCTGACCGGGCCCGATACGCCCGCCACCGACCCCGACTACCTCACCGGCCTGCGGGCCGGGTTCGCCGCATGCGCGGCGCTCGCCCTGCTCGGCCTGCTCCTCACCCTCGTCCTCCTGCGTCCTGATCCGTCGAAGGCCACCACGACACCGGCCGCAGTGGAAGGACAGTCCTGATGACGACCACGCCCCCTGCCACCGGTGACGGGCGCCGGCCCGCCGGGAACCGGCGGCTCATGCGCAACCCGCTGCCGCCCCCACCGGCCCGCGTACCGGAGTTCGGCTGCGGCTCGCCCGGCGGCCCCGTGCCCGCCCCGCACGCTGCCGGCCGTCCGGCGGCCGGCGCCGGTCCGCTCGCCCTGAAGGAGCGGTCGGGCGCGCCGGAGCCTCAGTGGTGCTTCGCCCTCCTGCCGTCGGAAGCGGCGGAACAGGGTTGCCTGCGGCGTCACGGCCGGCGGCAGAGGGCCGCCGGCGCGGGCACCGTCCGGGCCACCGGGATCCGACACGACGGCGGGGCGTCATGAAGCCGGCGGTGGTGATCATCGGCGCCGGCTCGGCCGGACTGGGCGCCGCGGCCGCCCTGCTGGAACGCGGGGTGACGAACGTCGTTCTCGAACAGGGCGACCGGGTCGCGACCTCGTGGCGGCAGCGGCACGAAGACCTGCGGCTCAACACCGTCCGGTGGCTGTCGGGCCTGCCCGGCCTCGCCGTTCCGCGGCACGCGGGCCGCTGGGTGAGCCGCGACGACTACGTCGCCTATCTGGAGCGGTACGCATCGCGGCAGGCCCTCGACATCCGGTTCGGCGTACGCGCCCGGCGTCTCACCCCGACCGGTCGCGGCTGGCAGGTCGGCACGGACACCGGAGTGTACGAAGCCACGCACGTCGTCGTCGCCACCGGCAACGACCGGGTTCCCTGGCAACCCGACCTGCCCGGCCTCGCCGCTTTCGGCGGGCCGGTCCGGCACGTGGCCGAACTGCGCCGGGCCGCCGACCTCGCCGGCCGGCGGGTCCTGCTGATAGGCGCGGGCAACTCCGCCGTCGAGATCGCCGGGCACCTCGTCGACCACGGCGTCGCCCAGCTGTGGATGTCGATCCGCCGCCCGCCCACCATCCTGCCGCGGCAGATGTGGGGCGTCCCTCTGCACCCCGCGACCGTCGCCCTGCGCTACCTGCCCGAAAGGGTGCGCGACGGCCTGGCCCGGGCGATCTCCCGGCGCGCGTTCGGCGACCTGACGCCCTACGGCCTGCCCGCCGCGGCCGACGGCCCGTTCCGCCGGATGCGCACCACGGGGGTGACCGCCGCCGTCGACCAGGGCTTCGTCGGCCACCTCGTCGCCGGACGACTGAGCATCGTCGCCGACGTCACCCGCCTCACCCCGAACGAGGCCATCCTGCGCGACGGCCTGCGCGTCGAGCCCGACGTCATCGTCACCGCCACCGGCTACCGCTCCGGCCTCGCCGACCTCCTCGGCCCCCTGGGCGTCCTCGACCGGCATCAGCGGCCACTCACCGGCAAGGGACGCCAAGCGCTGCCCGGCCTGTGGCTCACCGGTTTCTGGCCCGCGATCGAAGGCAACCTGCGCCAGCACGGGCGTGAAGCCCGGCGTATCGCCGACGCCATCGCCACGGGCCGGCGCCGTTTCGGCGGCCCACGGCCCCCAGCCGCCGACGACCGCCGCCCGCACCCGATTCCCGGCACCCGCCCTTGAAGGAGTTCCCTGTGACCGTGCGCCACGTGTCGTCCGACGCGCGCAAGCCCGCCACCGGCCGCGTAGCTGCCGCCTCCCCCCAGTCCGTGACGACCGGGCCGGGGACCGGGGCGATCCTCGTCGTCGGCGGCTACGGCGCCGTCGGCGCGATCGTGTCCCGGACGCTCGACGGGTGGTTTCCCGGTCGCGTCCTCGCGGCGGGCCGCCGCCCGCAGCGGGCCCGCCTCGCCTCCGGCATCAGGGCGGTCCGCCTCGACCTCCACGAGCCCGGCGGCCTCGACGGGCTCCTGCGCCGGTACTCGATCGGCACCGTCGTCCTCTGCGTCGAACCACCCGACAGCGCCCTGGCCCGGACCTGCCTGCGGCACGGAATCCACCTCGTGGACGTCGGCGCCTGCGACCGGCTCCTGCGCACGGTGGAGACGATGGCCGACCTCGCCCAGGAAAGCGGAGCCACCGCCGTACTGAGCGTCGGCGTCGCACCGGGACTCACCAACCTGCTGGCACGGCAGGTCCACGAGACCCTCGGCGGGGCCGACCGGCTCGACATCACGGTGCTCCTGGGCGCGGGCGAACACCACGGCCTCGACGCCGTCGGCTGGACCGTCCGCCAACTCGGCCGGCGGCACCCGCACGGGGCGCAGCCGCTCCGCGTCGCCCTGGCCGGCCACAACACCCGCACCGCCCACCCGTTCGGCTTCTCCGACCAGTACAGCCTGCGCCGCACGCTGGGCGTCGGCACCGTCACCACACGGATGTGCCTCGACTCCGCACCTCTCACCGCGCTGCTCTTCGGCCTGCGGCGCATCGGCGCATTCCGGACCGGGACCCTCCGAAGAGCCCTCACCCGGATCCTCTCCCGTGTCCACATCGGAACGAGCGGCTTCGCGATCCGCGTCGACGGCCACCATGGCGACACCCACGCCGCCGTCACCATGACCGGCAGTGGACAGTCCCGGATCACAGCGCTGGTCGCCGCCCATGTCACCCGGGACATCGTCACCGGCACGCTGCCGGCAGGAGTCCACCACATCGACCAGCTGCCAGGCCTGGCAGACATCCCCTCCCGGCTCACGGAACACGGCGCCGTGTTCTGCCCGCCCGTCCCCTGGCGACCGGCCCGCGCGCACCTCGGCGGCAATGACGGTGGCCCCGTGGAGATCACCGCGCCGGTTGTGGACGAAGACGCTGTCAGCGCCTCGGGTGAGCGGCAGGTCCTGGAGACCTTCCTCGACCACCAGCGCGAAGCGCTGCGGGGCAAACTCCGGTGCCTGTCCGAGCAACAGGCGCGCCGGCAACTCGTGCCCTCGCCGACGACGCTTGTCGGCCTGATCAAGCACGCAGCCGCGGTCGAGAGGAACTGGTTCGAGCACTATCTGGCGCAGCGGCCCCGCGAGGACATCACCGGCGACTCGTACGGGGGCCCGGCGAGCTGGCAGGTGGACGCCACGGAAACGGTGGCCGACGTCGTAGCCGAGTTCGACCGCGCCTGCTCGGAATCCCGACGTCTGGCCGCCCGGTTCGACCTCGACCACACCGTGCCGCACGAGAAGAAGGGCCGGGTGTCGCTCCGCTGGATCTACGTGCATCTGATCCGTGAGCACGCACGGCACGCGGGCCACGCCGACATCCTGCGGGAACTCACCGACGGAGCACGCGGCGACTGATCCGTGCGGACAGGGGGTTCGGCCGTTGCGGCGCCGCCGCGGCCCGCCCCGCGCACCTCCGCACCGCGCGGAGGGGGTGCCCCGCACCGCGCCCGGGTCCCCCCGGATCCTGCCCGCGGTGAGGATCCCGTCCCGGCGGTCCGGCGGCATCCTGCCGGGCGTTGCGGTCCCTGGTCCGGGGCCTCGGCCGAGCACCGGAGCCCCGCCGGTCAGCCACCCCGTGGCACGCTCAGCGCCTGGTGCGGATGCTCCGGGCAGCAGGGTCGCCCCGCCGACGCGGCCGAAGGCCTGGCGGATCTTCCGCCGGCCCCGGTGCGGCCCGGCCGCACGACGTCATTCGCCCGTGCCGGCCTCACCCTGGAGCGGCAACGCCGAGGAACCTCCGTGTTCTTCAGCCTGTTCGTTCCAGTGGGCAAGGCTGTGGCGGGCCGCGAGGGTCCTCGGGTGGTCGGGGCCGAGCACCCGGACGTTGTCGTGGAGCAGTTCGGTGAACGCCGTGGCGGCACCGGGAGCGTCCCCCGAGGCCCCCCGCCAGTGCGCCAGGTCGTGGCGGGTGGTCAGGGTGTCGGGATGGTCGGGACCGAGCACCCGCAGCCGGTCGTCCAGCAGCCCGGCGAGTGCGGTCGCGGCACCGGGAGCGTCCCCCGAGGCCCCCCGCCAGTGCGCCAGGTTGTGGCGGGTGGTCAGGGTGTCGGGATGGTCCGGGCCGAGCACCCGCAGCCGGTCGTCCAGCAGGCCGGCGAACGCGCTGACGGCACCGGCCGCATCGCCCGCCACTCCCCGCCAGCCGGCGAGGAAGCCGCGGGTGGTCAGGGTGTCGGGATGGTCGGGACCGAGCACCCGCACCTGGTCGTGCAGCAGGCCGGCGAACGCGCTGACGGCACCGGAAGCGTCCCCCGTCTCCCCCCGCCACCGGGCGAGGTAGCCGCGCGTGGTCAGGGTGTCGGGGTGGTCGGGACCGAGCACCCGCGACCGGTCGTCCAGCAGGCCGGCCAGCGCGGTGACGGCACCGGCGCCGTCCCCCGCCTCTCCGCGCCAGAAGGCGAGGACATGGCGGGTGGTCAGGGTGTTCGGGTGATCGGGCCCGAGCACCCGCACCTGGTCGTCGAGCAGGCCGGCGAGCGCGGTGACGGCACCGGCCGCATCGCCCGCCATCCCCTGCCAGTCGGCGAGGTAGCCGCGGGCGGTCAGCGTGTTCGGGTGGTCGGGGCCGAGGTGGCGGGCGGCGTTCCCGGCGAGTCGTACGTGGTGGTCGATGGCAGCGTTGAGCTGCCCGGATTCACCCAGACTCTGCCCGTACCGGTAGAGGACGTGATGCGCGTCGGGCTGGTACAGGCAACCCGCGTTCCCGTCGCCGGTCTCGGTGCAGGCGATCAGCGCGGTGGTGCACGCACGCAGGGCCTGGGCCAGTTCGGTGTCGCGTTCGACGTCGGGCCATGTGGCGAGCAGGGCGTCGCCCGCCGCCCTGGCGGTGGTGGCGTACTCCGCGGGAGTGAGGGTGTCCCGGGTGGCACGCTGCACGACCTGGTGGACCCGCACCATTCGGCCGTCGCGGGCGGCGTCCCCCGTCGCACCGGTGGCGCCGTCGTCGTGGGCGGCCGGCGGGGCCGCGTCGGTGAGCAGGCTGAGGCGGTGCAGGGCGCGCAGTGCCGCGGCCGCGTCCCGTGCGGTGACCGGCTGGTCCGGCGCGGCGGGGGTGCCGGCGCTCGGCCCCTCGCAGGGCGTGCGGTGGGCCGTCAGGTAGTCCAGTGCCGGGGTGCTCGTCAGGACCGCCGCCGGGGTGGCACCGGGCGCGAGGAAGGAAGCCAGTTGCAGCACGGGGCGGGCCAGGCCGGCCGGGCGTAGCCGGTCGGCGTGCTCCACCGACAGCGTCCATGCCGCGGCCATGCTGTGCGTCTGGTCGTCCGGGGGGACGTCCGGGCTGATCTCGGCCAGCGACCGTGCCCGACGGGTCAGCAGTTCCCGGTACTCCCCCGCCGAAATGCCCGCGTCGATGACGTAGGCCGCCGCCTGCGACAGCGCCAGCGGCAACCGTCCCAGGTCCCCTGCCAGTCCGGCGAGGTCCGCGGCCGGTTCGGTGCGCCCCTCCGCGGCCAGCGCCGAGGCCAAATACGCCTCCGCCTCACCCGGGGTGAAGAGCCCGACCTCGACCGCCGTGCCGCCGATGGCGCGGGCGGCATCGCGCCGCCGGGTGGTCACCACCGTCCGCCCCGACGCAACCGCGGGTGGCCGCAGGCCGTTCAGATCCCTGGGATCGGCGACGTCGTCCAGAACGACCAGCCACCGCCGGCGTCCGGTCCGCAGCCACGCCAGCAGCGTACGGGCCGCCCGCTGCGGATCCGACGGGTCCGCCCCGCACACTTCCGCACCGGCCTGCGCGAACGCGGTCACGACCGCGTCCCGGCTGTTCGCGGTGACCCACACCAGGAGATCGACGCCGTGCCCGTCGTCCCACGCATGTTCGGCGTAGTCGGCCGCCAGCTGGGTCTTGCCGACCCCGCCCATCCCGACCAGTACCTGACACAGCACCACCGTCCCGCCCTCGGCGGCGGCCGCCCGCAACCGCGCACGCTCCGCCCGGTCCTGGAACGCACCTGCCAGCGGTGGAACCACTCCCACCGCGTGCGGCCACACCACGGCGCGAGGCCCGGCGGGCGCCTGCAGATACACGTCACGGACCGAGAAGGCCGCGAAAGCACCGTCCTGCGCGTGCACCTCGACGTTTCCGCCCACGGCCGCGCCACCGTCCCTGGCGCTCGCTGCACCTGCCAACCTCGCAGCGGGATCCTGCTCCTTGTCCACCCCGACCCCCACGACCCGGTGACGCTACGACGACTCTAGGCGCCCGGCCGGCGGCCCGAACCCGCATTCCCCACCCCGGTACGGCCGTGCGCCGGTGGGTCCCGCGCACCGGGGCGCGGCGCGGGCGGCTCCGTCCTGATCCGGTAGCGAGGGCGGGCGCCGGGCGGGCATCGAGCGCCCGCGGCGCGCGTGACCCGGCGCGCGCCCGCACCAGCGGGGCGCCGCCGGTCAGCCGGTCCCTTCGCCCTCGGCCCTGTCGTCCGTCAGGGCGCTGATACCCGGGCGCAGGAGCGCCGCAACGTGGTCGGCGGAGGCGTCACGAAGGGCGGGGAGACCGAGGAGCTGGTGGCCGATCGTCACGCCGAGCAGCGTGGTGAGAGCCAGCATGGCGCGCAGTTCCGCGTCCTGGACGGGTGGCATCGCGGCGACGACGGCTTCGGCCTGCTCGTTGAGGCGGGCACGGACCTGGTCGGCCGCCCCGGGGTCGGTGAGCATCGACCGCATCATCGCCAGTGCGCCCTCGGGCAGAGCGCCGAGTTTGGGGCCCAGCGTGGCCAGCAGCTGATCGGCGAGCCCTTCCGGGCCGGTGGCCGCGGGCGCCGCGGGTCGGAGCTGCACGGCCCGGGTGAACAGCTCCCGCTTGGAGCCGAAGTACTGCATGACCAGGGCCGGGTCCACACCGGCCGCCGCCGCGACGGCACGGATGGTGGTGCGGTCGAACCCCTTCTCGGCGAACAGCTCGCGCGCGCCGTCGAGGATCCGCGCCTCCGAGGCGCGGCGGCGCTCGGCGCGGGAGGGCTGGGCGGCGGACACCGGGCCACTCTACAGCCTTTCGCTCCACAAGCGTTGACCGAAGGACCGGTGCGGCCTACTGTCCACTGGGTCAACATCCGTTGAGCGAATGGAGCACCCCCGTGCCGGACACCGAAGCCGCTGCCCTGCGCAGCCCGTACGACGTCCTCGACCGCTACTACCAGGCCATGCTCGACAAGTCGGCCGACGACCTCGCCGACCTCTACGCCGCCGACGCCCTGCACGAGTTCCCCTTCAGGGCCCCCGGCTTCCCGCCGAGCTTCGAGGGCCGCGAGGCCGTGCGGGCCGGCTACCGGGCCGCGTGGGACGCGAGCCCCGTACGCGTGGAGGAGATCCGCAGGACCGCGGTCCACCAGACCACCAACCCGGAGGTGATCGTCGCCGAACAGGTCGTCCTGGCGACGGTTCCGGCCACGGGCGCCTCCTTCGGCGTTCCCGGACTGCTGGTGCTCCGGGTGCACGGCGGGCGGATCAGCCACGTCCGGGACTACATCGACACATCCGCACTCGGCAGCAGGACGTGAGAGCCCCCTGACGGACCGGTGGGCACCCCCGCGGAGGGGAGCGGGCAGGACCGGCCGGACGGGAGCACGGCGATCGGGAGGCGCAGGATGCCGTAGCAGCCGTGAAGCCCGCGGCGCCGGGCGGGGCCGCCGCCGGGTGGCCGGTGCTCCTCGGGACGACCCGGCCCGTCGCGCCCCCCGACCGCACGGGACGGATGGGGCACGCCCGGGCCCCGGTGACCCGGCCGCTCCCGCCGGCCCGCGGGCGTACGCACGGGTGGGCCCGGAGCACGGGCTCCCTTCCGGTCCCGCGACGGGGGGGCCGTCCGCCTGCTCACGAAGGACCTTCGGTCCCTACTGCCGGCCACCGGCGGCCAGCACGCTGGACGCAGAAGGACACCACGAGGAGGTCGACACCATGACGCGCACCATCGTCGCCGGTCTGGACGGTTCACCGGAAAGCCTCGCGGCGGCGGACTGGGCCGCCCGCGAAGCACTGCGCCGGGGGCTGGCGCTGCGCCTGGTCCACGCTTGGATCTGGGAACCCGCCCGGCACACGGCCCACGCACCGCTGGTCGGCCCCGACCCGCAGCGGCACTGGGCCGAGAGGATCCCGCGCGAGGCCGCCACCAAGCTGCGTCAGCGCCACCCCGGCCTGCGCATCGACACCGTCCAGGTGTCCCGGCAGCCCGCCGCGGCCCTGCTGTCCGACGCGCAGGACGGCGAACTGCTCGTCCTGGGCTCGCGCGGGCTCGGCTCCGTCGCGGGCTTCCTGATCGGCTCGGTCGCCCTGTCGGTCGTCGCCCACGCGGAGCGGCCGGTGGTCCTGGTACGCGCCGGCTCGACCGCGGCCGGAGAACACTTCGCGGACGCGGACGGCAACCCCTCACCGCAGGCCCCCTACCGCGACGTGGTGCTGGGACTGGACCTGGCCAAGCCGGACGAGGCCGTACTGCGCTTCGCCTTCGAGGCCGCGGCCGACCGCGGCGCGACACTGCGCGTGGTGCACGGCTGGACCCCGCCGGCCTCCTTCGGCTACCCGGCGGCATCCCTCGCCCCCAGCCTCCTGGAAGAGCTGCAGGCCCTGAAGAGCGACGCCCTGGCCGCGGCCCTGAGCCCCTGGCGGGACAAGCACCCCGAGGTCACCGTCACCGCCGAGACCGCCATCGGCCCCGCCTCCCGCCACCTGGTCGACGCCGCCGCCGGAGCGTCGCTGGTCGTCGTCGGCCGCCGCATCCGCACCGGTCCCACGGGCCCGTTCCTCGGCCCCGTCGTCCACGCCCTCCTCCACCACTCGCCGGCACCCGTCGCCGTGGTCCCGCACCCCTGAACCGGCCCCCTGGCGTTCGTCGCGTCGAGGAGCGCCGCGATGCGGGCAGCCGTCGTCCGGCCTCCGGCGAACCCCCGGCCGTCGGCACCGTCCCGGACGGCACCTGCGTCATCGGCTGGGCCGTCGGCACCCGGCAGGGCCTGGTCCGCACCCTCCACGCCGCCGGCCGCACCCCGGTGATCCGCGAGTCGCGGCGGCCGGAACCCGTCGACGACGGCGTATACGGCCTGGTCGGAGCCCGCGCCGTCGTCGACAGGTGAGGCGCCGGGCGGCACGTTCCCGCCGGGGAGTCGGCGCGGGCCGCCGGACGCGGCACGTGCGCGTCCCGTCACCACCGGTGTGACCGGATGATCCGGTCGCACCGCGGAATCCACCGGAGCACCGCCACCGGCCCGGCCCCAGGGCTGTTCGGGCATACTTGCCTGGCACAGTCCTGGAGTTGGGGGGAGGGAGCGGTCGTGAGCGACGAGGGCACCGGGGTGCCGCGCCAGAACCGTCCGCACCTGCGCCTGGACGAGCTGCTGGACGACCTGCAGGTCCACGTCCAGCGGGTGCGCGACACCCGCGACCGGGTGCAGACCCTCCTGGACGCGGTCCTGGCCGTGGGTTCCGAGCTGGATCTGGAAGAAGTGCTGCGGCGCATCGTGCACTCCGCCGCGGACCTGGTCGACGCCCAGTACGCGGCCCTGGGGGTGCTGGGCGAGGAAGGCACGATCCAGCGCTTCATCACCGTGGGGATGGACGAGGAGACCATCGCGGCCATCGGCCACTACCCGCGCGGTCTGGGCATCCTGGGCACGCTCATCCGCGATCCCGAGCCGCTGCGCCTTGCCGATCTCCACGACCACCCGGACTCCGTCGGGTTTCCCGCGGGCCATCCGCCGATGTGCACGTTCCTGGGCGCGCCGGTACGCGTCCGCGACCAGGTGTTCGGCAACCTCTACCTCACGGACAAGCGCGGCGGGGCCCCCTTCGACTCCGACGACGAGTCCGTGCTGCGCACGCTGGCGGCCGCGGCCGGCGTGGCCATCGACAACGCCCGCCTGTACGACGACGCGCGACGCCGCCAGCGGTGGCTGGCGGCGTCGGGGGAACTGACCCGGTCGCTGTTGTCGGGCGTCGACCCTGCCGAGGTCCTGCACGCCTTGACGGCCGCCGTCGCGGAGATGGCCGAGGCGGACCTGGTGACGTTGGCGGTTCCGGTGCCGGGGACGGGGGACCTCGTCGTGGAGGCCGCCGCGGGGGCGCAGGCGGAAGCGGTACGGGGTCTGGTGCTGCCCTCGACGACCCTGGCGGCCAAGGTCCTTCGCAGTGGCGAGACGATCGTCAGCGACCGTCTGTCCGAGGACTCCCGCTCGCAGGGAGGCAGCGCGTCACGGGTGGACCTGGGCCCGGCGTTCTTCGTGCCGCTCGGAACGGGCGGGCAGACCCGCGGAGTGCTGCAGGTCGCCCGCGTACCTGGCAGCCCCCCGTACACCGGCGCCGTGCTGGAGATGATCGCCGGCTTCGCCGCACAGGCGGCCCTCGCCCTGCAGATCGCCGATCACCGCAGGGACGCCGAACGCCTCTCGGTCTTCAACGACCGCGACCGCATCGCGCGCGACCTGCACGACCTGGCGATCCAGCGGCTGTTCGCCTCCGGCCTGAGCCTCCAGGCGACCCTCGGCCGGCTCGCCGACCGGCCGGAGACGGCCGAGCGCGTCCAGCGGGTGGTGGACGACCTGGACGACACGATCAAGACGATCCGCGCCACCATCTACTCCCTCGGGCAGCACGAGCGCGCCCGCGGCGCCGGCCTGCGCACCCGGGTCCTGGCCGAGGTGGACCGCGCCACCGAGGCCCTCGGCTTCACCCCGTCCCTGCGGATGACCGGGCTGCTGGACAGCGCGGTGACCCCGGAGCTGGCCGGGCACCTCCTCGCCGTGCTGGGCGAGGCGCTGTCCAACGCCGCCCGCCACGCCCAGGCCACCGCCGTCGAGGTGGACGTCGACGTGACCGACACGGCGGTGCGGCTGCGGGTGAGCGACGACGGCCGGGGCATCGACCCGGGCGTCACACGCCGCAGCGGCCTGCACAACCTGTCCACGCGGGCCGAGCAGGCCGGCGGCACGCTGGACCTCGAAGCGAACCACCCGCACGGCACCGCCGTACGGTGGTCCGCTCCGCTCCAGGAATTCACGGCCTGACCCGAGCGGGTACCCCGCGGTCGCTCCGCCCTTGCGGCGGCCTCCCGGCGGGGCCGGCCCACCCTCTTCGCGCAGTTGCGCACGCGCCGGGCCGGCGGCCCGCCCGTGCTGACGTCCGCCCCGGCCCTCGGCGCTTCGTGACGACGGGGACGCGGCCGCACGGCGGCGCCCCGGGTCCGAAGGTCCCCCCGTGTCGGCACCGCCCGGACCTGCCCGCGGCGCGCGCCGTGGCACACGCTTGGACCGTCGACACCCGACGTCGACACCCGACGTCGACACTCGACGTCGGCACCCGGCGCCGCCGGGCGGCTGCCGGCCCACCGCTCTGGGCGGGGGCGTACCGCGTCCGGCGGGACGTCGGCGACCGGCCACCGGGCGTTCCGAGGAAAGAGGGCGAGCCATGCGAGACCGCACCGTCGGCGAGATGATGACCGGAGAGGTCGTCCGCGGCTACCGGACCACGCCGCTGGACCGGGTGGCCCGGCTGCTGACGGCCCGCCGCATCAGCGGCCTGCCCGTGGTGGACCGCGACGACAAGGTCATCGGTGTCATCTCGCACAGCGACCTGACCGCCCACCTCGACTCCCGCCCCGCCCCCTGCTTCGTCCCGGCGGGGCCACAGGGCGGTCCGCCGGGGGGCGCCGCGCGGGCGAGCGGCACCCGCGGTGAGCAGTCTGCCGGGTGCAGCCCGCCGGGCAGTTGCGGCCGGGGACGGCTGGACCTGCCCGGCGCCGGCGCGGACGGCGCCGTCCGGCCCGGGCGCCGGCCGCGCACGGGCGACCTCATGACCACTCCCGCGGTCACCGTCCATCCCGAGCAGGGCGTGGCGCGAGCCGCGAGGATCATGGAGGCGCGAGGTGTCTCCCGGCTGCCGGTGGTGGACGAGGAGGACCGCCTGATCGGCATCGTCACACGCCGGGACCTGCTGCGCGTCTTCCTGCGGGACGACGGGGCCATAGGCGACGAGGTCACCCGCCGGATCGGCGACGGGACGCGGGCCCCCGGCGGCGCGCCCGTCGAGGTCGTCGTCCGCGACGGCGTGGTCACCCTGCGCGGGCAAACACCCACCAGCGCCGACATGGGAGCCGCGATCCGGTCGGCCTGGCGGGTCGAGGGCGTCATCGGCGTGGTCAACCAGCTCACCACGCCCGCCGAGCGCCCTGCCCGGCAGGAGGTACCCGGCTGAGCAACCGGGCCGGGCCCAGCGCCCGGGCAGAGCCCCGCCGGCCCGTGCCCGGCAGCCCCGCCCGTCACTTCCCCGAGGCGGTCGCCGACGCTTCGGCCGCCGACGGCCGCCGCACCCGCGGCGGGGCGCCCGTCCGCCCACCCGGCTCGATCACCCGTGCGCTCCCGCGCCACAGCCCGGCACCCGTCGCCGTCGCCCCGCACGGCGCAACCGGTCCCCGACCCCACGGCATGCCCGTGGTGCGCCGCTGCCCGCGACCAGGCCCGGGGCGTACCCACACGGGACCGTACGAGGGCCGATCGGCCCTACTGCGCGTCCAGGACTCCAGGGACCATGGCGTGATGTTCGCAAACGATACCTTTCGGGTGCTCGACCGGCAGGAGTGCCTGCGCCTGCTGGGCACAGTGCCGGTCGGCCGCGTGGTCTACACACGGCAGGCGCTGCCCGCGGTCCTCCCGGTCAGCTTCTCCCTGGACGACGACGCCTCCGTGGTGCTGCGCACCGCGCCCGGCTCCGACCTCGTCCAGGCGGTCGACGGCGTCGTCGTGGCCTTCGAGGGGGACGAGTTCACCGCGGCGACGCAGTCCGGCTGGAGCGTGGTCGTGCTGGGCCGGGCCACCGTGGTGACCGACCCCGCCGAGCACGAACGCCTCTCCCGCCGCGGTCACCGCGACTGGATGCCCGTGCGGGACGGGGTCTTCCTGCGGATCCGGTCGGAAATGGTCACCGGACGCGAACTCGGGCACGTGCACAGCGGACAGTGAACAGGCCTCGCGACGCGAGGCCACGCCCCGTACCGGCCTGCCGTGCCGGACACATCATTCGAGGCATGAGGAGAGCACACGTGGAGATCGTCGCCTACGGCGTCCTCGCGGACGAGGAACCGCTGCTGCGCCAGGCGTTCGGAGCGTCACCCGGCGACCGGCACCGGTTGCGCTGCCTGACCCTCTTCCTGGACCGGGACACCGCCCCGACCGCCGCGGGCCACGAGGTCGTGCTCTCCAGCGTCAACGACACCCTCGACGCCGAGGTGTTGCGCACACTGGCCGAGGGCGGCACCCGGATGGTGGCCCAACGGTCCACCGGCTACAACAACATCGACATCGCCGCCGCCGGGAAGCTGGGCATCACGGTGGCCCGCGTCTCCTCCTACTCGCCCTACTCGGTCGCCGAGTTCGCCTGGACGCTGGCGCTGGCGGTCAACCGCCGCATCGTGCGCGCCGCGCACCGCACCCGGGACTTCGACTTCCGCCTCGACGGGCTGATGGGCCGCGACCTGCACGGGCGTACCGCCGGGGTGGTGGGCACCGGGAAGATCGGGGCCGCGTTCGCCAGGATCGCCCATGGATTCGGCATGCGCCTGCTGGGCTGCGACGTGACCGAGAATCCCGACTGCACAGCCCTGGGCATGCGGTACGTTCCCGCCGAGCGGCTGTTCGCCGAGGCGGACCTCGTCAGCCTGCACGTGCCGCTGCGGCCGGACACCCACCACCTCGTCGGCAGCAGGGCCCTGGCACTGATGAAGGACGACGCGATCCTGGTCAACTCCAGCCGGGGCGGACTGGTCGACACCGACGCCCTGCTGCAGACGCTGCGCGAAGGGCGGCTCAGCGGCGTCGGACTGGACGTCTACGAGGAGGAGGCCGGGGTGTTCTTCCTGGACAAGTCCCTGCAGGTGATGACCGACGACCGCCTGGCGAGGCTGATGACCTTCGGCAACGTCCTGGTCACCTCCCACCAGGCGTACTTCACCCAGGAAGCTGTCACCCAGATCGCCCGGACCACCGCAGACAACGTCCGGGACTACCTGGCAGGCCGCAGCGGCGACAACACCCTGGTCACGCCCGAAACCGCCCCGTCCGCCGCTGTTGCCGCCGGGCCGGGTGCACTCGTCACGGGGCGCTGATGCCCGTGCCCCTGCCTGTTCCGCGTCGCAGCAGGCCGACGACGCGGCCCAGCCAACCCCCGCGCGGCTCGTCGTCGCTCCCGATCAGGAGCCGCGCCGTCTCCAGCGGGCCCTGCGGCGGCCGGCCTGTCCGGTGGCGGATCCAGTAACGGGCCACTCTCCGCTCCAGATCCCCCGGATCCCCGCCGCCGGTTCTGGCCAGGGCGACCGGTCCGTCCGGGCCGTCGGGGGCGGTGAGCGCCCACAGGCCGCCGTCGGGTGAGTACACCGCTGTGTACTCACCCTCGTCGACGTCGATGGCCTCGATCCAGTTCACCGCCTGGACACAGGATTCGAAGACGAACAGGTCCTCGCCGCGATCGAAGACGAGCACCACGTCGGAGGAGAGTTCCATACGGCGACTGTGCCAGTCCCGTGCGTGTGCTGCGACCACCCAGGGACGACGTCTTCCAGGCAGCCGATGACGCCGACGGCAGGGGATCGCTGGTCACGGGCGGGCAGGCGCGGCTCGGGCCGCGCCTGCCGCGGAGGACGGTCATGGGGGACGGCAGGACCGCCGTCCGCGATCGTGCCCGCGGCCACCGGTGCGCAAGCGAGGTGCGCGGGGCGGGGACGGCGTCGCCGCCGCACCCGGCGCCGGGGACGGCGAACAGGACCCGCTGCAGCAGGACGGTACTGCCGTGGGCCGGGCCGGTGGGGGGCGGCGCCGACGACGGGGAGCGCAGGACGAGGCGGCAGTGGCGGGCCCGCGAGTCCCGGAGCGCCGTGCCTGCTCGTCCCTTGTCCGGCGGCGCCACGGTGGCCCTCTGGCGTAGTGGCCCCCGAGCCCGGTCCGTCGATCGCGCAGCGACCCGAGCGATGCCGGTGCCCGCCGCCCGGGAATCCGCACCGGCCGAGCGGGCCGGGTGCGCGGAACCGCACGGCGGGTGGTGGGTGACGGCGCCCGCATCGCCGGTCTGCTGCGGCGTGCCGCGCAGCAGAAAAGCGGACGGGAGGGCCGGGACACCGCCGGACGGATGTGGCCGCCCGGGCGACGTCCGCCACCTCCCGCGTGCCACACTGCTGACCGCCAGGCCTGTCCCCGTCCGCCACGGCGGGCTCCAGCACCCTACCCGCAGGGGCCGTCAGCCCTGCGCCGGAGGCATCGTGAAACTGCTTCTCACCTCCGCCGGAGTGAAGAACCCCAGCATCCGGCAGGCTCTGGTCGACCTCCTGGGCAAGCCGATCGAGGAGGCCGACGCCCTGTGCATCCCCACCGCGGGCTACGGGCACCCGATGGGGAGCCCGGCGGGAGCCTGGCGCTTCGTCACCGGGCGGTCCACCACCCCGATGTGCGAGCTCGGCTGGAGATCCATGGGCCTCCTGGAGCTCACCGCCCTGCCCAGCATCGGCGTGGAGCGCTGGCTGCCCTGGGTCCGGCAGGCCGATGTCCTCCTCGCCAACGGCGGCGACGCGCTGTACCTGTGCCACTGGATGCGCCAGTCCGGCCTGGCAGAGCTGCTCCCCTCCCTGCGCGACAAGGTATGGGTCGGGCTGAGCGCCGGCAGCATGGTGATGGCGCCCCGCATCGGGGAGGACTTCGTCGAGTGGAAGCCGCCCACCGGCAACGACGAAACCCTGGGCCTCGTCGACTTCTCCCTCTTCCCGCACCTGGACCACCCGGCCCTGCCGGAGAACACCATGGCCAGCGCCGAACGCTGGGCGGCCACCCTGCCGAACCCGGCCTACGCCATCGACGACGAGACCGCCGTCAAGGTCGCCGACGGTGCCGTCGAGATCGTCTCCGAGGGGCACTGGCGACGGTTCTGAACGGCGGCGGGCGGCCCGGGCCCGGGGACCTCACTCCCGCAGCAGGACGGTGACGGCCCGGCCGAAGACGGTACGGGACGTGGCCCGGACGAGGCCGTCGAAGGCCCGCGGCAGGCCGCGCACCCGCAAGTCCTCACGCCAGCGCAGGTACGTGCCGGCGCCGTTCGGGCGCACTTCGATCTCGGCCCAGCCGAGGACGACCCGGCCCGTCTTCTCCAGCCGGCACCGGCCGACGCCGCCCTCTTCCGGCGGCTCCCACACGGCGACCCGCATCGGGTCGCTGAAACCTGCCCGGCCCAAGCCCGTCCGGGCGACCAGGACGGTGCCCACACCGGTGGGCGGCGGGGTGGTGACGGTGACCCGGGTCAGCGGCACGCTTCCGGAATGCCGTTCCCACGTGGTGAGTCGGCGCCACACCTCGCCGGGCGGCAGCTCCGTACGGCATTCGACGGCGAACACGGGCACGCGCCGAGCGTACCTGCCGGTCCGCCAGGCGGCGGCCGGGACACCTCCGGTCGCGGTCGTTCACGTCCGTGCCATGCCGGCCAGTCGCCCGAAGGGCTATCGGCCCTCCTCCGGGGCCGACCGCCGGTCGGCGAGGCGCTCCTGATCGGCGACGTCACCGGTACGGGCCTCGGTGCGGTGGCCCCGTGCCAGGTAGTCCCGGACGATCAGCTCGACGGCGTCCTGCGGACTTCTGGTGCCGGCCAGCAGCATGACCTCGATGGCCAGATCGCTGTCCAGACTGATGGTGACCTTCGCCATGGCCCCTCCTGACAGGCTCCCCCACGCTCCCCCGCGCAGGCTATCCGATGCCGGTGGCCAACGGGTCGGCCACGTACGGGCTGCGGCGGTCCGGGCAGCCGCCGGTGCTCACCCCGGCGTGCACGCACCCCGGGGTGTCGACGTGACGTTCTGCCCGGCGGGTCACGGCGGCACAGGCTGCGGCTGCCCGGCGGACGCAGGGTCCTCGTCCGGCTCCCCCGGCTCGCGGTCCTCGCCGGCATCGCACACCGGACGGACGGTGATCCGCGGGTCAGAGGATGGCGGAGGGCGAGTGCTCGGCGAGCAGGAGCTCTCGCAGCAACGAGCAGGCGCGCCGCAGAAGCCCGCGCCGTGATGCACCAGGTGTACTCATGACCCCTCCAGCGGTAAGGTACGCCAAGGCGCGTACCTGACGCTGAAGGTACGCCACGCGACGTACCTTGTCGAGAGGGGAGCCGATGGCATCGGGCGAACTGCCGCACCCGGACGCCGAGGAGCTGGAGATCGGACCGATCCTTCTCGCCCTGGCGGACAACAACCGGCGCCGGGTCGTCGCCGAGCTCGCCGCACAGCCGGACACGGAACGGCTGTGCGCGTCCTTCAACCTGCCGGTGAGCAAGTCGAGCCGCACGCACCACTGGCGGGTGCTGCGCGAGGCCGGCCTGGTCTACCAGCGCGACGCCGGAAACCGGATCTACATGCGGTTCCGCAAGGACGACCTGGACCGCAGGTTTCCCGGGCTGGTCGAGGCGATCGTCGGGGCGGACCGGGAACCACGCTGAGGCACACCACCCGCGGTGCCGTGCGGTGACGGTCCACCCGCGGCGGACGCGGGCCGTCCGCGGCCCGGCGCGGAACCGCGGTGCCCCCTTCACGGAACCCGGCTCCCGTCCGCGTTCAGGAGGAGCCCAGGATGGAGTGGGCGCGCTGCAGAACGAGGTTGAGGACCCTCTCGGCGGCAGCGACGTCGTCAGCGGGCAGGTCGGCCCAGAGCGGCGCGGTGATCTCCTTGATCTGCGCCCCGAGCCGCTCGACGAGTTCACGCCCGGCCGCCGAGATGCGGTCCCCGGCGAGCAGGCCGCGCTCCGTCAGTCCCTCGACGAGCGCCGGTGCGTCGGGAAAGTGGACGCTCTCGGCGACGACCGTCGCGAGTGAGCCGTCGCCGTCGTACTGGTCGGCCAGGCGCAGGGTCACCCACTGCCGCTCTGTGAGGCCCGGCTCCTCCAGGGTGCGGCGCAGGATCGCCTGGAGGTTCTTCTCGGTCTGGCCGATGAGCTGCGAGCCGAAGGGGGTCATGTGATGCTCCTGATCTCGGAGAGGGGCGGGCTCAGGCCCGAGCGGCCGGACGGTCGATCCGGATCCCGGCGGAGTGGTCGGCGAGCGCGGCGAGGACGTCGGCCGCATGGAACGCCGCGCCGGGCGGTACGGCCCCCACGCTGCGGACGCGGCCGTCGAGGAGCCGGACGACTCCCTCGACGACGATCGGCGCGGTGACCGCGTAGATGTCACGCCCGCTCAGGCTCATCCGGCGCTCGGAGCCGCCGCAGCTCACGACGACGTCGACGGTGAACTGCTGGAGCGAACGGCCGCTCTCGTCGGCGGCGCTCGGGCCGGGGGTCCCTGCCTCCCGCAGCTCGGCGAGCGACCCGGTGCTGAGGTAGGAGGTGAGCCGGTCGACCGGCAGGTGCCGGTGCAGCGTGATCGTCTCCGAGAACGGCAGCTCCACGACCTCCTGGTCACCGAGCGCACCGCCGAACGCCCAGGTCGCGGTCGGCGCGGGGCTCTTGAGCGGCACCAGCTCCCCGTCGCGGACGACCTGCCTGACCGCGGTGTTGCGCTCGCCGGTCACGCGGGTGCCCGCGGTGGGCCACCAGTGGTCGAGGCCTATCGCGACGGTCACCTCCGCACGCGACTCCTCGGCCCCGAGCAGGGAGGTCGCCATCAGGTCGGCGAGTCCGCCGTAGAACGCCATGGCCGGTACGACGGCCACCCCGGCGCTCCGGGCCGCGCCGTCGAGCTCGTCGTACAGCGTCTGCACGACCGGCTGCTCCGCGGTGACGTCGAGGTAGTGCGTGCCCGACGCGACCGCGGCGGCGGCCAGCGGCAGGGCCGTGTCGAGGAACGGGCCGGCGCAGTTGACGACGACGTCGACATCGGCCAGCGCGGCCTCGACGCGTGCGGGGTCGTCGAGGGCGAACGCGCGCTGCTCCAGTGCCGGCCACTGCGCCACGGCCCGCAGCCGGGCCGGGTCGCGTCCGGCGACGACGGGGGTGATGCCGCGGCGCAGCAGTTCGTCGACGACGAAGCGGCCGGTGTGCCCGGTCGCGCCGTAGACCATGACGCGTCGGGTCTCGTTGCTGTTCATGTCGTCCATCCTCCGGGGATCTGATCGAAGTGACGAGCGTCCGAAACGACACGTGCCCTACAGTTTCGGACATGCCTGGGATGCTGCTGGCGATGCACGGCGAGACGATGCTCTACGAGGTCGCGATCGCCACGGAGGTACTGGGCGCGACCGGTTACGACTTCACGGTCGCCACCTCCGACGGCCGGCCGCATCCGTGGCTTGCGGGGAAGCCGACGGCGTCGTACGCCGCCCTCGCCGGGGCGGGCGCCCCGGACACGGTGGTCGTGCCCTCGACCGAGGATCTCGAGGGCGACCCCGATCCGCGGCTCTGCGAGGCACTCCGCACCGCGCACGGACGCGGCGCGCGGGTGGCCGCCCTGTGCACGGGCTCGTTCGTCCTGGCCGCGGCCGGGTTGCTCGACGGCCGGACGGCCACCACGCACTGGATGCACGCCGAGGCGCTGTCACGGCGCTTCCCGGCGGTGCGGGTCCGGGCGGACGTGCTCTTCACCGACGAGGGCGACGTGCTCACCTCGGCCGGCAAGACGGCGGCGCTCGACCTCTGCCTGCACCTGGTGCGCACGGACCTCGGAGCCGCGGTGGCCAACCAGGTCGCCCGGCGTCTGGTCGTGCCGTCACTGCGGGCCGGCGGGCAGGCGCAGTTCATCGTCCCCCCGGCGCTCCCCCGCGGCAGCCGCGGACTGGCGCCGGCGCTGGAGTGGGCCAGGGCGCATCTCGACCAGCCGCTGACGGTGGCCGACCTCGCGGGGCGCGCCGGGCTCAGCCCGCGTCAGCTCGCGCGCCGGATGCACACCGAGTTCCAGACCGGCCCGCTGGAGTGGCTGCACCGGCAGCGGGTGATGCGGGCCCAGGAGATGCTGGAGCGCACGGACGCCGGGATGGAGCAGATCGCCGCCCGGTGCGGCCTCGGCAGCGCCGCGACCCTACGGCGTCACTTCGCCCGCGTCCTCGGCGTGACCCCGACGGCGTACCGGGCCTCCTTCGGCGGGATCAGTGGCGGGTGACCCGGCCGTCCGACTCGGGCTCTCCCGGCTGGAGGGCCCGCAGGACGGTGCCGGCGATCCGGTCGAGCGCCGCCACGTCCTCCTGGCCGAGCAGGTCGATGAGGTGACGGCGGACGGAGGCGACGTGCGCCGGGGCGGCGGCCTCCAGGACCTCGCGGCCGGCCCCGGTGAGCGTGACGACCGCGCCACGCCCGTCGCCGTCGCTGGACGTCCTGCGTACCAGACCCCGCCGCTCCATCCGGCCGACCTGGTGCGCGAGCCGGCTGCTCGACCACATCAGCCGGGTGGCCAGGTCGCCGGCACGCCATGAGTCCTCCGCGGCCTCGGACAGCGTCGACAGGACGTCGTAATCGGCGTCGGAGAGCGATGAGTCGGAGCGCAGGTCGCGCGAGATCGCCAGGTCCAGAACCGTGCGCATCCGCCGGTAGCGGCGCCATGCCGCCTCCTCCTGCGCCGAGAGCCACTTCGTCACCCCACCAACGTAGCTGACACGTCAGCCTCAGGCGCCAACTCGCCACCGAGACGGCGGGCCCAGCCGGCCAGCTCTCCGACGACGTCGGCGAGCCGCTCCGCGAGGTCGGCGTCGATCAGCACACCGCGTTCGTCGAACCGGGAGGCGGCGTGCGCGACGTAGAGGGCCGGAGCCGGCACGACCAGCGCGCCGACCGCCAGCAGGACGTGGCGCAGCTGGGACTGGGCGATGCGCGTGCCCCAGGGTCCGGTGGACGCGCCGATGACGGCCACCGGCTTGTCCGCCAGCCCGGCACCGCCGCGGGAGAGCCAGTCGACCAGGTTCTTCACGACGCCGGGCATCGACTGGTTGTACTCCGGTGTGGCGAACAGGACCGCGTCCGCCTCCCCGACCGCCCGGCGCAGGCCGGCCACAGCCGGAGGGGTGTCCGCTTCGAGGTCCTCGTCGAAGACCGGGATCCCCTTCAGCCCCTCGAAGACGTCGAGTTCGACGCCGGGCCCCGCCAGCCGGGCCGCTGCGTGCAGCAGGGCGCGGTTGTGGGAGTCGGAGCGCAGGCTGCCGGCCAGGCCGAGCACACGCAGCGGGCGGGTCATGAGGCACCTCCATGGGTAGCTGACATGTCAGCAACCATAGCAGGTGTATTGCTGACACGTCAGCTACCGGAGCGTGCGCTGCCGCGGCACGTACCCGAGGGGGCTGACGGCCGCACCCCACCCGGCCGCGCTCCGGCGGGCGTCGCGGACCGCCGGCACGGCCGGCTCATCCGCCTCAGGACCGACGGCGGCGGGCCCGTCGGCAGCCGGGAGAAGCCCTCCCCGCGCCCGGCAGCTCGGCTCGTGCCCCGCCGGCCAGGGGCGTCACAGCGGCGCCGGGCTCGAACGCGCCGAGCAGATCTGGAGCCTCACCGTCGACGACGGCAGGATCACCGAACTGCGCGCCGTCTCCGATCGGCTCGGGATGTTCCTCCAGCTCGGCCGGGACCGGCCGACAGCGGACTGACGGGCCGTCCGGTCAGGAACGGTCGGCCCGCGCCGATGACGGAAACTGCGCGGCCCACGTCGCTTCGCGTGCTCGCCGGCCCGATCCCACGGCACCACCATGAACCTGGCAACCCCATGAACCTGGCAACCCCACCACTCCCCCGGAGACGCACGTGAGCACCAAGGATCCCAAGATCGTCGCCATCGAGCACTTCTTCACCGCCTACGCCGACGGCGACGTCGCCGGCATCGCCGAGGTGCTCAGCGCCGACGTCGCCTGGACCATCCCCGGACACCACCCCCTCTCCGGCACCAAGCACGGCATCGAGGAGGTGCGCTCCTTCTTCGAGCAGCTCGGCAAGGCCGGCTTCCAGGCCGAGCCGCTCTTCCTCGAGGCCAACGAGGAATACGTCGTCGACATCCACCGCGGCTGGTCCACGCAAGGCGTGGGGCAGGTGGACACCATGTGGGCGCTCGTCTGGCATTTCGGCCCCGACGGCAAGGTCGACCGGGTCGTCAACCTCAGCGGCGACCAGCACCGGATGGACGCCTTCGTCTGGGCCAACTTCGCGCTCGCGCCGCTCCCCGACCGCCTCGCGCAGCCCACGCCCTGAGAGGCCCCGGGGACCGCGCCCGCCCTCCCGGCCGTCGGCGGCCGGGAGGGCGGCGGTGTCACACGATGCCGGTCAGGCGGTCCACCTGGTGCGGGTCGCGGCCGTGGCAGTAGAGCATGACCTCGTCGGCGCCCAGGTCACCGAAGGCGGTGACCGCGGTGCGGATCTCCGCGGGGGTGGTGAGCATTCCGGCCACCATGCGGTCGGCCATGCCGGTGAAGGCGTAGTACGCGTGCATGGTGGCCCGGGCGTCGTCGATCACGTCCTGCGGGCCGAGCGCAACATTGACCTGGGCGACGATGCGCGGTTCGCCGTCGCGCCCGTACTCCTTCCAGAAGCGGCGGGCGGTGTCGAACAGGCCGCCCGCCCAGGAGGGCGCCGCGGCGGCGAGGAAGCCGTCGCCCCAGCGGGCCACGCGTTCGATCGCGGCCGGCTGGAAGCCGCCGAACAGCACCTCGGGGCCGCCCGGCCGGGCGGGGGCGGGGCCGATCGGGCCGGCGCCGTCGCCGTACGGCTCGCCGGACCACAGACGGCGCATCACCGCCATCTGCTCGTCGAGGCGGCGGCCGCGGGTGCGCTTGTCGGTGCCCGCGGCCCGGTGGTCGTCGTCCCGGCCGCCGACGCCCAGGCCGAGGACGAAGCGGCCGCCGGTCATCCGGTCCAGGGTCGCGGCCTGCTTGGCCAGCAGCGCGGTGTCACGCAGAGGTGCGAGCAGCACCTCGGTCTGGACGCGGATGCGGGAGGTGGCGCCCGCGAGGACGGCGAGCGCGACCAGGGGTTCGGGGTTGTCGTAGACGAGCCGGTCGAGCAGGCCGAGTGTGCTGAAGGGGCCGTCGTCGGCGCGCTGCGCCCACGTGAGCAGGGTGGCCGGGTCGGCGACGGGCAGGCCGATACCGAGGTTCATGGGGAAAGCCTCCGGAATGAGGGGTCGACACATGGACCGCCGCCCCTCCGGCACCTCTGGGGCGAGGTGGGACGCTCCCGCCCTGCGGCGTGCTTCCGGGGAACGTCTCGTCGAAGTGATCTCAGCTTAGGGTGGTCCGGTTCGGCGGAACAAGCGGTATGGGACCGGGGATAGGATCGCGGACATGGCCGGCAGCGCGCTTCTCGTGATGGACGTCCAGCGGGACGTCGTGGAGACCGTGGGCGCCGGGCCCGCGTACCTCGAACGGCTGCGGCGCGCGATCGAGGGGGCCCGCGCGGTGGGCGTCCCCGTGATCTACGTGGTCATGCGGCTGCCGGCGGGCGACCCGCAGGCGAGCGCCCGCAGCAAGGTGATCGCGAACGTGCTGCGGGCCGGCCTGTTCGCCGAGGACGCCCCCGGTACGGAGATCCACCCCGACGTCGCACCCCGGGCAGGCGACGTCGTGGTGACCAAGCGGCGGGCGAGCGCGTTCTCCGGCAGCGATCTGGACCTGGTGCTCCGGGCCCGCGACATCGACAGCCTCGTCCTCACCGGCATCGCCACCAGCGCCGTGGTGCTGTCCACCGCGTGCCGCGCGATCGACCTGGACCTCGGCCTCACCGTCCTGTCGGACGCCTGCCTCGACACCGACCCGGAACTGCACCGGGTCGTCACCGGCAACCTCTTCCCGCTGTGGGGGGACGTCCTCACGGTCGAGGAGTGGCTCGGCGCGCTCGCCTCCGGGTAGCTCCCCGGGAACGCGTGTGCCCGGGTGCGCGGAGCAGCGCGACCGGCCCGCACCCCGGGACGGTCATCCGAGGACGAGCGGGAGTCTCGCGGCCTGCTCGCCCAGTTCGGCCCTCTCCGTGCCGGTCGGGGCACGCCGTCCCGTGCCGACCAGCAGCGCGTCCTTGTCCGAGAACGATGCGGGGAACGCGGCCCCGGCGATGGCCTCCAGCAACTCGCGTGACCGGCGCAGGCCCTCCACGGGCGGCCCGGCCGCGCCGGGCAGGTGCGCGACCAGGTCGAGGTGGTGCAGCGTCCACTCCAGGACGTAGGCGGAGAGGTAGTCGCCCGCGGTGAGGACCTCGTCGCGGGTGCTCACGCGAAGCCCCGGGTCGGCGAGTTCAGCGGCGCGACCGGCGGCGGAGCCGACGTCGTCCAGGTGGAACCTGAGCAGCCACGGCTCCTCGTAGGCGGCGGCCAGCCGGACGGTCAACGCGTCGAGCGGGTCGTCGCCGGTCGGCGGTGTCCCGGCGACGTTCCAGTAGGTCACCGCGTCTCGCGTCGGTTCCGTTCCGGCGGGGGTCACGAGGGTGATCAGGACATCCTGGGCATCGATGACCAGGTGGCACACCAGGTCCCGCACGAGCCAGCCCGTACAGCCGGACGGCCGGGCGAAATCCTCGTCCGAGAGTTCGGCGACCGCCGTGCGCAGCGCCGTCCAGGAGCGTGAGAAGAGGTCCACGGCCGCAAGCTAGCAGCTCCCGCCGGCCGGCCCGGCGTTCTCCGGGACCTCCGCGGGCGGACGCGCCCGGGGGCGTCCGGGGGCGTCCGCCCGCGGAGCCGGTGGGACATGCCGCTCACCCGGCTACCGGCCTGCCGCGGCTCACACCCGGGCCGGGGGCGAGCCAACCGCCGCTCCCCGCCTCAGAAATCCAGCTCGATGTAGTCGATGTCGGTGAACTCCACTTCGAGGTCGCGGGCCCGGCGGCCGCGGTCCTTGAAGTAGATCTCCTGCAGGCCTTCGGCGGCGATCCGCCGGAGCTGCTGCTCGCCGGCTCCGGCGGACTGCGCGTCGAACAGCCGGCTCGCGTAGGCGGGGGGCAGGTGCTGGGTGATCCGGCGCATCCGCGCGTCGTCGGTGGAACCGGGCGCGGCGGTGAAGCCGAAGCGGGCACGGGTCTCGATCACGATGCCCGTGGCGGTGGCGGCCTGCTTCTTCGCGCGCTGCCGCACCCGGGGCTGCCACTCCTTGCGGACCTCGCGCTCCAGCCGGGCCGCCAGTTCCGGGCGGGGCCGGCGCAGGGTGCCCTTGAGGTAGCGCTCGACGGTGCGCTGGGTGACGCCGAGGCGGGCGGCAGCGGCCCGGGTGGAGCCCTTCTCTGCCTTGACCAGGAAACGCATCCGGGCCTGGGCGGACTTCGGGAGGGGACGCGTCGCGGTGTTCGCGGCCGCCCGCTGGAGTGCGTCCTGGATCTCGCCCATCTTCAGTCTCCCTGGCGCGGGGCTCGGCCGGCGGCGACCGGCTCGTCGGGGGCGGTGACGGCGTGCCCGCGCATGCCGGCGGGGGCGTCGTGACCGGCGGCGGCGCACAGGCCGGAGGCGGCCGGGGCGGGGCCGGGCGCCCGGACGGACGCGGCGGCCGGCGGGGCGGTGACGGCGGAGCGGGTGGCATGGCCGTCGGCCCGTGCGGTCACCCGCTCGCGCCGGGGGGCGCCGGCCGGGCGCAGGTGCTCGCGGCGGCCCGTGGCACGGCGGTGGTCCCCCGCCGCGGCCACCGGCGCCCCGCGCGCGCCGCGCCGGTCGTCCGCGCGGCGGTCGTCCGCGCGGCGGTCGGCGCGGGTGCCGCGGGACCGGAGCAGCTGGCGGGGCAGGCCGCCGGGCGCGGTACCGGCCACCGCGACGACGGTGTCGTCCACGGCTCTACTCCCCTTCGTCCGCGGCGTCGTCGCCCTTGATGTGGCGGGCCGGGTTGTGGTCCTGCTCCAGCAGGTCGACGGCCCAGTAGAGCTCGCGCGTGCCCTCGTGCTTGACCATCCCGGGCGAGACGCCGAGCCGGAACGTCCCCGGGGCGGGCTTCCCGGCCCCGTCGTACGGGAGGACGTCCAGCGGCGACGGGCCCGCCGAGGGGTAGACGGCGCAGTCCGACAGGAGCGCCACGGGCATGAGGGCGTCGTCGCCGAACCGTACGGTCCACGCGCCGCCGATCTCGGCCGCGGGAAGGACGCCGCCGGTCGCGGCCGCGGTCTTCAGCAGTTTGCGGTGCATGTTGACGCGCGCCGCCGAAATGACCGCGGCCCGGATGTCCGGGCGCCAGGTCGGCCGTTCCAAGGCCGGCCACCGCTCCCCCGGCCGGTACCGGGCGCCTTGCGGCCGCTCGCGGAGCTTGCCGATGCCGCCCTTGACCGTCGACTTGATCGCGGAGAGCACCGCGGCCATGCCGGGATCGGCGTTCCTGTGGTGCTCCATCGCGGCGAGGAACTCGGCCGGGGCGAGGCCGGCGCTGACACCGAGGTCGGCCATCGTGGCCTTGTACGCCTCGGCGAGGTGCTTGTACCAGGGGTCCAGGTACGGGCCGCTGACGGGGCGTACGTACGCCTCCAGCGGGCGGATCTCCACCGGCAGCCCGTACTGGCCGACCAGTTCGGCCGCGTACGCCACCGTGGGTGTCGCGTACCACGCGGGCCCCGTGGGGCGCCCGCCGTGCGGCGTGAACGGGCTCGGCAGCCGCGGGTCGAGGCCGATGCCGGACAGGTCGACCAGCCACGCGCCGGGCAGGGCCTTGTCGAACCGCGGCGCCGTGACGTGCTCGGGCGCGCCGAGGCCGACGACGAGACGGTTGGCGGCCGCGAGGAAGGCGGTGTTCACGTCGATGCCGACCGCGAACGGCTTCGCGCACTCGCCGTCGGTGAGCAGCTGCGGATCACGGATCCAGTCGAACGCCTCCTCGTCGAGGACCTGGTCCGGCGTGCGCTGGTGGCCGCGCGGGAAGAGCGCGGCGACGACGGGGTGTTCGTCCGGGGCCTCCGGCGGCGCGGGATCGGCCGGTGCGGTGAGGGAGCCGGGTACGGGGCCGGACACCCACGTGCCCGTCGCCTCGTCGCGGACCGCGCGGGTCGGCGGCCGCAAGCTCGTCATCAGCTCCAGCCCCGCGACCGCGGTACTGCCGCGCGGGGTCAGCACCCGGGCGGCGTACACCGACAGCACCCGGGCGAGCTCCGCCGGCGGCAGCTGGTCGGCGCCGCCCCAGGCGCGGTGGTCCAGTGCGCCCCAGGGCAGCACGGCCAGCTGCACGCACCGCCGCCGGTCCCCCTGCGCGGGCCGGTAGACCCGGGCCCACGGCCCGAACCCCCTCCTGGTGAGCTTCCATTCGGCCTTCGCGATCTGCTCGACGACCGGGTGGCCCTCGGGCAGCCGCATGGAGCGCCGGTCCTCCAGCTGCGCCGGCAGACCCAGCCGCTCGGCGGCCGCGGCGGTCAGCACGACCAGCGGATCGCTGTCCTTCCCCGAGTGGTGCAGCCGCGGCGCGCCGAGTCCCGCTTCGGCGAGCGTCCACTCCACCAGCTCCGGCACGGACGCGGCCGGGCATTCGAGGACCAGGCCACCGGCGCAGTACAGCTGCCCCTCGCCGTCCAGCACCCCCAGGGGTCCGTGCGCGAACCGCGCATCGGCCACGGCCGGCGGGGCCGGGGCCGCCGCCCTCCGCGGGGCCGCTCCCCGCGCGCCCGGCGCCCGGGACCCCGGCGGTGCGGCCGCGGACGAGGCCCGCGCAGGCGCCGCGGGCGCGGCCGGCTTCGGTACGACGGCGGAGGAGCCGAGGCGCGGCCCCGCCGCAGCCGGGCTGGCGGAAGGCTCCGGCACCGCCGACGGCGCCACTTCAGGGGCGGCCGGGGCGGCCGGGGCCGCGGGCTCAGGGGCTGCGGGCTCAGGGGCCGGGAACCGCGCGGCGAGGCCCTCCAGCAGCCGGGCGTAGGCCGCGCGCTGGGGCGCCCGCGGCTCGGTCTTCCCGCCCTCCCAGTTCCCCACCGCCTCACGGCGCGTACCGAGTGCGGCCGCCACCTGAGCCTGGCTCAGGCCCGCCGCCTCCCGCAGCCGCCTGCGCTCCGCGGGCGGGGGAAGGTCGTCGGACGGCACCTGCTCCAGCAGCGCGTCAACGGCACTGAACAGCTCGTTTCGCGGGGACACCGCTCACCTCCGCGGCCACCCTACCGCGCGTCACACAGCACATCGCGCACCGAATCGCATACTGATCGCGCAACGGGCGACGGCCTCCGGGCGGACCGCCCGGACCGGCTGGAACGGCTGGAACGGCTGGAACGTGCCACCGAAGCACGGGCGTTTGACAGCACGGAATGACCAGCGAGTAGTTTGCACCGTCGAAGAGGACTTGGCCGTCCCAGTGCCTGGCGTCGCAGGACGGCTCCGTGCCCCCGGGGGGATACGCGTGGACCTGTTGTCCTTGGCGTCGGCGGCTGTCGCCGTCTGCGGTGCGGCGGTCGCTGCGTTTTTCGGCTATTGGCAGCAACGCCGCCTTCGGGCATGGGAGCAGCGCAATTACATGGACCAGTACGGCGCCTCCCTGGCGTGGGCCGCGTTCGACCTGCAGACCAGGCTCTACAACATCCTGCGCGGCCATGTCGTCGACCTGGACCCTGCGCGGGGCTCCGGGTTCCTGACGTCCTTCCTCACGCGCGGCACCGATCGCGAGGCCGACTTCGTACGGCGCAGCACGGTCTTCGCCCTCGCCGAATACCTGGGCTGGGTGGAGATCCTGCGCCGCGACATCCAGTTCCTCGACCTCGGCCGGAACCGCGTCAACGCCCAGGTCATGCTGCAGATCTCCCGGATCGGCGCCGGCCTGTCCCGGATCGATGCGGTGAGCAACGAACTGCGGCTGTTCCGCGCCCAGCAGCGAGCCATCGGCGAACTGATGATCCATCCCGACGGTGAGCCGGGCCGACGTCACTGCCTGGGCTACGCCGAGTTCTGCGCGAAACTGGACCACGACAACGGCTTTGCCGACTGGTTCAGCGTCATGCTGACGGACGTGGACCGTCTCGCGGCGGACACCGCCCCAGCCGTTGCCAGGCTCCAGGAGGTGCAGACCCAGCTGATCGCGCTGATCGACCTGCTGGACCCGAAGAAGGCCCGCTTCCCGCAGTTCCGGCTCGCCTTCGGCCACGGCACCCACACCCTCGGGTGAGGGACGCGTCCCTGCGGTGCGGGAGGCTCGCACCGGCCAGGCCGTCAGGGCGCATCCCTCCCAGGACCGCGCGGAGGCGGCGCGTTCACGGGCGGGGCGGCGGCCCGGCCGGACGGTGTGCAAAGGTACCGGTCATGCAGCCGAGCCTCCTTGACGCACTGCCGGCACTCGTCGTGATCGATCTGCAGAAGGGGATCGTCGACGGGCCCAAAGCACATCCGGTGGAGGGCGTCGTCGCGCATTCCGTCGCCCTGGCGGAGTCCTTCCGCTCCCTGGGCCTGCCCGTCGTGCTCGTCAACGTCGCCGGAGGAGCCCCGGGGCGCACCGACTTCGACTACGGCGACGACGAGGAGGACGAGGACGACGGCGCCGCGCAGGACTGGGTCGAACTCCTGCCCGAACTCGGCGCCCGGCCGGGCGATCTGCGCGTCACCAAGACCAACTGGGGCGCCTTCACCAACTCCCCCCTGCACGCCCGGCTCCAGGAGCTGGGTGTCACGCAGGTCGTCCTCACCGGCATCAACACCCACATCGGCGTCGAGACCACGGCTCGCACGGCCTACGAGCTCGGCTACAACGTCGTGCTCGTGACCGACGCGATGACCAGCTTCGACGCGACCGCCCACGACCACAGCGTCACCCGCATCTTCCCGCGCCTGGGGCAGTGCGTGACGACCGCGGACCTTCTCACCCTTCTCGCCGGCCGCGCCGCCTGACCCCCGCCCCCGGAGGCTGTCCCGTACCCGTCACCACGTTCTTCACGTGGTCGTGCCCCTCGGCGCTCGCGCCGCTCCTGGGCGCGCAGGCCGCTCGGGACCCGGGCCGGCGGCGCGCCGGCGGCAGCGGCTGCCCGGCCGGACGGGAACCGCTCGGTCCCTGCGCGGCGGGGCGGGGCGCACGGCGATCCCGGACGGCCGCGGTGCCCCACCGCCGGACGCACACCGCGGGGCTCCGGGCGTCGGGAGGGGCGGCCGCCGTCCGCCGGGGACGACGGCCGCCCGGTGCTCACTTCCCGTACGCGACCAGCAGGTTGGTGGCCGGGACGACCACCAGGCCGCCGCCCGCACCGAGTCCCGTCAGCGGCTGGGACACGTTGTGCTCGTCCGGCGCCTCCACGGGCGCGCCGACATCGGTGGACCACACGGGCTCACCCGTGGCGCCGTTGAGCGCCCACAGCTGACCGGTCCGGGAGCCGACGAAGACGTACCCGTTGACCACGATCGGCGCCGTGCTGATCTGGTTGTCGCCCGCGAACGTCCACCGCGTGGCCAGGGTCGGGGTGTACCGCTCCTGGAGGACACCGCTGTCGACGAAGTAGCCCTCGTGGCCGTCGATGGCCGGGGCCGGCGTCCAGCTCCTCGCCGGGTAGGTGCCGCGGACGGACCCGTCGGCGGTGTTGAGGACGGAGGGCGCCATGCCCGCGTCGTCGCGGATCCAGAGGCCGCCGTCGGCGGCCACCGGGGTGCGTCCCCCACCGCCCTCGCAGCCCGTCTCGTGGTGCCAGATCGGCGCACCCGACGCGGGGTCGAAGGCGTACGCCTGCTCGCACGCGTACGAGACGTAGACCCCGGCGGCGGTGACGGCGGGCGAACTGTCGTCGCCGTTCTCGACCGGCTGGCTCCAGCGCAGCGCACCGGTGGCGGCGTCCACCGCGTAGAGGGTGCCGCCCGTCCCCGCGCCGCCGGTGTAGACCACTCCGCCGGAGAAGGTGGGCGGCGAGGTGAAGGAGTACTGGCCGGGCAGCGCGACGGACCAGTCCCGCGCTCCGGTCGCCGGGTCGAACGCCGTCAGGACCCCGTCCGGGTTCTGCGCGTAGAGCCGGCCGCCCCCGTAGGCGAGCGCGGACCACCGGTAGGTGCCGCCGAGGTCCACCGGGGCCCAGAGGTCCTCACCGGTCTTCGCGTCGAGGGCGTGGAGGAAGGTGCCGTTGCCGCTGGGCGAGCCGGACGTGGCGAAGACGCGCCCGCCGGCCACGATGGGGTAGGAGACGTCCCCGCCCAGGTCGCGGGACCACTTCTGGTTCAGCGGCGGCGCCGGCAGCGCGGCGTCGACGAGGCTGCCGTTGTGACGTGCGTTGATCTGGTAGGTGGTCGAGGCAGCGGTCTGCGCCGACTGCGCTCCCGCCGGCGTCACGAGCACGGCGGCCCACAGGCCGGCGCCGCACAGGACAGCGAGACTTCTTCGGATCTTCACGCAATGACCCCCATCGTCCGGCATTGCCGCGGCAATGCTCACAAGGCGGGCCGGCCCCCCGGCACCGGTGGCCCGCATCCGGATCAAGGCTCCCGGGTCCGCTCCCCGGCCGCGACCTTCTTTCGAACAGGTGCACTATTTTCCGCCAGATGTCGCGCGCTCCGGAACGGCCGGGTCCCGTCCCCCGCGGAATCGTTCCGATCAGCGGCGGGACACGAACACCTCGTGCGGCCGTCCGGGGCAGCCGTGACAATCCCCGCCGTGCCCCGCCGCACCCCGCCCCGGGACAGCAGGGGTGCCCGCGGACGGCGAGCGGACGGGGAGCCGCCCGGAGCACACCCCGCACGGGGGCGGGCCCCCCACGCGCCGCCCGCTGTCTTCCGGAACGCGTCCGGCGGTCTCGTCCTCGGAGGAGACCCGCTCGCCGCGCCCGGCGTGGACGGCGGCACCGTCCCGGCCACCCGCCGCCCGGAAATGGCCGGATCCGGCGGGCGGGCGCACCGCCGGACGTCCGCGAGGCCGACGGCACCGGACGGCACGGCTGAACCCGCGAGCGCCGCAGCCCCGCCCCCGTCGCGGCCGGGGCGTCGTCGTCGGCAGGCCGGTGCGCAAGGCGGCCCGCTCTATCTCCTACCGGGATTGTTCCTAGAATGCGGAGATGGACGACATCGAGGCGATCGCCGCACTGCAGGACCCCGTGCGGCGGCGGCTGTACGAGTACGTGGCCGCACAGGGCCGCGAGGTCGGGCGGAACGAGGCGGCCGAGGCGGCGGGAGTGGGACGGACCCTCGCCGCGCACCATCTGGACAAGCTCGCCGAGGCCGGGTTGCTCGACAGCGGCAGCCGCCGCCTGACGGGGCGGTCGGGGCCGGGGGCGGGGCGGCCGGCGAAGGTGTACACGCGGGCCGCGGCGGAGCGGGCGGTGTCGCTGCCCGCGCGCGACTACCGCACCGCCGCCGAACTCCTGGCCGAGGCGGCGGAGGACGCGGGGGCGGACGCCGCACTCCACCGGGCCGCGCGGCGCAGGGGCGAGGCGCTGCGGGGCGGGGCGGCACCGTGCGGCAGCCTGGAGGAGGCGGCGGAACTGCTGGCGGCCCGGGGCTACGAACCGCACATGGAGCAGGCTCCGGCCGACCAGGACCCCGTGGGCCCCGGTGCGGCCGTGCGCATGCGCAACTGCCCTTTCCACTCCGTCGCCGAGCGCTTCCCGCCTCTGGTCTGCGGTATGAACCTCGCGCTGCTGGAAGGGCTCATCGGCAGGGGGGGCGGGGTCCGCGCACGGATGGACGCCCGGCCCGGGGAATGCTGTGTGGTCGTCGAACCCGACTAAAAACAATGGCCATTGACATAGAAATACGGTGCGTGCTGGGATGAGGGCATGACCTCACCCCAGACCGCCGCCCAGCCCGGTTTCCACCTCGCCGAGCTCAACATCGCCACCCTCCGGCACCCCCTCGACGACCCGCGCATGCAGGACTTCGTCGACCTGCTCGTCCCCGTCAACGGCGCCGCCGACCGCGCACCGGGCTTCGTGTGGCGGCTGGTCGAGGAGGGGCAGCCCGACGCGACCGGGATGCGGCCCGCGGGCGACGACGTGATCGTGAACCTGTCGGTGTGGGAGAGCGTGGAGGCGCTGTGGGAGTTCACTTACCGCAGCGGCCACCTGGAGGCCATGCGGCGGCGGCGCGAGTGGTTCGAACGGCACGTCGAGGCGGACCTCGTCATGTGGTGGGTCCCCGCCGGGCACCTCCCCGACGTCGGCGAAGCGCTCGATCGGCTCGCCGACCTGCGCGCCAACGGGCCCTCGCCCCGCGCCTTCACCTTCGCCTCCCCCTTCACCGCGGCCGAGGCCGAGGCCGACCCCGGTCACCCCGCCGCGACGCCCCGCTAGCCTGGTCCGCGGCAGCCGCGGCCCCCCAGCGGCCCCCGGACGGCCCGCGGTCCCCGGCCCACCGCCGGCGTCACTGAGGGACGGTGGCGTCCCCGCAGGTGCCGCCCGGCGGGCAGAAGAACGTCAGGGCGGTCCCGGCCAGCTCCCTCTCGTCGGTCAGGTCGTCGTCCTCCCGGCCGGCGGCGGCCACGCTGTAGAGATTCCCGTCGGAGGCCCGGAAGTGGATCTCCACGACATACCAGAGCACGGCACCCTCGTGCCACGTGGCCGAGAACTCCATGCGGTAGCCGGCGGGGCCCTCCCCGTCGAGAGGCTGCGGAGCGGCGAGCTCCTGGAAGCCGTCCAACGACCGAGCCTTGTCGAACGACTGCTCGCTGTCGGGTTCGGACACCGTGGAGACGCGGAGGAAGCTGCCGACGCCGAAATCGTCGTAGCCGGAGCCGCCGTAGTCGATCTGGAACTCCCCGGCCGGTCCGTCGGAGACCACCTGCCGTGCCCAGCCCTCGGGGACGGCGACCGCGAAGCCCTCGTCGTCGACGACACGTCGGTAGCCGGCGGGGAGGGCGGGAGACGCAGGAGCGGGTGCGGACGGGGGTTCGGTGGCCGACGGGGCGGCGGCACCGTCCGTGAGGGTCGACGTCGGCGTCACCCGGGCGGGGGGCCGGCCGGCGCCGCCGTCGTCCTTGCCGTCACCGGAGCCCCGGAGGATCACCAGGCCGACGACGACGCCGACGACGACAACCGGTGCGGCCGCCTTCCACAGGACGCCGCGGCTGCGCGGCCTCGGCCCCGCGGCGGCGCGGGGCAAGGCCGAGGGCGATCGTGACGGCAGCCCCGTACCGGTTGGCGGGTCAGCCGTGGAGGTACCGTGGCGGGCGGCGTCGGCCTCCCAGCACTGGGCGTCGTCGTTCCATCGGCGTTGTTCCCCGGTCATTGCCCGCTGCCCTCACATTCCGAGGAGGCCGGCCAGCGTGGCCGCCGAACTCAGCACGGCAACCAGCGAGTTGGCGTCCGTGAGGAGCTCTCGCAGGCGTGCCGGACGACCTTCGCCCGGACTTCCGGTGCTCGTGATCTCGTCCTCCGTCCCGGCCAGCGCCGCGTCCAGGTCCGCCGTCCGTCCGGTCACCCGCGTCCTGCCGAGGTCGGCCCTCAACTCCCGGACGGCGGCCAGGAGTCGCGCGGTGTCGCCCTGGACCGGCGCGGTGCCGCCCTGGCGGCTTTCGGCGTGCGCGTGGCTGCCGATGGCGAACGTGCTGCCGGACACGTCACCGATGGTGACATTCGGCTGGGGGCTGTCACTGGTCATCGTTCTGGGATCCCCTCAGCGGCGGCGTCGGCGCACCGCCTGTCGTGACGGCCCGGGCGCGGTCGCCGATGGCGAACGTGCTGCCGTCGACCGAGTCGATGTTGACACCGCCGTTGCTGATGTTGACGACCTTCTGGACGAACTCACCCGTCTGGTAGCCGGCTTCCGCGATCGCCGCCTTCACGCCGTAGGCGATGCGGTCCTGCACGCTCCTCAGGTAACGGTCCACGTCCATGGACTGGAACCGGGATCCTTCCGGCTCCGCCGCGAGTTCGCGCACGGACACGGCCGGGCCCTCGGGTGTCGCGCCGGTGAACTCGCCGGTGAGCCGGCGCCAGCCGCCGACGATGCGACGGCCCAGGGTGACCAGGGCCAGTCCGGGCGCGCCGGGCACATGCGTGAGGATGTAGGCCGTCTTCCCGAGAACGTTGTTGTTCGTGAAGCGGTAGACCGCGTGGTCGGCGTCCTTGTAGTCCGCGCGCACCGGGAAGAGGACGTGCGGGGCGAGTTCCAGCATCAGCATCCGGCCCTGCGTGTGGACGCGTACGAAGACCGTGACGACCAGTTCCTCCTCCCAGCCGCCCACCCTGATCCGCAGGAAGTGCCGGCGCTTCTCGCCGCCCTCCTCGACGGCACGCGCCCGGTGCTGCTCGAACTGGTCCGGGGCGTACGGCGCGTCCTCACGCCGCCGCAGCCCCTCCACGGGGAGGAACACGCACTCGTCGATCTCCAGTCGGCGCAGCCGGTCCCGTACGGCCCTGCCGTTCTGCTCGGCGGATTCGGCGACCTGGCGCAACTGCTCGAGGAACGGCCGCACCGCGGCCAGGACCGTGCCGTTCCCGAGGGGCTGTGTCCGCCTCGTCCCGTCCCGCCGCAGCTCGACCGCGAGCACCCAGGTGTCATGGGCCTTACCGGCCCCGCAGAACGGACGCGCCTCGTGGTACATGATCAGCGGCGCGTGCTGTTCGAGCCGGATGCGGGCACCGAGCCGCGGGTAGCGCCGGCCGGCCCGCTCGGCCGGGTCGGCGGCCACGTCCGCGAAGCGCCGCCTGGCCAGCGCGCCACGCAGCACCCGGGTCAGCTGCAGCTGCTCTCCGGCCACACAGGCGCCGATCGCCAGCAGTACGGCCAGCGCGAGCCGTGCCCTCCACCGGCCGATCCCGCCGGAGCCGACCTGCGGCACCAGGAACTCGAGCATGCGGGGCAGGAACCCGCGAACGTAGTTCAGCACGCTGCCCACGCCGTGACCCACGCCGACGTCCTGCCCGAAGGCGGTGGCCGGGATGGCGACCAACAGGTAGGCGAGGAGGAGGCGTCCGAGCCAGCGGAGCCAGAAGGAGGGCACACGACGACGCGTCGGCGGGGCGTCGGCCGAGCCCCGTACCCGCTGTCCGAACGCCTGCAGCGGTCCCGGAATCGCCAGGAGCAGAAGCCACCCGCGGGTGGCCGCCGCGCCGATGGCCAGCAGGCACACCATCCCCACGGCCCAGGCGAGTTCCGTCCGCCGGGCCCGCAGGGCGTGCGCGAGGACCCGGGCGGCGTCGATGCCGAGCGAGGGCGCCACGACACGCTGGTCCCTGAGGTACAGCTCCTCGACGACACGGTCCCGGTACTCCGCGTCCAGATACGTCCCCACGCAGAGCAGGCGGGTCGCCTCGCTCGCGTGCGGAGGAACGGCCGGTGAGGGCGGATTCCCGCCCACGGGCTGCGCCTGCGGCTGTGCGGGGACGCCGGTGGTACTCATCGCACTCCTCGGTGCTCCACCCCGACAGGAACAGCGGACTTCGTGACGACGAGGCGTGCCGAGGGTGCATCAGCATAGGCCGCCGGAACGTGGCGGATCACCATTTGTCCCTCTACCGGGTGACACGCCTTCCGGGCAGGCCGGACAGCGAAGCGCCGCCGGAGGACCAGGCCTCCCGGAGGGTGGGACAGCCGGTGCCGGTGCGCGCGGACGGCGAGGCGGAGGGCCGTCCTCGCCGCGGGCCGTCCCGGGTGAGCCCTGCAACGCCGCAGGCGTGCGCGCCGGGAGGGACAGCATGCGGTTCCCCACCTCCGGGGCGGCATCCTTGCGGGCCGCAGTTGCGGCTGCGACTCGTAGCCGACTGTCGGCGAGGTGCGCGCGGACGACTTCTGCCTCGGCTTTCAGGTCCCGGTGGCGTTGCAGGTACTGCTGGTTGACTGCGGCCCGTCGGGTGGCCGCCGACTCCTCGGGTGCGGCGCTGCGCATCCTCGCGCCCGCCCACTCCCCCGTCGACTTCGGCGGCTACTGGCCGACCTGCCTGGACAGGGCGCGGAGTTCCTACCAGTCCCACACCCTGACCACCAACGGCCAGGGCAGCATCGGCCCCTGCACCGGAAGCCTCTCCGGAGGCACGCCGGTCTTCGCGGGGCTGAACACCAACGGGGTGCCGTTCACCGAGCCGAGCGCGGTCGACATCTTCGGCTGCGCCGGCGGGCCGCTGTACAACTCCGGCGGCGACGCCCGCGGCGTGCTGCGGCCCGGCCGGCCGGCGCCCTCAACCGCAGCTCCCTGCTCGTGGCGGGCGGCGGCAACCAGCCCGACGGCGCCTCACCTTCCGGCTTCTCCACGGACGCGCACGTCGACTGGTTCGGCTTCACCCGGTAGGCCTGCCGGGCCCGTGCGCGGCCCCCGTCACGGGGAGGCGGGCCGCGCGGCGGCCGGCAGGGCCGCACGGACGGCCTCCGGGCTCCGGGCGACCACTGCGGTGCCGTCGTCCGCGGTGATGATCGGCCGCTGGATCAGGGCCGGGTGGGCGGCCAGCGCGTCGACCCACCGGGCGCGGGCGGCCGCGTCGCGGTCCCAGGAGTCGAGGCCGAGTTCGGCCGCCACCGGTTCGCCGGTCCGGGCGATGTCCCAGGGTTCGAGGCCGAGCCGGCCGAGCAGGGCGGTGAGCTCCGCGGCGGTCGGCGGTTCGTCGAGGTAGCGGCGCACCGTGTACGCGGCGCCCTCCTCGTCGAGGAGGGAGAGCGCGGAAGCGCACTTCGAGCAGGCGGGGTTGATCCAGATCTCCAAGGTCTCGCCGTTTCTGTCGCATGGGCCGCCGCCGGGCAGGACGGCGCCCCCGGGGGGAAGGCGCGGGTTCGCGGTTCAGGGTGCCACGCGGCTGCCCGCCAGCCCGAGGAACTCCGCCCGGGAGCGCGGGTCGTCGCGCAGCAGGCCCTGCAGGCTGGAGGTGACCGTGGTCGAGCCGGTCGCCTGCACGCCGCGCAGGGTCATGCAGCTGTGCTCGGCCTCGATCACCACTCCGACGCCCTTGGGGGCGAGCTGGGCCTGGAGCCAGTCGGCGATCTGCTTGGTCAGCCGCTCCTGGACCTGCGGACGGCAGGCGAAGTGCTCCACGACGCGGGCGAGTTTGGACAGGCCGAGTATCCGGTCGGCGGGCAGGTAGCCGACGTGGGCCGTGCCGACGAAGGGCAGCAGGTGGTGCTCGCACACCGACCGGACGGGGATCGACCGGGCGAGGACGAGCTCGTCGTAGCCCTCGTCGTTGGGAAAGGTGGTCAGGTCGAACGGCCGGGGGCTGAACAGCTCGGCGTAGGCGCGGGCCATCCGCCCCGGGGTCCCGCGCAGGGACTCGCTCCCGGTCCGCACCCCGAGCGCCTCCAGGAAGTTCCGGGCCGCCTCCTCCGCGGCCGCCAGATCGACGCCGTCCGTGCTGTGCACCACCCGCAGTACGGGCGCCGGCTGCGTCGCGGCCGCGTCCTCGGCGGCATCGCGGGCCGGCACGGTGGCGGGCCGTTGGGCTCGGCAGTGCGGCGCACTCGTCACGGCGGACCTCCTCGCAGTTGTTTCGCCAACGAGTATTGGTCTTATTCGCCGTGACGGTCAAGCAGCCCATGTCCATCCGGTGCGCGGAAGGTTACGGCCACGGACGTCGGCGTTATGGTGAGGAGGTGGCCACTCCCCCCGCTTCTCCCGCACCGCCGGATGACGACCCGGTCGCAGCGGTGGCGGTACTCGCCGACGAGCAGCGCCGCCGGATGTACGCCTTCGCCCGCCGCGCCCGGCGCCCCGTCACCCGCGAGGAGGCTGCCGCCGAGGCGGGGATCTCCGCGAAACTCGCCGCCTTCCACCTCGACAAGCTCGTCGCCGCCGGCCTGCTGCACGCCTCGTACGGCAACCCGGGCGGCGCCCGCCGGGTCGGCCGCAGACCGAAGGTCTACCAGCCGGCCGGCACCGACATCCGCGTCAGCATCCCCGAACGCCGCCCCGACGTCATGGCGGGGATCCTCCTCGACGCCGTCCTGGCCCAGCAGCCCGGCGAGGACGCCCGCGCGGCGGCGCTGCGCACCGCCCGGGAGCACGGCAGGGCGGTCGGCGCCGCCGAGCGCGAGCGGGTCCGGCCCGGCCGCCTCGGCCCCGAGCGGTCCCTCACCGCCGGCGAACCGCTGCTCACGCGGCACGGCTTCGAGCCCGAGCGGCACGCACCCACCTGCATCCGGTTGCTGAACTGCCCGTTCCACCAGCTCGCGGCCCGCTCGGCGGATCTGGTCTGCCGCCTCAACCACGCCTTCCTCGCAGGGATGCTCGACGGTCTCGAAGCGGCCGGCGTGGCCGCCGTCCTCGCGCCCCACCCGGGCAGGTGCTGCGTGGAGCTGCGCGCCCCGGGTGACGCGCCCGCGCCCGCCGGCGAGGAGACCGCCGGTCCCGGGTGCGAGCGGGACGCCCTGCCCGGCTGAACGGCTCGCGCCCGCGCGGCGGCTCCGGCACGACGCGGAGCGTCACGGCAGCGGCGGGGCCGGAGCGTCGGCGGACCGCCGCCGTCCGCCGGGTAGGCCGCCGGACTGACCGGAACGGCCGCCGCCGAATACTCCGCCCGGGGCGTCCGGGGCAACGCGGCCGGTCCCGGCTTCGCCGGGGCACCGCTGCTGCGCAGCATGGACGGGCAGCCCCGTGCCGTGCTCGCCGTCCTGCGCCCGGCGGGGCGGCCGGGCCGGTCCGGGAAGGCCGTCGGGCCGATTGCCTTCCTGCTCGGCGACGGCACCTTCGCCACCGGCGGCTGCCGCCCCGTCGACGGCGCCTGCACCGCCGTCCGACTCCCCCGCACAGGAGGACCACCGTGAAAGCACTCCAGTACCGCACCGTCGGCGCCGCTCCCGAGGTGGTGACCGCTCCCGACCCCGAGCCCGGCCCCGGCCAGGTGCTGCTGAAGGTGACCGCCGCGGGCGTGTGCCACAGCGACATCGCCGTCATGAGCTGGCCCGCGGACAGCTTCCCGTACCCGCTGCCGCTCACCCTCGGCCACGAGGGCGTCGGCACCGTCGCCGCGCTCGGACCCGGCACGACCGGGGTCAGCGAGGGCGACGCCGTCGCCGTCTACGGGCCCTGGGGCTGCGGCCGCTGCGCCAAGTGCGCGGAGGGCAAGGAGAACTACTGCCTGCGTGCCGACGAGCTGGGCATCCGCCCGCCCGGCCTGGGCGCGCCCGGGGCCATCGCCGAGTACCTGCTCGTCGACGACCCGCGCCACCTCGTGCCCCTCGACGGCCTCGACCCGGTGGCGGCCGTCCCGCTCACGGACGCGGGCCTGACCCCCTACCACGCCGTCAAGCGTGCGCTGCCCAAGCTGGTGCCGGGCTCCACCGCGGTCGTCATCGGCGCCGGCGGCCTCGGGCACACCGCGATCCAGCTGCTGCGGGCGCTGAGCCCGGCCCGGGTCGTCGCCCTCGACGTCAGCGAGGACAAGCTCGCGCTCGCCCGCACGGTCGGGGCCCACGCCGCGGTGCTCTCCGACGACGACGCGCCCGCCGCGGTGCGCGAGCTGACCGGCGGCCTCGGTGCCCAGGCCGTCTTCGACTTCGTCGGCGCCGCACCCACCGTGCGGATCGCCGGTGCGGTGGCCGGGGTCGAGGCCGAGGTGTCCCTGGTCGGCATCGGCGGCGGCACGCTGCCCGTCGGCTTCGGGGTGCTGCCGTTCGAGGTCTGCGTCAGCGCTCCCTACTGGGGCTCCCGTGCCGAACTCCAGGAAGTGCTGGCCCTCGCCCGCGACGGAGCCGTCTCCGTGCACACCGAGACCTTCTCCCTGGACGAGGCGCCGCGCGCGTACGAGCGGCTGCACGAGGGCAGCATCAACGGCCGCGCGGTCATCCTCCCCAACGGCTGACGGGCCAGGGCGTACGGGCGGGCCCGGCAGGGGTGGATGCCGGATCCGCCCGCGTGCCCGGCAGGCGTCCCGGGCCCCGGCGGACGCGTGCCCGGCACGGGGACGCGTACGGTGTACGGGTCCGCCGGACGGCCGCCGCGACCGGCACCCTCCGGCGGCAGGCGTTCTCACCCACCACCGGCCACCGCTCCCGCGCGTCGCCCGCAGGCCGGGCGGGAGCCCCCCGCAGGAATCTCAGAGGCTTCTGATGTCGCGCCGGTAGCGTCCGGCCCCATGCTGCGCGACTACCTCATCATCGGAGCCGGGCCGGCCGGACTTCAGCTCGCCGCCCTGCTGGAGCGCGACGGGCGCGACTACGCCGTCCTGGAACGCGGAACCGCGGCGGGGACGTTCTTCACGGTGTTCCCCAGGCACCGCCAACTGATATCGGTGAACAAGGTGCACACCGGGTCCCCGGACGCGGAACGCAACCTGCGGATGGACTGGAATTCGCTGATCAGCGAACCGCCGCTGCTGTTCGGCCGGTACACCGAGGACTACTTCCCCGCCGCCGACGACTACGTGCGCTACCTGCGCGACTTCGCACGGCACACCGGCGCCGCCGTCGAGTACGGGACGGAGGCCGTCCGGATCTCCCGTACGGACGACGGCTTCACCGTCCTCGACCGGAACGGCCGGACGTGGGACGCGCGACGGATCGTCGTGGCGAGCGGGCTGTCCCGGCTCAACGTGCCGGACATCCCCGGGATCGAACTCGCGGAGCGCTACGACGCGTTCGACACCGATCCGGCCTCCTTCACCGACCAGCGGGTGCTGGTCCTCGGCAAGGGCAACTCCGCGTTCGAGACCGCCGACTCCCTCGTCGCGAAGGCCGCGGTGATCCACGTCGCCGGCCCGCACTCCGTCAGGCTGGCCTGGCAGACCCACTTCGTCGGCCACCTGCGCGCGGTGAACAACAACTTCCTGGACACCTACCAGCTCAAGTCGCAGAACGCCGTCCTGGACGGCACGGTGGAAAGTATCGAGAAGGCCCCCGACGGGGGCCTGCGGGTGATGTTCCGCTACGCCCGGACGGTGGAGGGGCTGCGCGAACTGCGCTACGACCGGGTCGTGCTGTGCGCCGGATTCCGCTTCGACGCCCGCCCCTTCGACGCGACCTGCCGTCCCGCGCTCGTGATCAACGACCGCTTCCCGGAACAGACCCCCGCCTACGAGTCGGTGAACGTGCCGGGCCTGTACTTCGCCGGGACGCTGACGCAGCAGCTCGACTTCAAGCGGGGCACCAACGGCTTCATCCACGGCTACCGCTACGGGGCGCGCGCCCTGCACCGCATCCTCGCCGCCCGCCACCACGGGACGCCCTGGCCCGCCGTACGGTTCGCCGCGGCGCCGGACGCGATCGCCGACGCCCTCGTGGAGCGGGTCAACCGCTCGTCCGGGCTGTGGCAGCAGTTCGGCTTCCTCGGCGACGCCGTCAGTGTGAACGGCGGTGAAGCCGCCTACCAGGAGGAGGTCCCGCTCGGCTACGTCGGCGACGGCGGTCTCGGCCCGGCGGAGCACCGGTTCGTCGTCGACCTGGAGTACGGAGCCGGGCACGACGCCCACGACCCGTTCGACATCACCGTCCCGCGGGTCGCGGAGAACGACGCGGAGCACGCGGGCGAGTCCACCTACCTCCACCCCGTCGTGCGCCACTACCGCGACGGTGTCCTCGACGGCACCCACCACATGGCGGAGAACCTGGAGAACGACTGGGACCTCCCCGCCGTCCACCGCCGGCCGCTCGCCGCTTTCGTGAGGGCGTGCCTTGGCTGAGCAGCCCCCCGGTGTCGGCGAGCAGTTCCCGGGGGCCGTACTGGACCTGCTCGCCGACGCCGGGGGACGAACCGTCTTCGAGCACGCCGGCGAGGCGGTCTCCGGCAGCCGGCTCCTGGCCTCGGTACGGCGCGCCGCCGCCGGGCTGCGCGGGCACGGCGTGGGACCGGGCGACGGTGTGGCGATGCTGCTCGGCGCCGGGCCCGGCCAGTTCGCGGCGGTCGTCGCCGCCCACGTCGTGGGCGCGCGCGTCGTCGGGATCCGGCAGGGCCTGACGCCGCGCCAGGAGCACCGGCTCGCCTCCGGCGTCGTCTGCACGGTCACCGACCGGCCCGGCGCCGCGGACGTGCTCGGGCCCGTACCCGCTCTCGCCCTGGCCGACCTGCTGTCCGCGCCGGACCCCGCGGTGCGCCCGCGCGTCACCGCCCGCCCGCAGGACGTCGCCCGGCTGATCCACACCAGCGGCAGCACCGGCGAGCCCAAGGCGTGCGCCCAGACCTACGCGGCCATGACGGCGGGCTGGGCACTGCGGCCGGACGCCTGGCCCCCGGCGGTCCGCGAGCTCGCCACGCGCCTGGACCGCTTCCTCGTCCTCGGCACCCTGGCGAGCCAGGTGGTGATGGAGTACGGGCTCCTCACGCTGGCCGCGGGCGGAGTGCTCGTCACCGCCGAGGCCGCGGGCCTCCCCGCCGCCCTCGTCCGCCACCGGGCCAGCGCGAGCGTGACCACCGTGGCCCGGCTCGCGGAACTCGTGGCGCAGGCGCGGAGGTCGCCCTCCGGCCTCGGCGGTCTGCGCGCGCTGATGGTGTCCGGGTCCCCGCCGCCGCCGGGTCTGCTGCGCGAGGCGGCGGAGCTGCTCGGTCCCGTCGTCTTCCACGGGTACGGCCAGACGGAGACCGGCATGATCTCCATGGCCACCCCGGGGGAAGCGCCCGGCTCGCTGGGCGTACCGCCCGTCGACCTGGAGATCAGGGATCCCGGCGGACGCCCCGTCCCGGCGGGCACGGACGGCGAGATCTTCGTACGGACCCCCGGGCAGGGCTGCGGCTACTGGGACGATCCGGCCCTCACCGCCGAGGTGTTCGTCGACGGCTGGGTACGCACCCGCGACCTGGGGCACCTCGACGACCGGGGCCGGCTGTGGCTCACGGGCCGCACCCGCGACATCGTCATCGTGAACGCCAACGTCCACTACACCGGCCCCGTCGAGCGGCTGCTCGCCGGGCACCCGGCGGTGGCCGAGGCGTACGCCGTCGCCGTCCCGGACGACCGCACCGGCGAGGCCGTCCACGTCTTCGCCGTGCCCGCGGCGGGCGCGCTCCCCAGCCTGGAGGAGATGCGCGCGCTGGTGACCGCGCACCTGGGCGAGGCCTGCGCGCCGGTCCGCCTGACACCGATCACCGAGGTGCCGCTCACCGCGGCGGGCAAGCCGGACAAGCGGCGGCTGGCCGACCTGGCGCGCGGGCACGTCTGACGGGCGCGTGCGCGTGTCCCCGGCGCACGGCACCGGGGACACGCCGGCTCAGCCGACCTCGGCCGCCGCGACGGGGAGCAGGCCGGACTCGCGCGGCGCCCGGTCGCGCCGCTCGATCAGTGTGAGCAGCGGAGTCGTCATGGTGGTGGTGACGAGGGCGACCACGATCAGGGCGCTGAACATCGCCCGGGTCACGATTCCCGCCTCCAGCCCCAGGTTGAGCGCCACCAGCTGCATCAGGCCCCGTGCGTTCATCAGCGCGCCGACCCGCAGCGCCACCCTGTTCGGCTCGCCGGCGGCGCGTGCGGCGAACCAGCAGGCACCGAACTTCCCGGCCACGGCGAACAGCACGCAGGCGGCCGTGAACAGCAGCACCCGGCCCGAGCCCAGCAGTGTGAAGTCCGTGTTGAGCCCCGAGTAGGTGAAGAACAGCGGCACGAAGAGCGTGCCCACCGGGTTGAGCGTCCGCACCGTCCGGTCCAGCCGCGGCGACCGCGGGAACACCACGCCCAGGCTGAAGGCGCCGAAGACCGCGTACAGGCCGATGACGTCGGCGTACCAGGCCACGACGAAGAGCGCACCGGCCACGATCCAGAACAGGTGGTCCGGCGCCGTCCGCTCGGCCAGCCGTGCGATGCGGCCCTGCGTGCGCAGCACCACGGCCATGACCAGCACCAGCCCGAGCCCCCCGAGAACGGCCTTGGAGACCAGCCCGGCCGATCCGTGGGCCAAGCTGAGCACGCCCGCCAGGAGCACCCACGCGACCACGTCGTCCACCGCGCCGGCTCCCAGCGAGAGCGACCCGTGCCGGGTGCCGGCCAGACCGCGCTCGTCGATGATCCGTGCGAGCATCGGGAAGGCGGTGACGGCGAGTGCGACCCCGACGAAGAGGGCCGACACCGTCATGGACACGTTGCCGGCCAGGATGCCCGTCCGCTCCCCCGCGGCCACCACGAGGGCGACGCCGAGGCCCACGGGGACGAGCACGCCCGTGGCGGAGACCATCGCGGCGGCCCTGGCGACCGACCGCAGCCGGTCCACCCGGAAGTCCCAGCCGACGTGGAACATGAACGCGACGAGCCCGATCTGCCCGGCGACGTAGAGGACCGGCCGCAGTTCGTGCGGGAACAGGTGGTTCTCGACGCCGGGGAGCAGCGCGCCGAGCAGCGAGGGGCCGAGCAGCACGCCGGCCAGCATCTCGCCCACGACGGGCGGCTGACCGAACCGGCCGAGCACCCGGCTGACCAGCCGGCACGCGGCCAGGATCGCCACGGCGGCGAGGAAGAACGCGGGGCCGAGCTCCGTGGGACTCATCGGGGCTCTCCTTCAGGTCGGGAGGCCGGGCAGCCCCCGGCCTCGGCGTGGTCGAAGTGGCGTGCGGCCGGCCTCAGCCGGCGGGCGTGCAGCACCATGACCGTGCCGAGCGCCAGTTGCGTCAGCCCGCGGGTGACGTCCTCGGCCCGGTCGCGCAGCCTGACGTATCCGCGCAGCGCCGCCAGACGGCGCGGCGCCGGCGCGGCGGTGTGCGGGACCAGCAGGCACGGGGCCCGGTTCGGGATGGAGCGGGTGTGCGAGGCGGTGGACTCCAGCCGGAAGCGGCCGAGGACCTCCCGGGTGGCGGCGCGCAGCACCAGCGGCGACAGCCGCCATGCCGGGCAGGGGCGGTTCGCCGCCATGCCGAAGGGGATGTGGTGGGCGTCCCGCGGCGACAGCGAGGTCCAGCGGCCGGGGTCGAACTCGGCCGGGCGCTCGTAGCCCGTGGCGTGGTAGTCGGGGTAGCTGAAGCACACCACGGTGCCCGCCGGGAGCACGGTGTCCTCGTCGAGCGGGATCTCGCCCCTGGTGATCCGGTGCGCGATGCCGAACAGCGGGAAGAGCCGCATCGTCTCGTCGAGGACGTGTGCGAAGCCCGTGGCGTCCGCCGGGTCGGCCGCCAGCCGCCGCTGGACGCCGGGGTGGTGGGCGAGGGCGAGCAGCAGGTGGGCGGTGGCCTCCGAGAGCTGCACGACGGCGGTGTTGAAGAAGGTGCCCTGGAGGTAGTGCACCTGCTCGGGCAGCGAGAGCGAGGCCGGCAGCCGGTGGGGCACGTCACCGGCGGCGACGCGGTGGTGCAGATACGCCGTCAGGCGGGCGCGGCGGCGCGGGTGGCGCAGCGCGGTGCACTTCAGCGAGTCGATGACGTCGCCCGCGTGGGCGGTGATCAGTTCCCTGGCCCGGGCGGGGCACGGCTCCCTGAACACCAGCTCGTAGGAGAACTCCGCCCATGCGGGCATCACCAGGTCCCGCAGCCGCACCAGGCTGACACGGTGTCCGGGCAGCTCGTCCAGGACGCGTGCGACGGCGCGGGCCGCGGCCGCCTCGTGCGCCGCGGAGCTCCCGGCCAGGATGCGCCGGGTCGCCGCGGCCACGTCCTCGTAGCGCTCCCCGGGCTCCAGGTGCTCCTGGTGGACCTCGGGGCCCGGCGAGAGCCAGTACCAGAACAGGTCCGACAGGCCCGCCCCCGCGCTCCGCCCCACCGCGGCGGGATGGGCGTAGACCCGTTCGAACACCTCCGGTCCGTGGGTGGCGCCGGGGAGGGTCACGGCCCGGTCCCCGTTGACCTTCTCGAAGATCGCTCCGCGCAGCGCCACGACGGCGCGCGGGAACCACCAGGTGCCGTCCGGCGCGGTGCCGCGGCTCACCACGGCGCGTCCCTGCGGACGACCATGTCCCGCGTCAGGTCCGCGGTGCGGCTCCCTCCGCACAGGGCGAGCGTGTGGTCGAAATCGTCGCGCAGGGTCGCCAGCACCTGCCGGACGCCCTGCTCCCCGTCCGCGGCCAGGCCCCACGCCACCGGGCGCCCCACGCCGACGGCCGCCGCCCCCAGCGCGAGGGCGACGGCGACGTCGCTGCCCCGGCGCACCCCGCCGTCGAGCAGCACCGGGACGCGGCCCGCGACCGCGTCGACGACGGCGGGCAGGCAGTCCACGGCCGCCGGGACGGCGTCGCACTGGCGGCCGCCGTGGTTGGAGACGACCACCGCGGCGGCGCCCTCGGCGGCGGCCACCGCCGCGTCCGCCGGGTGCAGGACGCCCTTGACGACCACGGGAAGCGCCGTCGCGCCCAGGACCCCGCCGAGGTCGCGCCAGGTGGCCGCGGGCGACATGGGGATGTCGGTGAGGGCGCCGGGCGGGCCGCCGGGCAGGCCGCGCATGTTCTCGGCCGCGTATCCGGGCGGCAGGTCGGTGAAGCCGTTGCGCAGGTCCCGGGTGTGCCGGCCGAGGACCGGCGAGTCCACGGTGACGACCAGGGCCGTGCAGCCGGCGTCCTCGGCCCGCCGTACGAGCGCGGCCGTGACCTCGGGGCGGGGGTGCAGGTACAGCTGGAACCACACCGCCGGGTCGGCCGCCGCGCCGCGGGCCGCGCGGACGACGTCGGCGACCGCGGTCGTGGCCGCCGCACCGGTCACCAGGACCGCGCCCTCGGCCGCGGCGGCGCGTGCGGTGGCCCGTTCGCCGTCCGGGTGCAGCAGGCGGTGGAAGGCCGTGGGGGCGACGACGACCGGCGACGCCCGCCGGGCGCCCGGGAGCGGGACGGAGGTGTCCCGCGCCTCGTTGCCGCGCAGCACGCGCGGCAACAGCGCGTAGCGGTCGAAAGCGCGCTCGTTGGCGGCGAGGACGCGCTCCTCGCCCGCGCCGCCGGCCACGTAGTCGTAGTGGACGGGGTCCAGAACCTCCCGCGCGGCCTCGCGCAGCGCCCGCAGCGTCACGGCGTCACCGGGGCGGCCTGGCTCGTGTGCGCCGCGAGGAACGCGCGCAGCGGCGCCCTGTGGCCCTCCTCGCTGTCCCAGGCGTTCTCCAGATTCTCCGTGAGGTGGTGCTCGGCGACGAACGCGCCGTCGCGATACCAGCGGACGACCGGGTGCAGGTAACGGCCGTCCGGCCCGGTGGCGTCCGGCCGGGAGCTGCGGCCCGCCGACACGTCGAAGGGATCCACCTCGTCGTGGCCGGCCCCGTATTCGAGGGTGACGACGGCGTGGGCGTCCACCGCCCCGAAGTCCCCGGCGCGCACGGCGTCCGGCACGTGGGCGACCGGCACCTCCTCGACGTGGCGCAGGGTGCCGTCCGGGCCGAGGAGGAGCACGTCCCCGAGGACGCCGAACTGCTGCCACAGCGCGGAGGAGCGGTTGACGCGGGCGATGACCGTCTCGACGGCCCGCTCGGTGGACGTGCCGAGGGCGGTCTGCGGCCAGGGCTCGCCGTGGTGGCGCCGGCGTATCGCCCGGTGCAGGGCGCGGACGGTGTAGCGGAAGCCGTGGATGAATCCGGTCGTCGCCTTCTTGAAGTCGTGCCCCTGCATGATCGTCCCGGCGAAGTACAGCCCGGGGACGTTCACCGACTCGCCGACGGGGGTGATGGCCGGGAAGCGGTCGTCGACGACGAGCTCCGGCGCGCAGGAGTCGTCGAAGAAGGAGGCGTCGAACCGGAAGCCCGTCGCGACGATCACCCGGTCGTAGCGGAGCTCCTTGACCGCCCCGCCGACCCGGTCGAAGGCCACCGGCACGCGGAAGCCGTCGGCCTCGCGGCGTACGGCGAGGACCCGGCCGTCCAGCAGCGCGTTCTGCGCCTTCAGCTGGTAGCTGTCCAGGAAGTTGTTGTTCACCGCGCGCAGGTGGCCCACGTAGTGCGACCGCCAGGCCAGCCGCAGCGACCCGGGGCCCACGACGTGGATGACCGCGGCGTGCTCCATGAGGCTGTCGGCGGTCTCGAAGGCGGAGTTGCCGCGGCCGACGACGAGGACCCGCTGGTCGGTGAAGGACTCCGGGGCCGGGTCGAAGGTGTCGTAGCGTTCGGCCAGTTCGATACCCGGGACCGGTGGGAGGTAGGGCAGGGACACGCCGGTGGCGACGACCAGGCGCCGGGCCCGCCACACCTCCCCGGCGCGGTCGGTGACGGCGAAGCCGGCACCGTCCCGGGAGACCTGCGCCACGTCGGTGCCGTACCGCGCCCGGACCCCTGTCCGGGCGGCGAAGTCCGTCAGGTAGCGCACCATCTCGTCGGCCGGCGGGAAGTACCTCGGGCTGTACCGGGTGAACAGCAGCTCGGGGTCGTCGCTCAGCAGGGAGTTCCAGTCCATCCGCAGCCGCAGCTCCGGATCCTCGTACCCGGTGTGCACCTTGTTGTTGGAGATGAGGCGGCGGTGGCGCGGAAAGCGCCGGAAGAAGGTGCCGGGGCCCGCGCCGCGCTCGAGGACGACGTAGTCGGCGCCGTCACGTTCCATGAGGGCCGCAAGCTGCAGGCCCGCCGGGCCCGCTCCGATGATCACGTAGTCGTGCGTCATGGAGCGGAAGCTATCCACGGGATTTCAGAGCGCTCTGAGATTGCCCGCCTACGTTCCCGTACGTGTCCACCACGTCGCAGACCGTCCGTCTCACCGGCCCCCTCGGCGCCGGCGCGCTGCGCCGGGCCGCCGCACCGCTGACCGTCGTCGTCGACGAGGAGGTCCGGGCGCGCGTCGGGCGCGGCAGACGCCTCTTCCGCGCCCTCCGGCAGGGCGAGGACGGCGCCGGGCCGCGGATCTACGGGACCACCACCGGTTTCGGCGCACTCGCCGGATACGCCGGACGCGCTTCCGAGGCCGACCAGTGCGACAACACCCTGGCACACCTCGGCGCCGGCCAGGGGCCCGACCTCCCGCAGGAGATCACCCGCGCGGCCCTGCTGCTGCGCGCCCGCACGCTCGCCCGCGGGCTGTCCGGGGTCTCCGAGGAGGTCGTCGAGCGCCTTGCCGCGATGTTCGCGACGACCTTCTCACCGGCGGTGCCCCGTTACGGATCGGTCGGCGCGAGCGGCGACCTCATCCCGCTCGCCTACGCCACGCAGGCCCTCCGCGGACGCGGCCACGCCTACCTCGACGGCCGCCGCCTGCCGGCCGCCGACGCCCTGGCCGCGGCGGGTCTGCGCCCCCTGACCCTGGACGGCCGTGACGCGCTCGCCCTGGTGAACGGCACCCCGGTCACCACCGCGGCCACCGCCCTCGCGCGCGACGCCGTCCGCGACGCCCACCGGGCGCTCGCCGACCTGACCGCGCTGCTCGCCGACCTCCTCGGCTGCGACACCGCCTTCCTCGACGCGGACCTGCTGGCCGCCTACGGCCATCCCGGCGCGCGGGACGTCGGCGTCCGGATGCGGGAGATGCTCGGCGGCGGCGCCCCCTCCGGCAGCAGGCCGCTGCAGGAGCCCTACAGCATCCGCTGCGCCCCGCAGCTGCTCGGCGCCGCGGAGGACGCGCTGCGCCACATCGACGGCGTGGTCGCGGCGGATCTCGACGGCGTCAGCGACAACCCGCTGTTCCTCCCGGACGGCCCGGAGCGGGGGAAGGTGGTGCACGGCGGCAACTTCTTCGGGCAGCCCGCGGCGTTCGCGGCGGACCTGCTCGCCCTGGTCACGGCCCAGCTGGGCAACCTGGCCGAGCGTCAGCTCGACCTGCTGGTCGACCCCGTCCGCAACGGGGGCCTGCCGCCGATGCTGACGGCCACCCCGGGGGCGCAGCACGGGCTGCAGGGCGTCCAGCTGGCCACCACCGCGCTGGTCGCGGAGATCCGGCGGGCCGCCGCGCCGGCCAGTGTCCAGAGCCTGCCGACGAACCTCCACAACCAGGATGTCGTGCCCTTCGGCACCCAGGCGGCCCTGCGGGCCTACGACGCGGCGGAGCTGCTCCACCTGCTGTGCGGGTCCCTCGCGCTGGGGCTGCGCCAGGCAGCGCACGTCGGGGCCCGCCGCCCGACCGCGCCGCGGTGCGCCGCGCTCCTGGACGCCCTCGCCGGGGCGGTACCCGCCGTCGAGCCGGACCGCCCGCTGGACGCGGACGTCCGCGCCGCGGCCCGGCTCGTGGTCACGTACGGCCTGCCGTCGCCTGGTGCGGCGGACCGGGGGTGAGCGGCGGGCCGCAGGCCGGCAGGCGGATGGTGAACCGGGCACCGTGCCCCGGACGGCTGGAGGCGGTGACCGTGCCGCCGTGACGGGTGACGACCTCACGCAGCAGGGCGAGCCCCAGCCCGTACCGGCCGTCGTCGCCGCCGCGGTGGAAGCGCTCGAACAGCCGCTCCGCCTCGGCGGGAGAGAAACCGCGTCCGGTGTCGCAGACCGTCAGCGTGACCGTGCCGTCCGCGCGGCCGAGCGTCATCTCGATCCTGCCGCCCGGCGGGGTGTGGCGGGCGGCGTTGGAGAGCAGTTCGCCGACGGCCCGGCGCAGCGCCGACTCGACGCCGTTCACCGGCACGGGCTGGGGCGGGACGTCCACGAGGAGGGTGACGCGGCCGTCGAGCGTCTCCGACTCCTCCGCGGCCACGGAGCGGGCCAGGGCCGCCAGGTCCAGCGGCCGGTGGTCCGACTGCCGCGCCGGGCCCGCCATCAGGCTGGCCGACAGCAGCAGGTCGTCGAGCACCTCGCCGAGCCGGCCGAGCGACCCGGTGAGCCGGTCCAGGCCCTCGCGGTGCCCGTCGGGCAGCTTCTGCGCGGCCGCCTGCCGCGAGAGCACCTGCACCCGGGTGTAGGCCTGGGTGATCGGGGTGCGCAGTTCGTGGCTGGCGTCGGTGACGAAGCGGCGCTGCCGCGCGAGCGCCTCGGCCAGCGGCGTCACGGACACCCGCCCGAGGAGTGCCCCGGCGCCCACCGAGGCGAGCAGCCCCACCACCTCGGCGGCACCGAGCGCGGACCACAGATGGGTGCGGTCGGCCAGCTGGTAGCGCATGTCGAACACCGCCTGGACCACCAGGCCGCCGGCACGCGGCTGTGTGCGGACCAGGTAGACCGTGCCGTCGCGGTGGAGGGTGCGTTCCACGGCCCGGCCGGTCCGGCGTACCTGGCCGACGTCCCCCGCCAGCGGGAAACCGGCCGGTGCGTTCGCGAGCTGCGGCACGCCGTCGGCGAACAGCCAGGTGCACACCGGCGGCCTCGTCAGATCGCCGACCGCCGCACCGAAGCGCAGTTCCCGCCACACCTGGGCGTTCTGGGCGCGCGTCATGACGGTGTCGCAGACCCATCCGACGGCGGTGACCAGCAAGGTGATGACCGCCGCCGTGATCAGGGCGATCCGCAGCCGCGCCCGGCGCACCGCCGTGCGCTCGGGCGGCACCGCGCCCGTCCTCACAGGGTCCCCAGGCTGTAGCCCAGTCCTCGTACGGTGCGGACGACCTGCCGTCCGAGTTTGCGGCGCAGGTAGTAGACGTAGGTGTCGACGATGGACGACGCGGGGGCCTCCCGGAACACCGTCCTGCGCAGTTCCGCGCGCGAGTAGACCAGGCCCGGGTGCGCCGCCAGCAGCCACAGCAGCGAGAACTCCCGTGCCGCCAGGGCGATCCGCGCGCCGTCCGCCAGCTCGACCTCACGGTCGCCCACGTGCAGTCGGCCCGAGCCGATCTTCAGGACGTCGCCCACGTCACCGGCGCGGCGGCACAGCGCCCGTAATCGCGCGCTCAGCTCGTCCAGCACGAAGGGCTTGACCAGGTAGTCGTCGGCTCCCGCGTCGAGGCCGTCCACCCGGTCGCGCACGGTCCCCATCGCGGTCAGCACGAGCGCCGGGGCGCGGACCGCGCGTGACCGCAGCCTGCCGAGCAGGTCGAGGCCGTCGAGCACCGGCAGGCGACGGTCGATGACGAGCACGTCGTACTGCCGGGACAGGCCGAGGTGCAGACCGCGCTGGCCGTCGTTCGCCAGGTCGACCGCATACCCCTCGTCCCCCAGAACGTCGAAAAGCATGGCCCCCAGCTCGCGGTCGTCCTCGACCAGCAGCAGCCGCGGGGCATCCGTTGCTCGCCCGTGTCCCATCACTCACTTCCCGTCACTCGGTTTTCCCACCCAACGTCCTCGGGAGAAACCTGAGTTCCGGCCAAGCGGATCCGCCCTCCCGCGCCGCGGGCGCCGGCCGTGCGGCGGCTCCGCGGGACCCGTGCCGCACGGCGGATCGGACCCCCTCGGGCACGAGGCGGCAGCACCGGCCGCGGGGCCGGGGCCGGTCGCCCCGGTCTGCGCGGCCGCAGCCGGGGCCGGCCTACCGGTTGACATGTACGCGCCTCGCGTCGACACTCGGACCACCGGTCGGCAGGGCACCCGCGTGACACCCGTTGCCGGCGGCCCCCGGGCGGCCTGCGAACGTGTGGACGCGCGCGACTGCGTGACAACGATGTCAGTCGGACAGCGACATTTCCGGGAGGTCCTGTGCGCCCTCGCTCCGCACGTCCACCGCACCCGCGCGCGTACCCGCCGCGGCGAAGGCGCCCCGGCGCGGCGCGGCGGAAGGGACCGCTCCTGGCCGCCTGCCTGGGGCTCCTGGCCTCCCTGCTGGTGGCCCTCGCCGGCGGAGCGTCGGCGGCCGGCGCGGCGGGGGTGCCGGTCACGGACGGCAACGCGCGCTTCGAGGTGCTGACGCCGACGCTGATACGGCTGGAGTACGCCGGTGACGGCGCCTTCCAGGACGGCGCCACCTTCAACGCCGTCAACCGTTCCTTCACCCCGCCCGCGTACACCACCGGCGTCAGCTCCGACGGCTACCGGGAGATCAGGACCAGCGCCCTGACGCTGCGCTGGAAGCAGGGCAGCGGGCCCTTCACCGCGGACAACACCACCGTCACGCTGGCGGCGACCGGCGTGCAGGCCAAGCCCGCCTTCCCGTCGTACTGCGCCTTCGGCACCGCGTGCGAGGGAGAGGACGCGCTGTTCAGCGGGCGGGCGGCGGCCGCGTACGATCACGCGGGCCACACCGGCAGCGCCTTCGTCGCCGGATACGAGGCCACCGGCAGCGGGATCAGCCAGGACGTCTCGCAGGTCCCGGCGGCGGGTGACTACCGCCTGCAGGTCCGCTACTCCAACGCGGCGGGTGGCACCGGCAGCCTGTCCACCCGGGTGAACGGCGCCGCCGGGCCCGCGCTGAGCCTGCCCGCGACGTCCTCGTGGGACGCCTGGTCGACGGCGTCGGCGACCGTGCACCTGGCGGCGGGCACGAACACGCTGGCCCTGGTGCAGAACGCCGGCGACACCGGCCGGGTCAACATCGACAGCGTCGCCGTCACCGCGCAGAACGCCACGGCGTATCCGGCGGCGCAGACCGCCCTGGTCACCACCGGCTACGGCGCGGGGCCCGCGGACACGCTCGGCGGCTGGTCGCGGTCACTGGACAACCCGCGCACGCTCCCCGTTCCCGAGCACCCCGGCATCCTCGACCGGCACGGCTGGTACCTGCTCGACGACAGCCGCAGCGCGCTGCTCGGCGCCGGGCACACCGTCACCGACCGCCCCTCGCACGGCACGTCGCCCTACCAGGACGGCTACTTCTTCGGCTACGGCCAGGACTACAAGCAGGGCCTGTCCGACCTCAACGCCCTGACCGGCGGCGCCGCGCTCCTGCCGCGCTCGGCCTACGGGGTCTGGTACTCGCGCTACTACGCCTACTCGACGGCCGACTACGAGAACACGCTGCTGCCCGCCTTCCGAACGAACAACGTGCCCGTCGACTGGCTGGTGGTGGACACCGACTGGAAGTCGCCGAGCCAGTGGAACGGCTGGAACTGGAACTCCGCCCTCTTCCCCGACCCGCAGGCGTTCCTGGACTGGACGAAACAGCAGGGGCTCTCGGTCGCGATGAACATCCATCCGAGCATCAACGGCGACGACCCGAAGTTCGCCGCCGCGAACAGCGCGGCGGGCGGGCTGGGCGTCGACAGCGGGAACACCTACCGCTTCGACTGGTCCAGCAGCGCCCAGCTCGGCGCGTACCTGGGCCTGCACCAGCCGTTCGAGAAGCAGGGCGTGCGGGAGTGGTGGCTGGACTACTGCGGCGGGTGCGGGGGTTCGACGGCCGGCGACCCGCACGTCGCCCCGGACAACCTGATCAACCAGGCGTACGCCGACGACGCGGCGGCCAAGGGCCTGCGCGGCTTCTCCTTCGCCCGTGTCGGCGGCTCCGAGCAGGGCGGTGACGACAGCACCTACGCGCTGGGGCCGTGGTCGGAGCGGCGCACCAGCATGCAGTTCACCGGGGACACCCCGGCGACGTGGGACATGCTCGGCTTCGAGGTGCGCTTCACCGCCGACGAGGCGGCCGCGGGCCTGTCCAACGTCAGCCACGACATCGGCAGCTTCCACGGCGGGCACCTCGCCGACGACCTGTACGTGCGCTGGCTCCAGTTCGGCGCCTTCCAGCCCGTCGACCGGCTGCACTCCGACCACGGGGACCGGCTGCCGTGGAACTACTCGGGAGCGGCCGCGACCGCCGCGGCGCAGGCGCTGCGGCTGCGCGAGGCACTCGTGCCGTACACGTACACCCTCGCGCACCAGGCGAGCACGACCGGCGTGCCGATCGTCCGCCCGATGTACCTGGACTACCCGGCGCAGGAGGACGCGTACCGCGCTCAGGGCGAGTACCTCTACGGCGACGACGTGCTCGTGGCGCCGATCACCACGCCCGACGACGGTTCCGGCAACGGCTCGGTGACGGTGTGGGTCCCGCCGGGCAGCTGGACCGACTACTTCACCGGGCACACGTACACCGGCCCGGCCACCGTGACGGCGACCGCTCCGCTCGGGCAGTTCCCGGTGCTCGTCCGGGGCGGCGGGATGATGACGACGCGCACCGACCTCGCCGCCAACGCGCAGCAGCCGCTGACCGCGCTGACCGTCAACGTGGCGGCGGGCGCCGACGGTTCGTCGTCGCTGTACACCGACGCGGGCGAGGGCACCGGCTACACGTCGGGCCAGTCGGCGACGACGCCGCTGTCGTGGAACGACGCCTCGCGGACCCTCACCGTGGGCGCGCAGAGCGGCAACTGGCCCGGCGCGCCCGCCTCCCGGGCGTACACGCTGCGGCTGTCGAACTCCGCGGCGCCGACCGCCGTGCTGGTCGACGGCACGCAGGTGCCGGAGACGGACTGGTCCTGGAACCCGCAGCGCCGCACGGTCACCGTGACCACGGCCGCGCTGCCGGTGGGCACCGCCCACACCGTGGCGCTGCAGGGCAGCGCGACGGCCAACCCGGCTGCCGGGGAGGTCGTCGGGGCCGGGGGCAACTGCCTGGACGCGCGCGGCGGTTCCGCGGCGGACGGCACGGCTCTCCAGCTGTGGGGCTGCAACCACACGGCGGGCCAGCAGTTCGCGCTCCAGGCCGACAACACGCTGCGCACGCTGGGAAGCTGCGTCACCGCCTCAGGCGGCGGGACGGCGAACCGCACGGCCGTCTCGCTCGCGGCGTGCACCGGCTCCGCGGCCCAGCTCTGGACCCACCGCACGGACGGCAGTCTGCTCAACCCCGCGTCCGGGCGCTGCCTCGACGTCCCGGACGGCACCACGGCGCCCGGCGCCGTACAGCTGCAGCTCTTCGACTGCAACGGGACCGCGGCGCAGCTGTGGAAGCTGCCGCCGGGCCCGCTGACCGGGCCGGGCGGGCTGTGCGCGGACGTGGCGAACGCCGATCCCGCACCGGCGACGCCCGTCCAGCTGTGGGGCTGCAACTCCACGGACGCGCAGCGCTGGTCGGCCCCCGGCGACGGCACCCTGCACGCGCTGGGCAAATGCCTGGACGCGGCGGGCGGCGGGACGGCGAGCGGGACCCGGGTCCAGCTGTGGGACTGCAACGGCACGGGCGCGCAGGCCTGGACGACCCGCCCGGACGGCACGCTCCTCAACCCCCCCTCGGGCCGCTGCCTGGACGACAGCGGCGGGCTCGCGAAGCAGGGGGACGCCCTGCAGCTGTACGACTGCAACGGCACCGCGGCGCAGGTCTTCCGACTGCGGTGACCCGCCCGGCGCGGCGCCGCACCTGCCCCGCGGGCCGTCGGCCGGTCCGCGGGGCGGGCGTTCGCTCATCTCCCGGCAAATGTTCGCCCTCCCGCCACTTGAGCACCTCATGTACCAACGGCATTCTGGGAGCGCTCACTTCCGCGGGGCGGCACGCCCCGGCAGGCCGGCGAGAGGACACCGATGGCTCCGTCTTCCTTCCCCTTCGACCGACGCACCCTGCTGCGCGGCACGGTGGCCGCCGGCGCGGGCGCCGTGCTGAGCCCCGTCCTGCTGTCCCGGACGGCGTTCGCGTACTCGTGGACGCGGACCCTCCAGCAGGGCATGACCGGCGCCGACGTCACCGAGCTCCAGATCCGGGTCGCCGGCTGGGCGACGGCCGCACCCGCGCACACGCGGGTGGCGATCGACGGGGACTTCGGCCCCGGGACCGCGACCGCGGTGCGCCTCTTCCAGTCCGCGTACGGCCTGGCGTCGGACGGGGTCGTCGGCCCTGCCACCCAGACGCAGCTCAACGCGCTGCAGCAGTCGGACGGTTCGACGGCCCATTTCGACTTCAGCGAGTTCACCGACCGGGTGAGCGGGACCTTCGACGGGGGCAAGGTCAGCGCGGCGACCGCCAAGGAGAACGTCCGGCGGCTGATGTACAAGCTCGAAGCGCTGCGCAAGAAGCTCGGCAACGTCCCCGTCACGGTCAACTCCGGCTTCCGCAGCATCGCGCACAACGCGGCCGTGGGCGGCGCGTCCGACAGCATGCACCTGTACGGGACGGCGGCGGACCTCGGGGTCGCCGGCGTGTCCAACAAGACGGTCTACCAGAAGGCCGAGACCTGCGGCTTCTCCGGCCTGGAGACGTACACCGAGGACCACCAGCACGTCGACAGCCGCGCCGACCTCGGCCGCGCGTGGTGGTGGCAGGACGGCACGATCTGACGGCACGCCCGTCCGGCCCGCTCGCCGCCCCGCTCAGGCGGCGAGCGGGCGGCGCCGTTCCGAGACGGCCAGTCCGGGCCGGTGGTGGTCGACGTCCGCGGGGTTGAGGGTGGTCCCCGGCGGGACGATCTCGTCGATACGGTCCAGGATCGCGTCGTCCAGGCGGATGTCGGCGGCGGCGAGCTGGTCGGTCAGCTGGTCCATGGTGCGCGGGCCCAGGAGCACCGAGGTGACGGCCGGGTGGTGCGCGGCGAAGGCCAGCGCCAGGTGCGTCAGCGGCATGCCGGCGTCCCGCGCGAGCGCGAGGAGGTCCTCGACGGCGTCGAGCTTGCGGCGGTTGCCGGGCAGCGCGAGGTCGAACTTGTGGGCCACCACGCGGCGGAAGGCGTCGAGTTCGATCCGCTCGCCGCGGCGGATGCGGCCGGTCAGCCAGCCGCTGTTGAGCGGGCTCCAGGTCAGCACGCCGAGCCCGTACCGGCGCGCGGTGGGCAGGACGTCCGCCTCGACACCGCGGACGAACAGCGAGTACGGCGGCTGCTCGGTCCGGAAGGGGACGTGGTTGCGCCGGTCGGCGGCCCACTGGGCCTCGACCAGCTGCTCGGCGGGGAAGTCGGACGTCCCGATCGCCATGATCTTGCCCGCCCGCACCAGGTCGGACAGCACCGACAGCGTCTCGTCGATGTCCGTGGCCGGGTCGGGGCGGTGCACCTGGTAGAGGTCGATCCTGTCGGTGTCCAGGCGCCGCAGGCTGTCCTCGACCGCCCTGGTCAGCCAGCGCCGGGAGTTGCCCCGGCGGTTCGGGTCCCGGTCTCCCATCCGCACCGGGAAGTGGCCCTTGGTCGCGAGCACGACGTCGTCACGGCGCCCGCGCAGGGCCTTGCCGATGATCTCCTCGGCCTCGCCCCCGGAGTACTGGTCGGCGGTGTCGATGAGGTTCACGCCGCTGTCCAGCGCGGCGTGGACCAGGCGCACAGCCTCGTCGTGGTCGCTGTTGCCCCAGGCACCCAGATGCAGGGTGCCCAGGGCGAAGGTGCTGACGGAGATGCCGGTGCGGCCGAGGATCCGCTGCTGCATGATCGCCTCTTCGCTGTCGTGACACATGGGATACGCGGTCGGCGAGTTGCTACCCGACCGACGCCGTGAAGCTAATACATGCAACACAGGTGTTGCAACTAAGCCGATCGAGGAACCATTGGTGTAGCGTGTCCGTCGTGACGGCGCAGAAACAGCAGACGAACGGGCCGAGGCCGCTCAGGGCCGACACCGAACGGACGATACGGACGATCCTGGAAGCCGCCGAACGCGTCCTGACCGCCGATCCGGCGGCGACGATGGAGGATGTCGCCCGCGCCGCCGGCGTGGCCAGGACCACCGTCCACCGCCGGTTCGCCACCCGCGAGGCGCTCCTGCACGCCCTGACCGACTGGGCCGCCCGCCAGTTCGCCGACGCCGTCGGGGCCGCCCGCCCCGGCAGCGCCCCGCCCCTGGTCGCCCTCTACCAGATCACCGCCAACGTGCTCCGGGTGAAGACCAACTGGTCCTTCGCCATGAACCGCCCCGCCGCGGAGCACCCCGAAGCGGCCCGCGTCCACGCCGACGTGCGCGCCACCTGCATCAGCCTCCTGCGCCGCGCCCAGGACGCCGGCGTGCTCCGGCCCGACGCCGACCTCGACTGGACCCGGCGCGTCTACTACGCCCTCATCCACGAGGCGGCCGTGGAGGCGGCGACCGGCTCGGACCCCGACGAACTCGCCGCGCGCGTCGTCGACACCCTGCTACGGGGTGCCGGAGCGGCGGGCGCGCCCAACGCGATGTGACCGCGGCGCCGGGGCCGGGGAAGCACTTCCCCCGGTTCTGCGTCCCGCTCGCGGGCACCGCGGGGGGAGGTGCCGCGGCGGCGTCACCAGTGCGCCTGGCCGCCCAGGTTCTTCGCGAGGCCGCGGACCTGTTCCGCGGTCAGCTTCGTGTCCCCGTCGGTGCCGCACGAGACCATCAGCGCCACGCTGTCGCTGCCTGCTCCGCGCAGCCGCACGAGGGCGACGGTGCCGGTCGGGGTGACGACCGGGGTGCCGGTGGGCGCCTTCTGCACGTCGGCGAGGAACGCCGACAGCTCGCCCGAGGACAGTTCCGCGTTCCGCTGGATCAGCGGGGCCAGCAGGGCGGCGGCGGTGCCCTTCTCGGCGGCGAGTGTCTCGACGGACACCGTCTCCGCGCCCAGCCGGTAGTCGCACTCCACGTCGGTGGCGTGCGCGGTGCTGAGCACGGCGTCCTTGTCCGCGTCCTCCGGCAGGTCGACGTTCGCCGAGACGGGGCGCGCGGACCCGGGCGCGTGCGCGGCCGAGGCCGCCTTGCCCAGGTCGTAGTCCAGCGGGCAGGCCGCGGACTCCCCGGCCGCCGAGCGCACCGCGTCGTGCAGTCCGGCCTGCGACAGGGCGGACCCCCCGTCGCCCGAGCACGCGGTGAGCACGGCTGCGGCTGCCGCGGCGGCCACCGCCGCGACGGCGCGCGCACCCCGCCCGCGGATGTGTACGGTCATCAGCCCTCCCCCTCCGGCCTGAAGCCGTCATCCTAGACGCACGCCCGCGCCGGTGCGGCGGGGGTCCGCCGCGTCCGCGTCCGGCACGGACGACCAACGGCGGCTGCCCGCCGGGGAGTTCGCCCGCCGGAGGGCACGACCCGGCGGGCGGCACCGGGGCCGGCCGGTCGACGCCGCCGCAGTCCGGGCACGCCCGGGCGGTGGCACCCGGCACCGCGCCGGCCGGGCGCGGGCGCGCGGCGGCCCCTGCGCGCGGGGGATGACCCGCCCGCCGGACGGCACGGCCCGGCGGCCGGTACCGGGTCTCAGCCGTCCGCCGCGGCGCGGCGGCGGCGGTACGCGGCGGCGCGGTCCCTGCCACCGCAGGCGTCGCTGGAGCACCAGCGGCGGCGGCCGGGTCGGCTGGTGTCGACGAACAGCAGGGCGCACTCCGGGCTCGCGCACGCGCGCAGCCGGGTCGCGGCGGGGCCGGAGAAGAGGTCGATCGCGTCGCGGGCCACGGTGCTCAGTGCGGCCTGCTGGCCGCGGGTGCGCGGCAGGGTCAGGCGGCCGGCGCCCGCGGACAGGACGGGGACCAGTGGCGGGGCCGCCGCCGCCGCGTTGAGGACGGCCTCGTCCCCCGGCGCCGGCGGCTCCCCGGCGACCACCGCGCAGGCGAGGCGGTGGACGGCCTCGCGCAGCGCCCGGGCGGCATCGAGGCCGGACGGGGTGACGGCCGGCGCCTCCTGGAGCAGTCCCGCCTCGCGGTACCAGCGGGCCAGATCGTCCGGCTCGCGCAGCCGCTCGTAGCAGCCGCGCCAGCGCTCGCCCACCGTGGCGACGAAGGCCAGGCACAGGCGCCCGGAGCGGAAGTTGAAGCGCAGCTCACCGGCGGGGACCTCCCCGGGGATGCTTGCCTCGGCGTTCACGTCACGACTATAACTCGTGACATGACGACGAGCCGCAATGAGCCGGAGCCCTCCCGGGCCCGTGTCGAGGACTTCCTGCGCGAGCACGGGGCCGACCGCATCCCCCACCCCGGCGGCACCCTGCTGACGCACCTGGTCCGCGTCGAAGGCGTGCTCCAGCGCTGGGGCGCCGATCCGGCCGTGCGCTGGGCGGGGCTGTGCCACGCCGCGTACGGCACGGACGGCTTCGACGAGCGGCTGCTGGGCACCGGCGAGCGCGCCGTGCTCGCGGCCCTCATCGGCGAGCGGGCGGAGGCGCTGGTCCACCTCTACGCGAGCTGCGACCGCTCCGCGGTCTACCCGCAGCTCGGCCAGGGCTCCCCCGTCGTCTTCCGGGACCGCTTCACCGGCGCCGAGAGCGTGCCCGCCGACGAGGACCTGCGGGCGCTGATGGAGATCACCGCGGCCAACGAACTCGACCTGGTGGAGCACAACACCGACCTCGCGGCCCGCTACGGCCCCGACCTCGCCGACCTCTTCACCCGCTCCCGCGGACTGCTGTCCGCCCCGGCCCAGGAGGCCTGCACGCGGCTGCTCGGCCGCCACGCCGCCGGCCCCCTGGCGGGCCCGCTGGTCAGCGGGCTGGACCACCTCGTCCTGACCGTCGCGGACGTCGAGGCGAGCATCGCCTTCTACGAGCGCGTCCTCGGCATGCGCCCGGTCACCTTCGGCGGCGGCCGGCGCGCCCTGTCCTTCGGCACCGGCAAGATCAACCTCCACGAGGCCGGCCGCGAACTCCTCCCCCACGCCGCCCGCCCGACCCCCGGCAGCGCCGACCTGTGCCTGGTCACCCCGCACCCGCAGTCCCGCGTCCTGGAGCACCTGGCCGCCTGCGGCGTCCCCGTCGAGTCCGGCCCCGTCCCGCGCACGGGCGCGCTCGGGCCCTTCACCAGCACCTACGTCCGCGACCCGGACGGCAACCTCGTCGAGATCAGCACCTACCCGCGCGAGGAGGGGCGCCCACCGGTCACCGGGGACTGAGCAGGCGCCGCCCGCGCCGTGCGGCGGCGCGGGCCGGGGCGGCCGGGTGGCGGATTCCGCCGTGCGAGCGGGAAGGGGCTCGTAGAGTGCCGGTCATGGTGATCGCGACCGTCAGGGAGTGGAGTGACGAGGCCGGCTGGGGGGTGCTCGATTCGCCCGAGACGCCCGGCGGGTGCTTCGGGCACTACTCCGACATCCGGATGGACGGCTTCCGTACGCTGTCGGCGGGGCAGCGGGTCGAGCTGGAGTGGGAGGATCCGGGGGGACCGCAGGACGGCTACGACTTCCGCGCGGTGAGCATCGTGCCGCTGCCCGGCTGAGCCCGCCGCCCCGGCACGGGCCGCCGGGGCGCGCCGCGGGGACGGCCCCCGCGGCGGGACACCACGGCGGGCTGCGGGGACGGCCCGTCAGACGGGCGCGAGCGGCAGGTGCGGGGCGGCGGGCAGGTGGACGGTGACCGGGTCGCCGGGGTGGACGGTGCCGCCTTCGCGGACGACGCCCATGACGCCGGCCTTGCGGACGACGTTGCCCTCGGCGTCGCGGCCGACGACCTCCTTGAGCAGGCCGTGGCGGAAGTCGTCGATCTGGCGGCAGGGATTGCGCAGGCCGGTGACCTCGACGACGGCGGTCTCGCCGATGTGCAGGAGGGTGCCGGCCGGCAGGCCGAGCAGATCCAGCCCGCAGGTCGTGATGTTCTCGCCCAGCTCACCGGGCGCGACGGCGAAGCCCGCTTCCGCGACCTCGGCGAAGAGCTCCTGGTGGATGAGGTGGACCTGGCGCAGGTTGGGCTGGTCCGGATCCTGGGCGACACGCGAGCGGTGCTTGACGGTCTCACCGGAGTGCACGTCGCCCTCCACTCCGAGCCCGGCGACCAGCCGGATGGCGTCGCGGTTGGGCTTGGTGAACGTGTACGCGCCACTCGCGCTGACGGCGACCACGCGTGCGTGCATCCCTGGTACCTCCTGTTCGGCGGCCCGCGGGCCCGGCCCTCCCCCCATCATGCCGGAGCCGGTGCGGGTGTCCCCGTGCGGGAGGGGGTCTGTCCTGCGGCGACGCGGCACGGCAGGAGGCCGCGGCGGCGGAGGGCGCAGGGCCTCCCTGCCGGTTCTCCCGGCCCGGTACCGTGTCCGGATGCCGCCGCCGAAGCTGCGTCACTCCGTCCGCGCCCTCGTCCTCGACGACGAGGGCGGGCGGATCCTGCTGTGCCGCTTCGCCTTCGCACGGGCGGACGGGACGCTCGTGGTGTGGGCCGCCCCCGGCGGGGGCGTCGAGCGCGGGGAGACGGCCCTCGCCGCGCTGCGCCGGGAGCTGCACGAGGAGGTGGGGCTCGCACTGGAGGGCGAGCCGCCGCACGTCTGGCACCAGGTGGTCGTGGACCCCGCGCACGCGCCGGGGTACGACGGCGTGGTCAACGACTACTTCCTCGTCCGCACCCCGCGCTTCGACCCAGGCGGCGCGCTGACCGACGAGCAGCTCGCCGCGGAGAACGTCACCGGACTGCGGTGGTGGCGCCCCGACGACATCCGCGGCTACCGCGGCAGCGACGTGTTCTCCCCCAGGGACCTGGGCCGCCTGCTCGCGCGGCTGGAGGAGGACGGCCTCCCGGAGACACCGGTGTCCCTCGGGCGGTGAGCCGGCGGGCCCGGCGGGGGTCCGGCACCGCCCGCGGGGACGCGGACGCGCCGCCCTGGGCACGGGCGGAGCCGTCCGCGCGGCACGGCACGCGGACGGGGGAGCACGCCGGCCGGATGGATGGGGCTGGTCGAAGTCACTCTCCACCGCGAGCCCCGCGTGCTCCCCCGGCGGGAACCTACCCGGCGCCGGACCGCGGGGACGCCGTACGCACACGTCCTGGCCCGGCATCCACCCGAACCGGGGAGCACGCGATCGCGGCGCTGACGCCGCAGGTCAACGCGCCCCGAGGTCCCGCACGGCGGTCACGCCGCCCGCGAGGTGACCTTCGCCAAGAAGGCGTCGAGATTGCGGCGGGTGCGGTCGATCTGCTCCTCCAGCGTCAGGGTCTCCTCCATGCGCCGGACCAGAACCGAGGTCTTCCTGCCGCGGATGTAGAGGGAGCACGCAAGATCGGCGCACATGTAGAGGGCGACGGTGTTGCCCTGCCGCCCGGCGGGGCCCGCGAGGGGGGCGGCGAGAAGGTCGACACCGCCGCCGGAGTGACCGGTCAGGCACAGGCCGCACAGGCTGCTGCGCATCAGGTTGCGCCGGGCGCCGGGAGCGGCCCGCAGGGTGAGGCCCACCGCCCTGCCGCCGGGGGCGCCGGCGGGGGCCACCAGGTACGCGCGGTCGGGGGCACCCGGATCCCGCCACCCCAGGAAGTCCAGATCCGCCCACGGCAGGGCGGGCAGATCCCGCGGCAGGCTGATGCGGCCGGCCTCGCCCTTGGTGCAGTTGACGAAGGAGGCACGCAGTTCGGCGTCGGTCAGGGGGTCCATCCCGCCGACGCTACCTGCCGCCCGGGGCCGTCCTCGACCGGTTTTCGGCCCGCGCCGCCGCCCGTCGTCCCAGGTGGGGCCGTACGGGCGGCGGCGGGGCGGGCCGGGCGGGCGGCCTCAGGCCCCCAGCGCGGGCCGCAGCACGTCGCGGCACCACTGGCGGAAGGTCGTGGGGGTGGTGGTGGCCCGGTCGGGGTAGGGCTCGGCGTCGTAGAGGCCCGCGTCGACGGCGGCGGACATGTCGGCGATGCCCTGCGCCCAGGCGCGGGTCATGCCGTGCGCCGTCATCGAGGCGACCAGGTCCTCGTCGCTGATCTGCCGGTAGGCGACCGGGCGGCCGAGTTCCTCGGTCATGATGCGCGCCATGTCGTCGGACGACAGGTCCTCGGGCCCGGGCACCGCGACGCTCTCCTGGCCCGTCCACTCCGGGTCGAGCAGCAGCCGGGCGGCGACGGCGGCGATGTCGCGGGTGGCGACGGTCGGCGCGCTGCGGCCCGGGGGCAGGGTGCCGAAGAACAGGCCCTGGCTCCTGATCGGTTCGAGCTGCCGGAGGGTGTTCTCCATGAAGCCGGGCATGGCCAGCGAGCGGTAGTGCACGCCGGTGGACTCGATGAGGCTGTCCATCGCGAAGACCGCGGAGATCTGCCCGGCGTTGCGGGCGACCGTGCGGCCCAGGCTGGACACGGCGACGACACGGCGCACTCCCTGCGCGGCGATTGCGTCGCACAGCGGGCGGGTGAAGTCCATGACGTGGGCGTGGATGCTGGCGGCCCGCGGGTCGGGCGGCATCACCCACAGCACGGTGTCGGCGCCGGTGAGCGCCTCGGACAGGGCCGCGGGGTCGTTCGTGGCCCCCTTGACGACCTCGGCGTGCTCGTGGACCTCGGCGGGCAGCCGGGAGGGGTCGCGGGCGACGACCCGGACCGGGGCGCCTGCCCGGATGACGTGCTCAAGGGCCTGGTGGCCGATACTTCCGGTGGGTGTGGTGACGACGATCATGTCGGACTCCTCGACCTCGACTCAAGTAAACTCTACCGTACCGTTTACTTTGCTGCACAGGAGGGCGCATGGCAAGGCGCGGCGACGAACTGCGGGACCACATCCTGTTCACGGCCAAGAACGTCTTCCTGGAAACGGGCTTCGAACGCACCTCGATGGACCAGCTGGCCGCCCGCGCCGAGACGTCCAAGCGCACGCTCTACGCCCACTTCGAGAGCAAGGACAAGCTCTTCCTCGCCGTCGTCGAGCTGGTGCGGAAGCTCTACCTCGACCGGCTGGGAACGCCCGGCGACTACGCCGAGGACGCCGAGGAGGCCGCGGCCCTGTACTGCGGGCGCTTCCTCCAGACACTGCTGTGGGAACCCACCCTGCGCATGTGCCGGATGGGCATCGCGGAGGCCGAGCGGCTGCCCGAGGCGTCCGCCCGCTACCACGAGGCGGTCTTCGGCTCGATGCACGAGCGGCTGGCCGGCTTTCTCGGCGACCGCTTCGGGCTCGGGCCGGCGGACGCCGACCGGGTCACCTACGACGTCGTCGCGCGGGCGGTCCACCCGCGCTTCCTGCGCGGCCTGTTCGGCATGGAGCCGATGGCCACCGAGCGGCCCGAGCCGGCGACGATCGCGGCCGACGTGGACCTCGTGCCGATCCGGGCCGCTCTCGCGGCGGCGCTGGCCGGGAGCTGACGCGACCGGGCCCGGCCGCGCGCGGCGGCCGGGCCCGGGAGGGGCGTGCGGAGCGGGTCAGCGCACGCGCGACTCGGACTCCTCGTCCGACTCCTCGCCGGGGACGTAGACGTCGCGGACGCTGATGTTGATCTCGACGACCTCCAGGCCGGTCATACGCTCGACGGCGTTGGCGACGTGGGAGCGTATCTGCCCGGCGGCGTCGGCGATCTCCGTGCCGTACAGGACCACGACGTCCAGGTCCACCGCGGCCTGCTTCTCGCCGACCTCGACCTTGACGCCGCGGGTGAAGTCCGTGGAGCGCGACATCGTGTCGCGTACGGCGCCCATCGCGCGGGATGCGCCGCCGCCCATCGTGTGGACCCCGTCGACCTCGCGGGCGGCGATCCCGGCGATGACGGCCACCACGGAGTCGGCGATGGTCGTCTTGCCGCCGACGTCGCTGCGGTGGCTGGAGACGGACCGGGAAGCGTTGTCGGTTGCCATGGAAAACCCCTTACGTGGGAAGCGGCGGCGGACCGCCGGGGCCGTGCCCGGGCGGGGCCCGGCGGGCGGGCCTACGGGCGCGTACCGGCGCTTCGGCCCTCTCGTTCCACTGTGCGACCGGCGCCCGGGACTCGCCACTTCGCGCCGGGGTGCACGGGCGGGCCGCCTCAGCCGGCGGTGACCTCCGGCAGCCCCGCGCCGCCCCGCTCCCCGGTGCGCACGCCGATCTCGACGGCCGGCAGCGCCGCCCCGGGGCGGCGGCGCGGGAGCGCGGCCCGGGCGTCCCGGCCGGCCGGTCCGGGGCCCCGGCGCGCGGGAACGCCCCGGACGAGAGAGGATGGAAAGGACCGGCAGGCCCATGCCCGGAGGTAGTGCCATGGACTATCCGGAGACCTACGAGCTGGTCTTCCACGCCGCGGCGGTGGAGGACGACGCGGTGCTGGTGCACCGCACCGACCGGTCAGGCGCCGGCGGCTACCCCATCTACCAGGACGAGACCGGTATCGTCCGCGCCGAGATCAGCGCGGACGGCGAGGTCCGCATGGTCGCCAGCGGCGGCCACCAGTCCCTGGACATGCCACTGGCCGTCCACCCCGTACCGCGCTGAGGCCCGCTCCACCGCCTCCCCCGCGGCTGTCTCAGCCGTCCGACCCGGGCCACGCACCGTCGATGAGGACGGCGCGGTCCCGGGCCGCGATCACGGCTGCCGACAGGCTCTGGATGTCGTACGCCCCGTGGTGGCGCCGCCCGTTGACGAAGAAGGTCGGCGTGCCGGCCACCCCGCTCAGATCCGCCGACTCCACGTCGACCTCCACGCGCGCCGCGCCCTTGCGCCCGCGCAGCGCCTCGCGGAAGGCGTCCACGTCCAGGCCGAGGTTCTGGGCGTGCCGCAGCAGGTCCTTGACGCCCAGCTCCTCCTGGTGGGTGATCAGCAGGTCCCGCATCTCCCAGAAGGCGCCCTGGAGCGCGGCGGCCTCGGCCGCCTCCGCCGCGAGCTGGGCGTGCGGGTGGACGTCGGGCAGCGGCAGGTGGCGCCAGACGTAGCGCACGTCGCCGAAGTCGGCCAGCAGCTCGCGCACCACCTGCTCGGCCTGGCCGCAGAAGGGGCACTCGAAGTCGCCGTACTCCACGACCGTCACGGGCGCGTCGACGGGCCCGCGGACGTGGTCCCGCCCGGGGTCGACGGGCTCGGCCAGGTCGACGACCGACTCGGCGGTGCCCAGCAGCGCCTTCGCCCGCCGCGCCTTCGGCAGCCGCGCGGTGACCAGCGCCACCAGGGACGTCGACAGCATCGCGAAGACCACGGCGCTGAGCACCCCGATCTTGGCCTGCTCCAGCTGCCGGCCGTCGAAGGCGAGGGTCGCGATGAGCAGCGAGACGGTGAAGCCGATGCCGGCGATCGTGCCGCCGCCCGCGACGGCCGCCCAGCCCACCGGCGGTTTCATCCGGCCGCGGCTGAGCCGCTCGGCGGCGAAGGACGCGCCGGCGATGCCGACCGGCTTGCCCAGGCCGTAGCCGAGCAGGATGCCCCACGTGACCGGCGAGGCGAAGGCGCTGGACAGCACCGAGCCGTTGATCTCGATACCCGCGTTGGCCAGCGCGAAGAGCGGCACGATCGCGTAGCTGCTCCACGGGTGGTAGAGGCGCTGCAGGCGGTCGTTGGGCGACAGGGCGAGCGCGATGCCCTGCCGCGCCTCCCGCTCCAGCTCGGCGGTGGGCTGCTCGCGGAAGGACCGGAAGAGGCCACTGGCGCGCTCCAGCGCGTCGCGCGGGGCCGGGTAGGCGTAGGACATCAGGCCCAGGAGCAGGCCGACGACGACCGGGTCCACCCCGGAGTGGACGAACGCCCCCCACGCCACCACGCCGAGCACCGCGTACACCCCGCCGCGGCGCGCGCCCGTACGGCGGACCACGCCCGCCACGACGAGCACACCCGCCCCGATCAGCAGGGGTGTCCACGCCACCTTCTCGCTGTAGGCGACGGCGATCACCGCGAGCGCGAGGAAGTCGTCGACGACGGCCACCGTGAGGATGAAGGTGTGCAGCCTGCGCGGGAACCGCGATCCCAGCAGGGCCAGCATGCCCAGCGCGAAGGCGGTGTCGGTCGACATGGCCGCGCCCCAGCCGTGCGCCGAGGACCGGCCGGCGTTGACACCCAGGTAGATCGCGACCGGGACCGCCATGCCGCACAGGCCGCACAGCAGCGGCAGCGGGATGCGCCTGCGGTCGCGCAGCTCGCCCATGTCGAACTCGCGGCGCGCCTCCAGGCCGACGACGAGGAAGAACAGCGTCATCAGGCCGCTGTTGACCCACTCCCGCAGATCGAGGTCCACGCCGTGCGAGCCGAGCCGCACCGACAGCCGGGTCTCCCAGAAGGACGCGTAGCCGTCCGGTGCGATGTTCACCCATGCCAGCGCCGCGAGCGTCCCGGCGAGCAGCACCGCGGCGCTGCCCGACTCGGTGCGGATGAACGCCCATGGCGACGAGACGCCCGATTCGTCCCGCTCGGTCCGACCCGTCAAGGGCGTGGTGAAGCCCCGGAACATCCAGCCTCCCGCTCGTTGCGTGTACGAGCGCAACCCTGGCACATCCCGGACCGCCGGGGGTCCGCGGGCGGTGCGTGGTGGGAGGATGGGGCTCGCAGGGGGACGCGGACGGCGAGGGGGCTGCCGGTGGTGGTGAGGGACGAGGCCGTGATCGGCCGCCTCGGGGAACTGCTCGTGAGCACACGGGGAACCGCCGGGCCCGGCGAGGTACTGGTACGTGTCAGGGGAGGCACCGAGACCTTCCTCGCGTGGTCCGACGCACCGCTGGAGCGGGGCAGCCGGGTGCTGGTGGTGGACTCCCGCGGCAGCCGGCAGGTCGACGTGATCGAGTGGGACGGCCCGCCGGACGCCCCGGCGGGCTGAGCGGGGCAGACGAAGGAGCAGGTGGAGATGTTCGGTTATCGCGTTCCCGACCCGGACGAGGCGATGCTGATATCGGGGGGCCGCCGCGGGCTGGGTGGTGCGCCCTTCCGGGTCGTCACCGGGCACGGCAAGTTCGTCCTGCCGGTCTTCCGCAAGACCCGGTTCCTGACGCTGGCGATGTGCGAGTCGGAGGTCAGCGAGACCTGCGTGACGCGCCAGGGCATCGCGCTGACGGTCAAGGCCGTCATCGCCTTCAAGGTCGGCAACGACCACGAGAGCATCGTCAACGCGGGGCAGCGCTTCCTGTCCGACCAGGACCAGATGTCGGTGCTCACGGGCCGGATCTTCGCGGGCCACCTGCGGTCCATCATCGGCTCGATGACGGTCGAGGAGATCGTCACCGAGCGGCAGAAGCTCGCGACCGAGGTGCTGGAGACGTCCAAGACCGAGATGGCCAAGATCGGCCTGACCGTGGACTCGCTGCAGATCCAGTCCATCGACGACGGCAAGACCGGTTACATCGAGGCGATGGCCGCCCCGCACAAGGCCGCGATCCAGCGGCAGGCGCAGATCGCCCAGGCGCAGGCCACGCAGGCCACCGTCGAGGCGCAGCAGGCCGCGGCACGCAACCAGGCGGAGTACGCCCGGCAGACCGCGGTGGTCCAGGCGGAGTTCAACGCCCAGGTCGACCGCGCCCAGGCGCAGGCGACCCAGGCCGGTCCGCTCGCGCAGGCGCACGCCCAGCAGGAGGTCATCGCCGCGCAGACCGAACTCGCGCTGCGTGCCGCCGAGCTGCGCCAGCAGCAGCTGGTGGCCGAGATCGTCAGACCCGCGGAGGCGGAGGCCGAGCGGATCCGCGTGCTGGCCGTCGCCGAGGCCGAGCGGATGCGCATCCAGGCGGAGGCGGCCGCGTCGCACGACCGGGTCGCCCTGGAGCGGATGATCATCGACCAGCTGCCGCAGATCGTCAAGGAGGCCGCCTCCGGCCTGCAGGGCGCCAACGTCAACGTCCTCAACGGCGCCGACGGCCTCGGCGAGATAGCCGCCGGCCTCGTCGGCCAGGGCCTGACGATCCTCGACTCCGTCCGCAAGAACCTGCGCGCCGACACCGCGCCCGCCGCGCCCCGCCCCTCCACCGAGGTGCAGGTGCGCGGCAAGGGCCCGGACGCCGCGGCCGGCCGCGTCGACATCGACTGAGCGCCTCCCGGGGACGCCGCCACGCCGCGCCCTGCGCGACGGCGCCCCCGTACCGGGCGACCGGCTCCCCGGCCTCACGAAGCCGCCGCACGCTCCGCGCCCCCACGAAGTGCCCCCGGGCGGCGGCCCGGCCCGCAGGGCCCGGGCGCCGGCGGGTCATCGGGTGCGCAGCCAGTGCGCGGCGGCGGCGGGCGTGGTGGCGGTGGGGACGCCGGGAGGTGGTGGGGGGCGGCGGAGGAGGAGGACGGGGACGGCTGCTTCGCGGGCGGCGGTGAGTTTGGGGGCGGGGCCGCCGCTGTCCTTGGTGACGAGGACGTCGATGCGGTGCTCGCGCAGCAGGGCGCGCTCGGTGTCGAGGGTGAAGGGCCCGCGGGCGGTGACCAGGTGGCAGCGTGCGGGGAGCGGCGGGGGCGGGGGCGTGAGCGTGCGGGCCAGGAAGCGCAGGGGCAGGGCGGCGAAGGCGGCCAGCTCACCGGCCCCGGTGGTGAGGAAGGGGCGCCGGCCGAGGGCGGGCAGCAGCGCGGCGGCCTCGGCGGCGTCGGCCGCCCAGTGCCACCGGTCGCCCGGCTGCGCGGTCCATCCGGGCCTGCGCAGCGCCAGCAGCGGTACGCCCGCGGTGCGGGCCGCGCGGGCGGCGTGCGCGCTGATCCGGGCGGCGAAGGGGTGGGTGGCGTCGACGACGGCGCCGGTGCGGTGCTCGCGCAGCCACTGCGCGAGGCCGTCGGCGCCGCCGAAGCCGCCGGACCTGACGCGCCCGGCGGGCAGGTGCGGCCGCGGGGTGCGCCCGGCGAACGAGGTGGTGACCTCCAGACCCGCGTCCCCGGCGAGCAGGTCCGCCAGCGCGCGGGCCTCGCCGGTGCCGCCCAGGAGGAGGACGCGCAGCATCAGGTGGCCTCGCGGTCCTCACCGGGGCGGGGGGCGTCCAGGGGTCCGGGGGCCGCGCCGCGGGGCCTGCGGAGCAGGTAGGTGTCCATGATCCAGCCCTTGCGGGCGCGGGCCTCGGTGCGCACGGCGGTGATCCGGGCGGCGAGCGCGGTGTCGAGGGGGCCGGACAGCAGGATCTCGTCGGGGGTGCCGAGGTAGGCGCCCCAGTAGATGTGCAGGCCCCGGCCGGCGAGGGCGGTGAAGGCGTGCCGGGCGTCGAGCATCACCACGACGTCGTCGGCGCCGGGCGGCAGCCCGTGCTCGGCGAGACGGCGGCCGGTGGTGATGTGGACGGCGCCGCCGACCTGGTTGAGGGTCACGCGGTGCCGGGCGGTCAGCGCGGCGACGCTGCTGACGCCGGGGACGACGGACCACTCGAAGGCGGGGCCGCCGTCCGCGCGGAGCTCGTCGAGGATCGTGGGGGTGCTGTCGTAGAGGGCGGGGTCGCCCCACACCAGGAAGGCGCCGGTGCCGCCGTCGGGAAGCTCCTCGGTGATCATCCGGCGGTAGAGGGCGGCACGGCGGGCGCGCCAGTCGTCGACGGCGGGTGCGTAGCCGGGGGTCGCCGCGGTGCGGTCGCGCTCGGGGTCGCGGGCGGTGACGACGCGGTGCGGGCGGGTCGCGTGCCGCCGCAGGATCAGCTCGCGCAGGGCGGTCAGATCGGCCTTGGCGTCGCCCTTGTCGATCAGGAAGAAGACGTCGGTGCGGCCGATGGCGTCGACGGCCTGGAGGGTGAGCTGGGCGGGGTCGCCGGCTCCGATGCCGATGACGTGGACGTGTCTCATGGGCGGCGGTCCGTGGTGGTGTGCAGGGCGCAGTCGCCGCACAGGGCGCCGCGGCGGTCGGGGGCGGCGCGGTAGATGAGGCAGCAGCTGCGGCGGCGGAAGGCGCCGGCGGCCGTACGGTCGCGCTGCGCGCGCAGCGGCTCGCGGTCCAGCAGCGCGGCGGCGAAGGCGGCGGTGGCGGCGGCGAGACGGGGGCGGGCGGCGGCGATCATGGCGGCGGCGCCGTTGACGGCGGAGGCGGTGTTGCCCAGCAGGATGTGCCGGGAGACGCCGAGGGGGACGTGGAGGGCGGCCAGTTCGGCGAGGGGGCCGTCGTGCAGCCGGGCGGCGAAGGCGTCGGCGAGCGCGCCGGGCGGCAGGGCAGGGCCGCGCAGCGCGGCGGCGGGCAGCGAGAGGGGCACGGGGCCGCCGAGGACGGGCCGCCAGCGGACCGCGGCGAGCCGGTGGTCGAGGAGCGTGCCGTGCAGGACGGCGGCGGCGAGGGCGGGTGACACCAGGCGGGCGGCGAGGCCGAGGTGCGCGACGGACGCGCCGACGCGGGCCTCGACGGCCTCGGGCGGCCGCCCGCCCGCCGCGGCCAGCCACGCCCGGACGGCTCCGGCGCGGGCGGCGACCGCGGGCCCGTCGAGGGCCTGCCACCCGGCGTCGCCGGATCCCGCGGGGTCCGGCGACGCCGCCGTACCGGCGGCCGGGCCCGCTGCCGGCTCCGGGTGCGTGGTGAAGGAGAAGAAGGGCCCGAGCGCGGTGATCCCGGCGATCACCGCGCCCTGGTCCCTCGTGCCGGGTGCGGGTGGTGTCATGCGGGGGACGGCGCCGTCCCGCGTGCGGGGGCGGCGGCCGCCGCGGGGCGCAGGACGCGTTCGGCGAGCGGCGCGAAGACCAGGCCGAGCGCGGACCACAGCAGGAGCTGCGCGCCCACGGAGTAGAAGCGGAAGGCGAAGAGGACGTCGGCGGGGAAACCGGGGAAGACGATGTGCCCCTCGGGGTCGGTGAGCGGCTGGGGCGTCTCGGTGGCGTGGTCGCCGTAGTGCTCCTTGTTGTAGCCGAGGTGCCCGAGCGACGGCAGGAGCAGCATGACGGCGCCGATGGCGACGACGAACGCGGCGCCGGCCAGCAGTGTGGCGTTCCAGTTGCCGAAGCGCGCCTGCAGCCGGCGGCCCAGCCAGACGGCCCCGGCGAGGAAGGCGACCGAGCACACCACCATGATCAGGTAGAGGGCGCTGCGGGCCCTGATGGTCTCCTCGTGGCCGATGGCCGGCGGGTTGGCCGGGTACTTCAGGAACGGCACCAGGTACAGGCCGAGGAATCCGCCGCCCGCCACGAGCAGGGCGAGGGTGCGGGCGCGCAGCCCGCCGACCCGGCCGAGGCAGGCGGTGTAGGCGACGGCGAGGAGCGCGCCCATCGCCATGCCGAAGGCGACCATGCCGACGCCGATGCCGACGTCGGCCTGGACGGTGCGGCTGAACAGGTCGGACCCCGCGGCCTCCGGGGCGATCCCGGCGGCCCTGTCGAGGGCGGCCTGGGCGGCGTCGCGGCCCTTCTCGTAGTCCATGGCCCTGCCGATGTACGGCTCGGCCAGGACGCGGGCGAAGAGGAAGGCGAGCAGGCCGGCGACTGCGCCGGCGAGGACGCCGCGCAGCACGAGTTTCTTCTCCATGCCGAGTTGTCCGTCGCTCGCCGTCAGTGGCAGGGGAAGCCGAGGAAGTGGCGTGCGTCGTGGACGAACTCGTGGAGGTGCATGTCCTTGCCGAACACGGAGACGGCGCCCTGGTCGACGCCGATGAAGTAGTAGGCGAGCAGTGCGAGGACGGTGGCGCCGACGAGCCACAGCGCGGCCTTGGTGACCGGCAGGACGACCGGTGTGGCGGCGGGGCGGGTGGGGGAAATGCTGCTCAAGGTGAGCCCTCCTTCGGGGATCGTGCGTCCCTGGTCTGCTGGGCGTCGTGACGGGCGGGTATCTGACTGCCCGTCTCGCCCGGAGGCGGCGGGATCACAGTGGCGCGACCGTGCCGGAGTCTCACCGGCTTCCCCATGCCATCACTACCCGGTGAGCGTAGGGCTCCGTTCTGTCATGCGTCAATCAGCACGGATCGGCGATCACCAGGGCTTCTCCGGATGTGATCAAGGTCTCCGGGGCCCGGGGCGGCCTATTGCACATGGTTCGCAACTAGTAGTCTGATGCGAAAGGCACCACACCGGCCGCTCCGGAGGACGAAGGAATGAGCAGCACCACCGAGGCCCCGGCGCCCGCCGGATCACGTCTGGGACGGATGAAGCGCTCGATGACGCGGGCGGAATGGACCCGGCTCGGCGGCATGGCGGCATTCATCGTCGCCCTCCACGTGATCGGCTGGTTCACGCTGGTGGCGATCGTGGCGCCGGAGCACTACAGCGTCGGCACCAAGTCCTTCGGCATCGGCATCGGCGTGACCGCGTACACGCTCGGCATGCGGCACGCCTTCGACGCCGACCACATCGCGGCGATCGACAACACCACCCGCAAGCTCATGCACGAGGGCGAGCGCCCGCTGTCGGTGGGCTTCTGGTTCTCGCTGGGCCACTCCAGCATCGTCTTCGGGCTGGCGGTGCTGCTGTCGCTGGGCGTCAGGTCGCTGTCCGACCCGGTCGAGAACGACGACTCGCAGCTGCACACCGTCACCGGCTGGATCGGCACCACGGTCTCCGGCACGTTCCTCTACGCCATCGCGTTCATCAACCTGCTGATCCTGGCCGGGATCTGGAAGGTCTTCCGGCAGATGCGCGGCGGGCACTTCGACGAGGCGGCGCTGGAGGAGCACCTGAACAACCGCGGCTTCATGAACCGGCTGCTCGGCCGGGTGATGAAGTCGATCACCAAGCCCTGGCAGATGTACCCGCTGGGGCTGCTGTTCGGCCTCGGCTTCGACACCGCGACCGAGATCGCCCTGCTGGTGCTGGCCGGCTCCGGCGCCGCCTCCGGGCTGCCGTGGTACGCGATCCTGTGCCTGCCGGTGCTGTTCGCGGCGGGCATGTGCCTGCTGGACACGATCGACGGCTCGTTCATGAACTTCGCCTACGAGTGGGCCTTCTCCAAGCCCGTCCGCAAGGTCTACTACAACCTCACCATCACCGGCCTGTCCGTCGCCGTCGCGCTCATCATCGGCACCGTGGAGCTGCTGGGCCTGATCAGCGACAAGGCCGGGCTGCACGGCGCCTTCTGGGACTGGGTGGGCGGCCTGGACCTCAACGTCGTGGGCTACGTGATCGTCGGGCTGTTCTTCGCCACCTGGGCGGTGGCGGTGGCGGTCTGGAAGTTCGGCAACATCGAGGAGAAGTGGTCGTCCGGGCTGCGCGCCGCGGAGCAGCCGGACTGACCGCGCGGCGGCGGCGAAGGCCCGTGCCCCGGCTGCTGCCGGGGCACGGGCCTTCGCCGTTCAGCGCGGCGGCCGGGTGCCGACGACGGCCGTCGCGCCGAGGTCGTCGTCCGTGACGGTACGGGCGAGCAGCCCGCCCTCCGCGAGGATGCCCGCGGCCGTGTCCGCCTGCCGCTCGCCCGCCTCGACCAGGACCGAGCCGCCGGGGGCCAGCCACCGTGCGGCGTCGGCGGCGACCCTGCGCAGCACGTCGAGACCGTCGGGCCCGCCGTCGAGGGCGATACGGGCCTCGTGGTCGCGGGCCTCGGAGGGCAGCAGCGCGACGGCACCGGTGGGCACGTAGGGCACGTTGGCGGCCAGCACGTCGACCGTGCCGCGCAGCGCGTCCGGCAGCGCCGCGAAGAGGTCGCCGCGGTGGACCCGGCCGCCGGCGGCGGCGATGTTGCGGGCCGCGCAGGCGACCGCCGCCGGGTCGAGGTCGGCGGCGTGCAGTTCGGTACGGCCGAGGGCCGCGGCGAGCGCGGCGCCGACCGCGCCGGAACCGCAGCACAGGTCGACCACGACGACCCGCCCGCGCGCGGCGAGCGCGCCGCGGCCGAGCGCAACGGCCTCGCGCACCAGCAGCTCGGTACGCCGGCGGGGGACGAACACCCCCGCCCCGACCTCGATCCGCAGGGAGCAGAACTCGGCCCAGCCGACGACGTGTTCGAGCGGCCTCCCGGCGGCGCGCTCGGCGGTCATCACGGCGGCCTCGGCGGGCGTGGCGGCGGTGTCCAGGATGATGCGGGCCTCGTCCTCGGCGAAGACGCAGCCCGCGGCCCTGAGCCGGGCGGTGACGGCGGCGTGCGAGGTCTGCGGGGCGGGCGGCGCGGGCGGGGGCCCGGCGGTTTCCGGGGTGTGCGGCATGGCGGCCTCTCGGCGGGGTGCGGCGGCCTGCGGACCGGTCAGGAAGCCCCGGAGCCGCGGCCGTACGGCGGGAACGTGCGGTGCGTACGCGCGGTGATCGGTCCCACCTCCCCCTGCAAGTCGTGGCACGCGCCGGCGGCCTCGCCGCCGGTCGGCGCCCAACTTACCCCAGCGCGGGCGGCCGTACGCACCGGTCTCGCGTCTCACGCCAAACCACCAGCACCGAATCGGCGTCTTTACCGGCCAGCAACCCCCTGCCGGCAGTGCGGGTGTTCCGGAACTGAATCGCTTGAGCAGTCCGTCGTCCTGCTGGACCCGGTCGGACGTCGTGGAAACGGGGGGGCAGATGAAGCGCACAGCACTCGCCGGTCCGCTGATCGCCGTGACGGCGCTGCCGGCGACGGCCTGCGGTGGCGGAGGCTCGTCCGGCGGTTCCTCTCCCGCGATCCGCCACCGGTTCTCCCGGCCTGTGCTGCGCCTTGCCGGGAACGGCCGTACGGAAACGGTTCCGGCGCCGGGGAACCGGCCGCAGCGGCGCGCCCCGCGCGGGTCTGCCTGCGCGCGGGCGGCGGAGAGCCGTGAGGCCCGGCGTCAGCGGTGGCGCAGGGCCAGTGCGACGCAGGTGGTGGTCGCCGCCACGGCGAGGGCCGCCGGGAGGCGGGCCCAGGACGTGTCGGCCAGCGGGGCCTGGGCGGCGGCGAAGGTCACGGCGCAGGCCGCGGCCGCGGCGGCCGCCGGGCGCAGCCGGTCCGTGCCCGGCGGCGCGGCCGCGCTCATCGTCCAGGCGTCCGTGACGAGGAGGTACGCGGCCAGCAGGCCGACCACGCACGCGGCCAGCCACGCCGCGGGTGCGGTGAGCGCGGCGAGCACCACCGCCCCCGCGGGCAGCAGCGTGTTGCGGCGGTGGGCGGCGACGTCCTTCCACCGCATCGACGACAGCACCGGCCGGGTGTCGAGCATCGGCGCGGCCCACCACGCCGCGGCCACGGCGGCGGCGACGAGGAGCCAGCCGATCCGCGGTCCGGTCACGGTGCGCGGCGGGTTGCAGGCGGCGGCCGCGAGCGCGGCGCCGAGGACGCGGGCGGTCAGCCGGTGGGCGTCCGGTGTGCGGCTCATCGGCTTCCTCCGCGGATCCGGGTGCGCAGCAGCGGTGCGAGCGCGAGGTCGAGGGTCTCGCCGGGGGTGTGCGTGACGACGGCGATGCCGCGTTCGGTGAGCGCGAAGCGCAGCGCCTCCCGGTCGGCGCGCCACAGCCGCAGGGCGAGCTGGGCGCTGGTGTCGCCGGGGTCGACGGCCGGGTCGCCGCTGGGGATCTCCACCACGACCAGCGGGTTGGCCCGCGCCCTGATCTGGTCGAGGACGTCGAGGATCCGCTGGTCGGTGAGCGGTGTGAAGACGTAGACGAGCGCGTTCTCGGGAAGCGCGGGCGGTGGGAGCCGGCGCAGGCCGGCCGTGCGGTAGCCGAGGTCCTTGCGGACGTCGAGGACGCTCTCCAAGATCCGGTAGAAGTACGTGCCGCCGCTGCCCGGCTGGAGCCAGCGGGTCGCGCCGCCGACCGAGACGACGCCGATGCGGTCGTGGGTGCGCAGGTAGGCGCGCACGAGTCCGGCCGCGGCGCGGAAGGTCTCGTCGAGCGAGGACGTGCCGGTCGCCGGGTCGCGGACGTCGGCGAGCACGTCGAGCAGGACGACGGTGTCGGAGGCCTTCTCCGCGGCGAACTGGTGGAGCTGCAACTCGCCGCGGCGGGTGGTCGCGGGCCAGTGGATGCGCCGCTGCCGGTCGCCGACGACGTACGGGTGGACGCCGGTGACCTCGACGCCCTCGCCGCGCTGCACCGAGGTGTGCTCGCCGAGCCGCTGCGGCAGCCGGACCGGGATGGGGGTGACCCCGGCGGCGCTGGGGACGGGGAAGACGGCGACCTCGCCCAGGTCGACGCGGACGGTGCGGCGGGCGGCGCCGCCCGCGTCGTACACGTCGACGTCGACCGTGCCGACGCTCCAGCGGCCCCAGCGCTCGGCCGTGAGGACGAGGGTGAGGTGCCGCGGGCCGGTCCTGAGGTCGTCGAGGCGCAGGCCGGGGCCGGGCGTGACGCCCGGGTCGAGGCGGCCCGCGGTGCCGTCCAGGCCGAGGGTGACGGTCGCGGTGAGCTGCTCGCCCTCGAAGCAGCGGCGCGGCTGGACGTCCACGACCGGATCGACACGCCGCGGCCGGGTGCCGGCGGGCAGCGCCAGGGCGAGCAGTGCGAGCGGTGCGGCCGCCGCCGCGAGCAGCCAGGCGTGCCCGGTGACCAGGGCGGCGGCGACGGCCACGGCCGCGACGGTGCCGTACCGCAGCGCGCTCTCCGAGGCCCGCCAGCCGGCCGGCGGCGGGCTCGGCGGCTCGGTGGGCCCGTCGCCGGAGGCGTCGCGGCCGCCGAGCGCCCGCTCGACGGCCGCGGACCGGCCGGTCGCGGACGTCATGAGGCGGCGCGGCCGCGCGGCAGGGTCTGCGGCGCGGCGACGGACTGCACGATCTCGGCGACGACGACGTCGGCGTCGATCTGCCGCACCCACAGCTCGGGCTTGAGCGTGACGCGGTGCGCGAGCGCCGCCACCGCGACGTCCTTGACGTCCTCGGGCGTGACGTAGTCGCGCAGGTCCAGCACCGCCCGGGCGCGGGCGAGCTGGACGAGTGCGAGTCCGCCGCGCGGCGAGGCGCCGACCTGGACGTGCTGGTGGGTGCGGGTGGCCCCGACGAGCGCGACCGCGTAGTCGAGCAGGTCGTCCTCGACCTCGACCCGTTCGACGGCCGCGCGCATCGCCAGCACCTCCTTGGGGCTGCTCAGGGTGCGCAGCACCGCCTCGGGGGCGGCGCGGGCGATGCGGGCGCGCAGCATCCCGGTCTCCTGCTCGGCCGTCAGGTAGCCCATGCGTACGCGCAGCAGGAAGCGGTCGAGCTGGGCCTCGGGCAGCGAGTAGGTGCCCTCGTACTCGATGGGGTTGGCGGTGGCGATGACGACGAACGGGTCGGGCAGCGGGCGGGTGCTGCCGTCGATGGACACCTGGGACTCGGCCATCGCCTCCAGCAGCGAGGCCTGGGTCTTGGGCGGCGTGCGGTTGATCTCGTCGGCGAGCAGCAGGTGGGTGAAGACGGGGCCGGGCCGGAAGACCATGTCGCCGCTGCGCTGGTCGTAGAAGGGCGCGCCGGTGACGTCGGAGGGCAGCAGGTCGGGGGTGAACTGGATGCGCCGGAAGTCCAGCCCGAGGGCGGTGGCGAAGGAGCGGGCCATGAGCGTCTTGCCCAGGCCGGGCAGGTCCTCGATGAGGACGTGGCCGCCGGCGAGGATGCCGAGCATGACCATCTCCAGCGGCCGGGTCTTGCCGACGACGGCGGTGCGTATCTCGGCCAGCACCCCGGCGGCGCGCTCACCGGCCTCCCGCGGCGTCATGGCGTACGGGCCGGCGTCGGCGATGCGGTCTTCGGTCACGTGCGGTTCCTCACCTTGCCTGGACGTGGGACGGGCGGCGGGGCGCGGGCGCGGTCACAGCGCCTCCAGCCGGTCGAGCAGGGCGCGCAGCACCCGCTCGGGGTGGTCGGGCCGCCGCGCGGGGCGGTGGTGCGGGTCGATCCAGGGCCACAGGTCGGCGCCGACCAGGGCCCTGGCCCGCTCGGGGTGGCGGTGCAGGTGCACGCCGTGCCGCTCGGCGAGCCGTGCGGCGAAGAGCCGCTGGAGCTGCGGGCGGAGCGTGGCGACGAAGTGCACGTCGGCGCCCTCGCCGGTCGACTTGTCGACGATGCGCTGCCACTCGCCCAGCGCGGGGGCGCGGCTCCCGAGCAGCCGTACGTTCCGCCGGAAGCCGCTGTCCTGGGCGTTCGCCCCGGTGGCGTAGCGGGCGACGGCGAGGCCCGCGACGGTGCACACGGCCAGCGCGGCGGCGGCGCCGGCCGGCCCTTCGGCGAGGGCGAGCAGGACGACGGCGGCGACCCCGGCCGCGCCCAGCAGCAGCAGGGAGTGGCGCACGGAGCCGGGGGCTCCGGACCTGGGCGGCTCGTTCACCGGTGGGCTCCCGTCGCCGGACGCGGTCCGCGGTCCTGCGGGCGGTCGCCGGGCGCCGTCGCAGGGTCCCCGTCGGCCGCCTCGGCTGCCTCCGCCTCGCGCGCGGCGGCCTCGGCGAGCTGGGCGGCGATGGCGTCCAGCGCGGCAGCGGCGCGGTCGCGATGGGTGGTGTCCATGGGGTGCGAGGAGTAGCGGGCCTCACGGAAGAGCGCGGTCAGGTCCGCGGCGTGCGGGCCGCCGAGCAGGCCGCGGCCGGCGGCGCGCTCCAGCAGGTCCTGCGGGCTGTCCGAGGCGCGGCGGGCGACGCCGGATCCGGCCAGGGACCGCTCCATGGCGGCGTAGCAGGCGATGACGGCGGCGCGCGGGTCGCCGTCGCCGAGCAGCGCGCGGCGGCCGGAGTCGACGGCGTCGGCGAGCGCCTCCTGCTCGTCGGGCTCGTGCGTGTGCGGCCCTGCGGCCTCCTGCGCGGCGGGCCGGCGGAGCTGCTTCCAGAGCCTGTAGCCCGCGACGAGCAGGACGGCGGCGAGCGCCGCGACGGCCAGCACGACCACCAGGTGCGGGATGGTGATCGACGGCCCGTGCCCCGGCTCGTGCGACGGACGGGTGTGGACCGGCGCGGGGCTGAAGGTGCCCTTGAGGACGGTGGCCGGGGCCTCCTGCGGCTGCCTGGCCGAGGAGTGCGGGAAGGGGTGCTTGAGGAGCAGCAGCAGGGGCACCACGAAGGCGGCGGCGACCAGGGTGACGCTCACGGCGTCGGAGAGCCGCTGTTCGAGGGGCGGCAGGTCGTAGCGGTGGCGGGCGACGCGGGTCCGGTAGCGGGAGGCCGCCAGCAGCCCGGCGCCGAGCGCGCCCAGCGCGAGCAGGATGACGGCCGGAGTGCTGTCCAGCGGCCCGCCGCTCTTGGCCAGCAGCGAGCCTCCCGGGCGCAGCAGCACCGCGCCCAGCGCGGTGCCCGCGGCGGCGACCAGGGCCAGCGCGGTGCCCGCCGCGGCCGTCCTGCTCCCCCGCGCGGTGGGCCGCGCCGCGGTGGGGCGCCGTGTCCCTGCCGCAGCCTGCCCGTCCGTCCCGGCTGTGGCGTCCTGCCCGTCCACCGCCGCCTCCCCTCGCCCCGAAGTCGGAAGCTTCGCACACGGGGACGGAGGCGTCAGCAGCGGCCCCCCGGGCGGCACTTCGGCCGAACCGGGCGGCAGGGGACGGGGAGGTCAGAAGCGCTGGGCCTTGGCGACCCGCGGCGTGAGCACGGTGCCGCGGTCCTCGGTGGTGAAGGCGATGGCCTGGGCGCTCCTTCCCGCGGCGACGCCGGTGGCGCCGACGACGGAGCTGTCCACGACGTGCCCGGTGGAGTCGGTGAACTCCACCTTCACCGCGTAGGACGCGGTCTCGGCGGTGTTGTTCGCCATGCCGACGACGACCGCGTTCAGGCCTCCGGTCCGTGCGGTCGGCACGCTGGTGAGCTGGACGGAGTCGATCGCGTTGCCCTGGCCCGCGGCCCTGGCGAGGGCGGCGTCGAAGGACGCGGTGGCCCCGGCGGCGCCCGCGCCGGCCGAGGCGGCGAAGCCGGAGGCCGCCGCGGCGGCCGAGGACGCCGCGGACGAGGCGGCGGCCGCCCCGCTGGAGACCGCCGAGCGCACCGCCGACGGCAGCCCGGTGCCGGACGGGGAACCGCCGCCCGAGGAGTCGTCGCAGCCGGTGAGCAGCGCGAGCGCGCCCGCGCAGGCGGTGACGAGCGCGGCGGCGAGCCCGGCGCGCAGCCGGCCGGCGGCCGGCACGTGTGTCCGGTGTCGGGTCACGGGGTCCCCTTTCTGCTGCGCGGGCCGCGGGCCCGGTCCTGGCCTCACCCTGCGGGCCCCTGGCGGCGCCCGCAGCGCCCGGCGGGCGTCCGGGTGACGGGCGGCGGCACCCGGGCCGGGCGGCGACGGCGCGCCCACAAGCTGCGCCGGTCGGCACATTGAGATATCCAGGAAGGAGCGACGAGACGCCCCGGGGGACGTCTCCGGCAGATGTTGCAGCCGCCGAAAGGGCACCGACATGCACGCGCCGATCAGCCCCGCCATCCTCGCCGACCTGCGCCGCCCGCGGCCGTATCCGGCCGTCTCGATCCTGCTTCCCACCCACCGCCGCGAGCCGGACAACGCGCAGGACGCCGTACGGCTGCGCAATCTGCTGGAGGAGGCCAAGGACGCGGTGCACAACGACCCCGAGGTCTCGCGGTCGGACCGGATCGACGTGATCGGGCAGCTCGACCAGGCCCTCGGCGAGGTCGACCTGGTGCACGCCGAGGACGGGCTGGCGATCTTCGCCGCGCCCGGCGAGCACCAGGTGTGGACGCTCGCCCGCACCGTGCCGGCCCGGGTGCTGCTCGCGCAGACCTTCCTGACGCGGAACCTGGTGGCCGCGCACGTGGCGAACCAGCCGTACTGGATCCTGGCGCTGTCCGCGGACGTCGCCACCATGTGGAGCGGGTCCAAGGGCCGGGCGCCCGAGCAGGTCACCGGGGCCTTCCCGGTCCGGCGCCCGCAGGAGGACTTCGACCCCGAGCGCGAGGAGCGCATCGGCGACACGCCGAGCATCTTCAACGACGAGACCACCCGGCAGTTCCTGCGCGAGGTGACCGAGCAGGCCGGTGTCGTCCTCGCCGCCGACCCGCAGCCGCTCTACGTCGTCGGCGAGGCGGAGGCGCTGGCCGCGCTGGACGACGCGGGCAAGCTGGTCAAGGAGTCCGCCGGGCGGATCGTGCAGGGCGGGCTGGCCGAGGGCCCGGCCGAGGCGCTCCGCCAGGCGCTCGCCGAGGCCGCGGGGCGGCGGGCCGCGGAGGAGGTCGGCGAGGTGCTCTCCGAGCTGGACCAGGCCCGGAGCCGGAAGGCCTTCGCGGGCGGCGTGGACGAGGTGTGGCAGTCGGTGGCGGAGGCCAGGGTGGCGCTGGTGGCGATCGAGGACGGCTACCGCACGACGGTCCGCGACGACGGCGACCACCTGGTCCCGGCCGCGGCGGGCGACCGGGGGGCCAGGGACGACATCGTCGACGAGATCGCCGAACAGGCGCTGGACACGGGTGCGCGGGTGCGCTTCGTGCCGGACGGCGAGCTGGCCGAGGTCGGGCACGTGGCGGCGGTGCTCAGGTACTGAGGCGGGGCCGCCCCCCTGTGGGTCAGGACCGCCACAGGCCCTTCCTGGCGTACGAGCGCTGCCAGAACAGCTTGTTGGCGGCCCGCACCGGGGGCGGGAAGGCGCCCAGGAACTCGCGCTCCTGGGCGGGGGTGGAGCCGTCCAGGACCCAGGGGATGTAGGTGGCGACGCCCTTGAGGCCGAGCTTGCGGGCGTTGGCGAGGCCGAACTTCTTCCACTCCGCGCGGGTCAGGACCTCCTGGATGAGCGGCAGCGCGCTGTCCTCCTCGTGCCGGAAGTGGTCGTCCATGACCTGGTAGAGGTCCTCGATCCTCGCCGCGAGGTCCGCGCCGGTGGTGTGCAGCGCGGCGTCGACGGCGTCGATGCGCGGGCCGAGTTCGGCGTGCTCGGCCTCCATGTCCTTCATCAGCTGCTGCGCCTCGGGGCGCCCCGCGATCTTCGCCTCGACCTGCGGCCACAGGGCCGCGTCCTCCACGGAGTGGTGGTGGTGCAGCTGCCCGCTGAAGTTGTCCCAGCCGGCCAGCGCCTGCGGGGCGCGTCCCCGGCCGGACTCCGCCGCGGCGGCGAGCCGCTGGAGGTCGCGGCGGAAGGCGCGGTGGGTGGCGTACATGATGGTGAAATCGATCCGGTCGGCTTGCGTGTCGGTCACGACGGCCCGCTTCCTCTCCTCGTCCGGTGGTCCCGCCGCCCCGGCGGTGCGGCGGGCGTGGGACGGCACACCGCCCCATGGACACATGAGGCGCCCCCGCCCCGGAGTGTGACATCCGAAGGGCCCGGCGAGACGCGCGTCACATCCGCGGGCGCGGTGTCACACCGGTGCCCGCGGACGCCCTCTCAGGAGGGGGACGGGGAATCGCACCACGGGAGGCCTTCATCGTGTCCGACGCACCGGCCACGCACGACACCGACAGCACCGGCGGGGACGGGAACAGCCGCGCGACGGCGGAGTTCGTCAGCCACCGCGAGCTGCTGTTCTCGGTGGTCTACAACATGCTCGGCAGCGCCTCGGACACCGAGGACGTGCTCCAGGAGACCTGGCTGGCCTGGACACGCCGGACCGGGCCGGGGCGCACCGCGGACATCGTGAACCCGCGCGCCTACCTGGTGCGGATCGCCGTGAACCAGGCGCTCGCCCGGCAGGCCAGCATCAGCCGGCGGCGCGAGACGTACGTCGGGCCGTGGCTGCCCGAACCGCTGCTCACCCGGGCGGCACCGGAGGTGGCCGACTCCCCCCAGGCCACCGGTTCCCTGGACGCGGCGGACGCGGCGCTGCGCGGCGAGTCGGTGTCGATGGCGATGCTGGTGGTGCTGGAGACCCTGACGCCGCTGGAGCGGGCGGTGTTCGTGCTGAACGAGGTGTTCGGCTACGCGCACACCGAGATCGCCGGGATCCTGGAGCGCAGCCCTTCGGCGGTCCGGCAGCTCGCACACCGGGCGCGCGAGCACGTCCAGGCGCGGCGGCCGCGCTACCAGGCCGACCGGCGCCTGCAGCGGCAGGTGACCGAGCGCTTCATCGCCGCGGCGCTGGGCGGCGACCTGGCGGGGCTGATGGCGCTGCTCGCGCCGGACGTGACGCTGTGGGCGGACGGCGGCGGTCTGCCGGGCGCGCTGGTGCGCCCGGTGTCGGGCCAGGAGAACGTGGCCAGGCTGCTGACCGGCTACGCGGCCAACCGGCTGCCGCACTCGGCGGACATCCGCTACCGGCAGGTCAACGGCGATCCGTCCGTCGTGGTCGTCACCGACGACTCCCCCACCGCGGTCATGGTGGTGGACCTGGACCCGGCGGACGACAAGGTCACGGACATCTACCTGGTGCTCAACCCGGACAAGCTGTCCCGGGTGGGCGAGGAGGGGGCCGAGGAGGGCGTCTGACCCCCGGACGTGCGGAAGCCCCGGCCGGGACGGGGGGACCTGGCCGGGGCGGTCGCGGTGGCGGGCTCGGGGGTGCGCCTCACCACACGTTTTAGTTTAACACTCAATGAGCGTAGTCGAATCCGCCGGGCGCGGGCGACGCGGGCAGGGCGCCGGCGCCGGGAGCCCCGGCGGCGGGACCGGCGGGCGCTCCGGCGGCGGGCAGCGCCGGGCCCTTCAGGGCGGGGACGGCGGGCACCGCGCCGCCGAGCAGGTCGCGGAACTTCCTGGCGTCCACGGGCAGGTCGCGGCGCCAGGCCATCGCGACGACGGGGGCGAGCAGCAGCAGGGCCGCGCTCAGGCAGCTGGTGACCGACAGCCGGACCATGGTGCCGTCGGCGCGCGGGATGAGGTCGAAGCCGTACACGGGCACCTGGGTGCCCAGCGGGCTCCACATGCGCTGGCCGCGGAAGACTATGCGGCGCGAGGGCTGGAAGTCGGCGCACACCAGCCGGTGCGGGCGGCGCCGCCCGGGGTAGCGGTAGCGGTAGGCGGCGTCGCGGCCGGGCACCACGTCGTCGGGGTCGACGGAGCTCACGCCGGAACTCCAGAGGGCGAGATTGCGGGCGTCGGCGAGAAAGTCGAAGACCTCGGTGTCCGGCCTGGGCACGAAAACACTCGTGGACACGCTCGGCATGACAAACCTCCCCGGTAGCGGCGTGGGCGGCGAGCCGGCGCGCAGGCGCGGACCTGACCTCGGTGCGCGCCCGGCGGAGGGCGCCGCCTGTTTCACTCCTCCCGAGAAGCGTGCCCCGCAAAGGTGCACATGTCGTGGCAATACGCCCATTGGGGTGAGCACGCAGCGTCGCCGGGGGTGAAGCCGCAGGCCGGAGGCCTATAGCCTGGCCGCGTGGACGAACAGAGATCCCCTGTGCGTTTCGAACGCGGCACCGACGGACCGAAGGTCATCGTGGCCGGCCTCGACGGTTCCGACCCGTCCTGGCGCGCCGCCGCGTACGCCGCCGGGCTCGCCCGCCGGCAGAACGCGCTGCTGGCGCTCGTCTACGTGCAGTCGTACCTGCCCGGCGGCGCCGCGCTCGGCGTCCCGGTGGCCGACGTGGACACCGGGATCGCCGATCAGCTGGTCGCCGAGATCCGCGCGTCGGTGGAACGGCTGCGCGGCACCTTCCAGGTGCGGTGGGAGTTCCACACCTTCCGCGGCGACCCGTACGGCGGGCTTGCCGCCGCGGCCGACGAGCTGAAGGCCGACGCGGTCGTGGTCGGCGCGTCGGAGCGGGCCGGCCACCGGCTCGTGGGCTCGGTGGCCGTCCGCCTGGTCAAGGCGGGCAAGTGGCCCGTCACCGTGGTCCCGTAGCCGCCGTCCCGCCGCCCGCCGCGGCGCCGGCCACCGCCTTCTCCGGCTGCGCCGGGGCGTACTTGTAGCCCACCCGGCGCACCGTCACGATGCTCCCGCGGTGGCCCGCGCCGAGCTTGCGGCGCAGCCGCGCCACGTGGACGTCGACGGTGCGGCCGTCGCCGACGTGGCCGTACCCCCACACCGTCGTGACGAGCTGGTCGCGGGAGTGCACCCGGTGCGGGTGGGCCACCAGGTGCGCGAGCAGCTCGAACTCCAGGTAGGTGAGGTCCAGCGGGCGGCCGTCCACCTCGACGATGCGGCGGTCGGTGTCGATGCGCAGCCCCGGCCCGGCGGGGGCGGCCGGCACCGGCGGCACGGCCGGCGGTGCCACCACCGGGGCGGGCTGCTCGGCGGGCACCAGCACCAGGTAGCCGACCATCGGCGCACCGCCCGCGACGGCGGGCAGCACGTGGCCGGGGGCGGGCAGCCAGGTGGCGCCGGGCGGCAGGAAGTCCGGGGCGGGCGGCACCTCGTCGGGGCGCACCGCGCGCAGCCGCTGCCGGGCGGCGGGGTGGCCGAGGGGCGGCCGGCCCGGCGGCAGCCCCGGTCGCGGGGGCACGCCGGTCACCGGGGCGGTGGCGGAGACGGGGGAAGCGGTGGGCACGTTCGACATGGCTCGGCTCTTTCGCGCGAAGGGTCGTGGGACACCGTGTGCGCGGGACCGGCTGCTGCCGCCCGGCCGCCGGGAGGGCGGGTTCTACGGGCAGGTCAGCGGATGACGCGGGTCCGCGCGGGGATCGCGCGGCAACACCAGCGGTCGAAGTGGTGCTCCTGCCGGGACGGCCAGAACGGTTCGAGGTCGCTGCGACCTGTCCCGGTGTCAGTAATGCTGGCCATGTCCCCCATTGAACCAGAAGGGGGCGCGCGGGTGTGAGGGGTGTGCGCCTGATGCGGGGTGGCGGCCGTCACGTCCCGCCGGGCGCGGCGGTGTTGCGGCCCGCTGCGCGGCGGTGTTGCGGCTCGAAGCGCGGCCCCTCCCCCGCCCGCCCTGCCGCTCCTTCCGCCGCGAAGGCCGCCGGGCCCGCCCCCGCCGGCCCGCCCGGGATCTTCGGGACGGGCGCTGAACTGCCTATTGTCTGCTGCATGACGTGGTTGCGTGCGCTGCGGGAGACCTCCCGGTCCGGCCTGAAGGTCTCGCGGACCCGGCTGGAACCGCTGGTGGCGCTGCGGGCCGCGGCCGGTGTCGCGATCGTCATCGGGCTGGCGCTGTGGCTGTGGTCGCCACCGGTCGCCGCGTCCTCGGCCTTCGGGGCCTTCGCCGCCGGGGCCGCGACCTTCCAGCGCAGCTGGCGCCCGCGGCCGGTGCTCGCGCTGGCGACCGGCGCCGGTCTCGCGGTGAGCACCTTCCTCGGCTACCTGGCCGCCTCCCACGTGGTGCTGTTCGTGCTGCTGCTGGCGGTGTGGTCGTTCGGCGCGGGCCTGGCGTGGGCGCTGGGCCCCACGACGGGGATGGTCTCGGCGCTCACCATCGCGGTGATGCTGGTGACGGTCACGCTGCCGACGTCGGTGCTCAGCGCGCTGCACCACGCGGCCCTGGTGGGGCTCGGCGCGCTGGTGCAGGCGGCGCTGACGGTGGTCTTCCCGATCCGCCGCTGGGGCGCGCAGCGCGACGCGCTGGCCGACGCCTTCGCCGCCGAGGCCGACTACGCCCGGCGGCTGCGGCACGAGCCCGTCGCGCCCTTCGACCCCGAGGCGCTCATGACCGCCCGCGCCGCCGCCGAGCTGACGCCCCGCCAGGCCCGGCGGCGGCCCGAGGACCTGCACGGGCAGCGGGCGCTGGCCGAGCGGATCCGCCCGGTGCTGGCCTCCCTCGCCGACCCCACGGTGGGGGCCGCGGCCGAGGGTCCGGAGCGGGACCGGGCGCGCGAGGTACTGGCGACCGCGGCCGTCGTGCTGGACGCGGTGGCCCGGTCGATCCGGCACGGCACACCGCTGGAGGTGCCCGAGAGCGCGGACGCGCTGCTGCGCTCCGACGCACCCGGCGCGGATCTGACCGGCAGCGCGCGCCGCTCGGCTACCCGGCTGGTGTCGCTGCTGTCCGCCGCGGTGGAGCGGGCGGAGGGCTCGGGCCCCGCGGACGCCACCGGCACCGCCCACCTGCTGCGCCCGAAGGCGGGCGAGCTGCTTCCGACCGCGGTGCGGACGGTGCGCCGCCAGGTGCGCTGGGACGCCCCGGTGCTGCGGCACGCGGTGCGGGTCTCGGCGGTGGCCTGCGTCGGCTACGTGCTGGGCAGCGTGCTCCCGCTGGGCCACGGCTACTGGGCGCCGATGGCCTCGGTCATGGTGATGCGGCCCGACTTCACCCAGACCTACGAGCGCGGGGTGGCGCGCTTCACCGGCTCGCTGGTGGGCGTCGCGCTGGGCACGGCGATCGCACAGGCGGCACACCCGGGCACGTACGCCCTGGCCGCGCTGGCGGTGGTCAGCATCGGGCTGATGTACCTGCTGATGCGCAGCGGCTACGTCGTCGCGCAGGCGTGCGTGGGCGCCTACGTCGTCTTCCTGCTGGACATGGGAGGGCAGCAGGTCGAGCAGACCGTACGCGACCGGGTGCTGCTCACACTGCTCGGCGGGCTGCTGGCGATGGCGGCCTACGCGCTCTTCCCGGCGTGGGAGACGCCGCGGCTGCGGGACCGTCTCGCGGAGTGGATCGAGGCGACCAGCGGCTACGTCGCCGCGGTGATGGAGGTGCACGCCGATCCGGCGCGGCGGCGCCCGGGCGCCGTGCGCCGCGCGCTGCTGGACCTGCGCGCGGCGGGCGCGACGTGGGACCAGGCGGTGGCCCGGGCGGACGCCGAGCCGGTGCGGCACCGCGGGGTGTCGCGCAGCGCGGTGCGGGACGCGGACGCGGCCCTGTCGGCGGCCGGGCGGGTCGGGCTGGTCATGGAGGCGCACCAGCCGGGCAGGGACGCCGCCCCGGTGCCGGAGGCGGCGCGCTTCGCCGCGGCACTGCGGGAGGCGACCGCGCGGGCCGCGGTCCAGGTGCGGGAGCGGCGCGCGCCGGACTGGTCGGCGCTGCACGCCGAGCTGGCGCGTTGGCCGTCCGACCCGGCGGGCGACCGGGTCGTACGGCGCGGCGCCGAGCTGCTGGTCGACACGCTCGACGAGCTGGCCGAGGCGCTGCGCCCCAGGTCGGCGGGCCGCCGTCACCCCGCGGGCGAGCCCGGGCCCCCCGCGGCGCAGTGAGCGGGGGACGCGGGTCTACGCTTTTGTGGGCCGGACCAGAAGGAGCTTTCCATGCACATCGGCGCGATCCACCACCTGAGCACGCTGGCGGTCTCGGACACCCAGGGGCCGGGGCCGGTGATGCGTACCGTCCTGCTGGTGTCGGTGGTGGGCGTCGCGCTGATGGCCTGGTTCCTGCTGCGCGGCTACGGCAAGGACAAGTAGCCGCGCCGGGCGGCCGCCGTCAGCGGATCGGCAGGCCGGACAGGGTGCGGGCGATCACCAGCCGCTGGATCTCGCTGGTGCCCTCGAAGATGGTGTAGATCGCGCTGTCGCGGTGCATGCGCTCCACCGGGTACTCGCGGGTGAAGCCGTTGCCGCCGAGGATCTGCACGGCCTGGGCGGTGACCTTCTTGGCCGTCTCGCTCGCGAAGAGCTTGGACATCGAGCCCTCGGCCGAGGTGAAGGGCTTGCCCGTGGTCGCCATCCAGGAGGCCCGCCAGACCAGCAGACGGGCCGCGTCGATCTGGGTGCGCATGTCGGCGAGCTGGAAGGCGACGCCCTGGTTGTCGATGATCGGGCGGCCGAACTGCTCGCGCCCCTTCGCGTACTCCAGCGCGTACTCGTACGCCGCGCGCGCGGTGCCGACCGCCATCGCGCCGACGGCGGGCCGGGAGGCCTCGAAGGTCGCCATCGCGGCGTTCTTGATCCGCTCCGTGCCCCCTGCCTTCGCCCGCTCGCGGGCCCGGGCGAGGCGCTCGTCGAGCTTGTCCTTGCCGCCGAGCAGGCAGTCGCCGGGGACGCGCACGTCGTCCAGGACGACCTCGGCGGTGTGCGAGGCGCGGATGCCGTGCTTCTTGAACTTCTGGCCCTGGGACAGGCCCGGTGTGCCGGGCGGCACGATGAAGGAGGCGTGGCCGCGGGTGCCGAGTTCCGGGTCGACGACCGCGACGACGACGTGGACGTTGGCGATGCCGCCGTTGGTGGCCCAGGTCTTGGTGCCGTTGAGCACCCACTCGCCGGTGGCCTCGTCGTAGACCGCGCGGGTGCGCATCGAGCCGACGTCGGAGCCCGCGTCGGGCTCGGAGGAGCAGAAGGCGGCGACCTTGACGTCGTCGGCGTCACCGTACATCTGGGGGACCCAGGTGCCGATCTGCTCCTCGGTGCCGTTGGCCAGCACGCCGACGGCGGCCAGGCCGGTGCCGACGATGGACAGGGCGATGCCGGCGTCGCCCCAGAACAGCTCCTCCATCGTCATCGGGATGCCGAGGCCGGTGGGGTCGAAGAACTGCTGGGCGTAGAAATCCAGCGAGTACAGGCCTATTTTGGCCGCCTCCTGGATGATGGGCCACGGGGTCTCCTCGCGTTCGTCCCACTCGGCGGCGGCGGGGCGCATCACGTCGGCGGCGAAGCCGTGGATCCAGTCGCGCACCGACCGCTGGTCGTCGTTGAGATCGAGCGTGAAGTCGCCCATCGTCCCCTCCACATGCTAGTTACTTGCGGTAACAGCAGTCTGTTACCGTCGGGTAAGCGATGTCAACTCGCCAAGCCGCACCCGGTGCGCCGGCCCAGGGGTGTTACGTTGCGCAGACCACCGGCATCGGACGACGGGGAGGTTCCGGGTGGAGACCGGCCAGCGGACCGAGCAGCAGGCAGCCACGCAGCGGCGGCGCAACGAGCTGCTGGAGGCCGCCGAGCGGGTCGTCCTGCGCGACGGCCCCGAGGCGTCGATGAACGCCATCGCGGCCGAGGCCGGGATCACCAAGCCCATCCTCTACCGCCACTTCGGCGACAAGAGCGGCCTCTACCGCGCCCTCGCCAAGCGCCACACCGACGCGCTGCTGGCCACCCTGCGCACCGCGCTGGACTCCCCCGGCGACCGCCGCGACCGGGTCGAGGCGACACTGCACGCGTACCTGTCGGCCATCGAGACCCGGCCGCAGGTCTACCGCTTCCTGATGCACCCCGCCGAGACCCCCTCCGACGAGCGCGGCTTCGACGTCGGACGGCACTCCGCGCCGCTGCTGCGCCGGATGGGCGAGGACCTCGGCGAGGTCATAGCCGAGCGGCTGGACCTCGGCCCGGACGGCCCGGAGCTCGCCCGCGTCTGGGGACACGGCATCGTCGGGATGATGTACGCCGCGGGCGACTGGTGGCTCGGCGAGCGGCCGCTGCCCCGCGACGTGCTCGTACGCCACCTGGCCGATCTGCTGTGGGGCAGGCTCGCCGGGACCGGCGACCGGGCGGGCAGCCCCGGGCTGTGATCACCCGCCCCCTCACCCGGGCGGCGAGGTGCGGCCCCGCGGCCCGGAGTCGATAGGCTGACCTCGACCGGAACTTGCCGGCCGCCGCGGGAGGGCACGCGGGCCCGGCCGCGCCGGATCCAGGAGGGAAGACAGACGGATGGCAGGCAAATCGGAGCCGCTGACGCCGCGGGCGAAGCTGGCCGTGACGGCGGGCAGGGCGGCCGCGGCGGTGTCCCGCGCGGCGGGCAAGGGCAGCGGGTCGGTGATCGGCGGCAAGGTCGCGCTGCGCCTGGACCCCGATCTGCTGGCCCGGCTCGCCCGGCACCTGGACGTGGTGCTGGTGTCGGCCACCAACGGCAAGACCACCACCACCCGGCTGCTCGCGGAGGCGCTGCGGGCCGGCGGGCCGGTCGTCTCCAACGCGCTGGGCGCCAACATGCCGGCCGGCATCACCTCCGCGCTGGCCGGCGGCTCCGACGCCCGCTTCGGTGTGATCGAGGTGGACGAGAAGTACCTCGCCGGTGTCGCCCGGGACGTCGCCCCCAAGGCCATCGCACTGCTCAACCTCTCCCGCGACCAGCTCGACCGGGCCGCCGAGACGCGGATGCTCGCCGAGAAGTGGCGCGAGGGCCTGGCCGGCTCCGAGGCCGTCATCATCGCCAACGCCGACGACCCGCTGGTCACCTGGGCGGCCTCCTCCAGCCCGACCGTGGTGTGGGTCGCGGCCGGCCAGGCCTGGAAGGACGACGCCTGGTCCTGCCCGTCGTGCGGCGGGGTGCTCCAGCGCCCGGGCGACGACTGGTACTGCGGTGAGTGCGGCTTCCGCCGCCCCACCCCGACATGGGCGCTGTCCGGCGACCACGTCGTCGACCCGTACGGCGTCGCGTGGCCGATCCACCTGCAGCTGCCGGGCCGGGCCAACAAGTCCAACGCGGCCGTCTCCGCGGCCGCCGCCGCGACCTTCGGCATCGACCCGAAGGTCGCGCTGGAGCGCATGCACAAGGTGCAGGCCGTCGCCGGGCGCTACGACGTGGTGCGGTTCCAGGGCCGTGACCTGCGGCTGCTGCTGGCGAAGAACCCGGCGGGCTGGCTGGAGACCTTCTCCCTCATCGACGCGCCGCCGACCCCGGTGATCCTCTCGGTGAACGCGCGCGGCGCCGACGGCACCGACACCTCGTGGCTGTGGGACGTGGACTACACCCGGCTGTCCGGGCACCCGATCCTGGTGATCGGCGACCGCAAGCTGGACCTCGCGGTGCGCCTGGAGGTGGCCGACCAGCAGTTCACGGTCTGCGCGGACCTCGACGAGGCGGTCAGGACCGCCCCGCCCGGCCGGATCGAGGCCATCGCCAACTACACCGCCTTCCAGGACCTGCGCCGCCGCGTCGGCAACTGACCCGGGCCGTCAAGGACCGTCAAGGAGATACCCCAATGAGTGAGTCCAGCCTGCGCCTGGTGTGGGTGTACCCCGACCTGCTGAGCACCTACGGCGACCAGGGCAACGCCCTGGTGGTGGAGCGCCGGGCGCTCCAGCGCCGGGTCCCGGTGACCCGGGTGGACGTCCGCTCCGACCAGCCCGTCCCCACCTCCGGCGACATCTACCTGATCGGCGGCGGCGAGGACCGCCCGCAGCGGCTCGCGGCCGAGCGGCTGCGGCGCGACGGCGGGCTGAGCCGCGCGGTGGCCAACGGGGCCATCGTCTTCTCGGTGTGCGCCGGCTACCAGATCCTCGGCCACGAGTTCGTCAACGACCTCGGCCGCCCCGAGCCGGGCCTGGGCCTGCTCGACGTGGTGAGCACCCGCGGCGAGGGGGCCCGCTGCGTCGGCGACGTGCTGGCCGACATCGACCCGCGCCTCGGCCTGCCCCCGCTCACCGGCTTCGAGAACCACCAGGGCATCACCCATCTCGGCCCGACCGCCCGCCCGCTCGCCAGGGTGCGGATCGGCCGCGGCAACGGCACCGGGGACGGTACCGAGGGCGCCTTCAACGACACCGTCTTCGGCACCTACATGCACGGCCCCGTGATGGCCCGCAACCCGCACATCGCCGACATGCTCATCAAGCTGGCGCTGGACGTCAACGCGCTGCCGCCGGCCGACGACCGGTGGTACGACGCGCTGCGGGCCGAGCGGATCGCCGCCGCGGAGCAGCAGCCCGCGTGAGCCCGCGGGGCCGCCGCCCGTGCCCGGCCCGGGCACGGACGGCAAGCCGCCGGTAAAGCGTCTCCCCGAGTTCGGTCAATCGTCAGGTGTCCGCAGTGCGGTCGCCGTGGAGGGCACGGTACGGGGATCGGTAAGCTTGCGGTGATCCATCCGGACGACGTGGTCCGGCCGTCCCGACGAGTCGCGGGAGTAACGAGAGCAATGCGTATTGGTGTGCTGACCAGCGGTGGCGACTGCCCCGGGCTGAACGCCGTCATCCGGTCCGTCGTGCACCGCGCCGTCGTGGACCACAATGACGAGGTCATCGGCTTCCACGACGGCTGGAAGGGCCTGCTCGAGTGCGATTACCGCAAGCTCGACCTGGACGCCGTGAGCGGCATCCTGGCGCGCGGCGGCACCATCCTCGGCTCCTCCCGCGTGCAGCCCGCGCACCTGCGCGGCGGCGTCGAGACGGCCCGCGGCCACGTCACCGACCTGGGACTTGACGCGATCATCCCGATCGGCGGCGAGGGCACCCTCAAGGCCGCCCGGCTGCTGTCGGACGCGGGCCTGCCGATCGTCGGGGTGCCGAAGACGATCGACAACGACATCGCCTCGACGGACGTCACCTTCGGCTTCGACACCGCCGTGACCGTCGCCACCGAGGCGCTGGACCGGCTGAAGACGACCGCCGAGTCGCACCAGCGGGTGCTGATCGTCGAGGTCATGGGGCGGCACACCGGCTGGATCGCGCTGCACTCGGGCATGGCCGCGGGCGCGCACGCGATCGTCGTGCCCGAGCGCCCCTTCGACATCGCGGAGCTGGCCGCGGTGGTCGGCAAGCGCTTCGAGGCGGGCAAGAAGTTCGCCATAGTCGTCGTCTCCGAGGGCGCCAAGCCGCGCGAGGGCACGATGGACTTCAGCGCCGGCGCCACGGACGTCTACGGCCACGAGCGCTTCACCGGCGTCGCCAACCAGCTCTCCGTCGAGCTGGAGGAGCGGCTCGGCAAGGAGGCCCGGCCGGTCATCCTGGGCCACGTGCAGCGCGGCGGCACCCCGACGGCCTACGACAGGGTGCTGGCGACGCGCTTCGGCTGGCACGCCGTGGAGGCCGTGCACAGCGGCCAGTTCGGCATGATGACCGCACTGCGCGGCACCGAGATCACGCTGGTGCCGCTGGCGGACGCGGTGCAGCACCTCAAGACGGTGCCCGCCGAGCGCTACACCGAGGCCGAGTGCGTCCTGTGACGCGCTGAGCCGCGCCGACGCACGGGGGCCGCCCCCGCCCGGAGTGCCGGGCGGGGGCGGTTCTACTCTGGAGCGGGCACATCGGTCGAATCGGCCGGCTGCCGCTCGGCGCGACGGAGGAGTGACGGATGGACCACGGTGGGCACGGCATGCACATGGACCTGCCGCCGTTCACCCTCGGCCGGGGGCTCGCCGTCACCGGCGGAGACCCGTACTTCGCGGCCGGCTGCGTGCTCGCGCTGGTGCTGTACGGGTGGGCGGTGCTGCGGCTGCGGCGGCGCGGGGACGCGTGGCCGGTGGGCCGTACGGTCTCCTTCGCCGTCGGCGTGCTGACGATCGCCGCGACGATGTGCACCCGGCTCGACGACTACGGCATGGTCATGTTCAGCGTGCACATGGTGCAGCACATGATCCTCAGCATGCTCTCGCCCATCCTGCTGCTGCTCGGCGCGCCCGTCACGCTGGCGCTGCGCGCGCTGCCGGCCGCCGGCCGCGGCCGCACCGGTCCGCGCGAGCTGCTCGTCAAGCTGCTGCACAGCCGCTACGTGCGGGTGATCTCGCATCCCGCTTTCACCATCCCGCTGTTCGTCGCGAGCCTGTACGCGCTGTACTTCTCGCCGCTCTTCGACTCGCTGATGCGGCACAGCCTCGGGCACACCGCGATGATGGTGCACTTCCTCGCGGTGGGGCTGCTGTTCTTCTGGCCGATCATGGGCGTCGACCCCGGGCCGCACCGGCCGGGCTACGTGATGCGGATGCTGGAGCTGTTCGCCGGAATGCCCTTCCACGCCTTCTTCGGCATCGCCGTGATGATGGCGAGCGAGCCGCTGGTGAGCACCTTCAAGCACCCCGCGGCCTCGCTGGGCATCGACCCGCTGGACGACCAGACCGCGGCCGGCGGCATCGCGTGGGCCTTCAGCGAGATCCCCTCGGTCGTGGTGCTGATCGCGCTGCTCATCCAGTGGTACACCTCCGAGCAGCGGCAGGCCCGGCGCAAGGACCGCGCCGCGGACCGGGACGGCGACGCCGAGCTGGTCGCGTACAACGCGTATCTGGCCTCGCTGGAGTCGCGCGGCCGCGGCTGAGCCCGCCACCGGGCCCGCCGGCTTCAGGACGCCGGGAGGTGGGCGGCGAGGCCGGTGACCATCAGGTCGAGGCCGAACTCGAAGCGCTCGTCGCCCACGTCGCGGGTCAGCTCCGCTGCCATGCCGGTGAGCATCGGGAAGCGCTCGGGGGGCAGGGCGTCGAAGAAGTCCGTCATCCGGGTGGCGATCTCCGGACCCGGGTCACCGCTCCTCGCGTGGTGGGCGCGGCTCGCCTCCTCCGCGGCGATGCCGCTGACGTACAGGCTCAGCGTGTCCACGGCGTAGGCGCACACCTGCTTGGGCAGTCCGGCGGCCGCGAGGATGGCGAGCATCCCCTCGCTGATCACGGTGACGCTCTCGCCGTTGGGAACACCGATCTCCGGGAGCAGCCGGGCCAGGTCGCCGTGCGCGACGAGTGCGTGGCGGGAGGCCCGCATCACCTCCTTGATCTGCTCGCGCCACCGCAGCGGATCCGGCGGCGGGCACACCACGCCGGAGAGCACCCGGTCCAGGACGAGGGCGATCATCTCCTCGCGGCCCGACACGTGCGCGTAGAGCGAGGCCGGGCCGGTGCCCAGTTCCTGGGCGACGCGGCGCATGCTCATCGCCTCGACGCCCTCGGTGTCGATCACCTGCAGCGCCGCGGTCACGACCGCCTCGCGGGTGAAGGTGCGGCGCGGGGCGGACCTGCGCGGGCGCTCCCAGGGCAGGGCGGGGGCGCCCTTCGGCTCGGTGGACTGCGGCACGGGCTCCTCCTGCGTCTGCCGGACGCTCCACGGTAGCTGAAGCGAACGACGTTCGCGAGACACGAACACCATTCTTGACACGAACAGTGTTCGCTTGTAGAACAACGTTCGTCATCACACGAACACTGTTCGCGAGGCGCGACCGGCGCCCGCCCCGGCGAAAGCGAAGGACCCTGACATGACCACACCCACCACCGACGGGGCGGTCCGCGGCCCCGCCGCGGGCGGCCGCGACACGGCGCCGCACACCGCGGGCGGCGGCCGGACGCGCTGGCTCGGCCTCGCCGTCGTCCTCGCGGTCGAGGTGATGGACCTGCTGGACGCGACGGTCGTCGGCGTCGCCTCCCCCTCCATCCAGGCCGACTTCGGGGGCAGCTCCACCCGGATCCAGTGGATCGCCGCCTCTTACACCCTCGCCTTCGCGGTGCTCATGATCACCGGCGCCCGGCTCGGCGACATCGTGGGACGCCGGAGGATGTTCCTGGCCGGCGTCGCGGGCTTCGGGGTGTGCTCGCTGCTGTGCGCGTGCTCCGGCTCGGCGGGGATGCTGATAGGGATGCGCGCGGCGCAGGGCGCCTTCGCCGCCATGATGGTGCCGCAGGGCCTCGGGCTGGTACGGGAGCTGTTCCCGCCCGAGGCGCTGGGCGGTGCCTTCGGCGTGTTCGGCCCGGTCATGGGCCTCGGCGCGGTCGCCGGTCCGGTGCTGGGCGGCTACCTCACCGACGCGGACGTGCTCGGTACCGGGTGGCGCGCGGTCTTCCTGATCAACCTGCCGATCGCGCTCGCCGCCTTCGCCCTCGCGCTGCGGGTGCTGCCGGAGAGCAGGGCACCGCACTCGCCACGGCTCGACCTGCCGGGCGTGGCGCTGATGAGCACCGCGGTGCTCATGCTGGTCTACCCGCTGGTGCAGGGCCGCGACCTGGGGTGGCCGCTGTGGTCGTACCTGCTGATGGCCGGTTCGCTGCCGGTCTTCGCGGTCCTCGCCCGCCACCAGGGCTGGGTGCTGCGGCGCGGCGGCTCACCGCTCGTCGAGCCCGGCCTCTTCCGGCACCGCGGCTTCACCGGCTCGCTCGCCGTGGGACTGGTCCTCTTCGCCGCGATGACCGGGCTGATGCTCGTGGTGCCGCTGTACCTCCAGTACGGACTCGACTTCTCCGCGAAGGGCGCCGGGCTGGCGATGGTCCCGTGGGCGCTGGGCACCGCGGCCGGGGCGACGCTGTCGGGTGCGTGGCTCGGCCGGCGGTACGGGCGGGCCGCGCTGCAGGGCGGGCTGCTGCTCGCCGCGGCCGGGATCGCGTCGGTGGCGCTCACGGTGGAGGCCGCGGGCACGCCGGGCGGCTGGCAGCTCGCCCCCGCGCTGCTGGCCGCCGGGATCGGGCTGGGGATGGTGATGGCACCCTTCTTCGACATCGCGCTCGCCGGGGTCTCGGACGAGGAGGCCGGATCGGCGTCCGGAGTGCTCAACGCGGTGCAGCAGCTGTCCGGGTCGGTGGGCGTCGCGGTGCTGGGCACGGTCTTCTTCTCCCGCGCCGGGCAGCACGGCACGGGCGGGGCGCTGGAGACGGTGGCGCTGGTCGCGGCCGCGGCCCTCGCGGCCGCCGCGGCGGTGGCCTTCCTGATGCCGCGCCGGGCCGCGCACTGAGGGCCCGCGCGGACGGCTCACCGGTGGACGGCCCGGCCCGCGGGGGGCCGGGCCGGGCCGGGCCCGGCCGCGCTGGTCGGTACGGGCGTGCGGGCACTACTCTGCCGGGGCGCCGGGTGGACCGGCCGCGCGGCCCGGGAGTGCCGGGAGCCGCCGTCGAGGGGGAGGCTGCCCGTGTTCTACCGGGTGCTCAAGTACGTCATGCTCGGGCCCTTGCTGCGGATGTTCTTCCGGCCCCGGGTCGAGGGCGCGCAGAACATCCCGGAGACCGGCGCCGCCGTCATCGCCGGCAACCACCTCTCCTTCTCCGACCACTTCGTGATGCCGGCGATCCTGCCGCGCCGGATCACCTTCCTGGCCAAGGCCGAGTACTTCACCGGCCCCGGCCTCAAGGGCCGGCTGACGGCGGCCTTCTTCCGCGGGGTGGGCCAGATCCCGGTGGACCGCTCGGGCGGCAGCGCCTCGCAGTCCGCGATCGAGGCGGCGCTCGGCGTGCTGCGCCGCGGCGAGCTGCTCGGCATCTACCCCGAGGGCACCCGCTCGCACGACGGGCGGCTCTACCGGGGCCGGACCGGCGTCGCGGTGATGGCGCTGCGCGCCGGCTGCCCCGTCGTGCCGTGCGCCATGATCGGTACCTTCGAACTCCAGCCGCCCGGGCGGAAGCTGCCGCGGCTGGGCCGGGTCACCATCCGCTTCGGCGAACCGCTGGACTTCAGCCGCTTCCACGGCATGGAGGGCGAACGGCACGTGGTGCGTGCGGTCACCGACGAGATCATGTACGCGATCATGGAGCTGTCCGGGCAGGAGTACGTCGACCGGTACGCGGGCGAAGTGAAGGCGGAACTGCAGGCGCAGAAGGGCTCCGGCTCCCGGCTTCGCCGCGGCACGGGCTCCTGACCGCGCGGGCCGACGGGACGTCACCGGCCCGCGGATTCCGGTTCGCGCGGCGGCGCCCTGTCCCCGTAGGGTCAGGACCCGTGAGCGCACGACTGCGGAACATCGCGATGGAGAACCAGCGGTTCGTCGAGGACGGCGGCTACGTCGGCCCCGGGGGACGGTGGGTGGGGCTCGGGGCCGTCGAGGCCGCCGCGGCCGGCACCCGGATGTTCGGCCCCGACCCGGTGCCCGTCCCCCGGACGGAGCCCGGCCCCGGCGCGCGCTGCACGGTGACCGGCGAGGACAGCCTCGCCGCTGCCCACCGGCTGGTCGCGGCGGGTGGCGGGCCCGTGGCCGTACTGAACTTCGCCTCCGCGCGCAATCCCGGCGGCGGCTACGTCAACGGGGCGCAGGCGCAGGAGGAGGCGCTGTGCCGGGCCTCGGCGCTCTACTCGTGCCTGCTGCGCGTGCCCGGCTTCTACGCCCACCACCGCGCGCACCGCGACCCGTTCTACTCGCACCGCGTCATCCACTCCCCCGCGGTTCCGGTCTTCCGGGACGCCCGCGGGGCGCTGCTGGACGAGCCGTGGGCGGTCGGCTTCCTCACCTCGCCCGCGCCCAACGCCGGGGTCGTCGCGCGCACCGTGCCGGAGCGCACCGGCGAGATAGGCCCGGCCCTCGACGCGCGCGCCGAGCGGGTGCTGGAGGTGGCGGTCGCGCAGGGCTACCGGCGGCTGGTGCTGGGCGCGTGGGGCTGCGGCGTCTTCGGCAACGAACCGGCGCGGGTGGCCGAGGCCTTCGCCGTCCTGCTGCGGCTGGGCGGGCGCTTCGAGCGGGCGGTCGACGAGGCCGTCTTCGCCGTCCTCGACCGCCGTCCCGGCTCCCCCACGCGCGCGGCCTTCGCCGCGGCCTTCGGTGCCCTGGCGGTCTGAGCCCCCGTCACCGGACCACTCCACCCACCCCGAGCCGAGGACAGGCGGTCATGAGCGACACCCAGGACACCACGCAGGCGGCGCAGCAGCCGGACGACCACGCCACCTACCACCGTCTCGTCGCGCTGCTCGACGCGCAGGGCGCCGACTACCGGATCGTGGAACACGCCCCGGAGGGCGCGACCGAGCTGGTCAGCGAACTGCGGGGCAACGCGCTGGCCCAGGCGGCGAAGTGCATCGTGGTGATGGTCAAGGTCGGCAAGAAGACCACCCGGTACGTGCTCGCCGTCGTGCCCGGCGACAGGCGGGTGGACCTCGGCGCGGTCAAGGCGCTGCTGTCCGGCACGTACGTCTCCTTCGCCTCCCGCGACATCGCCGAGCGGCTGGCCGGCAGCGTGAGCGGCACCGTGCTGCCCTTCTCCTTCGACGAGCGGCTGGAGCTGGTCGTCGACCCGGGCCTGCTCGAGCACGACACCCTCTACTTCAACGCCGCCCGCCTGGACCGGTCGCTCGCGCTCTCCGCGAAGGACTACGTACGCATCGCCGCGCCCCGCATCGAGGCCGTCGCGCTGTGACGGCCTCCGGCACGCCGCGGGCCGCCGGCCGCACCCGCCCGTGAGCAGGGTGCGGCCGGCGGCCCGGTGAGCGGCCGTCCGCTTGCGCGCGTTACGGCACCGGAGTGGCGTGCGGGCCGCACACCACGTCCTGCTCGTCGAGCGTGCCGCTCAGCAGGTACGCGTCGACGCGGTTGTTGATGCACGGGTTGACGAGGTTGGTCACGCCGTGCGAACCGGCGCCCTGCTCGGTGATCAGCCGGGACCCGGTGAGCCGGCGGTGCGTCTCCAGCGCGCCGGTGTACGGGGTGGCGGCGTCCCTGGTGCTCTGGACGATCAGCACGCCGGGCAGGCCGCGGTGCCCGCGGACGTCGACCGGGGTCTGCTGCTTGACCGGCCAGGTGGCGCACGGCAGGTTCATCCATGCGTTGGACCAGGTCAGGAACGGGTACTGCGCGTTGAGCGCGGTGTTGTCCCGGTCCCACCTGTGCCAGCTGGTGGGCCACTTGGCGTCGGTGCACTCGACAGCGGTGTAGACGGCGTTGCCGTTCTCCCCGCTGGTGTTGCCCGCCGTGTCGGACGGGTCGGGGGCCGCCGCGTCCAGCAGCGCCTGGGTGTCACCGCCCTCGTACGCGCTCCACACGCCGGCCACGGTCGCCCACGTGGAGTCGTAGTACGGCGCGTTCTGGAAGAAGCCCAGCAGCTCGTTGGGGCCGACGACACCGCCGATCGGGTGCGCCTTGGCGGCCGCGCGCAGCGCCTCCCACTTCGCCTGGACCTGGGCGACGGTGCTGCCCAGGTGGTAGACGGAGTCGTACTTCGCGACCCAGGTCTCCCAGTCGTTCCAGCGGCCCTCGAAGGCGACGTCCTGGTCCAGGTTGTTCTGGTACCAGATCTGGTCGCGCGAGGGGTTGACCACGCTGTCGATGATCATGCGGCGCACGTGCGTCGGGAAGAGCGTCGCATAGACCGAGCCGAGGTAGGTGCCGTACGACACGCCGAGGTAGTTCAGCTTGTCCTCGCGCAGCGCGGCCCGGATGACGTCCAGGTCGCGGGCGGTGTTCGGGGTGGTCATCTGGGAGAGCATCGCGGCGCCCGTGCGCTCCAGGCAGCCCGCCGCGTACTCGGCCGCCAGCTTGCGCTGGGCCTGCTTGTCGGCGTCGCTGTCGGGCACCGGGTCGGCCTTGGGCGCCTGGGCGTACTCGGCCGGGTCCTCGCAGGAGATGGGCGCCGAGTGGCCGACACCGCGCGGGTCGAAGCCGACGAAGTCGTACGCCTTGGCCGTCTTGGTCCACAGCGGGGCCCCGGTGGCGAGCCGCACCGGGAAGCGCAGGCCGGAGCCGCCGGGGCCGCCCGGGTTGTAGATCAGCGAACCCTGGTGCTCGGCCTCGGTGCCGGTGGCGGCCGCGCGGTCGACCGCGAGTTTGATGGTGGCGCCGAACGGCTTGCGGTAGTCGACCGGCACGGTGACCCAGCCGCACTGCACCGGCGTCGCGAGACCCCAGCCGGCCGGGCAGTCCGCCCAGCTGATCCCGGCGCGCCAGGCGTTCGCGGCGGCGACGGCCACGCCGGCGGCCTCCGGTACGGTCACCTCGGACGGCGTGCCGTGGTGCGCGGGCCCCGCGGTCGCGGCCGGGGCGGCGGCGACGACTCCCGCGATCAGGGCGCCGGTGGAGACGAGCACGATGGTGCGTCTCACGTCGAAACTCCCCCTCTCCTCCGTGGCTTGTGGCCACGGTGATCACTGTGATCAGAAGCGAATCCTTTCCCCGGGGAAGCTGCTGTGAACAGGCCGGGCGAGTGATTCTTCATCAAAGCGTGATTTCCGCCCGGTGGGGTCCGCGTCCCGGCGGAACGCGCGCCTCCACCGGGTGACGGCACGTCAACCGCTGCCGGTGAACGCCGGCGTTCACCGCCCCGCCGCCCGCGTCAGCGCGCGGGCCGCAGCGGTGAAGGCGGCGCGCGGGCCGGCCGAGGTGAGGAGCACGCCGGGGCCGGCCAGCGCGGTGAGCGAGGTGAGCGGCGGCAGCGCGGCGCCGGGCAACGGGTCGGGGGCGGGCACGACGAGCAGCTGGCCGAGCGTGCGGTGCGGGCCGAGGACGGCGGGCCCGTCCCAGCCGGGCGGGGCGCCCGGGCCGACGTCGAGGGCCTGGTCGAGCAGCGGGCGGCCGCCGTACGTGACGGTGAGCCGGGTGCCGAGCCGGCCGGTCGGCTCGGCGTGCCGGCCGAGCACCAGCTCCTCGCGCAGCACCAGCCGGGCACCGGGGGCCAGCACCACACGGGTCGTCATCCGCAGGTCGCTGCCGCGCGCGGCGATCACCGGTTCCGGCAGCCAGTGCAGTTCGGCGTCCGCGCCGACGGTGAGGACGACGTCGTAGTGCGCGGGCCGTCCGCAGCGGCCGGGCAGCGAGACGGTCGCGGCGGACGCGTCGACGACCAGCCGCGCGCCGGGCGCCACATCGGCCTCGACACGCAGCCGGTCGCCGCCGAGCGGCGCGCTCATGGCCCCCACGACGGTGACGCGGGCCCAGCCCGCGCGCTCCGCGCGGGTGCGGCGCAGGGCCAGCGGCGCGGCCCCGGCCAGCAGCGGCAGCACGGTGCCGCCCCGTCCGTCGTCCTCGGCACGGATCCGCGCGGTGGCGCTGACGGCGCCGGCGGAGCCGGCTTCCGCGCCGGTGCCGGGGGCGCCGTTCCGCTCGGCACGTGCGGCGGTCGCACCACCGGCGCCGGCCGCGGCCGTTGCGGGCCCGGCCGCCGTGTCCGCGACGGCACTCGCGGACGGAGGCGCGCCACCGGGGGGCGGGGTCATGCGGTCCAGGCCGCGAGGCGCTCGCCGACCCACGCGGCGACCGGCGCGATGCCGTCGCCGCGTGCGACGGAGGTGAAGACGACCGGGAGCGGGCCGCGCTGGGCGGCCGCGTCGCGGGCCATACGGTCCAGGTCGGCGCCGACGTGCGGGGCGAGGTCGGTCTTGTTGACGACCAGCAGGTCGGCGGTGGTCACACCGGGGCCGCCCTTGCGGGGGATGTCGTCGCCGCCCGCGACGTCGATCACGAAGATCTGCGCGTCGGCCAGGCCCCGGGAGAAGGTGGCGGTGAGGTTGTCGCCGCCCGACTCGACGAGCACCAGGTCCAGTGGCCCGACCGTGTCCTCCAGGTCCTCGACGGCTTCCAGGTTCGCGGAGATGTCGTCGCGGATCGCGGTGTGCGGGCACGCGCCGGTCTCGACGCCGACGATCCGCTCCGGCGGCAGCACGGCGTTGCGCAGCAGGAAGTCGGCGTCCTCGCGGGTGTAGATGTCGTTGGTGACGACGCCGATGGCGTAGCGGTCGCGCAGCACCCGGCACAGCGCCGCCACGGTCGCGGTCTTGCCGGAGCCGACCGGGCCGCCGAGCCCGATCCGCAGCGCGCGGCGGCGGCCGTCGGGGCGGAGGGCGCCGGCGGAGTGGGCGTACCGCTCGGGGAAGACCTCGGGGTGGTCACGGTGCATGAGGGGCTCCGGGGGTCAGGAGGCGAAGAGCCGCACCGGCCAGGCCGCGTGCTGCTCGGCGGCGATGTCCGGCAGCGGCGCGGAGGCGGCGGGCAGGGCGGAGGGGCCGTGCGTCAGGGCGCGGTCCGCGGCGCGGACGGCGGCGTCCGCGACGGCGTCGATCTGCGGGGCGAGCCCGGCGAGGACGCCGGCGGCGTCGAAGGGGTCGAGGCCCAGCAGCCGGACGGCGGCGCCGGCCGGGCCGGTGGCGGCCTCGTAGGCGGCGGCGCGGGCGGCCCCGGAGGGGCCCAGGCCCGCGGCCCGCGCGACCAGGCCCAGCACGACCGGCTGGTGGGCGCCGCGCGGTCGGGCCGCGGCGAGCTCCTCCAGCGCGGCGGACGGCCAGGTGGCGCGGGCGGCCCGGGTGAGCTGGCGGCCCAGCCGCCGCGAGGCGGTGCGCAGGGCGAGCGAGGGCGTGCGGGCGTCGGCCGCGTCGTCGAGGCCGAGCGGGTAGGCTCCCGCGGCCGCCGCCGCGGCCAGTGCGGCGGCGACCAGTCCTGTGGTGTGCAGCCGGCCGCGGCAGTAGCCGGCGAGGGTGGCCGGGTCGTGCACCCGCCCGTCGGCGACGGCGGCTTCGGCGCCGCCGGAGTGGGCGTGGCCGCCGGCCGGGAAGCGGCCGTCGCAGAGCAGCAGCAGGGCGGCGAGGGCTCCTGGGCCGGGAGGGGGCTCGGCGGGTGTCATGGCGGCTCAGAAGAGGAAGTAGCGCTGGGCCATGGGCAGTTCGGCGGCGGGCGCGGCCTCGGCCGGCTCGCCGTCGATCGTGACCGTGAAGGTGTCGGGGTCGACGCGCACGTCCGGCAGCGCGTCGTTGCCGCGCATGTCGGCCTTGGTGACGGCCCTGGTGCTGCGCGCGGCGGCGAAGGGCTTGGCGAGGCCGAGTCGTTCGGGCAGCCCGTCGTCCAGGGCGGCCTGGGTGACGAAGGTGACGGAGTTGGCGGCGGGCGCCGTGCCCGTACCGCCGAACATCGGCCGGGGCAGCACCGGCTGCGGGGTCGGGATGGAGGCGTTGGCGTCGCCCATCTGGGCGTGGGCGATCTGCCCGCCCTTGATCACCAGGTCCGGCTTGACGCCGAAGAAGGCCGGGTGCCACAGCACCAGGTCGGCGAGCTTGCCGGGCTCCACGGAGCCGATCTCGTGGTCGAGGCCCTGCGCCACCGCGGGGTTGATGGTGTATTTGGCGACGTAGCGGCGCGCCCGGTGGTTGTCGGCGGGGCCGTCGCCGGGCAGGGCGCCGCGGCGGCGCTTCATGACGTGCGCGGTCTGCCAGGTGCGCAGCGCGATCTCGCCGATGCGCCCCATGGCCTGCGAGTCGGAGCTGACGATGCTGATTGCGCCCAGGTCGTGCAGCACGTCCTCGGCGGCGATGGTGGACGGGCGGATGCGGGACTCCGCGAAGGCGAGGTCCTCGGGCACCGCGGGGTTGAGGTGGTGGCAGACCATCAGCATGTCGAGGTGCTCCTCGACGGTGTTGACGGTGTGCGGGCGGGTCGGGTTGGTGGACGAGGGCAGCACGTTGGGGTGCGCGACGACGGTGATGATGTCGGGCGCGTGCCCTCCGCCCGCGCCCTCGGTGTGGTAGGCGTGGATGCCGCGGCCGGCGACGGCGGCGAGGGTGTCCTCGACGAAGCCCGCCTCGTTCAGGGTGTCGGTGTGCAGCGCGAGCTGCGCGCCGGTCTGCTCGCAGACCCGCAGGCACGCGTCGATCACGGCGGGCGTGGCGCCCCAGTCCTCGTGGATCTTGAAGCCCAGCGCGCCCGCCCGCAGCTGGGCGTGCAGCGCGTCCGGGTTGACGGTGTTGCCCTTGCCGAGCAGCCCGACGTTGACCGGGAAGCCTTCCAGCGCGGCGAGCATGCGCGCCAGGTGCCAGCCGCCGGGGGTGACGGTGGTGGCCTTGCTGCCCTCGGCGGGGCCGGTGCCGCCGCCGATCACGGTGGTCACGCCGGAGGCCAGGGCCTGGGGTATGAGGGTGGGCGAGATGAAGTGGACGTGCGCGTCGATCGTCCCGGCGGTGAGGATCCGGCCGTTGCCCGCGATGATCTCGGTCTCCGGGCCGATGACCAGGTCCGGGTGGACGCCGTCCATGGTGTCGGGGTTCCCGGCCTTGCCGAGCGCGGTGATCCGGCCGTCGCGCACTCCGACGTCGGCCTTGACCACCCCCCAGTGGTCGAGCACGACGGCCCCGGTGATCACGGTGTCCGGCGCGCCCTCGGCCCGGGTGGTGCGGGCCTGCCCCATGGACTCGCGGATGACCTTGCCGCCACCGAAGACGGCCTCGTCACCGGCGTGTCCGGGGCCGCCCGCGAGGTCGCGCTCGACCTCGATGAGCAGGTCGGTGTCGGCGAGCCGGATGCGGTCGCCGGTCGTGGGCCCGTAGAGGTCGGCGTAGCGGGGGCGGGCGAGTTCAGTCATCGAGCGCTCCCGCGACCTGGCCGCGCAGCCCGGGCACGACCCGGGCGCCGGCGATCGGCACGAGCGCGACCTCGGCGGGGATGCCGGGCTCGAAGCGCACCGCGGTCCCGGCCGGGATGTCCAGCCGCAGCCCGCGCGCGGCGGCGCGGTCGAAGTCCAGGCCCGGGTTGGCCTCGGCGAAGTGGTAGTGGGAGCCGACCTGGACGGGCCGGTCGGCGGTGTTGACGACCGTGAGCCGGGTGACCGGGCGGCCGGCGTTGAGCACGACGGGCGCGTCACCGTACACGATCTCTCCGGGAATCATGCCGCCCCCTCAGACGATCGGCTCGTGGACGGTGACGAGCTTGGTGCCGTCCGGGAAGGTGGCCTCGACCTGGACGTCGGGGATCATCTCGGGGATCCCGTCCATGACGTCCGCGCGGGTCAGGACGGTGCGGCCGGTGCGCATCAGCTCCGCGACGGAGCGTCCGTCCCGCGCGCCCTCCAGGACGTGGGCGGTGATCAGCGCGACCGCCTCGGGATGGTTGAGGCGCAGGCCGCGGGCGCGGCGCCGCTCGGCCACGTCGGCCGCGACATGGATGAGCAGGCGTTCCTGCTCGTGAGGGGTCAACCGCACCGCCGCACCTCGCCATCTCCGGCCCGTCTCCGGGCAGTTGGGGCCTGGGGCGCGAGGTTACGGCGGCGGCGTTTCGGGCGCGTTAACCCCTGTTACGGGCGGCGGTCCCCCGGGGTGGGGCCGCGGTGCTCGGCAACGATGCCGAACCTGCGGCGTTCGCCCGTGGCGGACGGGGGCGTGGTCGCCGTGGTGACCGCGACGATCGGCTGCTCGTCCGCGGCGGCATCGAGATCGCGCAGTCGTTGCAGGTCAGCGGCCGACACCAGGGCCACCAGCGGCTTGCCGTGCCGGGTCAGCACCACCTGCTCACCGCCGTAGACCACGCGGTTGATGAGCTCCGCGAGCTCGGCTCGCGCTTGTGTCACCGGGACGTCATGGGTCATGCTCCCCATCATAACGACCTGTACGTCCTGTACATTTTGTACGCACGGAGGTGCCCGCATGATCCGACCCACCGCCCGCTACGTGCTCCCGGAGTTCACCGAGCGCAGCAGCAGCGGCACCCGCACCACGGACCCGTACTCCAAGCTGCTCCAGGAGCGGATCGTCTTCCTGGGCACCCCGATCGACGACACGTCGGCCAACGACGTGATGGCCCAGCTCATCCACCTGGAGAGCGCGAGCCCCGACCAGGACATCCACCTCTACATCAACTCGCCGGGGGGCTCCTTCTCCTCGATGACCGCGATCTACGACACGATGCAGTACGTGACCTGCGACGTCGCGACCGTCTGCATCGGGCAGGCGGCGTCCGCCGCGGCGGTACTGCTGGCGGCGGGGGCGCCGGGGAAGCGGATGATCACCCCCTACGCCCGGATCCTGATCCACCAGCCGTCGCTGGGCGACGTGGTGCAGGGCGACGTGTCGGACCTGGAGATCCAGGCGAACGAGCTGCTGCGCACACGCGACAAGCTGGAGGCGCTGCTGGTGCGGCACACCGGGCAGGAGCCGGAGCGGATCCGGGCGGACATCGAGCGCGACAAGGTCTTCGACGCCGCCTCCGCCGTCGGCTACGGCCTCGCCGACCGGCTCACCAGCAGCCGCAAGACCGGCGGCCCGGCCACCGGCGCGCGGTGAGCCCGGTGCGCCCGGAACCGCCGCCGCTGCCGGCGCTCACCCGCTCCGAGGGCGAGCTCGTCGACTGCTACCTGGAGGCCGTCGACCTGCTCGGCCGCGTCAACCCCTCCCGCTGCACCGACACCTACGGGGCGCTGCGCGCCGCGCAGGCGCTCGTCGGCCGGGCGCTGGCGCTGCGCGAGGCACTGACGGTGATGCACCTGCGCGGCGAGACCGAACTCCACCACGCCACGCTGGGGCGGGCGCTGCGGGTGCTGGACGGCGAACGCCGGTCCTCGCTCGCGGTCGTGGCGCCGGAACCGGGGCCGCCCGCGCCGTGACGGCCGACGCACCGTCACACTGCGGCGCGGCCCACCCCCTTGTCGGCCGAACCCCCCTCATCCCATCGGACCAGCGGCGCGCGGCCGCGGGCGGGACCTGCGGTTGCGCCGGCCGGCACGGGTGGCGCCCCGATCGTGCAGGTCACAGCGCTCGGCACGGGCGCCGACCACCGGAAGGGAGCAGCCGGACCACCCGGTCGGAGCAAACGTGACGAGGCTCACACCGGGCGTTTCCGACCGGGTACCGGCGTGCCGTGTGCGTCACGATCCGTGGTGACGACAAGCCCCCGCCGCCGTGGCGGGGCGGTCCGCACGGACGCCGAGTCCCGCCGGCGTGCGGACGCCAGGTCGACACGAGTGCAACGGCGGGAGCGGAGGACCCACGCACGACGGGGCCGGACCCGGCACTCCGGGACCGCCCCTTGGGGTGAAGCCGCAGCACGCGGCCGGGCATCTTCGCCTGCCCGAACCCGACAGGCCATCCTTCGCAGGCCGACGACGAAGGGTTGCGCATGACCGCGCCTGTCGCAAAGTCCGCTTCCGCACGCCTGTCCCGCCTCGGGGCCGCCTCCGTGCTCACCGCCGCCGCCGTCGCCGTACCGTCCCTGCTGCCCGGCGCCGTCCAGCAGGCCGAGGCCGCCACGGCGGGTGTCAGGGCCCTCGGCGTGGCGGCCTCCAAGAAGGGCTCGCCCTACCAGTGGGGCGCCACCGGGCCCTCCCGCTTCGACTGCTCGGGGCTGACCCTCTACTCCTTCCGCAAGGCCGGCAAGCGGCTGCCGCGCACCGCCGCCGCCCAGTACCGCAGCACCCGGCACATCTCCGCCTCCGCCCGCCACGTCGGCGACCTGGTCTTCTTCCACAGCGGATCGTCCGCGACCTCCGTCTACCACGTCGGCATCTACGCGGGCGGCGGCGAGATCTGGCACGCCCCGAAGACGGGTGCCCGGGTGCGCCTGGAACACATCTGGACCCGCAGCGTCTGGTACGGGCGCGTCTGACCGCCGCGGGGCCGTTCCGGCGGCCCCTCCCGCGGCCCGCGTCAGGCGACGGGGACGGCCCAGGGCAGCACGATCCACACGGTCTTGCCGCCGTCGACGGTCGGGGCGACCCGCAGGCTGCCGCCGGACTCGGCGGTCAGGTGGCGGATGATGACCAGCCCGCGGCCGTTGTCCTGCTGCTGCGGGCACACCGTGGCCTGGCGCGGCCATCGCGGGTGGCTGTCGGTGACGCCGATGTGCAGCTGCTCGGACCGCTCCAGGCGTACGTCGACGGTGAAGGTCGGCGACAGGCCGGAGGTGTGCAGCACGGCGTTGGTGGCCAGCTCGGACACGATGAGGCGCACGGTGTCGACGGCCGGTGCGCCCGCGGGCAGCCCCCAGTCGGCGAGCACCCCGCAGACGTACCGCCTGGCCGCCGTCACCGAGGCGGGTTCGCTCGGCAGGGTGACGGACGCTTCCTGAAGATCTGCCATGGCGACGCTTCCCTTTCCCGCCGTGACCTGGCTCCGGTGCGCACCGGGCAGGTACGGGGCGGGAATTGGGCCGCCCCGGTATTCGCCGGGTTCGCGCCAGAATGCACTCATCGTGCCGCCAATGCGGCCGCCGCACAGCAGTCTGCATATATCTGTCGCTCAAAACGGTGAACTCTGCCGCGGGAGAACGCCCGTCCTCGGCAGACTGGCGTATCGGGGAGACGAGGACGGAACGCGACCGGCGGCCGGAACACCCGCGGGCCGCCCGGAGCCAGGAGGGCGAGAGGACATGGAACGAGTGCCCGCCGTACGCCGGCGCCGGCTCGGCGCCGAGCTGCGCCGGCTGCGCGACCTCGCGGGGCTCACCAGCGGCGAGGCCGCCCGGCGGGTGGGCTGGCACCAGTCGAAGGTGAGCCGTATCGAGACCGGCCACAGCAGCGTCCGCGTCGAGGACGTCAACCTGCTGCTCGACGCCTACTCCGTACGGGACCGCGATGTCCGCGACCTGCTGCACACCCTGGCCGGGCACGGCCACCAGCGCGGCTGGTGGCACGGCTTCCGCGAGGTCCTGCCGGACGAGTACCGCGACTTCATCAGCCTGGAGACCGGCGCCACCCGGGCCAGGTCCCTGGAGACGACCGTGGTGCCGGGGCTGCTCCAGACGCCCGGCTACGCCCGCGCGCTCACCCGCGACGTGCTGCCGCAGCTGAGCCCGCGGGAGGTGAACGCGCTGGCCGAGGTGCGGATCGCCCGGCAGGCGGTGCTGCTGGAGCAGGACCCGCCGCTCGAACTGAGCGCGGTGCTCGACGAGGCCGTCCTGCGCCGGGGCGTCGGCGGTCCGGAGGTGATGGCCGACCAGCTGCGGTGGCTCGCGCGGGCGGCCGAACTCCCGCAGGTCTCCCTGCAGGTGCTGCCGTTCGCCGCGGGCGGCCACACCGGCGTGACGGGGTCTTTCGTCATCTTCTCCTTTCCGCGCACTGCGGATCTGGACGTGGTGGTTCTCGACCATCTGACGGGTAGTCTCTGTGTCGATCGGAAAGAAGACATCGCCGCTTACACCGCCGCGTTCGCCCGATTGTGTGATCGCGCGCTCCCGTGTGCGGAATCAGCTGCGATGATCACGGAAATCGGGGCGGATTTCTCGCGGTTGCAGCGGCGCACTAAGGAGGCACCGACAGCATGACTGCGCGAATCCCGGCGGCTCGCGAGCCGCACGCCCACGTTCCGTCCAGCCTGGAGCTGGACGTCGCCTGGCGGCGCAGCAGCCACAGCACGGCGGCGAACAACTGCGTGGAGACGGCCCGGCTGTCCTCCGGGCCGGTCGCGGTCCGCGACTCCAAGGACACCGCCGGGCCGGCCCTCCTCTTCGCGCCCGCCGCCTGGGCGTCGTTCGTGGACGCCGTCAACACGGGGGCGCTCGGCGCCCGTTAGAAACGTCAGCCGCGGAACGCCCCGGCCGGCGCCGTCGCGACGACGGTGCCGGCCGCTGCCGCGATCTCTGCCGGGGTCAGCGCCGCGTTGGCCGTGACGCGCAGCCGGGAGACACCGTCCGGGACGGACGGGGGGCGGAAGCAGCCCACCGCGAGTCCCGCGGCCCGGCACGCGGCGGCCCACTCCACCGCCGCCGCGGGCGAGGGCGCGCGGACGGACACCACGCACGCGTCCGGCGCCGTGGCGTCGAGACCGGCGGCGGTGAAACGGCGGTGGAAGTCGCGGGCCGCGCCGAGCGCGCGGCCCGCCCGCCCGGGCTCACGCCGCAGCAGCCGCAGCGCGGCGAGCGCGGCGCCCGCGGCGGCCGGCGCGAGCCCCGTGTCGAAGATGAACGTCCGCGCGGTGTTGACCAGATGGCCGATGACACCGGCGGGGCCGAGCACGACGCCGCCCTGCGCGCCGAGCGCCTTGGACAGCGTCGCCGTGCACACCACGTCGGGCGCCCCCGCGAGACCCGCGGCGTGCGCGGCGCCGCGCCCGCCGGGGCCGAGGACGCCGAGCCCGTGCGCGTCGTCCAGCAGCAGCGCGGCGCCGTGCTCGCGCGCGGCCGCGGCCAGGGCGGCCAGCGGCGCGGCGTCGCCGTCGACGGAGAAGACGGTGTCGCTCACGACGGCGGCCGGCCCGGCGTGCCGGCCGAGCGCCTTGCCCACGGCCGCCGGATCGGCGTGCGGCACGACCTCGGTGGCCGCCCGCGACAGCCGGCAGCCGTCGATGAGGGACGCGTGGTTGGCCGCGTCGGAGACGATGAGGCCGCCTGCGGCGGTCAGCGCGGTGACCGCCGCGAGGTTGGCGGCGTAGCCGGAGGCGAGCACGAGCGCGGCCTCGAAGCCCGTGAAGGCGGCCAGTTCCGCCTCCAGTTCGGCGTGCAGCGCGGTGCTGCCGGTGACCAGCCGGGAGCCGGTCGCCCCGGCGCCCCACGTCACGCACGCCCGCGCGCCCGCCGCGGTGACCTCGGGGTGCCGGCTGAGGCCGAGGTAGTCGTTGCCGGCGAGGTCGAGCAGGCCCGGTTCCGCCGCCCGCGGCCGCAGTTCGCGGCGCAGTCCCGCGGCAGCGCGTACGGCGGCCTGCTCGGCGATCCAGCCGAAGGGGCCGGGCTGCCCGGCGGCGGGCGGTGTGCTGGTCACGGCGGTCCTTCGGGGTGCGGTTCGGGGACGGTCAGGGTACGGGGGCGGCGGCGGGGCGGCCCGGGAGGCGGCCTCCCCCCTGCAACGTACTGGCCCGCGATCGTGCACAGGGTGTGGTGATGCACACACCGGCGGCCACCGCTCTTGTACGGTCCGTCCTTGGCCTGGGGCCACCGGGTAGGCGAGTATCCCCTCATGGATCTGCTGACCGCACTGGTGGACAAGGGGCTGCGCCGCGAGCTGCCCACCCGGGACGAGGCGCTCGCCGTGCTGGCGACCTCCGACGACGAGCTGCTCGACGTGGTGGCCGCGGCGGGCCGGGTGCGCCGCAAGTGGTTCGGGCGCCGCGTGAAGCTCAACTACCTGGTCAACCTCAAGTCCGGGCTGTGCCCGGAGGACTGCTCGTACTGCTCGCAGCGGCTGGGCTCGCAGGCGGGCATCCTCAAGTACACCTGGCTGAAGCCGGAGCAGGCCGCGGACGCGGCGAGCGCCGGGGTCGCGGGGGGCGCCAAGCGGGTGTGCCTGGTGGCGAGCGGGCGCGGGCCCACCGACCGTGACGTCGAGCGGGTCTCGGAGACCATCGCGGCCATCAAGGAGCGCAACGAGGACGTGGAGGTGTGTGCGTGCCTCGGCCTCCTGACGGGTGGCCAGGCCGAGCGGCTGAGGGCGGCCGGCGCGGACGCGTACAACCACAACCTCAACACCTCGGAGAGCACGTACGGCACGATCACCACGACCCACACGTACGCCGACCGGGTCGACACCGTGCAGCAGGCGCAGGCCGCCGGGCTGTCGGCGTGCTCGGGGCTCATCGCGGGGATGGGCGAGAGCGACGCGGACCTGGTGGACGTGGTCTTCGGGCTGCGCGGGCTGGACCCGGACTCGGTGCCGGTCAACTTCCTGATCCCCTTCGAGGGCACTCCGCTGGCCAAGGAGTGGAACCTCACCCCGCAGCGCTGCCTGCGCATCCTGGCGATGGTCCGGTTCGTGTGCCCGGACGTCGAGGTACGGCTCGCGGGCGGGCGCGAGGTGCACCTGCGCACGATGCAGCCGCTCGCCCTGCACCTGGTCAACTCGATCTTCCTGGGCGACTACCTGACGAGCGAGGGCCAGGCCGGCCAGGCCGACCTGGACATGATCGCCGACGCCGGCTTCGAGGTGGAGGGCGCGGGCACCACGACGCTGCCCGCGCACCGCGCCGCCGGGATGTGCGGCGCGCACGACGGCGGCTGCGGCGGCTGCGGCGACACCGCGTGCGCCGGCGCGCACGCACCCGCGGAGACGGAGGCCGGACCCACCGTGCAGGGCGCGCGGACGGACCTGGTCGCGGTACGCCGCCGGGGTGCGGGAACGGACCTGCCGCCCAATGCCTGAGCCCGCGCCCCTGCCCGGCTCCCCACTGCCGCCCGAGGTGCTCCTCGGGCTGGACCGCGAGCACGTCTGGCACCCGTACGGGCCGATGCCCGGCCGCCAGGAGCCGCTGGTCGTGGCGTCGGCGGAGGGCGTGCGGCTGCGGCTCGCGGTGCCCGCGCAGGGGCGTGACGAGCTGGTCGACGGCATGTCGTCGTGGTGGTCGGCGATCCACGGCTACCGCCACCCGGTGCTGGACGCGGCCGTGCGCGACCAGCTCGGGCGGATGAGCCATGTGATGTTCGGCGGCCTCACCCACGAGCCGGCCGTCCGGCTGGCCGCGCGGCTGGTGGAGATCACGCCCGAACCGCTGCGGCACGTCTTCCTCGCCGACTCCGGCTCGGTGTCGGTCGAGGTCGCGGTCAAGATGTGCCTGCAGTACTGGCGCTCGCTCGGCCGCCCGGAAAAGCGCCGGCTGCTGACCTGGCGCGGCGGCTACCACGGCGACACCTGGCAGCCGATGTCGGTGTGCGACCCCGAGGGCGGCATGCACCACCTGTGGTCGGGCGTGCTGCCGGAGCAGGTCTTCGCCGAGCAGCCCCCGCCCGGCTTCGACGCCGGGCCGGACCCCGCCTACGCCGGGCGGCTGCGCGCCCTGGTGGCGCGGCACGCGCACGAGCTGGCGGCGGTGGTCGTGGAGCCGGTCGTGCAGGGCGCGGGCGGGATGACCTTCCACTCCCCCGGTTACCTGCGGGTGCTGCGGGAGGCGTGCGACGAGCACGGCGTGCTGCTCGTCCTCGACGAGATCGCCACCGGGTTCGGCCGCACCGGCGCGCTCTTCGCCACCGGGCACGCGGGCGTCAGCCCCGACGTGATGTGCGTCGGCAAGGCGCTGACCGGCGGGTACCTGACGATGGCGGCGGCGCTGTGCACCACCGCGGTCGCCGAGGGCATCTCCCGCGGAGAGGTGCCGGTGCTCGCCCACGGGCCGACCTTCATGGGCAACCCGCTGGCCGCGGCGGTCGCGAACGCCTCCCTGGACGTGCTGCTCGGCCAGGACTGGGCGCAGCAGGTCAAGCGGATCGAGACGGGCCTGCGCGACGGCCTCGCCGCGGCCGCGCGGCTGCCGGGCGTGCGCGACGTGCGGGTGCTCGGCGCGATCGGTGTGGTGCAGCTCGACCACGAGGTGGACACGGCAGCGGCGACCCGGGCCGCGGTGCGCGCCGGGGTGTGGCTGCGGCCCTTCCGCGACCTCGTCTACACGATGCCGCCCTACGTGACGGGCGACGAGGACGTGGCGCGGATCTGCGCCGCGGTGCGGGACGCGGCCCGGGCGGGGTGACGGCCGCGCCCGGGGGGCCGCGGGCACAGCGGCGGCGGGCGGGTGAAAACCTGGCGCAAGCCGGATGGGAACGGCACGGCGGGGCAGGGGTGCCCCGAGCCGCGGCAGTGAGCGCGGGGCCGGCCGCAGGGGCGGGACGGCGCAGGACGACGAGGAACGGAGCGACATCCATGGCCATCGTGGTCATCACCGGTACGGACACCGAGGTCGGCAAGACGATGGCGACCGCCGCGGTGGCCGCCGCGTCCCTGGCGCAGGGGCTGAGCGTGGCAGTGCTCAAGCCCGCGCAGACCGGGGTGGCCGAGGGCGAACCGGGCGACGCCGCGGAGGTGGCCCGGCTGGCCGGTGCCGTCACGGCGGTGGAGCTGGCCCGCTACCCCGAGCCGCTGGCACCGGCCACCGCCGCCGCCCGCGCCGGCATCCGCGCCGTCGGGCCCGAGGACATCGCGGAGGCGGCCGCGAAGCTGTCGGCCGTCCACGACGTGGTGCTGGTGGAGGGCGCGGGAGGGCTGCTGGTCCGCTACGACGAGAAGGGCGCCACGCTCGCCGACGCCGCCGCGCTCGTCCGCGCCCGGGTGCTGCTGGTGGCTCAGCCGGGGCTGGGCACGCTCAACGCCACCGCGCTCTCCGTGGAGGCGCTGGCCAAGCGGGGCCTGAGCTGCGCCGGGGTGATCTTCGGCAGCTGGCGCGGTGAGCCGGACCTCGCCGAGCGCTGCAACGTCGCCGACGTCCCGGAGGTCGCGGGCGCGCCGCTGCTCGGCGCGCTGCCGCAGGGGGCCGGCGCGCTGTCCCCGGCGGCCTTCCGCGCGGCCGCACCGGACTGGCTGGCCCCGCAGCTGGGCGGTACGTGGGACGGGGAGGCCTTCGCGCAGGTCTACGCCCCGCCGCCGTTCGCCTCCTGAGGCGGGGCGGCCCGGGGGCGGGCGCGGGGGTCAGGCCGGGACGGTCCAGGCCCGCAGCTCGTCGGCGATGCGGTCGATGCCCACCGACCCGTCCTTGACCAGCCGGGCCAGGTCGCGCACCCGCTCGGGCGTGGTCGTCACGTGCTGCCCGCCCGCCACCAGGTAGGCGTAGGCGACGGCGGTGGCGAAGAGCGCGTTGGAGCGTTCGAGGGCGGGGACGTGCAGCAGCAGCTGGAGCAGCGACGCGGCGCGCACGTGGTCGTCGGGGTAGACGGGGACGCCGAATATCTCGGCCTTGTGCCTGCCGACGGCCGCCACCAGCGCGCCCCAGTCGGTGACCAGGGAGTCGCCGGGGGTGTTGTGCTCGGCGACCATCAGCAGCCAGGCCAGGTCGATGGTCAGGCTCAACGCGGGCTCGTGTCCCTGTCGCCGAACTCCTCCGCGAAGACCGCCTCGTACTCCTTCATGAAATCAGCCGCGGCCTGGACGAACGCCCTGCCGCTCTCGCCCTCGTCCCGCCGGACCAGTTCCTCGATGTAGCGGTTCACGCTGATGCCGCGCTGCGAGGCGCGTTCCCGCGCGGTCTCGGCGGTGGCTTCGTCCACCCGCACGTTCAACTGGGTCTTGGCCATGGCACCACGCTAGCGCCGCGGCGCTAGTAGCGGCAAGGCCACCGGCCTCCCGCAGCGCCGTGCGGCCGGGCCGCCGCCCCGCACCGCGCCGTCTCGTATCCCGGAATTGCGGGCCGGGGGCGGGACGCCGGTGATGGGATGCGGCGCATGAGAAATCCCCTGATCAGGCCCGCCGTCCCTGCCGACGCGACCGCTGTGCTGGCCTTCTGGCAGGTGGCCGCCGAGGGCACCAGCATCACCGACGACGAGGCCGGGGTCGCCCGGCTCATCGCCACCGACCCCGGTGCCCTGCTGCTCGCCGAACGCGACGGGGAGCTGGTCGGCACGGTGATCGCCGGCTTCGACGGATGGCGCTGCCACCTCTACCGGCTGGCCGTGCACCCCGGCGCCCGCCGCCAGGGCCTCTCACGGACGCTGCTGGACGCGGCCGAGGAGCGCTTCCGGGCGCTGGGCGGGCGACGCGGCGACGCGATGGTCCTGGAGCGCAACGAGCGCGCCCACCACGCCTGGCGCGCCGCCGGCTACGCGCCCGAACCGCACTGGCGGCGCTGGACGAAGCCGCTGCGCCGGGCGTGACCCGCCGGCGTCCCGCGCGGGGCCCGTACGGCGCACGCCGGGTGCGGGGGCGCGGGCGGTGGCCGACGATGGGGGGCGAGGTGTCCGATGACCGAAGCGCTGCTCCTGCTGCTGGCCCTGCTCCTCAGTCTCGCCTGCGGCGTCTTCGTCGCGGCGGAGTTCTCGCTGACCACGATCGAACGCGGCGAGGTCGAGCGCGCCGCGCGGGAGGGTGAGCGGGGCGCGGCGGCGGCACTCGCCGGGGTGCGCTCGCTGACGGTGCAGCTGTCGGGGGCGCAGCTCGGCATCACCGTCACCGGCCTGGTCATCGGCATGCTGGCCCGCGGCTCGATCGCCGAACTGCTGCGCGGCCCGCTGCGCGCGGCCGGTCTGGGCCGGGCCACGGCCTCCTCGCTGGCGCTGGTGCTGGGCACGGCGGTGTCCACGGTGGTGCTGATGGTCGTCGGCGAGCTGGTTCCGAAGAACTGGGCGATCTCGCGTCCGCTGCCGGTCGCCAAGGCGGTCGCGGGCCCGCAGCGCGCCTTCACCACCGCCTTCGGCCCGCTGATCCGGCATCTGAACAGCACCGCCAACCGGGTGCTGCGCCGGATGGGCCTGGAGCCCGCCGAGGAGCTGGCCTCGGCGCGGGGCCCGCAGGAGCTCAAGGCGCTCGCCCGGCACTCGGCGAAGGCGGGCGCGCTGGAGCCGGACTCCGCCGAGCTGTTCGTCCGCACGCTGGGCCTCGCCGACCTCACCGCCGAGAACGTGATGACACCGCGGGTGCAGGTGACGGCCCTGGACGCGCAGGCGACCGCGGCGGACGTCGCCAACGCCACGCGGGCCACCGGGCTGTCCCGCTTCCCGGTCGTCCGCGGCACGCTCGACGCGGTCGTCGGCACCGTGCACATCAAGGACGTGCTGGCCGTGCCCGCGGGCCGGCGCGCCCGTACCCCGGTCACCGACCTGCTGCGGGACGCGCTGCTGGTGCCCGAGTCGCTCGCCGCCGACCGGCTGCTGGACCGGCTGTCGGGGACGCGTGCGATGGCGGTGGTCATCGACGAGTACGGCGGAACCGCGGGCGTGGCCACCCTGGAGGACATCGTCGAGGAGGTCGTCGGCGAGGTGCGGGACGAGCACGACCCCCTCCAGGAGCCCGATCTGCTGTTCGTCCACGAGGAGCCGGACGGCCGGCGGACGTACCGTGCGGACGGGGCGACCCGTACCGAGGACCAGCTGGCGAGGATCGGGCTGCGGGTGCCGGACGGCCCGTACGAGACGCTGGCCGGTCTGGTCGCCGAGCGGCTCGGCCGGATCCCCGAGCGCGGCGACCGGCTCCGGCTGGACGGCTGGCTCGTGGAGGTGGAGGACGCGTCGGGGCACCGGGCGGCGCGGGTGCGCCTGGTGTCCCCGCCGCGCGGGGCGGGCGGAGCGCCGCGATGACCGCCGTCCAGCTGCTCGTGGGGCTGCTCACGCTGGTGGTGAACGCCTTCTTCGTCGGCGCGGAGTTCGCGATGATCTCGGTGCGCCGCGACCAGGTCGCCGCGGGCGCGGAGGAGGGCGACCGGCGGGCGGTGCGCGTGCTGTGGGGCCTGGAGCACCTGGCCCCGCTGCTGGCCGCGGCCCAGCTCGGCATCACGGCCTGCACCCTGGTGCTCGGCATCGTCGCCGAGCCGGCCATCGCCCATCTGCTGGAGCCGGTGCTGCACGCCGCGGGCGCGCCGGAGGGGGCGATCCGTGCGGTCGCCTTCGTCGTGGCGCTCGCGCTGGCGACGTATCTGCACATGCTCTTCGGCGAGATGGTCCCGAAGAACATCGCGCTGGCCGACCCGGTGCGCTCCGCCCTGCTGCTGGGGCCGCCGCTGGTGGGCTTCACCCGCGGGCTGCGGCCGGTGATCTTCGGGGTCAACGCGCTGGCGAACGCGGGACTGCGGCTGCTGCGGGTGGAGCCGCGCTCGGAGGTGGGCGCGGTGTTCTCCGACGACGAGCTGGCCGCGATGGTCGCCGACGCGGGCGCCGCGGGGCTGCTGGACCAGCGGGCCACCGGGCGGCTGCGGGAGGCGCTGGAGCTGGGGCGCCGGCCGGTCGGGGAGATCGTGCTGCCCGCCGCCCAGGTGGTGCGTGCCTCGGTCGGCATCACCCCGGCCGGGCTGGAGGCGCTCGCGGCCCGCTCGGGCTTCTCCCGCTTCCCGGTCGCGGACGGCGACGGGCGCGTGCTCGGCTACCTGCACGTCAAGGACGCGCTGGACGCCGAGCCGCGGGACGCCGCCTTCCCGCGCTCCGCGCTGCGGCCGGTCACCCGGGTCGGCGCGGCCACCCCGCTGGACGACGTGCTCACCGCGATGCGCGCCGCCAGCGCGCACCTGGCCGCCGTGGTGGACGCCGACGGCCGCGGGGTGGGGCTGGTCACCATGGAGGACGTCCTCAAGCGGCTGGTCGGCCCCGGCCGCCCGTGAGGACGCGGCGGGTCACCACGGCAGCCGCCCCTCGGCGTCGAAGAAGCCGCCGGTGGGGCCGTCCGGGCCGGTCTGCGCCATCCGCACGATGATCTCGGCGCCCTCCTCGACGGTCTGCCTGCCGCGCCCGCCGTTGAGGCCCGTCGCGGTGTAGCCGGGCTCGACGGCGTTGACCCGGATCTGCGGGAAGGCCTTGGCGTACTGGACGGTGAGCATGTTCACCGCGGCCTTCGACGCCGGGTAGGCGACGCCCGGGTACGCGTACGCGGGGGTGCCCGGATCGGCGACCCGGGTGAGCGAGGCCAGGCCGCTGCTGACGTTGACGACGACCGGGGCCGCCGACCGGAGCAGCAGCGGCAGGAAGGCACGGGTGACGCGGACGATGCCGAAGACGTTCGTCGCGAAGGTGCCGCTCATCATCTCGGGGGTGAGGCCGGCCGCCCCGGTGACGGTGCCGTCCGCGGCCATCTCCCGCTGGACGCCGGCGTTGTTGACCAGGACGTCGAGGCCGCCTGCCGCCCCGATCAGCTCGGCCGCGGCCGCGACCGAGTCGTCGTCGGTGACGTCCAGCGGCACGGCGGTGGCGCCCAGTGCCCCGGCCGCGGCCCGGCCCCGGCCCACGTCCCGGCAGCCGAGGTAGACGGTGTGGCCCGCGGCCACCAGCCGGCGGGCGGCCTCGAAGCCGAGCCCCCTGTTCGCCCCGGTGATCAGTGTCGATGTCATGCCCCCACCGTGCGGCCGGGCGCGGGCCGGCGGCCAGCGCCCCCGGCTTCCTGGGACCGGCAGTACCAGGACGGCGGACCGGCCGCGGTGCCACAGTGGGGGCATGGCGACCACGGAATTCGGGCACACCCTGCGGCGCTGGCGGGACCGCGTCTCACCGGAGTCGGCGGGGCTCGCGACCGGTGGGCACCGGCGGGCGGCCGGGCTGCGCCGCGAGGAACTGGCCATGCTCGCCGGGATCTCCGTCGACTACATCACGCGGCTGGAGCAGGGCCGCTCGGCCAACCCCTCGGAGCAGGTCGTCGAGGCGCTGGGCCGGGCGCTGCGGCTGTCGGGCCCGGAGCGCGAGCAGCTCTTCCGCACCGCGGGCCTGGTTCCACCGGGCCGCGGGACGGTGCCGGCCTACATCCCGGCGAGCGTGCAGCGCCTGCTGGACCGGCTCTCGGGGACGCCGGTGGCGGTGTCCGACGCGGCCTGGACGCTGCTGCTGGCCAACCCGCTGCACAACGCGCTGATGGGCGAGTTCCACGGCAAGGAGCGCAACGCGGTGTGGCGGCACTTCCTCGGCCGCGGCAACCCCCGGGTCGTGCACTCCGCCCGGTCGCTGGAAACGCTGGAGGCGGCGCAGGTCGGCGCGCTGCGCGCGACCGCCACCCGCTACCCCGCGGACCAGCGGCTGAAGCGGCTCATCGCCGAGCTGCGCACGGGCAGCGAGCGCTTCGCCGAGCTGTGGGACTCCCGCGCGGTGGGAGAGCACGACGGGTCGCGCAAGACCGTCGACCACCCGGAACTGGGCCTGATGACACTGGACTGCGACCTGCTCAGCGTCGAGGGCAGCGAGCTGCGCATCATGGTCTTCACCGCCGAGCCGGGCACCGAGGACGCCGAGAAGCTCGCCCTGCTGTCCGTCATCGGCACCCAGAAGCTGACCGGCACCGCGTAGCGCGCGCGGCCCGTGGCCGGGCGCACCACCGGCCGGAGCCGGCCGGTAGGATCGCGCCGCGATGGAAAGCGACACCACAGACACCCGCCCGGTGACGTCCGCGGACCGGGCCGCGCCGCCCGGGCCGTACACGAGCTTCGTCGCCCTGGGCGACTCCTTCACCGAGGGCATGTCCGACCTGCTGCCGGACGGCAGCTACCGCGGCTGGGCCGACCTGCTCGCCGCCCGGCTGGCGGAGCTGCCGGGCGCGGGGGACGGCGGCGGCTTCCGCTACGCCAACCTCGCGGTGCGCGGCAAGCTCATCCGGCAGATCGTCGACGACCAGGTGGACACGGCGGCCGCGATGCGCGCGGACCTGGTCACCCTGGTCGGCGGGCTCAACGACGTGCTGCGCCCCGGCTGCGACGTCGACGCGGTGTGCGCGCACCTGGCGGACGCGGCCGGACGGCTCGCCCCCTCCTGCGGGCAGCTGGTGCTGATGCGCAGCCCGGCCCGCCGCGGCCCGGTCGCCACCCGCTTCCTGCCGCGCATGGAGCAGCTCTTCGCCTTCGTCGACGACCTCGCGGCGCGGCACGGCGCGGTCGTGGTCGACCTGTACGGGGCCGAGGTGCTGGGCGACCCGCGCATGTGGGGCGAGGACCGGCTGCACCTGACCGCCGAGGGCCACGAGCGGGTCGCCGAGGCGGTGTGGCAGGCCCTCGGGCTGCCCGCGCGCGCCGACTGGCGGACGCCGCTGCCGCCCGCGGTGCGCCCCGGCTGGACCGCCCGGCGCCGTGCCGACGCCTCCTTCACGCGCCGCCACCTGCTGCCGTGGATCGGCCGCCGGCTGACCGGCCGCTCGTCCGGCGACGGCCGCCCGGCCAAGCGCCCCGAACTGCTCCCGTGGGGACCCGTCGCGGCGGTGCCCGGGCCCGCGGCGGCTCCGCAGCCGCCGGAGGCGGCGCCGCTGCCGTCCGAGGCGGCCGGCTGACCCGGCCGGACCGGCGGCGGACCCCGGACCAGTAGAATCCCCACGTGACAGCCAAGCCGCGTATCCCGAACGTCCTCGCCGGCCGCTATGCCTCCACGGAGCTGGCCGACCTGTGGTCCCCCGAGCAGAAGGTGGTGCTCGAACGCCGGCTGTGGCTGGCCGTGCTGCGCGCCCAGGCCGATCTCGGCATCGAGGTGCCGGCGGGGGCCGTCGCGGACTACGAGCGGGTCCTGGAGCAGGTGGACCTCGGCTCGATCGCGGAGCGCGAGCGGGTCACGCGGCACGACGTGAAGGCCAGGATCGAGGAGTTCAACGCCCTGGCCGGGCACGAGCAGATCCACAAGGGCATGACGTCCCGCGACCTGACCGAGAACGTCGAGCAGCTGCAGATCCGGCTGTCCCTCGAACTGGCGCGGGACCGCACGGTCGCGGTGCTGGCGCGGCTCGGGCAGCTCGCCGGGCAGTACGCGGAGCTGGTCGTGGCCGGCCGCTCGCACAACGTGGCGGCGCAGGCCACGACCCTCGGCAAGCGCTTCGCGACCGCGGCCGACGAACTGCTGGTGGCGTACGAGCGGATCGAGGAACTGATCGCCCGGTACCCGCTGCGCGGCATCAAGGGCCCGGTCGGCACCGCGCAGGACATGCTGGACCTGCTGGGCGGCGACAGCGGCAAGCTCGCCGAGCTGGAGCAGCGGATCGCCGCGCACCTGGGCTTCTCGCGCGCCTTCACCTCCGTCGGGCAGGTCTACCCGCGCTCGCTGGACTACGACGTCGTCAGCACTCTGGTGCAGCTCGCCGCGGCCCCCTCCTCGACGGCGAAGACGATCCGGCTGATGGCCGGGCACGAGCTGGTGACCGAGGGCTTCAAGCCCGGCCAGGTCGGCTCGTCCGCGATGCCGCACAAGATGAACACCCGGTCCTGCGAGCGGGTCAACGGCCTGATGGTGGTCCTGCGCGGCTACGCGTCGATGACCGGCGAGCTGTCCGGCGACCAGTGGAACGAGGGCGACGTGTCGTGCTCGGTGGTCCGCCGGGTCGCGCTGCCGGACGCCTTCTTCGCCTTCGACGGCCTGCTGGAGACCTTCCTGACGGTGCTGGACGAGTTCGGCGCCTTCCCCGCGGTCGTCGCGCGCGAGCTGGACCGCTACCTGCCCTTCCTCGCCACCACCAAGGTGCTGATGGGCGCGGTGCGGGCGGGCGTGGGCCGGGAGATCGCGCACGAGGCGATCAAGGAGAACGCGGTGGCCTCGGCGCTCGCGATGCGCGAGCAGGGCACCGAGCGCAACGAACTGCTGGACCGGCTCGCGGCCGACGAGCGGATCCCGCTGGACCGTGCGGAGCTGGACGCGCTGATGGCCGACCGGCTGTCGTTCACCGGCGCGGCCGCGGGCCAGGTCGCCGAGGTCGTCCGGCGGATCGAGGAGGTCGTCAAGGCCCGTCCGGAGGCGGCCGCGTACCGCCCGGGGGCGATCCTCTGACGTCCGCGCCCGCCGTGCCGCCCCGGCCGTCCACGCCCTCCGCGCAGGAGCTGGCGGCCGCACGCGGCCGCACGCTGGAGGACGTGCTCGGGCCCGGCCTGCGGGTGCTGTTCTGCGGGATCAACCCCGGACTGATGTCGGCGCACACCGGCCACCACTTCGCCCGGCCGGGCAACCGCTTCTGGCCCGCGCTGCACGCCTCCGGTTTCACCCCGCGCCGCTTCGCGCCCGAGGAGCAGGCGGAGCTGCTGGACCTGGGGCTGGGCGTGACCAACGTGGCGGCGCGGGCGACCGCGCGGGCCGACGAGCTGAGCCGCGAGGAGCTGGTCGAGGGCGGGCGGCTGCTCGCGGCGAAGGTCGCCGAGCACCGCCCGGCGTGGCTGGCGGTGCTCGGGGTGACCGCCTACCGGGTGGCCTTCGCCGAGCCGCGCGCGCAGGTCGGCCCGCAGCCGCGGACGCTGGGCGGCACCAGGATCTGGGCGCTGCCGAGTCCCAGCGGGCTCAACGCCCACTGGACACCGGCGGCGCTCGCCGCGGAGTTCGGCCGGCTGCGCGCCGCGGCGACCGTGCTGCCCGCCCCGCGCGGCTGACGACTCGTCAGCGCCGCGCCGGGCGGGACGGCGGCGACGGCACCCAAACGTAACGGGACCGCACTCGCCGCGTGGCCCCGCGCCCGGTACGATCCGCCACACACAGGCACAGTCTGGGAGGACATACGTGGGGCGACTCACCGGCGGGGACCCGTCCCTGCTCAGGCGGATCAACTCCGCGGTCGTCCTGCACGCCCTGCGCGGGGCGCAGACCCCCACGCTGACCGAACTGGTGCAGAGCACGGGCCTGTCCCGGCCGACCGTCGAGGGCGTCATCGAGGGCCTGACGGAATCGGACCTGGTGGTGGAGGTCGGCCCGGAGGCCGGCGACACCCGCAAGCAGGGCCGGCCGGCGCGGCGCTTCCGCTTCCACGCCGAGGCCGGGCACCTGCTGGGCATCGAGATCGGCGCCCACCAGATCCGCGTCGTGCTGTCCGACCTGGGCGGCGAGGTGCTGGGCTCGCACGGCCGGGACGTCGACGAGGGCGCGAGCGCCGACGACCGCCTGGAGCGGGTCCGCGGCACCGTCGCCGAACTGCTGCGCAAGGCGGGTGTCGCGCGCAGCACCCTGTGGGCGGTGGGCGTCGGCAGCCCCGGCATCGTCGAGACGGACGGCGAGGTGCGGCTGGGCACCGCGCTGCCCGGCTGGACCGGGCTGCCGCTCGGCGAGCGGCTGCGGCGGTCCTTCCGCTGTCCCGTGCTGGTGGAGAACGACGCGAACGTGGCGGCGGTCGCCGAGCACTGGAAGGGCGCGGCGGTCGGCACCGACGACGTGGTCTTCGTTCTCGCCGGGCTCAGCCCGGGGGCGGGCTCGCTCATCGGCGGCCGGCTGCACCGCGGCTTCGGCGGCGCGGCAGGCGAGATCGGCGCACTGCACCTGCTGGGCCAGGAGGCGACGCCCGAGCACCTGCTGTCGACGACCGGCGAGCCGCTGCACCCGCTGGACGAGCCGGCCGTGACGCGGGTCTTCACCCTCGCCCGGCAGGGCGACGCGCAGGCGACCCACGCGGTGCAGCGTTTCCTGCACCGGCTGGTGCACGACGTGGCGGCGCTGGTGCTCGCGATCGACCCGGAGCTGGTGGTCGTCGGCGGCTGGGCGGCGGGCCTGGACGGCATCCTGGAGCCGCTGCGCGCGGAGCTGGCACGCTACTGCCTGCGCACTCCGCGGGTGGTGCTGTCCGCCCTGGGGCAGGAGGCGATCGCGACGGGCGCGCTGCGGCTGGCCCTGGACCATGTCGAGGAGCAGCTCTTCACCGTGCAGCAGACGTCGATGGCGCTGCGCTGAACCGCTGACCGGACTGCGCGTCAGGGCCCGCCCCGGCTCGGGGGCGGGCCCTGCGTTCGCCGCGTGCCGGGTCAGGAGGCCTGGCGGTCGCTCTGCTGGTGGTGGGTGACCTCGAAGGCGCCGGCGTCGCCGAACGTGAGCTTGCACGTGTCGGCACGGTAGGTGGCCACCGAGACGGCGGCGACCCGGCCGCCCGCGTAGTAGCGCGAGGTCACGACGAGGACCGGGGCGCCGGGGAGCCGGTCGAGCTGCTTGGCGTCGTCGGCGCGGGCGGAGCCCAGCTCGACCGCGCGGTCCTCACCCTCCAGCGTGAGGGCGTGCAACTCGTCCAGGACGGCAGGGGCGTGCGCGGCGGGCGTCAGGTCGGCGGGCAGGCCGGGGACGGAGGAGCGCGGGACGTACAGCAGCTCGGCGGCGACCGGCTGGCCGCGCATGACGCGGGCCCGGCGCACCGTGTGCACCGCCTCGTCGGCCCCGGTGCCGAGCAGCGCGGCGACCGACGCGGGCGCCACGGCCTCGACGCACCCGGCGGTCTCCCACGCGTCGCGCCCCGCGCCGGGCCACACACCGGCCGACGGGCCGACGGACACACCCATGCGCGGCGGGGCGACCGTGGTGCCGACGCCGCGGCGGCGCTGCAGGCGGCCCTCCAGTTCGAGCTGCTCCAGCGCCTGGCGGAGCGTCGCGCGGGCGACGCCGAAGCGGGCGGCGAGGTCGCGTTCGTTCGGCAGGATCTCGCCGACCTCGAACTCGGAGTCGAGGGCGTCGTTGAGCACCGTCTTGAGATGCCAGTACTTCGGCTCCGGCACCGATTCGAGCTGCGTGGTCCCCACCCTGTCCTCGCAATCAGCCATCAGCCCAAGGCTTGTACAGCCTTGTTTCCTAACCAGTATTTATTAAAGGTCCTTGCACTACTAAGGACGATAGAGCGGCCCGTCATCCTTGGTCAAGACCAATCCCGGAGCCGGCACGGGCGGCCAGGAAGGGGACAGAGCAGGCATTCACGCGATCTCGCCGGAAATGCTGCGATAGTGTTCGTGATCATCGAGCGGCGCCTGGTGCCGCGCGGCGGCACGAGGGAGCGGACGGCCGATGGACGAGGTCACGCTGGTCACCGGCGGCAGCCGGGGCATCGGGGCGGCGGTCGCGGTACGGCTGGCCGCGGCCGGCCACCGCGTCGGCATCGGGTACGAGCGGGCCGAGGACGCCGCGGAGGACGTCGCGCGGCGGATCCGCGAGCAGGGCGGCACGTGCCTGCTCTTCCGGCTCGACACCAGCGACGCCGGGCAGGTCGACGGCTTCTTCGACGCGGCCAGGGAGCAGCTGGGCGCGGTCACCGGGCTGGTCAACAACGCCGGGATCACCGGGCCGCTGGGCCGCTTCACCGAGACACCGGTCGAGGTCATGCGCCGGGTGGTGGACGTCAACCTGATGGGTGCGCTGCTGTGCGCCCGGCGCGCGGCACTGGAGATGTCGACGCGGTACGGCGGCGAGGGCGGCGCGATCGTCAACATCTCCTCCGGCGGCGCGACACTCGGCAGCCCGGGCGAGTACGTGCACTACGCGGCGAGCAAGTCCGCGGTGGACGCGCTGACGGTGGGCCTGTCGAAGGAGCTGGGCCCGGACGGGGTGCGGGTCAACTCGGTGCAGCCGGGCATGGTGGTCACCGACATCCACGCCGCGATGGGCGACCCGCAGCGGCCCTGGCGCAATCCCGAGCGGGTCCCGATGCGCCGCCCGGGCCAGCCGGAGGAGATCGCCGGGGCGGTGGCGTGGCTGCTGTCGCCGGAGGCGTCGTACACCACGGGCGCGGTGCTGCGGATCGCCGGGGGTCTGTGAGCCGGGCCGCCCGCGCGGCGGCCCGGGTGCGCGGTGCGCGGCCACGGGCACAGGGCGCCGCGCACGCCCGTACAACGGGCGGATGTGCCGCAAGTGTTGACCTGAGCATGGCTGAAACCCGACGGTGATACCCGGTAACACCGCGGCAACCCGCGGCTGCCCGTACCCCGGGACAATCCGTGGGTCCCGCGCGGCGTCCGCGCCCACCGGCGCGCCCCGCGCGTCCGGCCCCGCACGCCGCACCTCCCATTCGCACGCAGAGGAGCACCATGTCTGGACCCGTCGTGGACACCGCCGAGCGGCCGCCGGGACCGCCGCCGGCCGGCGCCTTCCTGGACCGCTGGTTCCGAATATCGGAGCGCGGTTCGACCCCGTTGCGGGAGTTGCGGGGCGGCCTGGCCACCTTCTTCACGATGGCCTACATCCTGGTCCTCAACCCGATCATCCTGTCCGGGGCGACCGACAAGTTCGGCCACCATCTGTCGACCGCCCAGCTGGTGACCGCCACCGCGCTCGTGGCCGCGGTGATGTCGGCGGTCATGGGCGTCGGCGGCAACCTGCCGCTCGCCATCGCCGCCGGGCTCGGCCTGAACGCCGTCGTCGCCTTCCAGCTCGCGCCGAAGATGAGCTGGCCGGACGCGATGGGCCTGGTGGTCCTGGAGGGCCTGCTCATCTGCGCCCTGGTCGCCACCGGGCTGCGCGAGGCGATCATGAACGCCATCCCGCTGCCGATCAAGCAGGCGATCAGCGTCGGCATCGGCCTGTTCATCGCCTTCATCGGCTTCGTGGACGCCGGGTTCGCCAGCCGCATCCCGGACGCCGCGCACACCACCGTCCCCGTGCAGCTCGGCGCGACCGGATCGCTCACCGGCTGGCCGGTGCTGGTCTTCTGCCTCGGGGTGCTGCTCACTGTCGCACTCGTCGCGCGGCGCACCAAGGGCGCGATCCTGATCAGCATCGTGGTGATGACCGTCGTCGCGATCGCCGTCAACAAGATCGCCGACCTGCCGGACGGCGCCTGGGGCCTGACCACGCCCAAGGTGCCGCACGACGTCGTGGACACGCCGGACTTCGGGCTCGTCGGCCACTTCAGCCTCTTCGGCGCCTTCTCCGAGGCCGGTGTGGTCACCTCCGTGCTGTTCGTCTTCACGCTGGTGCTCTCGGACTTCTTCGACGCGATGGGCACGATCGTCGGCATCTCCAGCGAGGCCGGGCTCGTCGACGAGCGCGGCAGGGTGCCGAACATCGGCCGGGTGCTCTTCATCGACGGCCTCGCCGCCGCCGCGGGCGGTGCGGCCTCCGCCTCGTCCAGCACCGCCTACGTCGAATCGGCCGCGGGCGTCGGGGAGGGGGCGCGTACGGGGCTGGCGAGCGTCGTGACGGGCGCGCTCTTTGCGGTGGCCCTCTTCCTCGCGCCGCTCGCCGCCGTCGTGCCCTCGCAGGCGGCGGCGCCCGCGCTCGTCGCGGTGGGCTTCCTGCTCATGGCGCAGGTGCGCAACATCGACTGGACGCAGTACGACATCGCGATCCCGGCCTTCCTGACGATCGCCGCGATGCCCTTCACCTACAGCATCACCAACGGCATCGGGGCGGGCTTCGTGTCCTACGTCGTGATCAAGCTCGCGCTCGGGAAGGTGCGGGAGATCCACCCGCTGGTGTGGGGCGTGTCGGTGTGCTTCGTCCTCTACTTCGCGATCGACCCGCTCCAGCAGCTGCTGGGCGTGAAGTAGCGCCCACCGCTCCGGCGCCCTCTCCGGGAGGGGGGCCCCGCGCGGCGCCCGCCCGCGGAGGGGGGCGGGCAGCCGCCGCGCGGCCGCGGTGCCCCGACCGGGACGGGGGCGCCCGGTCGGGGCAGCTGGCCGGGCCGGTGCCGCGCACCGGCCCGTACTGTCACAACTCCCGCCATCGCACCGGAGTTCCCGCCGCCGGACATTTCCCCGCCTTCCGCCGCGGCGACCGCCCCGGCGGCCGGGCGGCGCGGAGATGCGCGTAGATTTCCGCAGGACGGATGAGGCGAGGGAGGACCTGGATGACCACCGGACCCGCCGGGCCCGCGGTGCTCGCCGCGGAGGGCGAACCCGCGCTGCACCTGCGCCCCTGGGCCGCTGCCGACGCGGAGGCACTGGCGCTCGCGCACCGGGACGCCGCGCTCCGGCGCCGGCTCGCCACCCGCATCGACGGCGTGGCCGAGGCGCGGCGCTGGATCGAGGCGCAGGCGGCGGGCCGGGAGGCCGGTACGAGACACGCCTTCGCCGTGGTGGCGCAGGACGACGGGCGGCTGCTGGGCCACGTCGCCGTCAAGCGGCGGACGGCGGGGGCCGCTTCGGCGGAGATCGGCTACTGGACGGCGGCCGCCGCGCGCGGCCGCGGTGTCGCCCCGCGCGCGGTGGGCGCGGTCACCGCCTGGGTGCTCGGCGGCGGGCTCGACCCGCTGCCGGCCCGGCTGGAACTGCTGCACGACGTGGACAACACCGCGTCCTGCCGGGTGGCGGTGAAGTGCGGTTTCGCGCTGCACGCGGAACTGGACCCGTATCCCCCGCAGTTCCCGCAGCCCGGGCACCTGCACGTCCACGGACCCGCGGCCTGAGCGGACGGGCCCGCCGCTTCGATCGGTTTCGTACCGGCAACGGGCGGCAACGAAGGGAAAGGGCCGGTTGACCGAGAAGATCCGTCCTTTACCGTCTGGTCACGGCATGTTCGTGATCGCGCAACACGGCTTCGCCATTCTAGGCGTATGCCACATTCGACTCCCGAGCCGCCGGCCGGAGCCGTGACCCGGTTCCGCCTGTGGCCGCTCGCCCGCCGCTCCCGCCCCGCCGGGGGCGCCGCGGCCGCACCGGCGGCCCCCTCCCCCGAGCCGCCGGCCCGCGCCGAACCCGCGCTGTGGCGGCTGCGCACCACCGTAAGGGACACCCCGGGCAGCCTCGCCGCGGTGTGCGCCGCGCTCGCCGGCGGACGGGTGGACATCGTCACCCTGCAGACCCACCCGCTGGGCGAGGCGACCGTCGACGAGTTCCTGCTGCGCGCTCCCGGCGACATGTCCGGTCCCGAGCTGGCGCGGCTGGTGGACGGTGGGGGCGGCACGGACACCTGGCTGGAACGGGCCGACACCCACGACCTCGTCGACACCCCGGCGCAGGTCCTCGCCCTCGCCACCCGCACCGCCCTGGACCCCGCCGAACTTCCCCTGGCGCTGCGCCAGTTGTTCGGACGCTGCACCGTCACCGCGGCCCCGGCCGCCGCCGGGGAGGAGCCCCTGGAGGCTCTGGAGCCGGCCATGATGCAGCTGCGCGACCCGTCCGGCGGCACGCTCACCGTACGCCGGGCGCACCCGCCCTTCACGCCCACCGAATTCGCCCGCGCCCGCGCGCTGGTGGAGCTCGACGCCCGGCTCGGCGTACGGGCGCCCGGGGTCCGGCAGGCGCGCACCCTCCCCGCGGGAGACGAGCTGACCGTCCGCCGGGCCGGGCCCGAGGACCACGCGGCGGCACTGGCGATGCACGCGCGCTGCTCCCCCGCGACGCTCGCCCGCCGCTACCACGGCCCCGTGCAGGACGCCGACCGCTTCCTCGGGCACCTGCTCAGCCCGCGCTTCGGCCAGTCGCTGGCCGTCGAGACCGCGTCCGGGCGCCTGGTCGCGCTCGGCCACCTGCTGTGGGACGGCGAGGAGAACGAGGTCGCGCTGCTCGTCGAGGACGCCTGGCAGCGCCGCGGCATCGGCAGCGCGCTGCTGCGCGGGCTCGTCGAACTCGCGGCGGAGGCGCGGCGCTCCAGCGTCTACGCGGTGACGCGGGCCGCGAACCCGGGGGTGGCGGGCATCATGCGCGAGCTCGGGCTGCCGCTCGACTACCAGGTCGAGGACGGCACGCTCGTCGTGACCGCGTCCCTCCCCGCCTCGCCGGCGTCGCTGCCGTGGGGCGCGGTGCGCCGCACGGCGGGGGGCTGAGGCCCCCCGGCGCACCGCGGGGCGGGGCGCGAACTTTCGGGCGCGGAGGGGCGGGGCGCCGGATCTTGCGGTCCTCCGGGGGGTTTGCCCCGTCATGTGGCAGCGAGGGCGGTGGTAATCGGCAGGGGGTTCGTACGAAGATGGCCGCATGTCCAATCTGACCAGCACCTCGCTTCCCCGGGCGGTCGCCGACGCGTACGTCGACGATCTCATCGAACTCGACCCGCTGCTCGGCACGTACCTCGGTGTGGCCGCCGCCGCACGGCGGTTGCCGGACTTCTCGCCCGCCGGGGCGGACCGGCTCGCCGCGCTGAACCGGCGGACCCTGGAGCGGCTGGCCGCGGCCGAGGCGGTGGACGGGGCGGACAGCGGTGTGGAGCGGCGGTGCGCGCGGCTGCTGCGCGAGCGGCTGACGGCGGATCTCGCGGTGCACGCCGCGAACGAGCACCTGCGGACGGTGAGCAACCTCAACTCCCCCGCGCACTCGGTGCGGGAGGCCTTCACACTGATGCCCGCCGAGACGCCCGAGCACTTCGCCGACCTGGCCGCGCGGCTGCGCGCCGTACCGGCCGCGCTGGAGGGCTACCGGGCCTCGCTCGCCGAGGGCCTGTCACGGGGGCTGCTGGGCGGGCCGCGCCAGGTCGCGACGATGGTGGAGCAGTTCGGCGAGTGGACGGGCTCGGGCGGCGACGGCGGCAGCTGGTTCGCCGAGCTGGTCGCCGGGGGTCCGCGCGAGATGCGCGCGGAGCTGGACGCGGCCGCCGCCGAGGCCACCGACGCGTACGCCGCGCTGCGCGACTGGCTGCGGGACGTCTACGCGCCGGATGTCGCCGGCGCGCCGGACGCCGTGGGCCGCGAGCGCTACGCGACCTTCTCGCGCATGTGGAACGGCACCGACCTGGATCTGGACGAGGCCTACGCGTACGGCTGGTCCGAGTACCACCGGCTGCACGCCGAGATGGTCGCCGAGGCCGCCAAGATCCTGCCGGGCAAGGACCCGTGGGAGGTGCTGGCCCACCTCGACGCCCACGGACAGGCCGTCGAGGGGGTCGAGGAGGTCCGCCAGTGGCTCCAGGCGCTGATGGACGAGGCGATCGAGGGCCTGGACGGCACGCACTTCGACCTGGCCGACCGGGTCAAGAAGGTCGAGGCGCGCATCGCCCCGCCCGGGGGCGCCGCCGCCCCTTACTACACGGCCCCCTCCGAGGACTTCTCGCGGCCCGGCCGCACCTGGCTGCCGACGATGGGCCGCACCCGCTTCCCGGTCTTCGACCTGGTCTCCACCTGGTACCACGAGGGCGTCCCGGGCCACCACCTGCAGCTCGCGCAGTGGGCGCACGTCGCGGGCGACCTGTCCCGCTACCAGGCGACCGCGGGCCTGGTCAGCTCCAACGCGGAGGGCTGGGCCCTCTACGCGGAGCGGCTGATGGACGAGCTGGGCTTCCTGTCCGACCCCGAGCGGCGGCTGGGCTACCTGGACGCGCAGATGATGCGCGCGGTGCGGGTGATCATCGACATCGGCATGCACGCCGAGCTGGAGATCCCGGCCGATTCGCCCTTCCACCCGGGCGAGCGCTGGACGCCGGAGCTGGGCCAGGAGTTCTTCGGCCGGCACAGCGGACGGCCGAAGGCCTTCGTCGAGAGCGAGATCGTCCGCTACCTGGGCATGCCCGGCCAGGCGATCGGCTACAAGCTCGGCGAGCGCGCCTGGCTGCTCGGCCGCGAGGCGGCGCGGAAGGCGCACGGCGACGCGTTCGACCTGAAGGCGTGGCACATGGCGGCGCTGTCGCAGGGCTCGCTGGGCCTGGACGACCTGCTCGCGGAGATCTCGGCGCTGTAGCGCGCACGCGGTGGCGGCGCCCGGCCCCCGGGCAGGGCGCCGGCACCGCCCCAGGCACTTCTCCTCGCCCCCGGACAAGGCGGTACGGCCGATGACCCTGCACGCTTCGCTGGACGGCGGTCGGCTCGTGCTGACCGACGGCCGGCTGACGCTCCGCGAGCAGCTGCCGCGGGACGCCGCGGAACTGGCCGAGGGCAAGCCCGCCGGGCTGACGTGGATCGACGGGGCCCCCGGCGAGGGCACCATGGGCGCGGCCTCGATGACGGTGGCGGCCGCGGTCGCGGGGCTCTACCGCCCCGGCTGGGGCGTCTTCGCGATCCAGCGCACCGCCGACGGCACGGCGCTGGGCGGTGCGGGCTTCCACGGGCCGCCGGACGCGGGGTCGGTCGAGATCGGCTACGACCTGTCCGCGTCCGGCCGCGGCGGCGGGTGGGCGACCGACGCGGCGCGGGCGCTGTGCCGGTGGGCGCTGGGCCAGCCCGGGGTGGACCGGGTGCTGGCCACCACCGAGCCCGGCAACAGCGCCTCCCAGGCGGTGCTGCGCCGGGTCGGCTTCGTGCGCGTCGCCGACCGCGGCGAGCTGTGGGCGTACGAGCTGCGGACGCTGCCCGCCTGACGGCCCGTCACCACGCCCGGGGCTCAGCAGCCGCAGTCGCCGGTGCCCACAGGCGCCGTCAGCGGGTCCGCGGCGCGCTGCTCGGGCCCCTCGGCGGTCTCGTAGGCGAAGCCCTCCCTGATCCAGTACTCCATGCCGCCGAGCATCTCCTTGACCTGGTAGCCGCGGGTGGCGAGGGCGTACGCGGCCCGGGTCGCGCCGTTGCAGCCGGGTCCCCAGCAGTGCACGACGACCGGGACCGCGCGGTCCAGGAACGCGTCGGCCAGCTGCGGGATCTGGGCGGTCGGCAGGTGGACGGCGCCGGGGATGTGGCCCTGCTCCCACGCCTCGGTGCTGCGGGTGTCGACCAGGACGAAGCCGGGGTCCGTGCCCGTCCCGGCGGCGGTGGCGAGCGCCGCGGCGACGTCGGAGACGTCGGTGTGGAAGGCGAGGCTCGCGGCGAAGTGGGCGGCGGCGTCCGCGGGTGCGGCCGGCGCGACGCGCAGGACGGGGTTCTGGCTGGTCACGGCGGATGCGAGGGAGGCCTCTGCGGCGGTTTCTGCGATCATGGACGGAACCCTACGGTCCGCTCGCGCGGCGGAGAAGCGGCGTTTCCCGGCTTCCGGTTTGATCGACCGGGGAATCCCCTGATATTCCTCGGGCATGACCGCGCATTCCCTCGACGCCACCGACTGGAAGCTGCTGGAAGCCCTGCAACGGGACGGCAGGGCCAGCTACGCCGAGCTGGGCCGTACCGTCGCGATGTCGCCGAGCGCGGTAACCGAGCGGGTGCGGCGGCTGGAGGAGGCGGGGGTGATCACCGGCTACTCGGCGGTGATCGACCCCGAGCGGATCGGGCTGCCGATCCTCGCCCTGGTCCGGTTGCGCTACCCGCACGGCAACTACAAGCCCTTCCACGACCTCCTCGCCGGCACGCCGGAGGTGCTGGAGGCGCACCACGTCACGGGCGACGACTGCTTCGTGATGAAGGTCGCCGCCCGCTCCATGCGCCATCTGGAGGAGACGACCGGCCGGCTGTCCGGGCTGGGCGCCGTCACCACGAGCGTCGTCTACTCCTCGCCGCTGGAGCGCCGCCCCTTCGTGCCGTGAACCCCGCCGGAGCCCTCAGACGGCGCGCTGGAGCAGCGTCGAGCCGTCGCGGCCCTTGCTCACCCGCAGCTGGGCCGGGATGCGGTCGCGCAGGTCGGCGACGTGGCTCACGATGCCGACCGCGCGGTCCCGCTCCCGCAGGCCGTCCAGCACGTCCAGGACCTCGTCGAGGGCCTGCTCGTCGAGGCTGCCGAAGCCCTCGTCGATGAAGAGGGTGTCCAGCCGCATCCCGCCCGCCTCGTCGGTGACCACGTCGGCCAGACCGAGCGCGAGCGCGAGCGAGGCGTAGAAGGTCTCACCGCCGGACAGCGTGGCCGTGTCGCGCTCGGTCCCGGTCCAGGCGTCGACCACCACGAGGCCGAGACCCGACTTGGCGCGTCCGCCGCCCCGCGCGTCGCTGTGCACGAGGGTGTAGCGCCCGCCGGACATGCGCTGCAGCCGCACCCCGGCCGCCGCGGCGACCTGTTCGAGCCGCGCGGCCAGCACGTACGTCTCCAGCTCCATCCGGAAGCGGTTCTCGGCGGAGGTGGCGGAGACCAGCTCCGACAGCCGCGCCAGCCGCTCGTACGCGGCCCGGGCCGGCGCCAGCTCCCGCACCAGCGCCGCGGCCTCCCGCCCCAGCCGGTCGAGTTCCGCGCACCGCGCACCGGCGGCGGACTCGGCGGCCGCCGCCCGCCGCAGCCGCAGCCCCGCGTCCTCCAGCTCGGCCTCCGCGGAGACGGGGTCGGGCAGGACGGCGAGGAGAGCGGCGGCGGACGCGGCGCCGGCGGGGCCGCGCCCGGCCTCGGTGGCCTGCGGCTCCCGCACGCCGTCCGGCCCGGGAGGATCCGCAGCGCCACCGCCCGGCAGCCCGGACGCCGCTACGGCGGCGGCCTCGGTGGCCTGCGGCCCTCCGGGATCCGCGCCGGCGGCGCCCGCGCCGGCCGGGCCGCGCAGGGCTCCGACGGCGGCGGTGAGGGCCTGCGCCGCCGCCTCCACGGCCGCCTGCGCCGCGGCCTCCTCGCGGTCCCAGGCCTCGGCCCGGCGTTCGGCCGCCCACAGCTGCGGGGGCGGGAGGAGGGCGGCGGCGGCCTCGGCGGGGTCGCGGAAGCCGGCCCGGACGGCGGCCTCGGCGCGTGCGGATTCCGCCTCGGCGAGGCGTTCCGCGCTCTCGACGCGGGCCCGGGCGGCGTGGGCCGCGCGGTCGAGGAGGGCGACGGCCGCCGACAGCCGCCCGCGGCGGGCGGCGACACTCGGGTGCCCCGCCCGCGCCCTGGCGACCTCGCCGCTCAACCGTTCGTGCTGCTCGTCCAGTTCCTCGCGCCGGGAGGTGCGGGCCGCGGCGCGGCGCTGGGCCTCCTGCTGCTGGGCGGTGCGCCGGTCGCGCTCCTCCTCGGCGCGGGTGAGGGCCGCCCGGGCCTCGGGGACCCCGGCGGCGGCGCGGGCGGCGTCCGCGTGCGCGGTGTGCGCCTGCGCGTAGGCGGCGGCGAGTTCGGCGTGGGGGGCGGGACCGGCTGTCGCGGCGGCCGCCTCCAGGGCCGCGCCCAGCCGGGCGGCCTCCTCGCGTGCTGTGTCGTACGCGGCGGTGCGGCGCTGGAAGAGGGCGTAGGCGGCGTCCTCGTCGGCGCGCGTGACGTGCCGGCCCGCGGCCCGGGCGGGCGCGGGGTGCTCGGCGGAGCCGCAGACGCGGCAGGGCTCCCCCTCGGTGAGACCGGCGGCGAGTTCGGCGGCGATGCCGGAGATGCGGCTCTCCCGGAGGTCCTGCCAGGCCTCGCGCGCGTCGGCGGCGCGGTCGCGGGCCGCGCGGGCCGCCTGCTCGGCGGTGTCCAGCTCGGCGGCGAGCGTGTCGCGGCGGGCGGCGGCGTCCCGGCGCTGCCCGGCCGCGGTCAGCTCGGCGGCGAGCGCGGCGGCACGGGCCGCCGCCTCCTGGCCCGCGTCCAGCCGCGCCTGGAGGGCGGCCCGTTCCCGCGGCCACCCGGCGAGCCACCCGCCGGCGTCGCGCAGCGCCTCCTCGTCGTCCCGCTCCTCGCGCTCCAGCAGCTGCCGCCGGGCGGCGAGGTCCCGTACCCGTGCCTCCGCCTCCGCGGCCGCGCCGAGCCCGCCCAGCACCTCGCGCAGCTCCCCCGCGCGCCGCTCCAGCACCTCGGCGCGCAGTCCGTCCCGCGCCCCGGGTCCTGCGGCGCCCGCCGCCTCCTCCCTGGCGCTGGGCACTACCGCACCCCGGAAGCCCCCGGCTCCCGGCCCCGCCGCCGCCACCACCCCGCCGGACGGCGCCACGCCCGTGTCCCCGCTCTCTGCCGCCGGGTCCGGCACGCCCGTCCCGCCGGTGTCCCGGGCGCCCGCCCCCGGGCGCGGCGCCCGCGCGGCGCTTCCCCCGTCCGGCTCCCCCGCCGGGGCACCGGACGGCACGCCCACCCGCCCGGCGGCGTTGCCCGCCGGCTGGGACGGCACGGCAAGGCCCAGGTCCCCGGCGGCGGCCAGGGCCTGCGCCGCGGCCCGCTCCGCGGCCAGGGCCTCGGCGTGCTGGGCGGCGGCCTTGTCACGGCGGGTCAGCGCGGCCTCGACCGTGGTGGCGCGCTGGGCACGGGTCAGGGCGGCGCGCGCGGCGGCCCGCGCGGGGGCCTCGCCGGCGAGGGCGTCCGCGTGCCGTACGGCCTGCTCGTGGCGCTGCCGGAGGGCGTGCAGTTCGCGGGCCTGCCGGGCGGCGGCGGCTGCGGCGGCGTGGACGGCCTCGGCGCCCGCGAGGGCGACGCGTGCGATGTCGTGCTGCTCGCGGGCGGCGCAGCGCAGCAGGGCGGCGTCGGCGAGCAGCCCGAGACCGGTTCCGGGCCCTGTCTCGCCGGCCGCCTGCCGCAGGCGGGCGGCGGTCTCCGCGGTGCGCCGGTCCCCCTCGGCGAGGCGCCCCGCGGCCGCCAGCTTGTCGTCGCGCAGCCGGTGTTCGACGGAACGGAAGCGCCGGGTGTCGAAGAGCCGGCCGAGCAGCGCGCCCCGTTCGGTCGCCCCGGCCCGCAGGAAGGTCGCGAACTGCCCCTGGGGCAGCAGCACCACCTGGCAGAACTGCTCGCAGCTCATCCCGACGAGCTGCCGGATCTCCTCGCCGGCCTCCTGGTGCGACTTGGACAGCGCCCGCCACTCCCCCGCGAGGTGCTCGCGCAGCAGGGTGACGGCCCGCTCGGTGGTCGTGCCGGTGCCGCGTTTCTTGGCGCGCGGCTGCTCGGGCCGGCGGGTGATCTCCAGCCGCCGGCCGCCGAGCGTGAGGTCGAGGACGACCTCGGTGGGGGTGCCGGGGGCGGCGTGGTCGCTGCGCAGCCGGGTGGTGGGACGGTCGCCGGGCACCTGCCCGTACAGCGCGAAGCAGACCGCGTCGAGGACGGAGGTCTTGCCGCCACCGGTGGGGCCGTGCAGCAGGAAGAGCCCGGCGGCGGAGAGCGCGTCGAAGTCGACGGACTGCTCGGCGGCGAAGGGGCCGAAGGCGGTGAGGGTGAGCCGGTGCAGTCGCATCAGTCGCGCTCCGCTGCCGCGGCGGCGGCCCGCACCGCGTCGAGGGCGTCGCGCAGCAGCGCGCTCTCGTGCGCGTCGGGGGCGCTGCCGCGGACGTGGTGGACGAAGTCCTCGGCGATCTGGTGGTCGTCGCGCCCGGCGAGGCGGCCGGCGTAGGAGGCGGCGCCGTCGTCCGGGCGCTCGTCGGGGTCGAAGCCGAGGCTGAGGATGTGCGGGAAGCGCTCGGCGAGCGCGGCCATCGGCTCGTAGGGGCGTACGGGGTCGGTGAGGACGGCCTCGACCCAGGACCCGGTGTGCGTCTCGTGCGCGGGGTCGGCGAGCAGGTCGTCGAGGCGGCCGCGCAGCCGCGCGAGGCGGCGCGGTACCGGGGTGCCGGCGCGGCGGGCCTCGACGGTGCCGTCCGCCGCGAGGTCGACGAGCCACATGCTCTTGCGGTGGTGCTCCTCGGAGAAGGAGTAGGCGAGCGGCGAGCCGCTGTAGCGGATGCGGTCGGTGACGGTCTGGCAGCCGTGCAGGTGGCCGAGCGCGGTGTAGTCGAAGCCGGCGAAGAGCGCGGCGGGCACCGAGGCGACCCCGCCGGTGCTGATGTCGCGTTCGCTGTCGCTGGGCGCGGCGCCGGTGACGAAGGCGTGGGCGAGCACGACGCTGCGGGTCCCGGGCGGCCGGGTGGCGAGGTCGGCGCGGATGCGGCCGGCGGCGGCGGCGAGCACGGAGGGGTGGTCGGCGCGCTCGGCGCCCAGGGTGTCGCGGACGAGGGCGGGTTCGAGGTAGGGGATGCCGTAGACGGCGACCTCGCCGTGGGCGTCGCGCAGCAGTACGGGCCGGTCGCAGGCCGCGGGGTCGGTGCGCAGGTGGATGCCGGAGCGGCCGAGCAGCCCGGCGCCGACGCCGAGCCGGCGTGCGGAGTCGTGGTTGCCGGAGATCATGACGGTGGGCACGCCGCAGTCGGCGAGCGCGTGCAGGACGCGGTCGTACAGCTCGACGGCCGACAGCGGCGGGACCGCGCGGTCGTAGACGTCGCCGGCGACGAGCACGGCGTCCACGTCCTCCTCGCGGACGACGGTGACGAGGTGGTCGAGGAAGGCCCGCTGGGCGTCCAGCAGGCTCACCCGGTGGAAGGACCGGCCCAGGTGCCAGTCCGATGTGTGCAGCAGCCTCACCGGACCGCCTCGCCGTGCGCGCTCACGCTTGCCGTTCCCCGCCCTCCGCCGGTGTCCGCAGTGATCACAGGATTCTAGGCGCTGGCCGGCAGCCTCCGGACCGCCCCGGCGGTACGGCCCCGGGCACGGCCGCCCTGCCCGCCGCAAGTTTTCGCCCGATGCCCCGAAAGCTGCCGTGGAACGGCGCGCGGGCCGCGACTCCTGCGGGCCATTGACCGGTCGCGAGGGGACGCCTACAGTCCAGGAAGATTCGCATTCATGATGAGCGTTCATATGTGTGGACAATGAGAGGCATCAATGCTCGACGGCGTGCTCTTCTTCCCGGTGACACCGTTCACCCCAGAAGATTCGGTCGACCTTCCGGTTCTTTCGGAACACGTGCGGCGGGGGGTCGAGGCGGGGGCCGGCGGTGTGTTCGTCGCGTGCGGCACCGGTGAGTTCCACGCCCTCGAACCGCGGGAGTACGCCGACGTGGTCCGCACCGCCGTCGCGGCGGCCGGCGGCCGGGTCCCGGTCTTCGCCGGAGCGGGCGGCTCGCTGCCGCTGGCCCGTGCCTTCGCGCGGGCGGCCGAGGAGGCGGGCGCGGACGGGCTGCTGCTCATGCCCCCGTACCTGGTGCAGGCCCCCGCGGCCGGCCTGGTCGCATACGTGACCCAGGTGACCGCGGCCACCGGCCTGCCCGTCATCGTCTACCAGCGCGGCGGCGCCCGTTTCGACGTCGCCGCCGCCCTCGAGGTGGCCCGGCTGCCGAAGGTCGTGGGCTTCAAGGACGGCCTGGGCGATCTCGACCAGCTCTCCCGTATCGTCACCGCGGTGCGCGCGGACGCCGTGGCGGGCGCCAAGGACTTCCAGTTCTTCAACGGCATGCCCACCGCGGAGAGCACCGTGCCCGCCTACCGGGGCATCGGCGTCGACCTCTACTCCTCGGCGGTCTTCTGCTTCGCCCCGGAGATCTCGCTGGCCTTCCACCGGGCCGTGACCACGGGCGACGACGCGACCGTGCAGCGGCTGCTGGCCGGCTTCTTCCACCCGCTCATCGCCCTGCGCGAGCGCACCCCCGGCTACGCGGTCTCGCTCGTCAAGGCGGCCGTGCGGCTCGGCGGCCTGGACGTCGGCGGGGTGCGGCCGCCGCTGACCGACCCCACGCCCGGCGATCTCGCCGAGCTCACCCGGATCGTCGAGGCGGGCCGGGCCCTGGTCGCGGTGGAGGCGGCCCGGTGAACGGCGGCATCAGGATCACCGGCGTCGACATCACCCCGGTCGCCTTCCGCGACCCGGCGCTGCTCAACGCGGTCGGCGTGCACGAGCCGTACGCGCTGCGGGCGATCGTCGAGGTCCACACCGACCAGGGCATCACCGGCCTCGGCGAGACGTACGCCGACGAGGGCCACCTGCGGCGGCTGCACACCGCCGTCGACGCCGTCATCGGCATGGACGTGCACACCCTCGGCGGCATGCACCGGCGGATCTCCGCGGCGCTGGCCGGCGACACCGGCTCGGACGGCCACGGACTGACCGGCATGATCACCAGCAGCAGCACCACCGACCGGGTCTTCGCGCCGTTCGAGGTGGCCTGCCTGGACATCCAGGGCAAGGCGGCCGGGCTGCCGGTCAGCGATCTGCTGGGCGGCGCCGTGCGCTCCTCGGTGCCCTTCAGCGCCTACCTCTTCTACAAGTGGGCCGGCCACCCGGGCGCGGAGCCCGACGAGTGGGGCGAGGCACTGGACCCTGACGGCATCGTCGCCCAGGCGCGCAGGATGACCGACGAGTACGGCTTCGGCGCGATCAAGCTCAAGGGCGGGGTCATGCCGCCCGAGGAGGAGGTCGAGGCGATCCGCGCGCTGCACAAGGCCTTCCCCGGTGTGCCGCTGCGGCTCGACCCGAACGCCGCCTGGACGGTGGAGACCTCCGTGCGGGTCGCGCAGGAGCTGGACGGCGTCCTCGAGTACCTGGAGGACCCGACGCCCGGCCAGCAGGCCATGGCGGAGGTCGCCCTGCAGGCACCCATGCCGCTGGCCACCAACATGTGCGTGGTGGCCTTCGACGAGGTGCCGTCCGCGGTGGCCCGCGACTCCGTTCAGGTCGTCCTGTCCGACCACCACTACTGGGGCGGCATGCAGCGCTCCCTGCTGCTGGCCGGCATCTGCCGCACCTTCAGCCTGGGCCTGTCCATGCACTCCAACTCGCACCTGGGCATCAGCCTGGCCGCGATGACCCACCTGGCTGCGGCCACGCCCAACCTGACCTACGCGTGCGACACGCACTGGCCGTGGAAGACCGAGGAGATCATCGTCCCCGGTGCACTGGAGTTCTCCGGCGGCGCCGTGCAGGTGCCGCGCACCCCGGGCCTGGGCGTCGAGCTGGACCGCGACGCGCTCGCCCGGCTGCACGAGCAGTACCTGCGCTGCGGGCTGCGCAACCGGGACGACACCGGCTACATGCAGCGCATCGACCCCTCGTACGAGAGGAAGTCCCCGCGCTGGTAGGGCGCCGCTAGCCGACGTCGACGTAGGCGCTGCCGCCCGCCTCGCAGGCGGCGGCGCCCGCCGTCACATCGGCGAGCCAGGACGCGAACGCGGGCACGTCGCCCTCCGGGACCCCGACCGTGAAGGTCACCGAGTCGCCGTAGGAGACGTCCCGCAGGACGTGGCCGGCCGCGCGCAGGTCGTTCTCCAGCCGCCCGGCGCGCGCGTGGTCCACGCCCACCGTCAGCAGCACGAGGCGGCGCCGCTCGACGGTGCCGATCTCGTCCAGCGCCGCCGAGACCGCGCCGCCGTACGCGCGGGCCAGGCCGCCCGCGCCGAGCTGGATCCCGCCGTAGTAGCGGGTGACGACGGCGACGGTGTCGCGGACCTCGCGCCCCAGCAGGACCTGGAGCATGGGCGTGCCGGCCGTCCCGCCGGGCTCCCCGTCGTCACTGGCCCGGTGCAGCCGCCCGTCGGGCCCGATCACGTAGGCGAAGCAGTTGTGCGTGGCCGCCGGGTGCGCCCTGCGCACCTCGCGCACCACCGCCTGCGCCGCCTCCTCGTCGGGGGCGGGGGCCAGCGTGCACAGGAAGCGCGAGCGCTTGATCTCACTTTCGTGCACGCCCGCGCGCGCCACCGTCAGGTACGAGTCCGCCACCGGTCCAGACTAGGGGGTGGCGGGGCCGGGAATGGGAGCGCCCCGTCTCCCGGTTGACCAGGGCGTACGGGCGTGGGACGGCGGCCTGCCCGGGCCGTGACGTGTGAGGGAGGACGGCATGTACGGCGACAGCGCGACGGTACGGCGGATCCTGGAGGACGGCGGGGACACCTGGGCGGTGGTCGGTTTGTCGAACAACACCGCGCGCGCCGCGTACGGCGTCGCCGAGGTCCTGCGGCGCTACGGCAAGCGGGTCGTGCCCGTCCACCCGAAGGCGGAGGCGGTCGCGGGCGAGCAGGGATACGCCTCGCTCGCCGACATCCCCTTCCCGGTGGACGTGGTGGACGTCTTCGTCAACTCCGCCCTCGCCGGGCAGGTCGCCGACGACGCGGTCGGGATCGGGGCGAAGGCGGTGTGGTTCCAGCTCGGGGTGGTCGACGAGGCGGCCTGGGACCGCACACGGGCGGCGGGGGTGGAGATGGTCATGGACCGGTGCCCCGCCATCGAGATCCCGCGGCTCTCCTGAGGGCCGGGCGGCCGCTCAGACGCCGAGGCCGTCGAGGACCACCGCGTTCGGCAGCCCGGCGAGCAGCTTCCCGGGCACGATGAGCTTGCCTCGGCGCGCACCGCTGCCGATGAGCACCCACGGGGTGTCGACCACGGCGGGGTCGATCAGCAGCGGCCAGCCGGCGGGCAGCCCCACCGGGGTGATGCCGCCGTATTCCATGCCGGTCTCGCCGGTGGCGGTCTCCATCGGGGCGAAGGACGCCTTGCGGGCGCCCAGGTGCCGGCGCACCGCCCCGTTGACGTCCACCCGGGTGGCGGAGAGCACCAGGCACGCCGCGAACGTGACGTCCTGGCCCCGCTTGCCGGCCACGACCACGCAGTTCGCCGACGCCTCCAGCAGCCCCTCGCCGTAGGTGGCGGCAAAGACGGCGGTGTCGGCCTTCTCCGGGTCGCTGTCGACGTGCAGCATGTCGGCGGTGACGGCCGCCGCGACCGGGGGCGGCAGCAGCTCGCGGCGTTCGGTGGCGGGCTGGGCGTCGTCGAAGTCTCCGATGGGGGCGCGCATGCGGCGAATCTAGCAAAGCCGCGGCGCCCGCCCGCTCAGGCGGGCTGCTGGAATTCGTCGGTCTCCGGCCGCAGTTGCCCGGTGTCCGCCCCCTCCGCCGCCACCAGGGGCACGCCCGGGGCGGGGGTGCGCAGCGGGGGCTGCCAGGCCGCGGCGCCGGCGTCCCAGCGGCGGACGACGCGGGCCGGCGCGCCCGCGACGACCGCGTAGTCCGGGATCTCGCCGCGCACGACGGAGCCCGCCGCCACGACGACGTTCCGGCCGAGCCGGGCGCCCGGGAGGATCACGCAGTTGGCGCCGAGCCAGCTGCCGGCGCCGACCTCCACGGGGGCGGTGCGCGGCCACTGCTCGCCGACCGGCCGTGTCACGTCGTCGTAGGAGTGGTTGATGCTGGTCAGGTAGACGTTCGGGCCGCAGAAGACGTTGTCGCCGATCGTGATGGGGGCGAGCGCCACCACGTGGCTGTCGCGGCCGAGCACCACACCGTGGCCGAGCCGCAGCACCGGGCCGGGGCCGTAGTCGGGCGGGGGGTGACCTGCGGGGACGGCCTCGGGGGGCAGCAGGCCGACGGTGAGCGTGACCTGCTCGCCGATGATGCAGTAGTCGCCGAGGTGGATCCAGCGCTCCCCGAACACGGTGCCCTGGGGATGCGCCAGCCGGGTGCCGGGCCCGATACGGCCGAAGCGCAGCGGCCCGGGACGCTCGGCGGTGACGGCGGCGGCCTCGTGCGCCCAGCGCCAGGCGCGGTGCACGAGCCGCGACACCGCACGCCGGCGCCGCGCCGCGAGGCCGCGGCCGCCGGGCACGGGAGCGCCGCCGGTCACGGCGGGATCCGCGTCCGGGGCGGGGGCCCGGCCGGCGTCCGCGTCCGCGGAAAAGAACACGTTCTCGTTCCTGGCCACGCAGCCACCGTATACGGTGCCGGGGAGAACCGGCGGAGCGGCATGAGGACGTGAGCGGATGGCGGAGCAGGCGGACGGGCGACGGGGGCAGGCCGGGGCGCTGGTCGCGGGCATCCTCGGGGCCGGGCCGGAGATCGACCCGGCGGCGTACACCGCCCCGACCTCCGTGGTGCTCGGGCGGGTGAGCCTGGCCGCCGGTGCGAGCGTCTGGTACCACGCGGTGCTGCGCGGCGACTGCGAGTCCATCAGCCTGGGGGCCGGCTCCAACGTCCAGGACAACTGCTCCGTCCACGCCGACCCGGGCTTTCCCGTGGTGGTGGGCGAGAACGTCTCGGTCGGGCACAACGCGGTGCTGCACGGCTGCACGATCGAGGACGGGGTGCTGATCGGGATGGGCGCGACCGTGCTGAACGGCGCGCGCATCGGTGCCGGTTCGCTGGTGGCCGCGCAGGCGCTGGTGCCGCAGGGGATGCAGGTGCCGCCGGGCTCGCTGGTCGCCGGGGTGCCCGCGCGGGTGCGGCGCGAGCTGACCGAGGAGGAGCGTGCGGTGGTGCGGCTCAACGCCGAGCACTACGTGGCGCTCGCCGGGGTGCACCGGGACGCGGTCGGGGACGGGCGGGACTGAGCGGAGGTCCGCCGCACGGCCGCCGGTCCCGCGCCCGTGCTACTCGGCGGGCGCCGCCGCGACCTCGGCCTCCTCAACGGGCGCGGACTCCATCTCCTTCTGCACCTTCGCCGCGCGCCGCTTGACCAGCACGAGCGAGCCGATGCCGAAGAGCACCGCGATGCCCAGCCCGACGTACCCGAAGCGCTTGAGCCACGGCTCGGCGACCTGGCCCACGTAGTAGATGACGGCGGTGATGCCACCGGCCCACACGATGCCGCCGAGCGCGTTGGCGGTCAGGAAGCGGCCGTAGGGCATCTTGAGCACGCCCGCGAGCGGCCCGGCGAAGATCCGCAGCAGGGCGACGAAGCGGCCGAAGAACACCGCCCACATGCCCCAGCGCTGGAAGGAGCGCTCGGCGGTGGCCACATGGCCCGGGGAGAAGTGCGAGGGGAAGCGTCTGCCGAGCCGTTCGAGCAGCGGTTTGCCGCCCTTGCGGCCGATCGCGTAGCCGATCGAGTCGCCGCCGACCGCCCCGACGATGGCGCACGCCCCGACCAGCCACGGGTTGGCGTGGCCCTGCGACGACATCAGCGCCGCGGTCATCAGCACGATCTCGCCCGGCAGCGGGATTCCCAGGCTCTCCAGGCCGACCACCAGACCCACCATCAGGTAGACGGCCACCGGCGGGATGCCGTCGAGCCAGTCCTGCACGTGCACAGGAGGTCCCTCCCCACGACGACGGTCGAACGTGCGCTCCCGGCGCACTCCCAGGAAGCCTAACCGACCGGACGGGCGAACCGGTCCGGGCCGCCGGGCGTTCCGGCCGGTCAGCTCGGGGCGGCACAACCGGCGTCCGTCCCGGCGCCGATGGTGCACCCCGCTCCCGTGAGTCTCAGCTGTTCGGGCGCAGCGTCCAGACGATTGTCATGTGCGAGGTCTCGGCGCCGTCCTCGCGGCGCACCGACACCTCGACGGGGAATTCCGGACGGCTGCCCCCGTCCAGCTCCGCGACGACCTCGGCGGCGGGGCGGCCGAGCACCGCGGTGGCCGTCAGCGGGCCGCGCGCGAGCTTGGTCCAGCCGATCTCGGCCCGCACCGGGAGCGGTACGGCCCGGCCCAGCTGGTCGGCGAACGCGCCGATCACGACGGCCCCGCTCGCGGACTCGGCGAGGGTGAACATCGCGCCGGCGTGCGGACCGGCGACGTGGTTGTGGTACTCGGGGTCGTCGGGCAGCGCGAGCACCGCGCGCTCGGCGGTGGTCTCCAGGTACTCCAGCCGGAGCGTGCGGACCATCGGCACGGTGGCCGTCAGGAATGCGCCTATGGAAGCCGGTGTCGGCGAGGTCTCGGACATGCCCGGATGTTACCAGCCGGTAGGGACATCCGGCATGGAACCGCGGCGCCCGCTCCCCTAGTGTTTCCAGCCATGTGGCCAGGAGACCAGCAGGCCGGGGGACAATCCGGCCCAGAGCAGAACCCGGCGGGCAATTCCCCGCAGCAGCCCCAGGGGCCGTACGGTCAGCCGCCCAATCCGTACGCGCAGCCCGGCTACCAGCAGCCGGGTTACCCGCAGTCCGGCCAGCAGCCGCCCGGGCCGCCGCCCGGGCCGCCGGTCGCGCCCGGGCAGCCTCCGGCGCCCCAGCCGTACCCGCCGACCCAGCCGTACGGCACCCCCTCGCCGTACACCCAGCCCGGCTACCAGCAGCCCGGGTACTCCGCGCCGTCCCAGGCCGGGCCGGTCGGCTACCCGACCCCGCAGCCCTTCCCGGGCGGGCCCGGGGGCGGGCCGCGGCCGGGCCGCAGCAAGGCCGCGATCGGGACGGCCATCGGCGTCGCCCTCGCGGTGATCGCGGCCGTCGTGGTGACCGTAATGCTCGTCGGCAAGGACGACGGCAAGAAGACGGACGCGCACGACACCACCTCGCCCACCGCCACCTCGGCGACGCCCACCGCGACGCCGTCCCCCACCGCGACCGGCACCATGGACGCCGGGGGCGGCGACGACGAGGACAGCCCCCGCGGCCCCGCGGGCTCCACCGAGGTGGCGCCGGTCATCCCCGGCTGGAAGGTCGTCAAGCGCGCCGAGCGCAACTCGGCCTTCGACGTGCCGCCCGGCTGGACGGTCGGCAGCGAGTCGATGAGCGTCGGCTACGAGGACGACGCCGGCAAACCGCAGGTCATCGTGGGCGCCCCCGCGTACTACATGGAGGACACCTGCAAGGACGGCAAGGTCAGCACCAGCAACGCCACCGCGGGCACCAAGGGCGGCGCGGGCGCCACCAGCCTGCAGGCCGCAGCCGAGAACGAGGCCAGGGCCTGGGCGAAGTGGGCCTTCCAGGAGAACAACAAGGGCACCGTCTCCGCCGCCCTCGGCAGCAAGGCCTTCCACAACGCCTACGGCATCAGCGGCTGGCAGGCACAGGCCACGATGACGAACGTCCCCAAGGCCAACAAGTGCTCCTCGAACGGCATCGCCTACACCGTGGCGTGGCTGGACCCGGCGCAGAAGACCCCGACCCCGATCGTGTGGGTGCTGTGGGCCAGGACCGGCGTCCCGGACCAGCTCGCACAGTCGGTGGTCGACCGGATCAAGTCCACCATCCGGCCGATCAAGCAGTGAGCGGCGCGGCGCGCCGGAGCCGCGGCCGCAGGTCCGGCCGCCGCCCGGGCCGCCGGTAAACCGTTTGGCAGGACGCCGGGGTTGCGGCCACAGTTCCCGGATGACTGCACACGACCGGGCCGGCCGCCGCGGCCTGCCCCCCTGGGCGGGACGCGACTTCCGGCTCCTGGTGGGCGCGTCCTTCGTCACCGGCGCGGGCAACGCGGGGGCGACGATCGCGGCGGCCTTCGCGGTCATCGAGGCGGGCGGCAGCGCCACGGACGTGGGTGTCGTCGCCGCGGCGCGCACGCTCGCGATGGTCGTGCTGCTGCTCGTCGGCGGCGCCCTCGCGGACCGGCTGCCGCGCCAGCACGTCATGGCGGCCGCCAACCTGGTCAACGCCGGCTCGCAGGCGCTCTTCGCCGCCCTGGTCCTCACCGGGCACCCCGCGCTGTGGCAGATGGCCGTGCTCACGGCGGTCGGCGGCGGGGCGCACGCGTTCTTCGCCCCGGCCGCGCAGGGCCTGGTACTGGCCACCGTCGAGGCCCGGCACGCGGGCCCGGCCATCTCCGTCTACCGGCTGTCCACCAACGCGGCCACCGTCGGCGGCGCCGCGCTGGGCGGCGCGCTCGTCGCGGCGCTCGGCGCCGGCTGGGTGCTCGCCGCCGACGCCGCGGGCTTCGTGGTCGCCGCGGTGCTGCGCGCCCGTATCGACACCGGCGGCGCCGCCCGGCCGCCGCGCGGCGGCGGGGTGCTCGGCGAGCTGCGCGAAGGCTGGCGCGAGGTCGCCGGCCGGCCGTGGCTGTGGGGCATCGTCGTGCAGTTCTCCGTCGTCAACGGCATGGTCACGGCGGTCGAGTCGGTCTACGGGCCGCTGGTCTCCCGCGACCACCTCGGCGGCGCGGGACCCTGGGGCCTGGCCCTGGCCGCCGGCGGGCTGGGGACGGCGTGCGGGGCGGTGCTGATGATGCGCTGGAAGCCCCGCCGGGTGCTGCTCGTCGGCACCCTGTGCGTCTTCCCTCTCGCCCTGCCCGGTGCCGCGCTCGCCCTGCTGCTCCCCGCGTGGACGCTGGCGCTGGTGATGTTCGCGGGCGGGGTCGCGATCGAGGTCTTCGCGGTCGGCTGGATGCTGGCGATGCACCAGGAGATCCCGGAGGACATGATGTCGCGGGTCGCCGCGTACGACTGGCTGGGCTCGGTCGCCATGACCCCGCTCGCGGTGGCCGCGGCCGGACCCGCCGCGGCCGCGTTCGGCCTGCGGCAGGCGCTGTGGGGCTCGTCGGCCCTGGTCGTCCTGCTGACGGCGCTGGTACTGCTGCTCCGCGACGTCCGCACCCTGCGGCTGGCGCCGCGCCCCGCGCTCCCGGTGGCGCATCCCGCTCCCGTGGAGGAGGCGGCGTAGGGGCGGGAGCTCGCGGGAGCGGACGCCGGAGCGCTTGCCGTACGGGTGCGGGGCCGGCGTCAGCCGACGGTGAAGGCACCCTCCGGGGGCGGCGGGGAGGGGCTGGCGTCGGCGTCGGTCACGGGGGCGGCGGCGCCCGTCAGACGGGCCAGGCCGGGACCGTGGACGACGCGTGCGGGGAAGGCGTCGGCGGCGCACAGCCGCGTCAGTCCGGCGACGGGCAGCGGGTGGCGGCCGGCCGCCAGGACGGCGTTGCCGTAGCGGCGCCCGCGCAGCACCGCGGGCTCGGCCAGCAGGCACATGTCGCCTCCGTCCGGGGCCTGAGCCGCGAGCGCGGCCCGTACCGTGGCCAGCTGGGAGCGCAGGAAGGCGAAGGGCGCGGCGTCGGCGAGGTTGGCGACGTAAAGACCGTCCGGGCGCAGCACGCGCAGCGCGTCCCGTACGAACTCCACCGAGGTCATGGCTGCGGGCACGGTGGAGCCGCCGAAGACGTCGACCACCACGAGGTCGGCGGTGCCGGTCCCGGCCGCGGCGGTCCACGCGCGGGCGTCGGCGGTGTGCACGGCCGGCGCGGGATCGGGCAGTGGCAGCACCTCCGCGACGAGGGCGGTGAGCCGCCCGTCCGCCTCCACGACCTGCTGCCGCGAACCGGGCCGGTCGTGGGCGATCAGGCGCGGCAGCGTCATCGCGCCGCCCCCGAGGTGCACCGCGTCCAGCGGCCGCGCTCCGGGGAAGGCGGCGTCGACGGCGTACGCGATCCGGCGCACGTACTCGAATTCCAGGTGCGCGGGGTCGTCGAGGTCCACGTACGACTGCGGGGCGCCGTCGACGGTGAGCAGCCACGCGCGGTCGCGGTCGATGTCCGGGAGCAGGCGGGCGGTGCCGAAGTCGGTCTCGCGCGTCACGGGCACGCGGCCCGGCCCGCCGGAGTCCTCGTGGTGGTCCATCGGGCCATTGTCGCGCGGCGGGTCCGGCCGGCCGGCCGCCGGTGCCGGCCCCGGCATCCCGTGCGGCGCGGCCGGGGTGACGGCTCACCGCCGCCGGGGTACGCCGCCGGCCGGGGCGCGGGCCGCCGCTGCCCGGTACGGCGGACCGTACCGGGCGGCGGCGGGGCCGGACCACCGGCACCGGGGTGGTGCGTCAGAGCAGCGCGGTCACCGTGCCCGCGCCCACCGTGCGCCCGCCCTCGCGGATGGCGAAGCCGAGCCCCGGCTCCAGCGGCAGCGCGCGGCCGAGGTCGACGGTGACCTCGGCGGTGTCCCCGGGCAGCGCCATCGGCACCTCGCCGAGGTCGACGTCGCCCACCACGTCCGCGGTGCGGATGTAGAACTGCGGCCGGTAGCCGGAGGTCACCGGGGTGTGCCGGCCGCCCTCCGCCGCGGGCACGATGTAGACGCGCGCGGTGAAGCGGCGGTGCGGGCTGACGCTGCCGGGCGCCGCGACGACGTCGCCGCGCCGCACCTGCCCGCGCTGCACCCCGCGCAGCAGCAGCGCCACGTTGTCGCCGGCCTGCGCGGAGTCCATCGGCTTGCCGAAGGTCTCCAGGCCGGTGACGACGCTGGTGAGCGGCTCCCCCGCGGCCGCGTGCAGCTCGACGCGGTCGCCGGGCGCGATCGTGCCGCGCTCGACCGCACCGGTCACCACGGTGCCGCGCCCGGTGATGGTCAGCACGTTCTCGACCGACAGCAGGAACGGCGCGTCGGTGTACCGCACCGGCACGGGCACGTACGCGTCGACGGCGTCCAGCAGCTCGCCCGTCGCGGCCGTCCAGCGCGGGTCGCCCTCCAGCGCCCGCAGCCCCGACACCCGCACGACGGGCAGCTCGTCGCCCGGGAATCCGTGCGCGGTCAGCAGCTCGCGCACCTCCAGCTCGACGAGGTCGGTCAGCTCCGGGTCTCCGGCGTCGGCCTTGTTGAGGGCGACGACCACGTGCCGGACACCGATCTGCCGGGCGAGCAGCACGTGCTCGGCCGTCTGCGGCATGACGCCGTCGAGCGCCGAGACGACCAGGATCGCGCCGTCCAGCTGGGCCGCGCCGGTGATCATGTTCTTCACGTAGTCGGCGTGCCCCGGCATGTCGACGTGCGCGTAGTGACGGTTCGCCGTCTCGTACTCGACGTGCGCGATGCTGATGGTGATGCCGCGGGCGGCCTCCTCCGGCGCCCGGTCGATGCGGTCGAACGGGACGAAGGTGCCGCTACCGCGGTCGGCCAGAACCTTGGTGATGGCCGCGGTGAGGGTGGTCTTGCCGTGGTCGACGTGGCCCATCGTGCCGATGTTGAGGTGCGGCTTGGTACGCACGTACGCCTGCTTGGACATGACGGTGTCTCCTCCTGGGACGCCGGGTGAGTCGGGAACCCCTGGCCGGTCCGACCCTCCCCGTGCGGGGTCCCACCGGACGTCGGTCCGGGGAGGGTCAGCGTCGGGCGCCGTCGAAGGATGCGTTCGCGTTCCGGCCGGCCGGGGCGGCGTTCGCACCCGGGGCGGAGCAGGCAGCCTTCGACGCCGCGACCGCTGCCGCGGTGGCGTCTGCGAGGAAGGCGAGCCGGAACATGCCACGATCATGGCCCGCCGGCCCGTGCGGCGTCGAAGGGTTTTCCCGGCCGCGTCCCTACCGCCCCGTCAGCGGCGGCGCCCCTCCTCCCACTCGCGGACGGGGATCCGCGCGATCTCCAGCACCTCCCCGAGGGTGCCCCACTCGTCCTTCCCCATCCGGGTGAGCGGCCGCATGCGCTGGACGTCCGGGTGCCCCTCCGTCAGCATCGCCTCGGACACCGCCGCGTGCACGACCCGTCCGAACACCACGGTCGAGTCCCCCAGCCGCACCGTGCTGTGCATCTCGCACTCCAGGGCCACCGGCGACGCCGCCACCCGCGGCGGCTTCACCCGCGCACTCGGCTCCCGCGCGATCCCCACCTCGTCGAACTCGCTGACCCCGCGCGGGAAATCCGTCGCGGTGGCGTTGACCTCCTCGAAGAGGTGCTCGGGGGCGAGATTCACCACGAACTCCCCCGTCTCCTCGACGTTCCGCAACGAGTCCTTCCGCCCGACCGAGGTGAACTGCACGACGGGCGGATCCACGCAGGCGACGCTGAAGAAGCTGTGCGGGGCGAGGTTGTCGGTCCCCGCCGCCGACGTCGTGGACACCCAGGCGATGGGCCGCGGGACGACCGTCGCCGTCAGAAGCCTGTAGAACGCGTTCCGGCCGAGCTGCTCAGGATCGAAGTCGATTCGCATGCGCCTCAGTATCCCGGCGGGCGCGCGCGAGCCTGACGACGGATCGCCGCACGGCCAGACCCGGCGCTCTGCGGAAAGTGCCCGGTCGCGGACGGCACGAGCACCGGAGCCGAACTGCACGAGCACGACCCCCCGTCCCTCCGGGACGACCTGGTGATCCCGCCCCAGGCGACGGGCCACGGCGTCACCCTCAATCCCTTCGACCAGCTGTCCACCTACCGCCCCAAGCTCCCCCGGCGCGTACCTGCGCATCAGAAGCTAGGCGGCTCAGCGACGGCGCTGCGCTACTCGGACCTCGGCGAAGATTGGTTCCGCCAGACCTGACGTGCAGCCGGGGGTTGCAATGAAGGCATCGACGTGTTCCCGGGCTTGCGCCGAGGAATCGTCAAATCTCGTGGACAGGCGTGCTTCAGGTATGGAAGGTGCGGCGGTAAGCCGCAGGTGAGATTCCGATGGCGGCGCGTAGATGCTGCCGGAGGGAGTTGGCGCTGCCAAACCCGGCGCGCTGGGCGACGTGATCGATCGATAGATCACTGGTCTCGAGCAACCGTCGGGCCAAGTCCAGACGCTGGGTGGTCAGCCAATGGCCCGGAGTCATGCCCACTTCGGCGCGGAAGCGGCGGGTGAAGGTCCGGATACTCATCCGGGCGTGGGCGGCGAGTTCGGACAGCGGCAGCGGCTGATGCAGGCGGTCGAGCGCCCAGGCGCGGGTGGCGGCGGTGGTGGCCGATGACGGCTCGGGTACGGGCTGCTCGATGTACTGGGCCTGGCCGCCGTCGCGCCAGGGCGGGACGACACAGCTCCGTGCTACTTGGTTGGCCACCGCGCTGCCGTGATCGCCGCGTACCAGGTGCAGGCAAAGGTCCACCCCTGCAGCGGCACCTGCCGAGGTGAGGATGGCACCGCTGTCCACGAACAGTACGCCCTGATCGACTTTCACCTGCGGGAAGGTTTGCTGGAAGTGCTCGGCTTCCTTCCAGTGCGTGGTGGCCGATCGGCCGTCGAGCAGGCCCGCGGCGGCCAGCACATAGGACGCCGTGCAGATCGACACGATGCGGGTGTCCGGCCGGGTGAGCTCGAGGGCTCTAGCCAGAGACTTCGGCAGGCGACCCTCGTCGCGGATCACTCCGAGGGCGTTGGAAGGCGGAATGACCAGGGTGTCGGCAGTGGCGAGCGCCTTCGCGTCGTGCTCGACGGCGATGGCGAAGCCGGCGTCAGTGTTCACAGGCCGACCGTCCAGGGTGCAGGCGATCACCTCGTAGAGCGGCTGGCCGTCCGGTGACAGGGCGCTGCCGAAGATCCGCGCCGGGATGCCCAGCTCGAACGGGATGACGCCTTCAAGAGCGAGGACAACCACACGGTGCATGGCCAGATCCTGGCACATGATGACTCTCGGGCCACTACTGGTCGGGCGGTCCTTCACGCAGTCTGGTTCCGGGCTGCACGACAGAGTGCGGCACGGAGCGTGAACGGACACCTGATGCACAAAAGCACCCCCGCCGCCACACGGATGCGCGCGATGACCCTGCGATCCTGGGGCGGCCCGGAGGTCCTCACCGAGACTGATGTGAACCGCCCCGAGCCCGGCCCAACGGAGATCCTGGTACGGGTGCACGCGGCTGGGGTCAACCCGACCGACTGGAAGTCCCGGGCCCACGGGGGCCTTGGCCTGTGGGGCGAGCCGATCATCCTGGGCTATGACGTGTCCGGCGTGGTCGAGGCAGTAGGACTCGGAGTGACGCTGTTTCGGCCTGGCGACGAGGTGTTCGGCATGCCGCGCTTCCCGTACCAGGCGGGCACCTATGCGCAGTACGTGACCGCCCCCGCACGGCACTTCGCAGCCAAACCGAATACGATCGACCATGTGCAGGCGGCCGCTCTGCCGCTGGCCGCGCTGACCGCGTGGCAGGCTCTGACCGAGACTGCGAGCCTCCAGCCCGGGCAACGCGTCCTGATCCACGCAGCCGCCGGTGGCGTCGGTCACCTGGCCGTGCAGATCGCCAAGGCGCACGGCGCCTACGTCATCGGCACCGCCCGCGAGGCCAAGCACCCGTTCCTGCGAGGCCTGGGCGCCGACGAACTGATCGACTACACCCAGGTGGACTTCGCCGAGACGACCCGCGACATCGACGTCGTCCTCGACACCATCGGCGGTGACTACGGACCGCGCTCACTGCGGGTACTGCGCAAGGGCGGCGTCCTCATCTCGCTGTCCTCGCCAACCGACACGCCGCCCGCCGACGAAGCCGAAGACCGCGGCCTCCGTTCCGGGTTCATGCTCGTCGAACCGGACTACGCGGGAATGAAGGCCATTGCCGGACTCGTTGAGACAGGGAGACTGCGCGCCGAGATCGACACAGTCCTGCCCCTGGAACAGGCGGCCAAGGCGCACGAACACGGCGAGACCGGGCGCACCACCGGAAAAATCGTCCTGGTTGTTGCTCAGTAAGCTTGTTCTTCAACCTTTCCGATCTTGATGCTCGGCCATGGTGAGGTCGCGTTTGATGGTCTTTCCGACGTCGTGGCGGGGTGCGGGCGTGCGGTTCTCGGAACCGGACGGGCGTCCGGGGCCGGGTTTGCCGGGTTTGGGTGCACCGGCGGGGAGGGTGATCATCGGGCGGATGTTCCTGAACCCTCGGCGGACGCGGGCCGGGGTGAGCCGGCCCGGGATGGCGGGCTTCTTCCCAGGGGCGGCGGATGTCCTCGGCGAGGGTCCGGGCGAGAAGAGTTGAGTGTCGGCGGCGATGACGATCCAGGTCCAGCGGCTGGCCGCCTCGGGGTCGCGGAGTCTGGGACGGGTCCAACCGAGGGTCTGTTTAAACAGTCGGAAGGTGTGCTCAGGATCGAAGCGGCGGAGGTAGGACTGCCACCAGCGGTCGATGTCGGCGGCGGTGGCATCGGTGGCCGAGGACCACAGCCAGACTGGCTTGGGGTCGCGGTCGCCGGGCAGGTAATCGACCTCCAGCCGAATCAACGTGCCCTCAGTGACAGGCAGTTCGCCTTCGTGGCCGAGCCAGCAGGTGCGGTGGGTGAGCCGAGGGTGCACGCGGTCCCAGCTGTCGGCGGTGGCGGCGCCGTAGCGCGTGGTGGCGGTCGTGGTGGTGTGCTGCGGCGGGGGCCAGGTAGCGGGCTTGTTCAGGGCGAACTCGGGCCCGCGCTTGGGCGGGCGCCCGTTGGTGCCATGCAGTCGGGGCGGCTTTGGGAGCCGGAGGACCCGGTCGGAGCGGATGCGGCCGAAAAGCTCCATGGGCAGGTCCGCGAGCACGAACGCCAGGCGGGTGACGTCGTAGCCGCCGTCCATGACCATCAGGACGTCAGGTTCTCCCTCAGCCCAGTGCCCTGCCGCGACCAGACGCTCGACGACGGACCGCAGCTGGTCGGCGGTCACCGCCGTGGCGTCGTCCTCAGGCCCGAGCCGGACCGCGTCCAGGATCCCGGTCCAGGAGGCGCGACCGTTCTCCAACGCGACGACGAAGGAGTAGGGCCAGCCAGGTATGAACTGCGCGGCGTTCTTCGCCCGCCCGTGGACGTGACAGAACAACCGGTCCGGGGTGGTCACTGCGTCCGATCGCAGCCACGAACTGACATCCACGGCCAAGACGATCCGCCCGCCCGCGGTGCGGGGCAGCGGCAGCTCGGCTAGCGTCGCCCGCAACTGGTCCGCCTCGATCCGGCCGCAGTTCAAGGCGCCGTAGAGCGCGCCATGACCACGCCGGTGCTCGGGTGCGAGCGCCAGGTCGACCAGGGCCTTGATCGGACCGTCCGTGCACAGCAGGGCGTCGGCCAGTTCGAACAGCGCGTCCGCGCGGGCCGTCAGACAGTCGTAGAGATCCTGCCGGAAGCAGGAAAGCGTGGACAGTGCCTCGACGCGTACAGCGTCTTCCAGCACATTCACCCTCACGGCCCTTGTTGTGATCACGTGCCTCCTGGCCGAAGTACATGGTCACGCAAGGGTCGTCCTGATGTCCGGGGAACAGTCAGGTTCCGGCGGCTATCGACGGTTCGACGCCGGCTCAGACGGTCTCAGCTACTGCTCCGTGCCGCTGTCAGTGCCCGTGCCGCGGGCGAAGGCGGTGATGTCGTTCGCCGCCTCGCACAGAGTTGTGTAGTGACGATGCGCACCGTCGACGGCGGCGGGTGTGTTGACGCTCCACACCGTCATTCCTGCCCTCAGTCCAGCCTGCACCCCAGAGGGTGTGTCCTCGATGACCAGGCAGTGCCTCGGCGAGGTGTGGAGTCGCTCCGCTGCCAGCAGATAGGGGACGGGGGACGGCTTGCCCTCATCGACAGCGGCCGCGTCCACGATCACCTCGGGCACCGGCAACCCCGTCCGGACGAAACGCCCGCGGACCCGGTGGTCGTAGTTCGAGGTGACCAGCGCCCAGGCTTCCAGCGGAAGGTCGTGCAGCAGCTCGGCGGCACCGTCGAAGGCCGTGTACACGCCGGAGCGGACGTCTTCGTCCTCCAACTCGTGCAGGAGCGTAAGGCACTCCTGGGGGTTCCGGTCCGGCAGCACGACGGCGAATGTCTCCAGCGGCCGAGTCCTCAGCGCGACTTGGTAGACCTCGTCGGGGTTCAGGCCGTATCGAGCCGCCCACATACCCCAGACCTGCCGTTGGTTTCCCAGAGCATCAATCAGCGTGCCGTCGACGTCGAAGAGAACGGACCTCTTGGGCCGCACCGGCCGATGATCAATATCCACCAGCCGATCATGCCATCCGCCCCGTGCACCCACTGAGCCTCTTCCAACCTGCCGCTGGGAGCGTGCAGTTGGGGTGACAACATGGCGAAGCCCCTGGTAGATGGGTTTTCGACCAAGAAATCCGTCTCCACCAGAGGCTTCGCGTGCTTGTCTACCCGTCGGGCGTCGACGTGTCCAGTTCTGCCCTGCGCTTCCTGTCCGCCAAGCTCCGCCAGCGCGCCGCCGGGAGCTCGGCACCTGCTGGCGGCGCCTGGGTGCCGACCGCCAGGCCCTGCTCACTCTCGTCCATCTCCGCAACGGCCACCCGTATGCCCAGCTCGCGGCTGGCTTCGAAGTCGGGACCGCGACGGCATACCGCTACGTCACCGAGGCCGTGGACCTCCTGGCCGCCCTCGCACCCACCCCGGCCGGTGCCGTCCGCACCGCGTCGATGAAGGCGTTCGTCCTTCTGGACGGCACGCTCCTGCCCATCGACCGCATCGCCGCGGACCGGCCCTTCCACTCGGGGAAGCACAAGAAACACGGCATGAACGTGCAGGTCCTCACCGATCCGTTCGGCCGACTGCTGTGGGTCTCACCGGCCCTGCCCGGCGCTGTTCACGACCTACGCGCAGCCCGCGAACACGGCATCGTCGACGCCCTCGCCCAAGCCGACATCCCCTGGTGGGCCGACAAGGGCTACCGAGGCGCCGGCGGAACCGTCCGCATCCCCTGCTGGGGACGATGGGAGACCCTCTCCGCCGGTCAGAAGGCGGTGAACCGGTCCCACACGAAGATCCGGACAGTCGGCGGCGCGTCTTGTACATCCCCTCGTTGATGCAGCGAGCGGGGCTGCCTGCGCCGTTTCTTGGTCCGACCCCCCAGTCCGTGCTGTTGTCACACGAAGCTGCGTAAGCTTTCGTGGGGAGTAACGCATTTTCCACCGGGGAAAACAATGCTGCAATCATGACCAATGCCATGACAGGTAGAGTTGACGGAGTGAGTCGATCCGAAATACTCGCGATTTACCCATGGGGAAGGATGCTAGCCCTATGTGAATCGCGTCGACAAGAAGAATCTCTGCCCTCCGATGAGGGTCCGAAACGCGGAACGATCCATTCCGGAGGCGGGGAAACCGGAGGGGATTATTCCGATATGATTTGGTCGTTATTCTACGAAACGGCCATATTGTTGGGAGGCGCTATACTTGACCTTGTCTCCTGGTATTGTGCTCGGGTAGCGGGAACGGTGCGTGAGAACGGGGGGAGGATTACGGCGATGGCTGAGCCGTGGAGATTGTCGCCGGACACGTTGCCTGTGCAGCGGGTTGTGCGCGCCGGGCTGCTGAGCGAGGCACGTTGGCCACCTCGCCCTAGGTCCGCTGTCCTGGTGCGAGATGCGGACACAGGAACATTCGCGGGCGTCGAGTGCGGGCGCGACGGATGGGAGACGCAGGTGGCGGCGCTGTCCGGAGACGGTACGCGCATCGCCTACATCACCTGGTCGTATTCCACGGCCGTTAGATACATCGTCGTCCATACCTTGGCTGACGGCTCGGAGATGCGGTTCGACGAGTCCGACGAGGGCACGGACTGGTGTGTTGCGTTCTCTCCGGACGGACACGAACTGGCTGTACTCTCCTCCACCAGAGTCAAAAGCCCTGAATACCGCTTCGGAGAGAAGTGGATGATCGTCTGGATCATCGACCTTGCAACAGGCGGACGCCGGAAGCTGTGGTCAGGACCGGGCGGGCTGCCGGCGGAACGGCAGATCGGCTGGTCCCCCGACGGGCACTACATCGTCATCGCCCACGCCGACACCGACGACCAACTAGCCGTGACGATCCTCGAAGCCGCCCACGGATACCTCGTCAACCAGATCTCCGATAGGGAGATCCTTTCGTGCCCCCAAGGCGCGTGGGCGAGCGACCAGGAAGTTGTCCTGTTCCCCGAAGAGGTCGACTACAATCAGACACCCGTACCGCCCACCCTCATCACGAACGTTGTGACGGGTGCCATCCGCGGTCCCGAAAACACCCCCGGTCTTCCTGATTGCACTTTCGCTCTCACTCACGGGCGCATCGTTGGGGCCTTCACGCCAGACAGCCTCAGCATCATGTCCCTCGACGGCAGTGATTCGCACACCCTCCTGACCTTCGACGAGCAAGTGGTTTTTAACCTCATCGACGTCGCCCGCGAAGTAGAGATACTGTAACTAAAATGGAGGGATACAACTCGCGGTACTCTGCTTCCTCTCGGGGAGAGGATAGAAAATCATCCAGAGGCTCGTGTCTCTCCGGAGTGCGGCGGCAGGTTTGAAGGCATTGGCATGCGCACTGAGGTTTTCTCAGGGCTCGTTTGAGATCGGTTCAGAGAATTCGTCGTAGGGGTTTGGGGCCGGGTCAGGTGGCGGGTCCTCCGCGGGTGAGCCGGCGGAGTATCACGTCGGTCATGGCCCAGCGGATCATGGTCCCGGAGTGTGCCGGGTCTCGTTCGTAGTCGCCGGCGAGGCGTCGGCGCACGGTGATCCAGGCGAAGGTGCGCTCGACCGCCCACCGCTTGGGCTGGACGTGGAAGCCGCGTTGTCCGGGCTGCTTGCGGACGATGTCCACGTCGCGGCGCAAGGTGTCGGAGGCCCACTGGACGAAGCGGCCGGCGAAGCCCTGGTCCGCCCAGAACTTGAGCACGGTGGGATGGTCCAGGCGGGTCCACAGCAGTGGCCGCCTCCCGCCGTCGCGGTCCTGGACACTGGCGGCGACAACGTGCACGGCCAGGAGCACGCCGAGGGTGTCGGTGACGATGAACCTCTTGCGGCCCCTGGTCTTCTTGCCCGCGTCGAACCCGCTGGTGGCCTTCGGTACGGTGTCGGCCGCGCGGACGGACTGCGAGTCGATCAGGCCGGCGGGCGGTTCCGGGCTGCGGCCGTCGGCCTGGCGGACCTTGACCCGCAACGCGTCGTGGACCTTCTCCACCGTGCCGTCGTCGTGCCACCAGGTGAAGTACCAGTACACCGTCGGCCAGGGCGGGAAGTCCTTGGGCAGGTACCGCCACTGGCACCCGGTACGCGCCAGGTACAAGATCGCGTCCACGATCCGCCGACGCGGGTGCTTCTCCCGCCGGCCGCCCTTCGAGCTCGTCCTCGGCGCGGGAAGCAGCGGCTCGATCAACGCCCACTGCTCATCGGTCAGATCAGACGGGTAGCCGCCCCTGCCAGCACTCACACACCACCCAACGAGCCACCCGGACGGCCGACACGACAGATCTCAGACACGCTCTCAGGCGCCGGTCCCGGCCGGATCAGCCCCGAGCTGTCGCTCCCTCACCAGTTGTCTCCGTTACCCTTGCCGTCGTCCCCGCGCCAGCGGGGGTTCTCCGATCGAGATGCACGCGCCGTGCCTCGACGCGGCGTCGTCCCTGCGCCAGCGGTGATCCCCAGCCCTCGTCGGTCTCGGGGTCGTAGTGCACATCGTCCCCACGCCAGCGGGGGCTCTCCTGTCTCGATGTCGATGCGCGGGTGCCACCTTGGGGCGTGTTCCGAACCAGGCGGCCCCTAACGGCATCCGTACCCGCCGAGCAGCGAACCGGACCGGTTGCGGCAGCCCGCCGCAGCGGATAGCGTTCCCCGCCTACCGACACCGCTTTCCACCGAACGTCGCAGGGCGAGGTTGTCGGTCCCCGCCGCCGACGTCGTGGACACCCACGCGATGGGCCGCGGGACGACCGTCGCCGTCAGAAGCCTGTAGAACGCATTCCGGCCGAGCTGCTCAGGACCGAAGTCGATTCGCATGCGCCTCAGTATCCCGGCGGGCGCGCGCGAGCCTGACGACGGATCGCCGCACGGCCAGACCCGGCGCTCTGCGGAAAGTGCCCGGTCGCGGACGGCACGAGCACCGGAGCCGAGCTGCACGAGCACGGCCCCCGTCCCTCCAGGACGACGTCGACCGCCGGCACGAGGACACCGAGGACACCCGCCGCCACCTGCGATGGGGCCCCTTCGCGCGCATCTGCCGGCGGCCGTTCCTTACGGTGGCGCCGAGCGGTGAAGCGGAACATTGCTCCCGAGGCTGCTACCTGTGCAGACCGGCTCACTCGCGTCTGCGTCCAGCGCCGGTCCAGCGGTCATGGCGGCGGTGCTGGTGCGGCCGGAGCGGACCTCCGGCAACGGCTGAGCTCCTCCGCCGACGCCACGCTTGCCCGTGTCCGCCCCGCGCCCGGCCTGAATCACCCGCCCGGCGGGCGAGCGGAGGGTACCTCCCGGCCAACCTGCCCGCCGTGCTCGACTCGACAGCGGGCCTCGACGACCTGGAGGTCGCCACGGCGGCGTCGCGGGCCGGAACGGGAGCGGGCCCGGCGGGTCACGGCAAGCGGCTCGACTGCGTTGCAGGTCGGGGGAACCTCGGCGATCCCGCCGCCCCGACCGTCGAGGATTTCTGTACCGGAGCGTTGACCTTCGGATGCTGCAGGTCCACACTTGCCACCGTTTCGTGTCAGTCCCTTCCTGGCGCTGAGACAACTCCGACAGCTGTCAACCCTCGTGAACGGCCCCCCACCGTGTTCCTCGTGGCGGTGCGCTCAGCCGCGTGCCCCTCGGAACCGCCAAGAGACGAGGTCGAAGTGATCCCAGAGACCCGTTGTTCCTCTCCTACGGTGCGGCGCTGCCGCGTGCGCCGCCGACCGCTGCCGCGTGCCGCGGCGGCAGGCGGCACAGGGGGTGGCAGTTCGGTGCCGCAGGCCGGCACCGGCCTTCGGTTGTTAGCGCTATCAATGGTCCCTTCGGGCTCATCACTCAAGGAGTACGTTTCATGAAGCGCACCCATGTGGTCAAGCGGCGACAGCCGTTGCTCATCGCATTGCTCTCCACCGTTTTAGCGGCTGCGGGCATCTCGTTCGTGGCGACATCGGCGCAGGCGGCCAGCGGCTGCCAGGTCGACTACAGCATCACGAACACCTGGCCCGGCGGGTTCGGCGCCAATGTGAGCGTTACCAATCTGGGAACCCCGATCACCAGCTGGCAGCTCTCCTGGGCCTTCGCCACGGGACAGTCCATCACCCAGCTGTGGAGCGGCACCTACACCCAGAGCGGCACCCAGGTCAGCGTGACCAACGCTTCCTACAACGGCAGCCTGGCGACCGGCGGATCCACCAGCTTCGGCTTCAACGGCACATACACCGCCACCAACCCCATCCCCACCACGTTCACCCTCAACGGGACCACCTGCACCGGCACCGTCACCACCACACCACCGACGAGCCCCACCACCACCCCACCGACGAGCCCCACCACCACGCCACCGACGTCGGGTGGGACGTGTTCGCTGCCGTCGTCCTACCACTGGTCGTCGACGGGCGCGCTGGCGCAGCCGGCGAACGGGTGGGTGTCGCTGAAGGACTTCACCAACGTCGTCTACAACGGCAAGCACCTCGTCTACGCCTCGAACCACAACGCGTCGTCCTACGGGTCGATGGCCTTCCAGCCCTTCACCAACTGGTCGGACATGGCCTCGGCCCCGCAGACCGGGATGAGCCAGTCCACCGTGGCCCCCACCCTGTTCTACTTCGCACCCAAGAACATCTGGGTACTGGCATCCCAATGGGGCGCGACACCCTTCTTCTACAAGACATCCAGCGACCCCACCAACCCCAACGGCTGGTCGTCCTCACAACCGCTGTTCACCGGCAGCATCTCCGGCTCCGGGACCGGCCCCATCGACCAGACCCTCATCGGTGACGGCCAGAACATGTACCTGTTCTTCGCCGGCGACAACGGCAAGATCTACCGGGCCAGCATGCCCATCGGGAACTTCCCCGGCAGCTTCGGCTCGAACTACACCACCGTCATGAGCGACACCCAGGCCAACCTCTTCGAGGCCGTCCAGGTCTACAAGGTCCAGAACCAGAACCAGTACCTCATGATCGTCGAGGCCATGGGCGCCAACGGACGCTACTTCCGGTCCTTCACCGCCTCCAGCCTCAGCGGCACCTGGACCCCCCAGGCCGCCAGCGAGAGCAACCCCTTCGCCGGCAAGGCCAACAGCGGCGCCACCTGGACCAACGACATCAGCCACGGCGACCTCGTCCGCAACAACCCCGACCAGACCATGACCATCGACCCCTGCAACCTCCAGTTCCTCTACCAGGGCATGGCCAAGGGTTCGAGCGGCGACTACGGCCAACTGCCCTGGCGCCCCGCAGTCCTCACCCTGCAGCGCTGACCTCTGTCAGGTTCCCCCGGGGAACGTATGGCCCTCGGCTGTGCCACGTGATCGGTGGTGGCGACGGCACCCGTCGTCGCCACCACCGATCCACGGGACCGGGCCGCTGGTACTGAACGCACCTGGCGTACGGCCGCCGTTCCTCCGGGGCCGATCGGACGGTGCAGCGACCGGATCCACCCCCGCTCGTCGACCGGCACGACCGGCACGGCGACGCCTCCTGCCGCCGCTCGGGCGAAGGGGGCGCGGTCGCAGGGCCGGGACGTCGGTGCAGTTCGGTGACCGCACCGACGAGGTGCCGGGGTCCGAGGCCCCGTTGCGGCTCCGGGGGCGGTCACTGACCGGGCCCATCCGGGTGATGGCGGCCGCCGTGGAGATCCTTCCCGCGCAAACAAATGCCCGCACGTTGAACACTCAGGGAGAATCCCGTGGAACGCAAACGCAGAAGACCGCACTTCAGGACGTGGCTGATCGGCGTGGTCTGCACCGCGCTGGCCGCCGTGGGCATCTCGTTCGTGGCGACATCGGCGCAGGCGGCCAGCGGCTGCCAGGTCGACTACAGCATCACGAACACGTGGCCCGGCGGCTTCGGCGCCAATGTGAGCGTTACCAATCTGGGAACCCCGATCACCAGCTGGCAGCTCTCCTGGGCCTTCGCCACGGGACAGTCCATCACCCAGCTGTGGAGCGGCACCTACACCCAGAGCGGCACCCAGGTCAGCGTGACCAACGCTTCCTACAACGGCAGCCTGGCGACCGGCGGATCCACCAGCTTCGGCTTCAACGGCACATACACCGCCACCAACCCCATCCCCACCACGTTCACCCTCAACGGGACCACCTGCACCGGCACCGTCACCACCACACCACCGACGAGCCCCACCACCACCCCACCGACCAGCCCCACCACCACGCCGCCGACGACCACCCCACCGACCACGTTCAGCAACCCCGTGCTCTGGGAGGACCTCGCCGACGCGGACGTCCTGCGGGTGGGTGACACCTACTACTACTCGGCCTCGACGATGCACTACTCGCCCGGAGCCCCGATCCTGCGCTCCTACGACCTGGTCCACTGGGAGTTCGCCGGCCACTCGGTGCCCTCGCTCGACTTCGGCGAGAAGTACAACCTGAACGGCAACGGTCGCGCCTACGTCAACGGCGTGTGGGCCTCCTTCCTGAACTACCGCAAGAGCAGCGGGAAGTTCTACTGGGGCGGCTGCATCGACTTCAACAAGACGTACATGTACACCGCCTCCTCGGTCGAGGGCCCCTGGACGCGCGGTTCGGTGATCAACAACTGCTACTACGACGCCGGAATGCTCGTCGACGACGACGACACGATGTACGTCGCCTACGGCAGCGGCACCCACTCCGTCGCCCAGCTGTCGGCCGACGGACTGAGTCAGGTCCGCAGCCAGACGGTGTTCACCGACCCGTCCAGCACCGGAACGACCGAGGGCAACCGCATGTACAAGGTCGGCGGCGCCTACTACATCCTCGTCGACCACCCGGCCAACGCCGAATACGTCCTGAAGTCCACCAACGGCCCCTTCGGCCCGTACACCGAACAACCGCTGCTCAACAACGTCGGCACCCCCATCGTCGGCGGTGGCGTCCCGCACCAGGGCGGCATCGTGCAGACCCAGAACGGCGACTGGTACTACATGGCCTTCGTCGACTCCTACCCCGGCGGACGCGTCCCGGTGCTGGCCCCCATCAAGTGGAACTCCAGCGGATGGCCCGTGCTCCAGACCGTCAACGGAGGCTGGGGTGCCACCTACCCGTACCCGAACCTGCCGGCCCCGCCGCGTACGGTGAAATCCCCCACGGGCACCGACACCTTCACCGGGCCGGCTCTCGGACCCGAGTGGGAGTGGAACCACAACCCCGACAACACCAAGTGGTCAGCGAACAACGGCCTGACCCTGCAGACCGCGACGGTGACCAGCGACCTGTACTCGGCACGCAACACGCTGACCCACCGGATCCTGGGACCCACGTCCACCGCGACGGTTCCGCTGGACTACTCGGGCATGCACGACGGGGACCGGGCGGGACTCGCGCTGCTGCGCAACTCCTCGGCCTGGATCGGCGTCAGACGCGACAACGGCACCACCCGCCTGGTGATGACCAACAACATCACCATGGACGGCAGCTGGAACACCACCAGCACCGGCACGGAAGTCGCGAGCACGGCCCTGTCCGGAGGCAACGTCTGGCTGCGCGTCAACGCCGACATCCATCCGGGCACCGGCAGGCAGGGGCACTTCTCCTACAGCACCGACGGCGTCAACTTCACCGCCTTCGGGCCGGGCTTCACGATGGACAACAGCTGGCAGTTCTTCATGGGGTACAGATTCGCCCTCTTCAACTACGCAACGCAGGCACTCGGAGGCTCGGTCAAGGTCGGGCAGTTCACCCTGTCCACACCCTGACCCGCCGCCGGTACGCCGTTCACCAAGCGGGCACCCGCGCTCACGCGCGCGGGTGCCCGCTTCCGCGCCGTCGTCGCGCCAAGCCAGGTTCACAGCGACGCGGCCGGGATCGTGCCCGGTCCCGCCTGTGCACGCGGAAAGTGCCTTCCTGCTGGTACGACCGGACCTTGGACAAGCCTCGTCGTTCCAGCTCAGAAGGCACTTTCGCTGTCCGGTTGCGGTGCGGTCGCGACCCCGGACGAATCGTGCAGGTCAGCGGATCAGCGACGCTCGACGCAGACGACGCCGCAAGGTGTCAGAGAGCGTCAGAGAGGCGTGATCACATACTCCCCGCCTGCCTCGGTCTCGAACACGGCAACAGTGCTTTCGGGGCGCGTCACTTCTGTGCCCGCGCCGCCTGTGGAATGCACGGTGACCGGTGCGGCGGTGCGCAGTCGGACCGTGCCGCCCTGACGCGCTGCCAGGTGGGCGTGGGTCAGCGCTCCGTCGAGCCAGGCGAGGCTGACGGTGAGGCCGCCGCGGGCGAGGAGGCCTGTGACCCGGCCCTCGGGGAGCTGCGGCGGCAGGGCGGGCAGCAGATGCACGTCACCGGTGTGGGACTGGAGCAGCCATTCGGCCACGCCCGCGGTGGCGCCGAAGTTGCCGTCGATCTGGAACGGCGGATGCAGGTCGAAAAGGTTCGGGGCCGTGTGGTCGGTGGTGAGCAGGTCGGTGAGGAGCTTGTAGGAGCGGGCGCCGTCTTCCGCGCGTGCCCAGAAATTGATCTTCCAGGCGAGGGACCAGCCGGTGCCGTCGTCGCCACGCATCGAAAGGGTCTTCAGAGCGGCCTGGAAGAGTTCCGGGGTGTTGCGCTTGGTGATCTGGTTGCTGGGGTGCAGGCCGTACAGGTGGGAGATGTGGCGGTGCTGCTGCTCGGGCGCGCCCGCATCCCAGTCCTGCTGCCACTCCTGCAGCTGTCCCAGGGCGCCGATCTTCATGGGGGGCAGCTGGGCGCGGGCCTGGCGTACCCGGTCGGCGTACGGGCTGGTGGTGCCGAGCGCGTCGCAGGCGGCGAGGTAGCCGTCGAAGAGGTCGCGCAGGATCTGGTTGTCCATCGTCGGGCCCGCACATGCGGACGCGTCGGGGTGGTGGGCGTTCTCGGGCGAGACGGACGGGCAGGTCACCAGGTAACCGGTGGCGGGGTCCGGGACCAGCGCATCGAGGAAGAAGCGGACCGCTCCCTCTACGACGGGTAGCCGTCGGCGCAGGGCTGCGCTGTCGCCGGTGAAGCGGTAGTGCTCCCACACGGAGGTGGCCAGCCATGCGCCGCCGGTGGGCCACATCCCCCAGAAGGCCCCGTCCACGGGCGCGGTGCCGCGCCAGACGTCGGTGTTGTGATGGGCGACCCAGCCGTCGGCTCCGTACTGGACCCTGGCGGTCTTCTGTCCGGCCTGGGCGAGGTCGTCGAGCAGGGCGAAGATCGGCTCCCAGCACTCCAGGAGGTTGGTGGTGGGCGCGGGCCAGTAGTTCATCTCCGTGTTGATGTTGATCGTGTACTTGGAGCTCCAGGGCGGGGACAGCTGGTCGTTCCAGATGCCCTGCAGGTTGGCGGGCTGTGTACCGGGCCGGGACGAAGAGATGAGCAGGTAGCGTCCGAACTGGTGGTGCAGGGCCACCAGTTGCGGGTCTTCGGTCTGGGAGAACGCGGCCACCCGCCGATCGGTCGGCGCCGCCGCCGCCTCCGTGGTACCGAAGTCGAGGGTGACGCGGCGGAAGAGCGCGCGGTGGTCGCGCACGTGCCGGGAGCGCAACTGCCCGTAGGAGGTGTCGGCTGCGGCGTTCAGCGGGCGCTCGGCGCGGGCACGGTGGTCGCCTGAGACGTCCCGGTAGTCGTTGTAGCTGGTGCCGACGGACACCAGCAGGGTCACCGCGTCGGCCCTGTCCACGGCAAGCGTGCCGTTCTCGCTGCGCACGACGCCCCCTTCGGCACGGGCACGGACCAGGGCGCGGAAGCGGACCCCGCCGGTGACCCCCTCACGCGTCTGCCCAGTCCCCTCCAGAGCGGCGGTGATCCGGTCCGGGGAGGACGTCTGGGCCTGCTGCGGGCTGTCGAAGGTTGCGGTGAACGACAGGGCACCGGGGGTATCCGCGGTCAGCCGGACCACCATCACCTGGTCGATATGGCTGGCGAACGCTTCGCGACGGTATGCCACTCCATTGCGGACGTACGCCGTGGTGGCTACGGCGGAGTCCAGGTCCAGTTCACGACGGTAGGAGCTGACTGCACCTGTGCCCGGGATCGTCAGGCGCAGGTTGCCGACTGTCTGGTACATCAACTCCCCGACCGGGTTGCCCAGGAAGGTGGAGTTGATCAGGTCCTGAGCGGATTCCCACTCGCCGGCGAAGACTCGGCGCCGGATCTCGGGGAGGTTCGCCAGGCCCTGAGGGTTGGCGGGTTCGTAGGGGCCTCCCGCCCACAGGGTGTCTTCGTTCAGCTGGAACTGCTCGGTGTCCACTCCGCCGAACACCATGGCGCCGAGGCGGCCGTTGCCGAGCGGCAACGCCTCCAGCCACTCACCGGCGGGCTTGTCGTACCAGAGGGCGAGGCGGGAGGCCTCGGGAGTGACGGCATCCTCCGTTCCTGAGGCACTCTGCGGCGCGGCGGCCGCCACGGCGGGCGGGAGGCCGACGGTGAGTGCGGCGGACGCGCCTGCGGAGGCAACGAGAAACTCTCTTCGTTCCATGGGAATGCCTGCCTTTCGATCGCGGGTTGGGCTGGTCGTCAGGAGTTCACCTCGCCGGTACGGAGGCTGGACTCCGGACCGTGGCCACCGCAGCCCCAGAAGGGCGGCGGGGCGTGCTCCTGCGCCTCGCCTCCGGTGGTGCGGGAGGGCATCAGGGCGACGAGGAGAGCGCGCCGTTGAGGACGCCGACCCACTACACGAGACACCTCACGAGGGTGAGGACGCTCCGGAGGACTGTCCCGGCGCGCCATGGCGACCACCCGTCGTCGTGTGTCAAGGAGATGTCCTCTCTGCCATGGCAAACGCTAGACATAGGATGGATTTATAGGGTCGACTGGCTCATGTGTCCATCCCCCGGGGAGAAGATCATGGATTACCCTGTCTCACCTCCACATTTACACAGGGGGTGCATGCGCGGACATTTGGAGCTATCCAATCTCTTCCGCAGCGATGGGATGTATGGCCACCTGCCTCAGCCTGGACGACGAGCGGGGAGCAGCCACGGGGGTCCGGCACGGAGGTGAGTGATCGGTTGTTGGGCGTGGCAGTCCCGGTTCACGCACGCAGCCGCAGGTCCGCCGGCGCCGGAAGAGGTCCTGGACCACCCGCCGGTACGGCGAAGTGGTCGGGACGGGCGACGGCGCTGCTCGTGGGTGTCGCCTCAGCCGTTGCCATGGTCCCTTCCGGCCGAAGCCGGAGGACCGGCAGCGGTACCTCCGTCACGGCGTCGGGCTGACCGACGCCCACGTACCCCATGGCGCGGCTGATCGAGGTCTGCGCCTCGGTGCCGTACGCGCGTACCGCCGGCCGCGTGCGTCGCTCCGCGGAGGGCGTGCTGGACGGCGCCCCTGAGCCGTCCGTCCCAGAAGGCGACCTTGCTGCGCGTGCTCGCGGTCCAGGCGGGCAGCCTCTCGACGGCGTCTCCGCCGGGCAGCGGCTCCCAGCCGTCCCGGCGGCCGCTAGCCCACCGCTGCGGCGTGCTCCACCACCGCACGGTGCTCCATGTCCCGCAGCAGAGCGACGGCGTCGTCGAGTGGCAGGTAGTCCAGGTCGACGAACAGGGAAAGGTAGAGCCCGGTGCCGGTTCCGCCGACCCCCAGGAAGAACTTGGTGCCGCCGGACGTGAAGCGGGACCCGGTGCGGACGGTGGTCGCCGGCAGGAGTCCGCCGGGACGTCCGGGCGGGCCGGGGTGGTCCTCGGAGGGCAGGTCGGCGGTGAAGTTGAAGAAGCAGGAGCGTTCGACCTCCAGGCCGCGCCGCTCGCCGACCGACCTCACGATGCCGTCGAGGGGGGCCGGGTCGTGGCGCGAGTGGCGCTGTGCGAGCAGGGCCGAACGCGCGGTGGCGCGGACCACGTCGGGAAAGCCGGGGTCACGCTGGGCGTCCAGGCGCACGCGGAAGAGGGAGTTCTGGGCGATGTTGCACACCGCGCCCTCGGCTTCGGGCTGCCAGCGGTTCTTCGAGATCAGCTCGAACATCAGGTCGGCGGTTCCCAGCGCCCGCCCCAGTGACGAGCACAGCAGCGCCAGCGACACCGTCGTCGCGCTGCTCCCCAGGGCCTGTGCCAGCCCCTGCACCGCGACGGCCAGCGCAGGGGAGATCATCTCGATCTGCACGAAGCGCGGCTCCGGGTGGTCCGCGCGCCGTTCGGGAAACATCGAGGCGGGCCCCTCGGCCAGGTTCTGCTCCCAGTAGAGCAGGGCCCGTCGGCTCAGTTTCCGGCCCTTCGGGGAGTTCTCGTACAGCGCCTGGTCGACCGGTCGCCATGCGGCCGGATCGAGCTCGGGCAGCGTCTCGCCAGCGACCAGGGAGGCGATCTCCCGGCAGAGGATGTCGACGCCGACCCCGTCCGCGAAGAAGTGCGAGACGGCAAGCGCCAGATGGGCCGGCGCGTCGTCCACCGTGATGACGCAGGCCCAGGTCAGGAAGCTGTTCTCGACGTCGCCTGCCCGGTTTTTCAGCTCCTCGGCCACCGACTGGGCCTGGGCCGCGGGGTCGGGTGCTTCGCCGGGGTCGAACTCCCGGAATCCCACCGTGAATTCCCCGGCCGCGAGGACGTCCTGCCGGGGCTCCCCCGCGGCGTCGACCAGGAATCTGCTGCGCAGCGCCTCGTGCCGCTCGACCATCTGTCCCAGGATCCCGAGGAGTCGCCCGGCCGTCAGTCCGTCCACCGGCAGGGTGCACGCCAGCGCGAAGGCGTCGGGCCCGGTGGGCTCCTTCAGGCGCCGGTTCCAGCCGGCGCGCTGGGCCCAGGTCAACGGCCCGCTGCGGGGCTGCCCGGACCGGAACGGAACATTCACAGTCGTTGCCTGTCTCATCCGTGGGCTCCCCTCGGAATACGAATGGCTAATTCCCCTGAAATCCTTGTTCCACCCCGCCTTGAAGGAGATTGTCGTGAATGTCCGGATCATCGAATACAATTCGACAACCCTGCACATCCGATCTGCGCAGCCCGCGCAAGGTAGCACCCGCCCGGCGGGTGCACCAGGGTTGACACTCGGTCTCGGCCCGTGCTTCGCTGTTGAAGCGCTTCGAATTCACCATACGCACCGCGATCAGCAAGAATGAAAAGTCACATTCCCGGGAATGGCGGACTCATTCTCGACGGTTTTGTCAACCCGAGTCGGGGGAGCGGAAACCAGTATGGAGAGCGTCGGTACCGGGGGCATTCGTGTGCTGGTGGCCTGGGCCCCACAGATCCTGAGCTACTTCAACGCGGGTCACCACACGCCGCTGTACTCCGTCGCCGGGTATCTGCGCGCCCGTCCGGGGGTGGCACACGTCGACGTGATGGACTGCTCCGTCGGGTCGGTCACCTGGAAGCGTGTCGCCGACCGCCTGTTCCAGCACGAATACGACGTCGTCGCGGTCATGAACGACCTCGACGGGGTCGACGGGCTGCCGCGGTTCCTGACGTACGTCCGGGAGATCTCGCCGCATTCCAGGATCGTCACCTTCGGCCGGCTCAGCGGTATGCAGCCCGCGCTCTTCCGCGGGCTGGACCTGGACGGGATCGTGGGCCCGGGCGACTACGAGAGCGGAATTCTGGACTTCCTCGGCTATTGCGAAGGCTCGATCCAGGCCGAGAACGTCCACGGTGTGGATCTGCGTATCGACGGCAGGTGGAGGGCGCCGGCCGGGCCGGGGCGCATGCTGGATCCGGCCGACTGGGTACTGCCCGATATCACCGAGATCCCGTACGAGCATTACGACGAGCTGTACCGGGACGACCAGAACAAGTTCTGCGGGATTCCGCACCGGCGGGAGCTCGTGGTCCCGACGGCACGCGGGTGCCCGATCGGGTGCGATTTCTGTGAAGTGCCCACCGTGTTCGGGCGTCGCGACCGGCGTATACCGGTCGACCGGGTGATCGCCTACATCGAGGACAGCTTCGCGGCCATGCCGTTCGAGTACGTGTCCTTCTACGCGCCCACCTTCACCCTCGACCGCGCGTGGGTGGCGGAGCTCTGCAGCGAACTCGTCGCACGCGGCTCCCGGTACGCGTGGAAGTGCGCCACCACCGTCCACCACCTCGACGAGGAACTCGTGGCGCTGATGGGCCGGTCCGGGTGCGTTCGCGTCAGCGTCGGCGTCGAGACGCTGGACGCCCGCGGAGCGGCGCATCTGCCGCGGCTGAAGCGGAAGGCCGACGAGTCCGTCGCGGAGCTGGCCGGCTGGTGCGAGCGCGCGGGCATCGAACTGAACTGCTTCGTGATCGTCGGCCTTCCCGGCACGGACGCCGCGAGCGCGCAGGAGACGGTCGCCGCTCTCAAGCGGCTGGGTGCGCGGACACGCCCCACGATGTACTGCCCGAACGAACGCCTCACCGAGGGCATGACCATGCAGGACATCGCGCTGCACAACCGGCAGATCATCCTTGACGGCCGCAGCGCCTCGGCCGACGAGAGACGGCGGGCGTACGGAATCCTCTTCGGCCCGGGCGACGATCTGACCGAGGTGTTCGAGCGCATCCCCCGGCACGCCCCGGAACCCGGTTCGTCCCTTGCTGTGGGTGGTGGTGCGCCGTGACAGGACTGGGCACCGCTCGCATGACCGAGCGGATCGCGACCAGCCCGCTGGTCGACGCGGTGGCGCGGCCGCAGCGGGGGCATCTGCCCGGGCACCTGAACCTCAAGAGCTGTGAGCTGCTCAGCCCGGCCGTCGGTGAACTGCACGCGCGGACCCTGCGGGACCTCGACCCGTCCGCCGTTGTCGAGTACCCGTTGGTGGACGAGGTGCGCAGGACGGTGGCGGAGCGGTTCGGCCGTTCGCCCGAGGATGTCCTGCTGACCCCGGGGACGGACCACGCGATACAGCTGGTCTGCGAGGCGTTCGTCCGGCCCGCCGGCCGCCTGGTGATCGCCTCACCGCATTTCGACGCCTGGACGAGGGCGTGCGTGCGGCTGGGAACTGAGGTGGACGCCGAACCCCAGCCGCACGGGGGCACGGTCGGGGTCGGACCGCTCATCGCGCGTATGCGCGCGAAGGGCCCCTGCGTGGTGGCCGTGACGCAGCCCGACAGCATCACCGGGCACTGCTACCGGCGGGAGGAGATCGCGGAGCTGTCGTCCGCCGCGGCCGACCACGGCAGTCTGCTCGTGGTCGACACCTGCTACCTGGCCTTCGACGAGTCCGGGGAGCAGACGGTGGCCGCGCTCGCCGGTGAAGGACACGCGCTGAGAATCCAGGGCTTCTCCAAGAGCTTCGGGCTGGCCGGTGCGAGAGTCGGTGCGGTTCTCGGTGACGAGTCGCTCATCGACCACCTGGCCAGGTGGAACGTGGAAGGGATGGTCTCCGGCCCCGCTCTTGCGCTGCTTGCGGGCGCGTTGCGGGCGCCGGGGGTCTTCACCGCCGCGTACGCCGAAGTCGCCGCGGCGCGCGAGCTGCTGAGCAGCGGGCTGGCGCAGGCCGAGCCGGGTTGCGTGGCACGTCCGAGCGCCGCGAACTTCGTGGCCTTCGACGCGCCCGAGGAGACCGCCGCCCGCATCACCTTCACCCTCGCGGCGGCGGGCATACGCATCCGGTCGCTCAACGGGCTGGAGGGGTTCGCGGGCGGGGTGCGCATCGCGACTCCGTCCCTGGCCGCCGTCCGATCGGTGCTCGGCGCACTGGCGGGCGCGCCGCGGGCCGGCGTGCCGGAGCCGCACGGCGCGGCAGGATGAGAGGCCGGACGGTGGCGGAAACGATCATTGACATGGCCCGACTGGCCGCTTCCTCGCCGGCGACCGACCCCTGTCCGCACGCGGTCTGCGCCGACACCTTCACCTCCGTCGGCCGCGCGGAGGTCTGCGCCGGTTTCCCGGCGACCGGCTTCCACTACGACGTGCGCGCGGAGAACACCGAGGGCAAGAAGCGGTACCGCGCCCACAACATGCAACTGGTCGACAACGGGACCCCGGTGGCCGACAACCTCGCAGGGCTCTCCGGCGTGTGGCGCCGGCTCCTCGACGAGGTCACCGGCAGCGGTTACCGCCGCGCCGTCGAGCAGCTCATGGGTGTCGACCTCGCACGGGCCGTCCTCGACGTCCGGCTGGTGCGCTACGACCAGGACGACTGGATCGAGCCGCATGTGGACCGCCCGGACAAGCTGGTCACCCACCTGTTCTACCTGAACGAGCACTGGGAACCCGAGTGGTCGGGGGCGCTGCGGCTGCTGCGGGGACCCGACATCGACGACTGCGCGGTCGAGGTCTTCCCGCATGCGGGCACCTCCGTGCTGATGGCGCGTACGCAGGACGCGTGGCACGCCGTCCCGCCGGTGGCCGGGGACCACTCGCGCAAGCTCTTCCTCGTCCACTTCGTGGCCCCACCGGCCGGACGGGGGGCGCCGTGACCGGCAGGGGCCCGGCGAACATGCTGGTCGTGGGCATGTGCGGAGCGGGCAAGACAACGCTCGCCAGGACGCTGTCCCAGCGGCTGGGGCTGCGCCTGGTCGACGTGGACGGGCTGCGTCACGGCCCGGGCTGGTCGGTGCGTGCGCAGTTCGCCGCCGATGTCGACCGGCTGACCCACGACGCCGGCTGGGTGGCCGATTCCGGTGCCTACGCCGAGGTCCGGGACCTGCTGTGGCAGCGCGCGTCGTACGTGGTGTGGCTGGACCTGCCGCGGTGGACCCTCGTACGGCGCGTCGCGGGACGGAGCCTGCGCCGGGTGCTGACCCGGCAGGAGCTGTGGAACGGCAACCGCGAGTCGCTGCGCGGCATGTTCCGCCGCACCCATCCGCTGGCCAAGGCCCTCTTCGGTGTCGAGCAGCGGCGGGCGGAGACCGCACGACGACTGGCCGGGTTCGACGGCTGCGCCGTACGCCTGCTCAGCGCTTCCGACGTCCGTACGTGGACATCCGGGTGCGCCCCGGTTCAGACCTGGAGAACGACGCCATCATGACAAAGGACAGTCCCCGGTTCGCACTGGTCGGCGCCGCAGGGTTCGTGGTGCGCCGCCACCTCGACGCGATGCGGCACATCGGCGGCACGCTCGTCGCGGCGCACGACATCTGCGATTCCGTGGGAATACTCGACAACTACTTCCCGCAGGCGAAGTTCTTCCTTGACACCGGCCGCTTCGAGCAGTTCGTCCGCGACCCGGCGAGCCGCGTCGACTACCTGGTGATCTGCACGCCGAGCGACACCCACGAGCGGTACTGCGTCATGGGCGCGGAGGCGGGTGTCGACGTCATCGTCGAGAAGCCTCCCGTCCTGGCGCTCGACGGGATCGGCCGCCTGGGCGATCTGGAGCGGAGGACCGGGCGCAGGATTCACCCGATTCTGCAACTGCGCTACCACGAGGCACTGGTGGCGTTCAAGAAGCGGATGGACGAGCGCGAGGCGGACGTACCGCTGCGGATCGAGGCCCGCTACGTCGCCAGGCGCGGCCCCTGGTACCAGGTGTCCTGGAAGGGCGACCAGGCACGGAGCGGGACGATCCTCTTCAACTTCGGCATCCACCTGTTCGACTGCCTGGTCTGGATCTTCGGTCCCCCCACGGATCTGGCCGAGGTGTCCTCCAGCGGCGAGGGCGACCGGGCCTGCGGGGTCATCCGTTTCGGGGCCGTCGAGGTCGACTGGCTGCTGTCCAGCCGCGCGGAGGACCTGCCGGCCGGCTCGGCGGGCCCGGCGGCACGGACGATCACCGTCAACGGGCGGACGGCCGCTGACTTCTCCGACAACTACGCGGGCCTGCACACCACGGTGTACTCGGAGATCGCGGCAGGCCGCGGGCACCGGATCGGCGAGGCGTACGAGGTGACCGCGCTGATCGAACGGCTCCGGGAACTGGCCGCGGCGCCGCCCGTGCTGTCCCCCTCGGCGCGGTAGGCGCCGGTGTTCCTCGTACGCAGCGAGCCCGCAGGGGAGTTCGCGGGCATCCCGGGTGTGTCGGCAGTGGTCGACGAGGCGGCCCGGGTCCTCGGTACGCCCGGCCGCGACGTGCTGGTCTTCGAGGGCACACTCCACCCGGACAGCGGACTTGACCTCGACGGCGTCCTGCGCCTGTGCAGAAGCGGCCCGGCAGGCCGGGGCTGGGAGCAGGTCCGGGGGCGCTACGCGGGGGTCTACGTGAACGCCGCGGACCGGACAGCCGTGGCCTTCACCGACCACCTGGGCAGCCACGACGTCTACTGCTGGCACGACGGCGCGCGCTTCGCGGTCGGCAACGCCTTCACCGCCCTCGTCCGGGGCCTGCCCGGCGCCGCACGGCGTCTGGACACCGCCGCCGCGGAGGAGTTCACCTCCCTCGGTCTCGTGGTCGGCGGCAGGACGTTCGCCGCAGGGGTGCGGCGGCTCGCGGCGGGCAGCACGCTGACTCTCCGGCCGGCCGGAGCGAAGGCCGAGCGGTTCTGGCGATACACGATGGACGGCGGCAGCCCGGAACGGGACCTCGACGACGCGGTGGACGAGTGCTGGGCGCTCCTGACCGCCTCGGCGGACCGGGTACGCCGCGCACTGGGAGCGAACGGCACCGTCCTGCTCGGCCTGAGCGGGGGCATGGACTCCCGGCTGACCGCGGTACTGTGCCGGCGGGCCGGTATCGACGTCATTCCCTACTTCTTCGGCGAACCGCAGTCGGACGCCGCCCGCGTCGCCGGCGCCGTCGCACAGCGGCTGGGCCTGGAACTGCACTTCCCGGGCGGAAACCGGAGCTTTCCCAACCTGTTCGGGCGGTCGGTGGACCACCAGCCCATGGCCGACCTCGAATGGTGCAAGTACCTGACCGGACGGGAGGGCCTCCTGCGGTCGCTGCCGCCGGTGGCCGGCCTGATGTCCGGGCACCTCGGGGATCACCTGCTGGGCGGCTGGGGCCCCCGTGCCCCGCACGGGCCCGACGACGACGGGCGGCTGGCCGCCGAACTGGTCAGCATGTGCGCGCTGGAACCTGCCGGCGGCCGGGCCGCGGAGAGGATCACCGCCGCTGTCCGGCTCCAGCTCGCGGAGATCGGCGGTTCCGTCCTGCAGCGCAAGCAGGGCTTCTGGTTCCACTGCACCAATCCCTCCGTCCGGCGCTGCGGGCTGTTCCACCAGTTCGGCACGCTGCCGCACTTCTCTCTCTTCGAGGACGTCGGGGTGACCGAGTTCGCCCTGTCGCTGCCGCCGCGATGGCACCTGCGCAACCGCTTCTACTCCCGCCTGTACGAGCGCCACGCCCCGGATCTCGCCCCGGCCCGGCTGCCGGTGGAGAACGGCTCGAACGACCACAAGCCTGTCGAGCGCTGGCTCACCGGCAACCCGCTGCTGCGGGAGAAGGTCGCCGAACTGGTCGATCCGCGCGAGCCGGTGGACGTCCGCACGTCCGGCCCGACCTTCGCGGCGGCGGTGGAGCAGATCACGGCGGGGCGCGCTTCGCGCAACTCGATCCACCGCTTCTTCCGGCACCTGACCGTACGGGCCTATCAGCACACCTTCGAAGGGGGTGGGTCGTGAGCGACACCGCGGACCTGGTCTCGGTCGTCACCGGCGCGGTACGCCGGTGCGCCAAACTCCTGGAACCCGGCGACGAGGTGCACCCCGACCAGCCGCTGCTGGAACTGGGGCTGGACTCACCGGGGCTGGTCGAACTCATCGTCCTCCTGGAGGAGGAGCTGGACATCCTGATTCCGGACGACCAGCTCACCCCGGAGGTCTTCGAGTCGGTGTCCAGTATCGTCCGCGCGCTCGGGCCGCTCGTGGACGGGGACGCCTGATGCCGGCTTCCACGCCGCGCACCCGGCTGGTGCTGATCCGCCACGCCGAGTCGCGCGCCAATGTCGAAGGCGTGCTCGGCGGCCACCGGGGGTGCACCGGGCTGACCGCCCGTGGACGTGAGCAGGCGACGGCGCTCCGCGACAGCCTGCTGGCCACCGGCGAACTCGCCGACGCCGAAATGCTGCTGGCGTCCCTGCTGCCCCGCGCCGTCGAGACCGCGCAGCTCATCGCCCCGGCGGTGGGAAACGGGACCCTGCCGGTCCTGCAACGGTGCGACCTGTGCGATGTGCACTGGGGGCAGGCGGACGGCAGCCCCGCAGCCGGCCTTCCGGAGGTGCGCTCGGCCTACACGACGGTGGCGCCCGGTGCGGAGAGCTGGCTGGGCTTCTCGCTGCGGTCCCGCCGGGCCCTGCGGAGCATCGCACGCGCGCACCGGGGACGGGCCACGGTCGTGGTGACCCACGGCGGCGTGATCAGGGAGTCGCTGAAGCTGTTCGGCGGTGACGCGGCCGGCCAGGGCACCGAACCCGAGATCCGGTACGCCAGCGTCACCAGCTGGACGTCGCGGGAGGGAACGGCACCGTGGCGGCTGGAGAGACTCAACGACCTACTGCACCGGGAGTAGAAGAGACGTGCACCGGCACTGGAACATCGCCCGCGGCGAGTTCCGAAAATACTCGAGCTATCAGGTGGCGGCGCTCGCCGGCCTGTTCACCAACGTGGTCTTCGGCCTGCTGCGCAGCGCGGTGATGACAGCCGTGTTCGCCGAGCGGCCGGTGGTCGGCGGCTTCTCACAGGTGCAGTCGCTCACCTATGTCTGGCTGACCCAGGGACTGATGACGGTCGTCCAGATCTACGGAAGCAGCGAGTTCGCGCAGCGGATCCAGTCCGGGGACATCGTCACCGACCTCCAGCGGCCGATCGACCCGCAGCTGATGTACCTCGCCGCCGACTACGGGCGCGCGGCCTACCACACCCTCTACCGCGGAATCCCGCCCGTCGCCATCGGCGCACTCGTCTTCGACCTGGTCTGCCCGGGGTCCGCGGCCATGTGGGCGGCGTTCGCCGCCAGTCTGGTGCTCGCCGTGGCCATCGGCTTCCTGTTCCGCTTCCTCTACGGCCTCACCGCGTTCTGGCTGCTCGACCCCCGGGGCGTGGCGCTCGTCGCCGTCATCCTCACGAACCTCTTCTCGGGCTTCGTGGTCCCGGTCAGCTTCTTCCCCGGCTGGATGCACGCGATCGCCGTCGCGACGCCCTTCCCCGGGATGGTGCAGACCCCCATCGAGATCTTCACCGGCGCAGCGCAGGGCTGGGAAGCGGTGCAGCGGCTGGCCACCCAACTCGCCTGGGCCGTCGGGCTCCTCGCGTGCGGCCGGATCGTCTACGCGCGGGGTCGCCGCCGCCTCGTCGTGCAGGGAGGGTGACGCCGGTGTCCACGGTCGGTGTGTACCTGCGGCTGATCCGGCTCCAGGTCCGCTCACAGGCCCAGTACCGCACGGGGTTCCTGCTGTCGGTGGCAGGCACGTTCCTGTTCACCACACTCGACTTCGCCGCGATCCTGGTGCTGTTCCACAACGTCCACTCGATCGGCGGGTGGTCCGCCGCCGAGGTGTCACTGCTGTACGCGTCGGCGGCGCTGTCCTACGCGATCACCGACATGGTGCTCGGCAGCCTCGACACCCTTCCGCAGCTCGTGCGCGACGGCACCTTCGACTCCCTGCTCATGCGGCCGCGTTCGGCGTTCTTCCAACTGCTGGCCAGCGACTTCATGTTCCGCCGGTGCGGCCGGCTGCTCCAGGCGGCGATCGTGCTCGCGGTACTGCTCTGCGGCGGCTTCCTGCACGTCAGCTGGACACCGGCACGTGCCGCGGTCCTGCTGTCCGCGGTGTTCGGCGGAGCGGTGATCCTCGGGGCGGTGTGGGTCGTGGGCGCCTGCATCTCCTTCCTGGTCGACGGCGCGGGCGAGTTCGTCAACACGTTCAGCACCGGCATGCAGTTCCTGGCCCAGTACCCCCTGGACATCTACTCCTCCTGGCTGCGGCGGCTGGTGGTCTTCGTGGTCCCGGTGGGATTCGTCTCCTACGGCCCCGTCGCCTACCTCCTCGGCAAGGACGTGGGGTGGGAGGCGAGCACCGCGGTGTTCCTGCCCCCGCTGGTCGCGCTGGCGTCCGCCGCAGCGGCGACCGCCGTATGGCAGACATCCATCAGGCGATACCGCAGCGCGGGAGGCTGAGCCATGCCACTGATCCGACTGGAAGACGTTTCCCGGGACTTCACGGTCCGCAAGAAGACCTCCCGCTGGCGGCGTACGTCCACGGTCGTGCACGCCGTGCGGGAGCTGGACTTCAGCATCGGAGCCGGGGAGTTCGTCGGCTACCTCGGCGGGAACGGGGCCGGCAAGTCGACGACCATCAAGCTGCTCACCGGCATCCTCACCCCGACGCGGGGCCGGGTGGAACTGGACGGCCGCGACCCGTTCCGTGACCGCTCGGTGGCCTACCAGGTGGGCGCGATGTTCGGGCAGCGCAACCAGCTCTGGTGGGACCTGCCGCTGGCCGACTCCTTCGAGCAGCTCCGGTACATCTACCGGACCGAGCTGCGCGACTACCGCCGGCGCCTGGACGAATTGGTCGACATCCTCGACCTCGGCGTCCTGCTGAGTACGCCGGTGCGCCAACTCAGCCTCGGCCAGCGCATCCGGGGCGAGCTGGCTGCCGCGATGATCCACGGGCCGAAGCTGCTGTTCCTCGACGAGCCGACGATCGGTCTGGACGTGGTCGCCAAGCAGAAGATCCGCGACTTCCTGACCGTCATGAACCGGGAGCGCGGTGTGACCATCCTGCTCACCACCCACGATCTGGACGACCTGGAACACATGTGCTCGCGGCTGATCCTGCTCTCCGCGGGCCGGGTCGTGGGCGACGGGCCGATCCAGGACCTGTTCGACGCGCACCGCCTGGAGCGGACCATGGTCGTCGACCTCACCGAGGTGCGCGATCCGCTCGACGTGCCCGGCGCGCGCCTGGTCGCCGTGGACGGCCCTCGGCAGACCCTGAAGTTCCGCACCCAGGACATCTCCGCGGCCCAGGTCGTCACCGCGGTGTCCGGTCAGGCCGTCATCAAGGACCTCACGCTCCGGGAGCCGGACGTCGCCGACCTGGTGCACCTGCTGGGCCGCAGCGGCGACGCGGCGCCCACCACCGAGGGGGTGGACCGTTGAGCGGGCGTGCCGGTCTCTCGGTGCTGCACGGTGGCCGTCCTCTGGGCGGCACCGTCGTCGTCCCCGGGTTCAAGCACTCGCTGGTGACGGCGCTGGCGATGGCCTGCATGGGGACCGGCGAGATACGCCTGGAGAACGTGCCCCGCATCGCCGAGTCGGAGGTCCTGGCCCGGCTGATCGAGAGCGCGGGACGCCGCGTCGAGCGCACCGGGGACCACCTGACCGTGGCCCGCGGCGACTTCGCCGCGGCCGGGGAGTTCGCTCCCGCGGACGTCGCCGCGGTGCACGGGTCGGTCTACCTCGCCCCCGCGGTGCTCGCCCACACCGGCGCGGTGCGGATGCCGCCGGCCGGCGGTTGCCGGATCGGCGGCGCGGACGGCGGTTCGAGGCCCGTCCGGCACTACGCCGAGGTCCTGGAACGCTTCGGCGCACAGGCGCACGTCCTGCCGGACGGCGGGCTCGCCGCGTCAGCCCGGCGGCTGCGCGGATGCCACATCGACCTGCTCGACTTCACCGACGACCGTGCGCGCGCCACAGGACCGCGCTACTCGGGGGCGTCGAAGTTCGCCCTGCTGGCCGCGGCGGCCGCCGAGGGCACGACCGTACTGCGCAACCTCTACCCGAAGCCCGACGTCACCGACATGATCGACGTGCTGGCCGCGATGGGCGCCACGACGGACTCTCCCGAGCCCGGGACCGTGGTTGTCAGCGGCGGACCGGACGCCCTGACCCGGGACACCCGGCACCGGTTGCTGCCCGACCTGATCGAGGTGGTCACCTGGATATCCGCCGCAGTCGTGGCCTGCCCGGACGGCCTGCGGGTGGTGGGAGCGGGGATGGACCGCGCAGTCGCCGCGCTGTCGCCGGAGTTCGCCGTGCTGGACCAGATGGGGCTGCGGGCCGAGGTGTCGGCCGACGCGGTGGTCGTCCGTCCGCAGGGCACCCTCCGCCCCGTCACCGTGGTGATCGGCTCGCACGGGGCGTACAGCGACAGCCAGCCCTTCCTCGCCCTTCTCAGCTGCATGGCCGACGGCGTCTCGCGGCTGGAGGAGACCGTCTGGCCGGGGCGGCTGGGCTACGCGGACGAACTGCGCAAGGTGGGGGCCGACCTGCGGCGCGACGGCCGCTTCCTCACCGCCCGCGGACCGTGGCGGCCCACCCCGACCGACGACGTCCTGCACGCCGGTGACCTGCGCGCCGCCGCCGTGCTGGTCCTCGCCGCCCTGGCGGTGCCCGGCCGGACGGTGATCGGCGGCCTCGGCCACCTGGCGCGCGGCTACGCCGACTTCCTCGGCTCCCTGACCGGCCTGGGGGCACGCATCGAGCCGGCGGCGAGCCGGTGAGGCGAACCGGCCGGCCGCGCACCGCACGCACCCGCATCCCCCCACTCCAGGAGTCGCCGTGACACAGGATCCAGCGCCTGTCATCAAGCACGTCCCCGAGGACTTCCTGGTCCGTGAGGCCCTGGTGCTCGAACTGACGGACAGCGCCGACGCCCCCTTCCAGTACCTGACGGTCCGCAAGCGCGGCCTGACGACGACCGAGGCGGTGGAGCTGCTCGCCGCCGCCTGCCGGGTGGGCAGCAGCCAGGTCACCTACGCCGGGCGCAAGGACGAGGACGGCGTCACCGAGCAGTTCCTCGCCGTCCCGGCCGGCTCCTTCGGGACGGCCCCGGAGTTCCGTCACGCGGCCGGGGACTCCTGGATGACGGCCCGCCACTACGGGTACGGCAGCACGCCGCTGCGGATCGGCGCCCTGCCCGGCAACAGCTTCCGCATCGTGGTGCGCAACCTGCACGGCGACCACGTCGCGTCGCTCGCCGCGCAGCGCCGGATGAACGCCTTCACGCTCAACTACTACGACACCCAGCGCTTCGGGGTGCCCACCGGGCCGAAACGTACCCACCTCGTCGGACGCGCGCTGCTGGAAGGGGACTGGGAGACCGCCCTCGGCGAGGTCGTGCGGCTCAACGCGCCGGAGAGCCGCGGCGCGGCGGCGTGGACGGGCGACCCGGGGGACTACTTCCGGGCCGAGGACCCCCGCAGAAGTTCCTTCTACCTGGCCGCGCACGCCTCGCACGAGTGGAACGCGGTCCTCATGGAACAGGTGGCCGCGCACTTCCGGGAGTCGCACTACCCGACGTACGTCGACGGTCTCGAATACCGGTGGCTGCACGGCGCCGAGGACGCGGCACGTCTGCTGTCCGCCAGGAGCAGCCTTCCGTACGACCGCTACGCGCTCACGCCCGCCGGCATCACACGCGGCGTCTCCGAGCGTCCCACCGTGCTCCAGACGGTGATCGACGTCCAGGACAGTGCCTCCGACGAGGCGCATCCCGGCAGATTCCGCGCCACACTGAGCTTCTTCCTGGCCTCCGGGGGCTACGCGACCTCGGTGGTCCGGCAGGTGCTCGGCTACCGCCCGTGGTCCGGGCAGAGGACGGTCCGGTCGTGAACCGGCAGCGGGCCGGCGGCAGCCGTGTGGTCAGCGACGCGGGCAACGCACGGGACATGGCCGGTCTTCGCGGCGCGGGAGGCCTGAGCGTGCGGGGCCGCGTGCTCCTGCGCGCGTCGGCCGCGGGCGTCACCGCCGTCTCGGCGGCCTGCCGCCCGGGCACGGTCGTCGACCTCCGGGACCCGGCAGAACGCGCTGCCCGGCCCCTCACCGGGGGTCACACGTCGACGGTGCACCACCCCGTGCAGGTGAGCCGGGCGGTCCTGCGCGGCGTCCCGGCGCCCGGTCCACGGCACTACCTCGCCTACTACCGCTCCATGCTGCCGGTCGCGGCCCCGGTGGCGGTCGCGGTGGTCGACCTGCTCGCCGCCCCCGCGGGCGCTCCCGTGGTGGTGTGCTGCACCCTGGGCAAGGACCGTACGTCGGTGGTGTGCGGCCTCGTGCTGCGCGCGCTCGGGGTCCGGGTCGCCGACGTGGCGCGGGACCACGCGCTGACCGCCCGGCTCCACCGCCGCAGCGTCGCCGCGGGAGCCACCCCGCCGTGGGCCGGCCGCCCGGACGAGCGGGCCCGGACGGCGGGGATGGCCACGGCGGCCGCGACCATGCGCGAGCTGCTGCTCGGCGTGGAGCGCGCCCACGGCTCGGTGGCCGGCTACCTGATCCGCCACGGAGGGCTGACGCGGCGGAGCCTGGAGCGCGCGGCGCACACGGTGCTGACCGGGCACCGGGCACCCCGCGGTTCGGTGGTGCGGCCGTGACGCGCGCCAAGGAGTTCCGGGACGCGGTCGTCCGGGCCAGGTTCGAGGCCATCGCCGGGGAGTACGACGCCACCGTCGTACGCCGGCGGCTGCGGTACAACGACGCCGTCGACACGCTCGTCGGGGAGTGGGTCCCCCCGCGGCCCGACGGCGCCGCACTCGAGGTGCTGGACGCGGCCTGCGGCACGGGCACCCGGTGGGGCAGGCTGGCCACCCGCCTGCCGGCGGCGCGCGCCTGCGGCCTGGACATGAGCCGGAACATGTGCGCGCTGGCCGAGCGGAACGGCGGCTTCGCGCAGGTGGTCAACGCGCCGCTGACCGGTATGCCCTTCCCCGACGCCCGGTTCGACCTCGTGGTGTGCCTCTTCTTCTCCTTCTGCTACCTGACGTCGCAGGCGGAGCGGCAGCAGGCGCTGCGCGAGATGCACCGCGTCCTGAAACCCGGCGGGCGCCTCGTCATCGACGCGATCAACATCCTGCACCGCGGGGAGCCCGCAGGCTACCGGCGGTCGCTGCCGGGCACCTGGTGGGACGTCGGCAAGTCGCTGGTCGACCCGCGGCTGGAGCCCGCCGACAAGCTCTACACGACCCGCAACGGCGGGCGCCGGCTGCGCGGCTACTTCCACGGGTTCACCCACCGGACCTTCCGCTCCCTGATCGAGTCGGCGGGGATCGGCGTCGACCGGCAGCTCACCGTGGGCTACCACTCCGGTGAACTGCGCAGCCGGCCCCACGAAGGCCAGCTGCTGATGCTGTGCTCCCGCCCCCTGCCCGCACCGGCGCCCGCGCCTCGTCACGAAGGAGAGTGGAGCCGGTGACCGCCCGACTGGCGCTGCCGATGTCCGCCACGCTGTCCACCGCCCGGGTGTCCGAGGTGGCCGGTGACGCGGTGCGGCTGGAGGAACTGGGCTACCGAGGGCTGTGGGTCGGCGAGGGCCGGCTGCGCCGCGACGCCGTGACACAGTTGGCGCTCGCCGCCTCCGCGACCCGCCACTGCTACCTGTCCAGCGGGATCGTCCCCTTCAGGACACGCAACGTGGCCGTCCTGGCGATGACGTGGAAGACGCTGCACCAGCTCGCACCCGGCCGGGTCCGGCTGGGGCTGGGCGCGTGGTGGGAGCCCATCGCCTCCCGGGCCGGGGTGCACACCGCGAGCCCGCTGACCGCCATGGAGGAGGTCGTCGCGGTTCTCCGGACGCTGTTCGCCGGAGGGACGGCGACCTGCCACGGGAAGTACGTCGACGTGGAGGAGATCAGGTTCGACGGCGTGGAGGACGAGGCGGGCGCCACGTATCCCGTTCCGGTCTACCTCGCCGCCGTCGGACCGCGGATGCTCGAGCTCGCCGCCCGCATCGCGGACGGCGTGCTCCTGGACTTCTTCCTGCCCGCCGGCTACCTCTCCCGGACGGCCCCCGGAGCGCTGACGGCCCGGCAGTCGTCCCCGGCGCCGCTGGACATGCCCCAGCTTGTCGCCTGCGCGGTGGACGACGACGACCCCGGGGCGGCGGTGAACGCGATGCGCGTGGTCCTCACGCGCTATCTCGTCCAGCAGCCGCACATCGCGGCGCACAGCGGCGCCGATCCGGAACTCGTCACGCGCCTGCGCAGAACCCTCGGCTGGCCGGCCACCACCGGTGAGCTGCGCGAAGCGGCGCGCCTGGTCCCCATCGGCCTGGTGCGGGAGGTGGCCGCCGTCGGCACGGTCCGCGACGTCCTGTCGGCGATGGAGGAGCGCATCGCGGCGGGAGCCTCCGAAATCGTGGTCGCCCCGTTCGGCGACCGGCGCACGGAGACCTTCGAAGCCCTGGCACGCCGAACCGCCGTACGCCCGAACTGAGAGCGGAGCTGACACACACCATGCGGGGATACCTCACACACGCCTTCAACAGCGGCGGGACCGACTACCTGAGGATGGCCTACTGCCTCGCCCTGTCCATCAGGCGCACCCAGGGCGCCGTCAACCGGCTCAGCGTCGTCGTCCCGGCAGGACAGCCTCTCCCCCACGCCTACCGTGACGCCTTCGACCATGTCATCACGGTCCCCGACGAGCGCCCGCCGCACGTCGACCCGGCCTGGCGGGTCGACACCTTCACCAAGTTCTACGACCTCACGCCGTACGAACAGACCGTCACCCTCGACGCGGACATGCTGTTCTTCGACGACGTGTCCTCGTGGTGGGACGACCTGGCGGCACGCGACATCGTGGGCGGCACGGCAGTCACCTACCGCGGCGAACCGATCCGGGACAACCCCCTGCGCACCGACCTGTACGCGGCCGGCCTGCCCGACCTCCACAACGGCTTCCTGTACTTCAGGAAAGGGGCCAGGGCCGAGGCGATGTTCACCGCCATGCAACGCAACCAGGAGGACTGGGCGCACGCCGTGACACGCCACTTCGGCCGTCCGGACGTGCCCTTCTCCTCGGACTGCGCCTTTCTGATAGCGCTGCGCGACACGGGCCTGGAGACCGAGGCGGCCAGCGCGGTGCCCGGCTACCCGCGCTTCGTCCACATGAAGGCCTGTCTTCAGGGCTGGAGCCATGTCCCGCCCACCGCGCGGGAGTGGCGGGACCACGTCGACCACTCCTTCGACGACGCGTTGCGCCTGACGATCGGGGGCGTGCGGATCGGCGATCCGTTCCACTACCACGTGCGCGACTTCGTCACCGAAGGCCTGCTGGCGGCCTACGAGTCCGCGGCGCCCGGCGCCGGGGCCCGGCGGCGGACGGCCGCCGGGTGAACGGAGTCCGGGCCGGCGCCCGCCGGATCAGGCGCCGCCGTGTCAAGGGCCGCCGGCCGGTCCGGCAGCCGGACCGCGCCCGCGGCTCCGCGGTCCCCCGGGGGCACCGGGCCGCGCATCGCACCCCGGAACGCGACAACGAGAGGAGCATCCGGACGGTGGAGGCGATCCACGACCTGCTCGACGCGGCAGCCGCCGCGAGCCCCGGGGCCACAGCGGTGCGCGACAGCCAATCGGCCCTCTCCTACGCCCAGTTGGACCGGCTGAGCCGCGCGGCGTCCTGGCGGCTCGCCCGGCACGGCGTCGGCCGCGGCGACCGGGTCGTCGCAGACGCGGTGCCGGACCGGCGACTGCCCGCGCTCCTCTACGCCTGCTCCCGCATCGGTGCGGCCTTCGTCCCTCTCAACCCGGCCCTGCGGGCCGACGAGCGGCGCCACATCCTCGCCGACTCGGAACCCTCGCTGGTCGTCACGAGCAGGGAGAATCCCTGGGACTCGGCGCCCTGGCCCGCCCAGCCCCTGGAGAGCGTCTGCGCGGGTCCGGCAGCCGGTGGCGGGAGTCCGCCCGGGACCCGGGTCCGTACCGGGGACGTGGCGCTGCTGATGTACACCTCCGGCAGCACCGCACGACCCAAGGCGGTGATGTGCCCACACGGCCCCGTCCTCTTCGCGACGTCCTCGATCGCCGGCCGGCTGCGCTACCGGGCACAGGACGTGGTGTTCAACCGGATGCCGCTGTCCTTCGACTACGGCCTTTACCAGATCTTCCTCGCCGCGCAGGCCCGCGCCGAACTCGTCCTGGCAGGCCCGCGCGACGACGCGCGGCTGCTTCCCGCCCTCCGTGGCGCCGGGGCCACGGTGGTGCCCGTGGTGCCGGCCCTGGCGGCGATGCTCGTCCGGCTCGCCGGGCGCGGCGGTCCCCGGCCGCCGGTGCGCCTGTTCACGAACACCGGCGAGGAACTGACCGCCGCGGACTGCGCCGCGCTGCGGGCCGCCTTCCCCGGAGCGCAGGTGCAGCTGATGTTCGGGACCACCGAGTGCAAGCGGGTGTCCGTCATGGAACCCGACGGCGACCTGACACGTCCGGGCTCGGTCGGAAGCGCCCTGCCGGGGACGGAGATCCGCATCGTCGGTGAGGACGGCCGGACGCTACCGCCGCTGGCGGTGGGGGAGATCGTCGTCAGCGGCCCCCACGTGATGGCCGGGTACTGGCGCTGCCCGGAACTGACCGAGCCGGTCTTCCGTACGCACCCGCGCAGCGGGGAGCGGTCCTTGCACACCGGCGACTACGGTCACCTGGACACGGCGGGATATCTGTACTTCGAGGGCCGCCGCGACGACCGCTTCAAGTCGAACGGTGTGCGCACGGGCCTGCTGGAGATCGAACGGGCGGCGCGGCAGGTCCCCGGCGTGGTGGAGGCAGGAGCGGTGCCGCCGGCCCGGAGCGGCCGCGCGGCCCTGTACGTCGCGGGTGAGGTGACCGCCGACGAGGTGCGGCGCGCCCTGCGGAGCATGCTCGAACCGGCCAAGGTCCCCGGGTCGGTCCGTGTCCTCGGCTCGCTGCCCCGCGGGGTGAACGGGAAGATCGACCGCTCCGCCCTTCGTTCCCTGGCCGAGGAGTGCGCGTGACGCACACGACCAGCGCACTCGCCGCGCGCTTCGGCACCCCGCTGTACGTCTACCGGCTCGACCGCGTGGCCGCCGCGCTGCGCGACCTGCGGGCCGCGTTGCCGCAACCGAGCAGGCTGTACTACTCGTTGAAGGCCAACCCCCACGCGCGCATCGCCGGCGTGTTGCGGCAGGGCGGCTGCCATGCCGAGGTCAGCTCGCAAGGGGAGCTGGCAGTGGCGAGGGAGGCCGGCTTCAGCGGCGCCGAGTGTTTCTACACCGGTCCCGCGAAGAGCCCCGCCGAGATCACGGCGGCCCTCGGCCAGGGAGTGTTCCGCTTCTCGGTGGAGTCGGAGGCCGATCTCGAACGGGTCCGCGCCGCCGCGGCACAACGGGGAGCGCGCGTCGAGTGCCTGCTGCGGGTGAACGGCGGTTCGGCGGGGGCGGTGGGCCTGAGGATGACGGGAGGGGCGAGCCAGTTCGGCACCGAGCCCTCCCAGGATCTGCTGGAGTCGCCCAGCGTCACGGGCCTGCACTTCTTCCCCGGCAGCGGCGCCCGTGACGAGGACGCGCTGTTCACGGCGTTCCTCGCCAGCATCACCCAGGCAGCGCAGATCCGCCGCCGGACACCGGTGACCGACGTCGACCTCGGCGGCGGCTTCGCGGCGCCCTACGCGCGCCCCGGTGACCGGCCCCGCTACCCGACCCTGCGCCGGCGGCTGGAGATCGCGCTCGACGAGCACCTACCGGGGTGGAGGGACGGCGACCCCGTCGTCTGCTTCGAGTCCGGGCGGTACCTCACTGCGGACGCGGGAAGCCTGGTGTGCACCGTGCTGGAGACGAAACGGGCCGGAGCAGCCGAGTTCGTGCTGCTCGACTCCGGCATCAACCACCTGGGAGGGATGGCGGGGCTCGGCAGGTTCGTCCGCCCCGCGGCCCTGCCCGTTGGGGCGCCGCCGGTCGGCACCTCCACCGCCACGCTGGTCGGACCGCTGTGCACGCCGGCCGACGTGCTCGGACGGGAGGCGCCGGCGGGCACCTACCGCTCCGGGGACACCGTGGTCTTCCCCAACGTGGGCGCCTACGGGCTCACGGCGAGCCTCATCGGCTTCCTGAGCCGGCCGGCCCCGCTGGAGGTGGTGGTGGACGAGGCCACCGGCGCGGTGTCCGCCAGCCGGCTCGAGCTGAGCCGCCGGGAGGCACCGTGAGCACGCCCGGAACCGGCGCGGGCGCGCCGCCCGCACGGTCGGCGGCCGGGGACCGGCACCCCGCGCACCGATCAGGCCGGCAAAGCCTCCAGGACCGCCTCCCCGACCCTCCTGACCTGAGCGGGCGTCATGCCCGGGTACAGCGGCAGGGAGAGGCACTCCCGGGCAAGTTGCTCCGCTCCGCCGAGGCAACCGGGTTCGCGCGGTGCGTAGCGGGCGAAGGGCCCCAGTTGGTGGACCGCTCGCGGGTAGTGGACCTGGGTGGCGATTCCCGCGGCGGCCAACGCTTCGCGCAGGACGTCGCGTTCGCCGTGCTGCACCACAAAGAGGTGGTAGGCGTGCTCGACGTCGGCGGAGGACCGGGGCAGCAGCACGCCGCAGCCGTCCAGTTCGCGGCCGTACCACCCGGCGATCGTGCGGCGGGCTCCTACCCACTCCTCCAGGTACCGCAGCTTCACCCGCAGGGCGGCCGCCTGTACGGCGTCCAGCCGCCAGTTGTGTCCCGCGACGGCGTAGGAGTCACGCGAGGAGCCGCGGCCGTGGTCGCGCATCTGGCGTATGCGCGCCGCGATGTGCGGGGCGTCGGTGGTGACCGCCCCCGCGTCGCCGAGGGCGCCGAGGTTCTTGGACGGATAGAAGCTGAAGCACGTGGCGTCCGCCAGTGTGCCGACCCGGCGGCCCCGGTAGACGGCGCCGTGCGCTTGGGCGGCGTCCGCCACGACCGCGAGGCCGAAGCGGTCCGCGACCCGGCGGATCGCGTCCGCGTCGGCCGGGTGACCGTACAGGTCAACGGGTATCACCGCACGGGTCCTGGGGGTCACCGCGTCGGCCAGCCGGTCGGGGCACAGCGTGCGCGTCCGTACGTCGATGTCCACGAAGACCGGTGTCGCGCCGGTGTGGACGATCGCCGCCACCGTCGCCACGAAGGTGGCCGCGGACGTGATGACCTCGTCGCCGGGGCCGACGCCGCACGCGAGCAGCGCCGCCTGCAGCGCGCTGGTGCCGCTGGAGACGCCCACGCATTCCCGGGCACCGGTGAATTCAGCGAATTCACGCTCGAACGATTCGACTTCCGGGCCGCCGACGAAACGGCCGGAGGCCAGTACGGTCTGCACCGCCGCTGTCAGCTCCGCCAGAGGCTGTGACGCCTGCAGATCGAAGAACGGCACTCCACTGTCGGGCATGGTCGACCTTTCGTGTGAGGAGCAGTCGCCGGGAGCGGTGTGACGCGGATACCCGGTCGGCAACGCCGCCGACGTTAGCACGAAAGCATTAATATTTTGACAGCAGATTCGAACGATTGCCTTGGGGGCGCCGCCGGTGGTATCTACACTCGGAGTCAGCGCACTGTCGCACGATGCGGCGGTGGCGGTGGTCCAGGACGGGGAAATCGTATTCGCGGCGCACAGCGAAAGATACAGCCGCAGCAAGAACGACCCGCTGCTCAACAACGCCCTCATCGACGACGCGCTCGGCTACGCCGACGACGTGACCGAGATCGTCCACTTCGAGCACCCTTGGCTGAAGCTGTCCAGGCGGCTGCGTGCCGGGCAGCTCCCGGCCCTGCGGGAAACCGGCGTGCGCAGGCACCTGGATTCCTTCGCCCCGCTCCGCGGCATTCCGGTCCGATATGTCTCGCACCACCGCTCGCACGCCTCGGGGGCGTATTTCTGCTCCCCCTTCCGGGACGCCGCTCTGGTCGTGGTGGACGCGATCGGCGAATGGGAGACGCTGACCGTCTGGCACGCCCGCGGCACCACGCTCCGCAAGGTCCATTCCGTGCGCTATCCCCACAGTGTGGGACTGCTGTATTCGGCGATGACACAGCGGGTCGGCCTGAAACCCAACGAGGAGGAATACATCCTCATGGGCATGGCGGCGTACGGGGAACCGAAGTACAAAGACCTGATCAACCGGGAGCTGGTGGCGCCCGCGCGCCCCCCGGATTTCCGGCTGCGCAGGAATCTGCACCGTGGCCTGACCGGCTGGCATCCGGAGATCACGGAGCCCGAGCATCTGGCCAGCAGCGTCCAGGCGGTGACCGAGGAATTCCTGGAGGGCCTTTTCCGGTGGGTGGCCGCCCATGTGCCGTCGCGCAACCTCGTCTACAGCGGAGGCGTGGCCCTGAACTGCCTCTTCAACGGGAAACTGGCGTCGCTCGGCCTCTTCGACGACATCTGGATACCGCCGAACCCGGGCGACGCCGGGTCGGCTGTCGGCGCGGCCCTGGCCCGCACCGGCGAGTTCGTACCCTGGCCGGGTCCCTATCTCGGGCACGACATCCGGCGGCACGTCGATGCCACGGCGGTGGCGCAGGCCCTCGCCGCGGGCCACGTGGTCGGTCTGGCCAACGGCCGGGCCGAGTACGGTCCCAGGGCGCTGGGCAACCGCAGCCTGCTCGCCGACCCGCGTTCGCCGGGCGTCAAGGACCGGGTCAACGAGATCAAGCGCCGTCAGAAGTTCAGGCCCTTCGCGCCGGTGGTGCTCGCCGACCGGGCGCACCACTATTTCGAGACGTACCTCCCGGAGACGCCGTACATGCAGTACGTGCTGCGCTGCCGTGCCCCCGAGGACTTCCCCGGGGTCTGCCACGTGGACGGCACCAGCCGCGTCCAGACCGTCCGGCCCACGGACGGCTCGGTCATCGCCCGGGTCATCCAGGAGTTCGACCGGCTCACCGGCTGCCCGGTGCTGCTCAACACGAGCCTCAACGTCAAGGGGGAGCCGCTGGTGAACACCTGGCCGGACGCCCTCCGGTTCCAGCACGCGTACGGCGTGCCGCTGTTCTGACCGCGTGCGCACGCACCGCGTCCACGGATCTGCGCCCGCTCACCGGCGCCTGACTCCCACGGTGGGATTGGGGGAAACCAGATGTACCTCTACGCCAACGGCTGTTCCCTGACGTACGGTTCCGAACTGCACGACGACCCGCGCACCAAGGTGTGCGACAACGACCGCTACCGCTGGACCCATGCCTGGCCGAACCGGCTCGCGGAACTGGCCGGAGCGGTGGGCGTCCACAACGACGGCGTTCCCAGCGGTTCGAACGACCGGATCGTGCGCACCACGATCGAGTTCCTCGCCCGGTGGCAGCGGGCCGGGCTTCCCGCCGGCGCGCTGATGGTCGTCATCGGCTGGTCGCACCCGGCCCGGCGGGAGTTCTACGTGGCGGACGGATACCGCCAGATCCTGCCCGGCCACTACTACGACCTGCGCGGCCTCGACCGGCTGGTCGCCGCCTACCGCAGGAGCGCCGTCTCGCCGGTCGAGCAGAGCTGGCGGCTGGCCTCGCAGGCGGGTTCCCTGGCCGCCGTGCTGCGCGACCTCGGTACGCCGTTCGTCTTCTTCAATGCCATCACCGCCACGCCGCTCCCTCGGCAACTGGCCGGATCGTTCGTCGAGGAAGTGTTCGCCCCCGAGCGCTTCCTCGGCGCCCGGGACGCCGCCGAGACGATGGCGGGATTCCTGCGCGGCAAGGACGGTGCGTGGCGCGGCCAGCATCCGAGCGAATCCGGGCACGATGCCTGGGCGCGGCGCATGTACGCGGGCCTGTCGTTCGAGACGCCCGAGACCGTCACCTTCGACGCCGTCACAGCAGCCGGATTCCCCGCGCTCGGCGGCACTGTGGTCACCCACCGTCACGACCGGAAGGGCCTGGAGCGCGTCGGGCGGTTGGTGCGCGGGTCGTTCGGCCTGCGCGGCCGCCGCACCCCCCGCCCCGACCCCTCCGACCGTTTCATCTACCCGTGACCCGTGCTCGCCTGTCCTGCCGTCGGCCGGACAGGCGGCCCGCATCGCGCTCCCGAACGTCGCCTTCCGGTTCGCCACCCCTTTCGACGGCCCCGCGGCCGACGGCGAGCCCCGCGCGGTCCGGCCACTGCTCACCGCATATCTCGACCACGGCGGGCCGGGCGGTCCGGCGGACGTCCCGGCGTTCGCCGGCGTGCTGCGCAGCCAACTCGCAGCTGCCACCTGGTGTTTGTGGCGGTCACTGGGCCACCGCCGGGCCGACGCCGGCCGGCGCGCCTTCGGGCTGCGCATCGTCACCTCTGCGGCACGGGACATGCCGCGGGTGATGCGCTCCCTGGAAGGGTGGACCGCACTCCTTCACCGAGCCGAGGACCGCGCAGCCGGCGCCCTGCGGTCATCAGGAAGGCGCGGGACCCGTCGTGCCGCGGTGGACGAAGTGGGCCGCCGGGGACCAGCGTTCGGCGGCGGGACGTCCGTCGATGTGCTCCAGGGCCGCTTCGGCGACCTCCACACCGAAGCGGTGTACGTCGACGGTCATGGTGCTCAACGGCGGTGAGGCCAGCCGGCACAGAGTGGAGTCGTCCCAGGCGATCAGTGACAGGTCGGCCGGGACCTCCAGACCCAGGTCCTTCGCCGCGGCCAGCCCGGCGATCGCCATCACGTCGTTGTCGTAGAGGATCCCCGTGGGCCGGGATGCCCGCCTGAGCAGTTCGGTGGTGAGCCGGGTCCCGGCCTCGGCCGTGTAGTCGCCCTCGACGACCACCGCCTTGACGCCCGCCTCCCGGCATGCCTCCTCCTGGGCCGCGGTACGAACCTGGGTGTGCAGCAGGGACCGCGGTCCCGTGACGCGGGCGATGACACGATGGCCGAGTTCGGCGAGCCGGGCCACGGCGTCGCGGACGGGGCCGCCGTGGTCGGTGCGCACGGTCGGCAGCCAGGGGTCGTCCCGCCTGGTGCCGACGAGGACCGCCGGCAGACCCAGCTTGCGCAGGACGGCCGGCCTGCGGTCGCTCTCGGTGAGGTTGACCACCGCCACCGCGTCGACCAGACCTCCCTCGGCCCACCGGCGGTATGCGGCGATCTCCTCCTCATAGGTGGGGACCACATGGAGCAACACCGACATGTCACGCGTCACCAGGCATTCCTCCATCCCGGTGATGAACTCCATGAAGAACGGCTCCACGCCGAGCAGGCGGGTCGAGCGCGCGAGGACGAGCCCCAGGGCTCCCGGCTGGGAGCGGTCGTGGTGGGCAGGGGTCATCCGATCTCCGGTGTGGCGTGGCAGAGGCTGTTGACGGAACGCAGCACCGGCGCGGCGGTCAGGACGGCCGGGTCCAGGGTGTGGCTGGTGCGGACATGGAAGGAATGGGTCTCGCCCGGCAGCAGGGTGACGAGCATGTCGTCGACGACGGCGTCCTGGGCGACGCGGTCGGCCAGGACGGCGATGTCGCGGGCGAAGGAGGCGGCCCGCACGTCGACGCGGTAGCCGCCCGGCACCGCGTGCGCCCGGGCCGTGAGTGCGTCGGACCGGTAGGCGAGGTCGCGGTCCTCGCAGAAGGTGTGGACGGCACGTACGCCCTCCGACGATGCCACGAGTACCTCCTGCCTGACCTCGTCCGGTGTGACCAGGGCGTCGTCCGGCTGCACAAGGACCACCGATCGGGGCCCGACCCGGAGGTCGACCTTAGCATCGGCCCGTACGACGCCCTGGAGCGTCCGGCGCTCCAGCACCAGGCGTCCGCTCCAGACCTCGTCGGTGTCGTTGACCGCGGCGGCCACGAGCCTGCCGTTACGGGGCTGGAAGGTCAGCATGCGCGGGGCGTATGCCTTGCGCAGCGCGTACCACAGCGGCTTGGGGCGCTCGTCGCTGTCGACGGCGGCCCAGGAGGTGACCGGCCAGCAGTCGTTGAGCTGCCACACCAGGGTTCCGGCCGTCCGGGGCCACCAGGAGCGGAAGTGCTCGACGCCGAAGGCGACAGCGCGGGCCTGGTTGAGCTGAGTCGCCCAGTGCCAGTCCGTGAAGGAGCCCGGGGTGGGCAGGTGCGGGGCCAGGCCGCGGTCGAGCTTGCCGTTGCCGTCCTCCGCCTTCTGGTGAAGCAGGAACGCGGGCGAGGTCGGGCTGAGCGGCTCGTCGTGGATCCAGCGGGTGAGGGTGGCCCAGGTGGGCGGGCCCTGGAAGCCGAATTCGGAGCAGAAGCGCGCGATGTGGTCGCGGTAGGCGCTGTAGTCGATCCGGTTCCACACCTCCCACTCGTGGCGCGTGCCGTGGTTCTCGTCGTTGGGGTGGATGCCGCCGACCGGCGCGCCCGGGGTGAAGGGGCTGCCGTCGGCGTACGGCGTGGTCGGGTCGAGGTCGGCGACGATCCGCGGCAGCAGGCCGGTGTAGTAGCCGAGTCCCCAGGTGCGGCCGGCCAGCTGCTCGGGCCAGCCCCAGTCGGCGTAGCCCCAGAGGTTCTCGTTGCCGCCGTTCCACAGGGCCAGGCTTGGGTGTCCGGCCAGGCGGGCGACGTTCTCGCGGGCCTCGGCCTCGACCTCGCCCCGCAGCGGCTCCTCCTCGGGGTAGGCGGCGCAGGCGAAGGCGAAGTCCTGCCAGACGAGCATGCCGCGTTCGTCGCACACGTCGTAGAAGTCGTCGGTCTCGTAGATGCCGCCGCCCCACACGCGCAGCATGTTCATGTGGGCGGCGCGTGCCTGGTCGACGCGGCGTTCGAGGCGTTCGCGGGTGATGCGGGTCAGGAAGTGGTCGTCGGGGATCCAGTTGGCTCCCTTGGCGAAGACGCGGGTGCCGTTGACGACGAAGGTGAACGGGGTGCCGGTCTCGTCGGGTGTGGTGTCGACGGTGATGTTCCGGAAGCCCACGCGCCGGTCGACGGTGTCCAGGGGCTCTTCGGGCCGCTCGGCCGCGGCGAGGGTGACGCGGAGGTCGTACAGGGGCTGGTCGCCGTATCCGGCGGGCCACCACAGCCTGGCGTCGGGCACGGTGAGCCGCAGTACGGCGGTGCCGTCACCGGCGGCGAGCACCGTGCGCGCCCGGTGTCCGCCGGCCTCGGCGGTGAGGACCAGCTCCGGCGTGTTCGCCGCGGCCCGTTCGACGTCCGCGTGCACCTCCACGACGCCGGTGCCGTCGGCCGCCACGCTCACCAGGGGCCGGACGCGGTCGAGCCGCGCCGTGCGCCAGCGTTCCAGGCGGACGGGTTTCCAGATGCCGGCCGTCTGCAGGTCGGGGCCCCAGTCCCAGCCGAAGCTGCACGCCATCTTGCGCACCATGTTGAACGGATGGAGGTTCACGTGCTCGCGACGGCCGAGCGCCGCTTCGGTGGTCTCGGCGTACTCCAGAGCGGAGGCGAGGTCCACGGTGAGTTCGTTCGCGCCGTCGGCCAGCTGCGCGCGGACGTCGAAGCGGTGGCTGCGGTGCATGTTGGCGGTCGTGCCGATCGGATGACCGTTGAGGGTGATGGCCGCGACGGTGTCCAGGCCCTCGAAGACCAGGTCCACACGTTCCCCCGCCCGCGCGGCCGCGGCCTCGAAGGTGAGTCGGTACTGCCAGTCGGTCCGGTGCATCCATGCCAGTTCCTCCTCGACCCGGTCGAGGTACGGATCGGGTATGAGGTCGGCGGCCATGAGGTCGAGATGCACGCTGCCGGGCACGGCGGCGGGCACGGCGCGCCCGCGGACGGCCTCCGGCACCGGGCCGCGCTTCGCGCTCAGCAGCCAGCCCTCGTGCAGGGTCGTACGCGCCATGTTCACTCCCGTCGGATCACTGGCCTGCGGCTGGGACATCCGTCATCGCCGGACTCTCGTGTCTTCCGGACGTGGCCGATAGGCTCGGCCAGATTGTTACGTCACTGAGTTAACTAAGTCAACCACCCCGTGAACATCCACTCCGAGGAGGCGCCACTGTGCCGGCCGATTCCCTCAACTCCGCACCTGATCTCGTCAGTCTGCGCGCCGCGGGCGCCGCTCTGGTCCTGGACCTGTCCGGGGGCACCCTCCCCCGCGTTCTGCACTGGGGAGCCGATCCGGGAGAACTGTCCGCGGCGCACCTTCGGGCGCTGCGGCTGGCGTCGCTGCGCCAGCCGATCGGCTTCTCCGTCGACCGGCCCGTCGAGGTCTCCGTGCTGCCCGAGCAGTCGGCGGGATGGCTCGGCACGCCGGGCCTGGTGGGCAACCGCGGCCGAGCGGACTTCTCGTCCGCCTTCCGCGTCACCGGTACCGAACTCGCCGTCGAGGAGCGCGGTGACGGTGACCGCCCCGGCACCCTCGTGGTCCACGCACGCGACACGGTGGCGGCCCTCGGCCTGGTGCTGACGATCGAGCTGACGCCCCAGGGGCTGGTGCGCCAGCGCGCCACCGTCACCAATCTGGCGGACACCCCGTTCGCCGTGGACGCGGTCAGCCTCATGCTGCCCGTTCCGCCCGCCGCCGTGGAGCTCCTCGACTTCACCGGTCACCACCTGCGTGAACGCAGCCCCCAGCGCACCACGTTCACGCAGGGCCTGCGGGTGCGGGAGAACCGTACGGGCCGCACCGGCTTCGACGCGGCCTTCCTGCTCGCGGCCGGGACCGCGGGCTTCGGCAACCGCACCGGCGAGGTGTGGGCCGTGCACACGGCCTGGTCGGGCAATCACCGCACCCTCGCCGAGCGCACCTACCACTCCGTCGCGCTGCTCGGCTCCGGTGAACTCCTGCTCTCCGGCGAGGTGCTGCTCGGGCCGGACGAGAGCTACTCCACACCCTGGCAGTACGGTGCGTACGGACGGGGCCTGGACGAGGTGTCCGCACGCTTCCACCGGTATCTGCGGGCCCGCCCGCACCACCCGTCCTCGCCCAGGCCCGTGGTCGTCAACACCTGGGAAGCGGTCTACTTCGATCAGGACCTGGACCGGCTCAAGCGGCTCGCGGACACGGCGGCCGCGGTGGGGGCGGAGCGATTCGTCCTGGACGACGGCTGGTTCGGCGCACGGCGCGACGACCGCCGGGCGCTCGGCGACTGGTACGTCTCCGAGGAGGTCTGGCCCGAGGGGCTCAGCCCGCTGACGGACCACGTCACCGCCCTCGGCATGGAGTTCGGGCTCTGGGTGGAACCGGAGATGATCAACGAGGACTCCGACCTCGCCCGCGCCCACCCCGACTGGATCATGGCCACCGGCGGCCGGCTGCCCGGCGCCGCCCGCAGCCAGCAGGTCCTGGACCTGGCTCGGCCCGAGGCGTACGCGTACATCCTTGGCCGACTGGACGACCTGCTGACCGCCTACCCCGTCTCCTACCTGAAATGGGACCACAACCGCGACCTCGTCGAGGCAGGGCACCAGCCCGTGGGGCGGGCCGGCGTCCACGATCAGACCGCGGCCGTCTACCGGCTGCTGGACGAGCTGCGTTCCCGGCACCCGGGTGTGGAGATCGAGTCCTGTTCCTCGGGCGGCGGGCGGGTCGACCTCGGCATCCTGGAGCGCACGGACCGGGTGTGGGTGTCGGACTGCATCGACGCCCTGGAACGGCAGCAGATCCAGCGGTGGACCAACGTCCTCGCCCCGCTGGAGCTGATGGGTACGCATGTCGGCTCGCCCGTGTCCCACACGACCGGTCGCAGCCACCCGCTCGACTTCCGCGCCGGCACCGCCCTGTTCGGGCACTTCGGCATCGAGTGGGACCTGACCTCCGCCGCGCCGGAGGAACGGGAACGCCTGGCTCGCTGGGTGGCCCTGTACAAGGAACTGCGGCCACTGCTGCACTCCGGGACGGCGGTGCACGGCGACCACCCCGATCCGGCGTACCAGCTGCACGGAGTGGTCGCCGAGGACGGGTCCGAGGCGATCTACGCGCTGGTCGCCGTCGGCACGTCCGAGCTGTATCCCACGGGCCCGGTGCGGCTGCCGGGCCTGGACCCGGACGCCGTCTACCGGGTGCGCCCCCAGGCCCCCGGCGATGTGCCGGACGGCAACGCACACCACTGGGGCCTGCGCCTTCCCTGGTGGACGGCCGAGGGCCTGGAACTTCCCGGCTCCGTACTCGCGGAGGCCGGACTGCAGGCGCCGGCGCTGTATCCGGAGCGGCTGGTCCTGGTGCGTGCGACGCGTGTGTAGCCGCCGGCGCGGCCGGCATGGGCCCGCTGACCGCGGACAGGTCCCCGCCTGCGTGCGGCTTCCTCGACGTGCGGCCCGGCCGTCGGTCCGCCGCCCGCAGGCCGGCGTCGTGGCTACGGCTCGCGCAGCACCCTGATCCCGCCCGGGCCGAGCAGGACCGAGGGACCGGCCACGGTCCCGGACCACAGGTCGAACCCGGAGGCGTCGACCGTGTGGGCTCGGGGCGTGTGGTTGATCAGGAAGAGATACGAGCGGTCGTCGCCGGACCGCCGGACGGCCTCCACCCCCGGCGGCCCGACCACGGTGCGCGCGATCCCCGCCTCGGCGATCAGCCGGTCGACGACGCGGTCGACACCGTCCCGCGGCAGGGCCGCGCCGACGTACCAGGCTGCGCCCCCGCCCACGTGCCGCCGGGTCACGGCCGGGCCGCCGGCGAGCGGGCCCGTCGTATAGCTGACCATCGCCTCGGCTTCCTCCAGATAGATCCGCTCGGTCCAGTCCTCGACCGCGGTGCCGTCGTCGAGCCCGGCGCTCTCCCCCACCTGAAGCGGGTAGAACTCGTCCGACCAGGCGCCGAGCACGTCGCGGAACGCGGCCGGGAAGGCTCCCGGCCGCACCTGCCCATCGGGAGCGCAGATGCCCGACAGGTACGTCACGACGAGCGTCCCTCCGCGTGCCGGCACCGCGCTCAGCCGGGCCGCCGCATCGTCGTCGACCACGAGGAGCGTGGGGACGATCACGAGGTCGTACCCGTCGAAGTCGCCGGACGGCGGTATGACGTCGCACAGCACCTGCCGCTCCCACAGCGCCCGGTGCCAGGCCCGCAGCTCGTGGCCGTAGCGCAGCCCGCGGTGCGGCTTGAGGCCGTGCTGCAGGGCCCAGCCGGCGACGTCGTCGACGACCAGGGCGACCCGGGCGGGCTCGACCCGCGTACCGCGGACCTCGGCCAGCGCCCGCAGACGGCCGCCGAGGTCGACGACTTCGCGCCAGATCCGCGAGCGCGTCCCGCTGTGCGGGAGCATCGCGGAGTGGAACTGCTCGGCGCCCGCGCGCGACGCGCGCCACTGGAAGAACAGGACGCCGTCGGCGCCGCGGGCGACGTGTCCGATCGCGTTGCGCGCGATCTCGCCGGGGTCCTTGGCGCGGTTGCGCTGCTGCCAGCTCGGTCCGCCTGTCGAGTGCTCCATGAGCAGCCAGGGGGCCCGGTCGCGGGACAGGCCCCGCATGCGGTCGCCGGCGAAGGCGAGGTCCTCCTCGCGGTCGGGGTCGTCCACCAGTGTGTAGTGGTCGTTGGCGACCACGTCGACGTGCGGCGCCCAGGAGGCGTAGTCGACGATCTGCGCGCCGGCGCCCACCATGAGATTCGTCGTCACGGGCACGGACGAGTGCCGCTCGACGACCTCTCGCTCGGCGACGTAGTGCGCGAGCAGCGCGTCCGACGAGTAGCGCTCGTAGTCGAGGAACAGCCCGGGGTTCGGGGCGCCGTGGCGCCCGCGCGGCGGCAGGATCTCCTCCCACTCGCCGTACCGGTGGCCCCATTGCGCCGTCCCCCAGGCCGCGTTGACCGCGTCGAGCGTGCCGTAGCGGTGAGTGAGCCAGTCGCGGAACGCGCTCGCGGACACGTCGCAGTAGCAGCGCGCGTTGCCGCCGCCGAACTCGTTTCCCACATGCCACAGGCGGACCGCCGGGTGCCGCCCGTACCGGCGCGCCAGCTCCTCGACGTGCCGCAGCGCGTAGTGCCGGTACGTCGGTGACGCCGGGCACCATGCGAGCCGCCCGCCGGGCGGCTCGCGGAACCCGTCGGCGAGGACCGGGGTGATCTCCGGGTGGGCCGTCAGCAGCCAGTTCGGCGGCGCCGCCGTCGGGGTGGCGAGGTCGACGGCGATGCCGTTGCGGTGGAGCAGGTCGACGGCGTCGTCGAGCCACGACCAGTCCCGCACGCCGTCCGAGGTCTCGACGGTGCCCCAGGCGAACACGCCGAGGCTCACCAGGTCGACGCCGGCCTCCCGCATGAGCCGCACGTCCTCGTCCCACACCTCGCGCGGCCACTGCTCGGGGTTGTAGTCGCCGCCGTAGGAGATGCCGTCGGTGGGCCACCGGAGGAGCCCGCCGCGCGCCTCCGCCGGGGGACGCACGACCGCGCTGACGAACGTCATGAGGTCTTCCTAAGGATTGCCGGTCCGAGAAGGCCGGGTGGGGGCGACGGGCGCCGGAGGGTGGCCGCTCCGACCGCCCGCAGGAGTCCGATGCAGAGCGGCGCACAGGGCCGTGGCGCACGTCCGGGCGGCGGGACGTGACAGTCCCGGCTCGCCGATGCGTCCATGACGTTAGGAGTGGGGTTCGCCCTCTGACAAGGGTTACCGGGGGGAAATATTCGGTAGGCGGCGAAAGTAACGCCGGCCGGTCGTCACCGGGTGCGGCCGCCGAGCGCGGACTCGGCCCCGGCCGCGGCCTTGAGTTCCGGGTCGCTCCGGGCGCTCGACAGCAGGGGTCCCCCTTGGCGCAGGGGCACCAGTTCCGCCCGCAACACCATGGTCGCCGCTCCGATGGCGGGAGCGGTGGCGGCCGAGTCCGACAGACGCACGACCACCGGGTGTGCTGCGCGCGCGAAGAAGGTGCGGGCCAGTTCCTCCTGCACGACCGGCAGATACACCGAACCGGCGACGGCGAGGCCGGGCCCGGTGAGCACCAGCGTGTCCATATCCATGACGTTGGCGAGCGCCCGCGTGGCCAGGGCGAGCCAGCGCGCGGAGTTTTCCAGCAGTTCCCGGGCGCCGTGATCCCCGAGTCTGGCGGCCCGTGCCACGGCCGCGAAGTCGGAGGCCACCGAGGGACGCCGGCCGCCCGGCCCCTGGGCCAGGCCGGCCGCCCGGGAGACGCGCGCGTCGGCCCGTGCCTGCGTCACGACGGCGGCCGGGCCCGCGAGCGCCTCGGTGCACCCGCGAGCGCCACACCAGCAGTCGGGACCGTCCACGTCGAGGCACATGTGTCCGATCTCGCCGGCGTTGCCGCTCCGGCCGCGGTAGACGACCCCGTCGATCATGATGCCCGCGCCGATGCCCGACCCCATGTAGACGGCGGCGAAGCTCGGGGTGCCGCGTACCACTCCCGACCAGTGCTCCCCGAGTGCGGCGGCCGTGGCGTCGTTCTCCAGGACGACCGGAAGGCCGGTGGCTTCCGCCAGTGCCCGGTCGAGGGGGAAGTCCTCCCAGTGCCGCATCGTCGGAGGCGTCAGGCGCATGCCGCTGGCCGGAGTGAGCGGCCCCGGTGACACCAGACCCAGGCCGAGCACCAGGTCCCGGCTGATGCCGACGCCCTGGATCAGCTTGTCCACCTCGTCGGTCATGCGGGCCACCACCACGGGGGGATTTTCCGTGCCCGCCCCGGCCCTGGACATCCGGGCCACGACCGAACCCCCGAGGTCGGTGAGCGCATAGGTGATACCCGAGTGGTCGAGGTGGACGCCGACCGCGTACCGGGCGCGCTCGTTCAGCGCCAGCAGGGTCCGCGGCTTGCCCCCGGTGGACTCGGAACGGCCGACCTCGGTGACCAGGCCGTCGTCGATCAGACGCCGCACCACGGTGGAGATCGTGGCGCCCGTGAAGCCCGTCGCCTCGATCAGCCGGACACGGCTGATGGTCCCGGCCGCCCTGATGACGTCCAGTACCGCGGCCCTGCTGGTCACATGTGGCATGTCCCTTGCCGGCCCGCCCATCGGCATCCTCCCCGGCGCCCAGGTAGGCGCTGTTTTCGGCCGGAGTTCCCGGCGCTGGACCCAGCTTATTTTACGCAACGAACATAGCAACGGCGGCAGGCCGGAAGCACTGCCGCCGACGACGCGCCAACCCCGCAGAGCACGGCACCGGCCACGGTCGCTGTGCGGTGCGCCGACGAAAGCGTCTGGAGTTCGTGTCGATGTCTTGACTTCTTTATTCGCCAGCTTAACAATCTCGCTCACGTAAGCGTGGTTCCCGGCCTCCACGAGGCGGCTCCGGGACTCCGGCCGGCCGTCCGCCAAGGACCGCCTCGAGAGAGTGGCACATATGTCCAGGATTCGCAGTGAGTCGCGTCGTATCGCCATCGCAGGATCTGTAGCCCTCGGCCTCGTCCTCACAGCATGCAACGGTGGCGCCGGAGGCCAGAAGAACGCCGACACGCTGGTCGCCTACACAGGTCAGAGCGGCGACTACCAGATCAACTTCAACCCCTACTCGCCGACCACGATCGGCGGTTCGGGCTCGATCTTCGAGCCGTTGTTCTTCTACAACCTCGTGCGCAAGGACAAGCCCGTGCCGCGACTGGGCACGTCCTTCTCCTGGAACACGACGGGCACCGAGCTCTCGATCACCCTGCGGTCCGACGCCAAGTGGAGTGACGGGCAGAAGTTCACCGCGGACGACGTCGTCTTCACCCTCGACATGATCCGCAAGAACCCCGGCATGAACAGCACGGGCTACTCCGGAACGGCGACGGCCGTCGACGCCACGCATGTGAAGATCACGTTCGCCAAGCCCTCCTTCAGTGACGGTCCCCAGATCCTCGGCAAGTTCTGGATGGTGCCGAAGCACCTGTGGTCGAAGATCGCCAAGCCGACCGAGGATCTGGTGAGGAACCCGGTGGGCACCGGGCCGTTCAAGCTGGCCGAGTTCAAACCGCAGGCGTTCACCTTCGAAGCGAACCCGGACTACTACGGGGGTGCTCCTGAACTGAAGAAGATCCGTTTCCTCGCGCTGTCCGGCAACCAGTCCGGCGCCGACGCCCTCAAGGCCGGCCAGATCGACTGGCAGACCGGCCCCGTCCCCGACATCAAGGACGTCGCGAAGAACTACCCGGGCTACCAGGCCATCACGGTCCCCATGAACCAGGTCGCCCTGTTCACCTGCTCCAACGCCGACCTGGGATGCACGGGACCGCAGACCGAACCGGCGGTGCGCAAGGCGATCTACTACGCCGTGGACCGCACCCAGCTGAACGCGCTGGCCTTCGAGAACACGGCCAGCGAGATCTCACCGGGATTCGCCCTGCCCGAACGTGACAAGGCGCTGGTGTCGGCCCGGCTCACGGACCGCATCGCGCCGATGCAGCCACAGGCGGACAAGGCCAATCAGTTGCTGCAGGACGCCGGCTGGACCAAGGGCGCCGACGGCATATACGCCAAGAACGGCAAGAAGCTGGCCCTCACGGTGGAGGTCGTCTCCGGCTGGACCGACTACATCACGGCGGTCAACACGCTCGCCGAGCAGCTGAAGAAGGCGGGTATCAAGCTCACTGTGCAGCAGGTGTCCTGGAACGAGTGGTCCGACGCCCGCGGTCGCGGCCGGTACCAGCTGCTGATCGACTCCCTGAGCCAGGGACCCGCCCCGGACCCCTACTACCTCTACAGCTACTTCTTCTCCTCCCAGACCACCGCGCCGGTCGGCCAGGCCGCCAACCCGAACTTCTCCAGGTTCAAGGACCCCGAGGTGGACGCCGCCCTCAACGCCCTGAAGGCCATCGACCCGCAGAACACCGCGGCGCGGCAGCCGTACTACGACACCATCCAGACCGAGATCGAGAAGTCGATGCCGTACATCCCGATCCTCACGGGCGGCACCACGAGCGAGTACCACGCGCGCAAGTTCAGCGGCTGGCCCACGAAGGACGACCTCTACGCCTTCCCGGCGGTGTGGGGCTCGCCCGACAACTCGCAGATCTTCATGCACCTCAAGCCGGCCAAGTGAGGCATGAGGAAGCGGACCAGCCCGTCGAGGAGGAGCGCGTCGTGATCGGCAGTGACCGATGAGGTACTTCGCCCGCAAGATCGGTTTCTATGTCGTCGCCCTGTGGGCGGCCGTCACCCTCAACTTCTTCATCCCCAGGATGATGCCGGGGAACCCGGTGGACATCCTGATCGCGAAGCTGCAGCAACGTGGCGGGGCCGTCGACCCGTCGGTACGCCGCTCCTACGAGATCCTGCTCGGGGCCGACCGCAGCGACTCACTCGTCCACCAGTACTTCTCCTACCTGAACAACCTGCTGCACGGCGACTTCGGGGTCTCGGTCAGCGCCTATCCGGCCAAGGTGTCGGACGTCATCGGGCAGTCCCTGCCCTGGACCGTCGTCCTGATCGGACTGGCGACGCTGATCTCCTTCGTCCTCGGTCTCGTCCTCGGGACCGTGGTGGGCTGGAAGCGCGGTACCTGGCTGGACTCGATCATCCCCAGCACCACCGTGCTGGCGGCTGTGCCGTACTTCTGGCTGGCGTTGATCCTGGCCTCACTGCTGTCCTCCACCCTGGACTGGTTCCCGCTGCTCGGGGGATACGACGTGACCCTGTCCATGGGCTGGAACTGGCCGTTCATCTCCTCGGCCATCTACCACGGCATCCTCCCGGCACTCACCATCGTGATCTCCTCCGTGGGCGGATGGCTGCTCGGGATGCGCAACATGATGGTGTCCACCGCGGCCGAGGACTACATCCTCACGGCCCGCGCCAAGGGCCTGCGGGGCAGCCGCATCATGATCCGCTACGCCGCACGCAACGCCGCGCTCCCCTCGGTCGCGGGGTTCGCCACCTCTCTCGGTTTCGTGGTGTCCGGATCCGTCATCACCGAGCAGGTCTTCTCCTACCCGGGCATCGGCAGCCGGCTGCTGCAGGCCGTCGAGAACAACGACTACGCGCTGATGCAGGGCATCTTCCTGGTCATCACCGTCGCGGTCCTGGGCGCCAACCTGCTCGTGGATCTGCTCTACGGACTGATCGACCCCCGTACCCGAGCGGGCAACTGAGCGGAAGGACCAACCGTGACGAGTGTCATTCCCCCATCCAACGGCCTGGAGGACCTGCCGCCCGGTGCCGAGCCCGGTGTCGCGCCCTCCCCCGCGTCCACCCGGCGCACCGGTTGGCGCGCCATCCTGCCGGCCTGGTCACCGAAGCTGGCCGTCGGTCTCGGTCTGGTGGTCGCCATCGCGCTGTTCGGTCTCGTCGGACCGCTGTTCGCCGGTGATCCCGACACCATCCGCAACATGGGCCTCACCGCACCGAGCGGTGACCACTGGCTGGGCACCACGCAGACCGGCCAGGACGTGCTCGCCCAGCTGACCCATGCCACCCGGGGCTCGCTGCAGATCGGTCTCCTCGTCGGCGTCATGGCCACGGCCATGTCCGCCGTGGTCGGCGTGATCGGCGGATACGTCGGCGGCATCGTCGACGAGGTGTTCTCCCTGTTCTCCAACGTCATGCTCGTCATCCCCGGCCTGCCTCTGGTGATCGTCATCTCGGGGTTCGTCCCCGCGGACCAGCGCGGATCGTGGACCATCGCCCTGGTGCTGGCCCTCACCGGCTGGGCCGCGGCGGCGCGTGTGCTCCGGGCCCAGACCCTCTCCGTGCGCAACCGCGACTACGTGGCGGCGGCCAGGGTCGTCGGCGAGAAGCGCTGGCGGGTGATCTGCGTGGAGATCCTGCCCAACCTGCTGCCCGTGCTGGCCTCGCAGTTCGTCTTCTCGGTGATCGCCGCCATCCTCAGCGAGGCGGGCCTGTCCTTCCTGGGCCTGGGCGCCTCCAACTCCTCCACGCTGGGCACGATGCTGTACTTCGCACAGAACGGCTTCGCGCTCCAGCGTGAGGCGTGGTGGTGGTTCGTACCGCCCGGCCTGATCATCGCCGCCTTCGGATGCGGGCTCGCCCTCATCAACCTCAGTCTCGACGAGATCATCAACCCGCGGCTGCGCCGGCCCGTCCGTCAGCGGACTGCCCGGGCCACGTCCGGGAGCAGCCGAAAGCACACCGTCAGGAGTACCGCCGCATGAGCCACGATCGGTCGCCGAACGCTGCCCCGGCAGCCGGAGACGTCGCACAGGACGCGGTGCTGACGGTGCGGGACCTGAATGTCGTCTACGGGGGCGCCCCGCCCGTGCACGCCGTCAAAGACGTCTCGCTGACCCTGCACCGGGGCGAGATCCTCGGCCTGGCGGGCGAGTCCGGCTGCGGCAAGAGCACCCTCGCCTATGCCGTCAACCGCCTCCACGAGTGGCCTGCGGAAGTCACCTCCGGCTCGGTCACCTTCCACGACCGCGACGGACAGGACCTGGACCTGCTCACCCTGCGCCCCGAGCAGATGCGCAGGTTCCGCTGGTCGAAGCTGTCCATGGTGTTCCAGGGGGCAATGAACGCCCTCAACCCGGTCACCTCCGTGCGGGCGCAACTGGAGGACGTGCTCACCACACACCGCCCCGGCATGTCCAAGCAGGAGCGCAGGGCCCGCTGTGCCGAAGTGCTGGAACTCGTCGGTGTCGAGCCCCGCCGCATGAGCTCCTATCCGCACGAACTGTCCGGTGGCATGCGGCAGCGCGTCATGATCGCCATGGCGCTGCTGCTCGACCCACAGGCCATGATCATGGACGAGCCCACCACCGCCCTCGACGTGCTGGTGCAGCGCGGCATCCTGCGTGAGATCCTCCGCCTGCGCGACGAACTCGGCTTCGCCGTCGTCTTCATCACCCACGACCTGCCACTGCTGCTCGAACTGAGCGACCGTATCGCCGTGATGCTGCGCGGCCGGATCGTCGAGTACGACAGCGCCGAGACGATCTACCGGCAGCCGCGCCATCCGTACACACGCCGGCTCCTGGAATCCTTCCCGAGCCTCACGGGGGAGCGCGGAGCGTTCCTGCGTGACGGTGTGCCGGCCGGCCCGGACACCGTGCCACCCGCGCCGACCGGGCACGGCACGGCCGACCGCAACCAGGTTCGCTCCAACGGGGGTACCCGATGACCACGCTCGAAGTACGCGATCTCGTCAAGGAGTTCACCCTCAGGTCCGGACTGCGCAATGCCCGGCTGCGGGCCGTCCACCGGGTCGGCTTCACCCTGGTGCCCGGTCGCACGGTCGCCCTGGTGGGGGCGTCCGGATCGGGCAAGTCCACCATCGCCCGCATGATCGCCCGCCTGGAGAAGCCCACGTCCGGCACCATCGCCGCCCTCGGCCCGGACGGGACGCGGATCGGGGACCGCCACTACCGGGATCACGTCCAGATGGTCTTCCAGGACCCCTTCTCCTCCCTCAACCCCTTCCACAGCACCGAGCACCACCTGGCCCGTGCCCTGGTGCTCCACGGGCGGGCGAAGGGACGCGAACAGGTCCGCGAGAAGGTGGCGCAACTCCTTGAGCGGGTGAACCTTCCCGCCGACCTCATGGACCGGCGCCCGCATGAGCTCTCCGGCGGCCAGCGCCAGCGCGTCGCCATCGCCCGCGCCCTCGCGCCCGGCGCACAGGTGATCGTCGCCGACGAGCCCGTCTCCATGCTGGACGTCTCCAGCCGGCTCGGCGTCCTCAACCTCCTGGCCCGGCTGCAGCGGGAAGACGACCTCGCGGTGCTCTACATCACCCACGACCTGGCCACGGCGCGGCACTTCTCCGACAGCATCATGGTGATGAACCGCGGGCGGATCGTCGAGCGTGGACCGGCCGACGAGGTCATCCTCAACCCGCAACACCCCTACACCCAGGCCCTGGCCGCTGCCGCCCCCAACCCCGAACTTCGCGACCGGCTGCGCTCGGCGGAGCCCGAGGCGAAGGCGGCCTCCGACCGCGATCACCTCACCTACGACCACGACACCGAGCGATGGGTGGACATCGACGCCGAAGCGGAGGCCGACACCGCCGGAGCGGCCGCGGCAGCGTAGGTCACCGAGGCGACGGTGCCGGGCAGTTGCGTGCCGGTGAGCACCGTGACGTGTTCCGGGCCTCCAGCGGCCAGGCTGGTGCCCTCCTCACCGAGACCGGTACCGACCCCCGCTCGGCTCGGGCGCCGAGCGCGACGCGGTCTGTTTTGGTGTCCTCGCGGCGCTACGACACCGGCCGAGTCATGCCAAACGATGCGTCCGCACTGCGGAGGCGCACCCCCTCCGGAGGACTGCACGTGCGGGACCGGGGCCACCGGCAGGCAGCGCTGGCTGTCCTCCGTCGGCTCGACCCCGGGCAAGGCTCTGGCCTGGCAGGTCGACATCCGCGCGCCCGGCGGCTCCATCATCGCCCCCGGCGCGACAACCGAAGCCGGCACTCACACCCCGGTCGGCGCAATCCGTGAACCGGCGCCGCTGCCGCTACGGCTCGCCCAGGAGCTCGACCGCACCGGGCGCATTCCGACTGCGGCCATCCCCGCCCCATGCCCGGTGGCCGCAGGCTGTGCCGACCGCCGGTGGCCGTCGCAACGTGCCCGTCCTCGGACACCGTTCTCGCCTCCGTCGCGGCCTGCGGCGACGTCACGGAGGGCGCGGGATTCTCCGACGGCGGCCTCCCAAACCCCTGGCAGTCAGCCGCGCGCCATGAGATCGTCCGCAGGTGACCGACGCTGCTGGTGGGGCAATAATCTCGAGACGGCCGGACGACCGCGCTGCGTCCGCCCTGCGCTTCGCGACGGAACTCGTCGCGTGGGTGACCACCCCCTGGGCCCTGGCCGGCCACTCATGGCTGCTTGCCGCCCTGTCCGTGGTGGCCCTGATCGGCCTTCCGACGTTGTTCTCCACCCCGGGGGACAAGGCCAACGTGATCATCGCGGTGCCGGGCTGGGCCACGATCCTGCTGGTGCTGCTCCAGCTCGCCGCGGCCGTGGTCTCCTCGTGGCTGGCCTGGCCCGCTTGGGCGGCGGGCCCCGTGACCCTGCTGGCCGCCGCCACCCTCGTCACTGAGCGTCGACGCTGGCGGTGGCTGGTCTCCGCGGACCGACCTGCGCGCTGAAGCGCTCACCCGCCCACTGGCGCGCGCAGTCACAGCCAGGTATACCGGCTCTCCCGGGCGGCTCGTTCAGAAGCTGAGTCGATGTGATCCACGCGGGTGCCTACCACCTTCAGTCCCTCAGGGTGTGCACCCCGGAATTCCGGGAGTATGCGTGGCCGAGGGCCTTGGCAACCAGCTCCTGCACCTCATCTTCGGTCGCGCTCCCGCTCGTGGGCGGCGAGGGTCCGGCCGGCGTCGTCGGCCGCGCCCTTGGGCACCGGCCGGGTGAACTGCTCCCGCTCCGCGGCCTCCAGGCCGTCGTGGAACCGGCCCCGCACCGGCACCGGCGGGAGAGCGGGGCGGGGTACGGGCAGGGCGCTGTCGTCGTGATCGCCCGTCATATCCGGACGGTCCGGCGGCCCGCCTGGGGACAGTCGCCGGTGACGGCGAACCCGGTCGGGGGTGGGTGCGCCCGTTGGCGGCATGAGGCCGCCGGTGAAGGTGCGGCCTGGGTCGCGGGCCGGCGCACCGGGCGCCAGGCTTTCCGGACCGCGCGGCAAATCTGCGGTCCCGATCTGACGCTGCGGGTCGTTGCCGTACGTCCTCCCGGGCACCGCGGCACCCCGGCCTCCGACGCGGAAAGCCGGGCTGCTCGCATCCTCGCCTGCTGAGCAGCCGCCACCAGAAAGCGGCGGGCCGGGGTACGTCAGCCCGCGCCACCCATTCGGTGTCTGATAGGAGCCGATTAGCGGATGCAGTACGCATATCGACATGTATGCGGGCGATTGTCTGCAAAGATCGCCGAACAGGGCCCCGCCCCTCGGAATGCGACCCGTTCCCCGAAGGGAGACCACGTGTGGACAGGGCTCGGGATCACCGAGACGCACACACACCCGAAGGTGGCGTTCGCTCTCGAGGCGCAGCGCACATGCGTCACGCCTCCTTCGCCGAGACCGCGTGCCAGGAGGGCTTCGACGATCTCGCCGAGTGGTTCGAGACCATGACGAGAGCCAAGAAGACGGACGCCGGCCGTTCGAAAAGGCCCTGTCGGACCCGTAGGGGAACGCACCCGTCCGACGGGCCGAGCGATACCGCATAAGAATCACTACTCTGAGTGAGATTCATGGTGCCGCCCCGGCACCGCCCGGAGCGCCGGCCGTCGACAATTGCCCGGCGAACCGGTCCACCCGTTCGATCAGGAGTCATCCCTCGCGCCGAAGCAGTCCGCGCCCCAGGAGCTTGCCGCAATCGCGCCGAAGCTGGTCGAGGTCACCGACGAGGTCCTGTTCCAGGACGTGTGGGAGCGGCCCGGACTGTCGCCGCGGGACCGCAGCCTGGTCACCGTGAGTGTGCTGGCCGCCCTCTACCGCAGCGAGCAGCTGCCCTACCACCTGGGCGTGGCCCTGGAGAACGGGCTCACGGTGGAGGAGCTGTCCGAGGCGATCACGCATCTGGCGTTCTACGCCGGATGGCCCAACGCGATGACTGCGATCACGCAGCTGAAGAAGATCGCCGACGAGCACTCCGCCTGATCACCGGCGCTACCAGTACAACGACGTCCCGCACGGTGAGCGGGGCGTGTGGAGTTCAACGGAGAGAACGAGATGGCTGACAACGCATTTGATCAGATCTTCCCCCTCGGGGAGAAGAACGACGCCTTCGCGCAGTACTTCACCGGCCAGAGCTACCTGGCCCCGCTGGCCTCGGGGAGCGTTCCCGTCAGCAACGTCTCCTTCGAGCCGGGCTGCCGCAACAACTGGCACATCCACCACGGCACCGGCGGGGGCGGCGACCAGGTCCTGCTGTGCACGGCGGGCAGCGGCTGGTACCAGGCCGAGGGCGAGGAGCCCGTGAGCATGGAGCCGGGAACGGTGGTCCGCGTCCCGGCGGGCACGAAGCACTGGCACGGCGCGAAGGCCGACTCCTGGTTCTCGCACGTCGCCTTCATCACGCCGGGCGAGAACGTCAGCAACGAATGGCTGGAGCCCGTCACCGACGAGGTGTACGGCACGCTGCCGAAGAACGGAGCGCACGCATGACCGTCCTGAACGAGACCTACACGCTGGCAGGCGGCGTCGAGATCCCCCGGCTGGGACTCGGCACCTGGTTCATCGACGACGACAAGGCGGCCGACGCGGTCCGCGCAGCCGTGTCGATCGGCTACCGCAACATCGACACCGCCCAGGCCTACGGCAACGAGCGCGGCGTCGGCGAGGGCGTCCGCACCTGCGGGGTGCCGCGCGACGAGCTGTTCGTCTCGACCAAGCTCGCCGCCGAGATCAAGGACTACGACCAGGCGCTCGCCGCGATCGACGGCTCCCTCGCCGCACTGGGCCTGGATCGCGTCGACCTGATGCTCATCCACAGCCCGCAGCCGTGGGACGACTTTCGCGGCGGCGACTACGCCCAGGGCAACCGCGAGGCGTGGCGGGCCCTGGAGGACGCCCACCGGGCCGGCAAGGTCCGGTCCATCGGGGTGTCCAACTTCCAGCAGCACGACCTGGACAACATCCTTGAGGGCGGGAGCGTCGTCCCGCACGTGAACCAGTTGCTCGTACACGCCGGCAACACCCCCTCCGACCTGCTGGCCTACTGCGAGAGCAAGCAGATCCTCGTCGAGGCGTACTCGCCGATCGCCCACGGGGCCATCCTGAAGAACGTCGAAGTCCAGGCGATGGCACAGAAATACGGCGTGTCCGTCCCCCAGCTGTGCATCCGGTACACCCTGCAACTGGGCACGGTGTCCCTGCCCAAGACGGCGAACCCCGAGCACATGCGCTCCAACGCCGAGGTCGACTTCGACATCTCCGACGACGACATGAACGTCCTGCGGGACCTGCGCGATGTGGACTACGGCGAGCACAGCGCCTTCCCCGTCTACAGCGGCAAGTGACCCCGGACGGCCGCCTTCTCGCGCCGGCACGCGCCGGCCACGTCGCAACAGCCGGGTTACGCCGCGCCATCACCACCGGGCTGAGCCCGTGAACCCTCGCCGATACGAGGACCTGCGCTCTTTCGCCGGTCGGCTCCGGCTCGGCCGTGGCGGTCATGGGCGGGCCGTGCTGGCCCGGCTGCGCAACGCTGAGGCGCAGTGGCAGTTGGAACGGGAGATCCTGCGTCGGGCGAGCCAGTACGTCGCCCGGGAGATGAGGGCATGACCGGCCGCTGGAAGTTCATCTCCGCCCATCGCGCCGACTTCGGCGTGCAGCGGACATGCCCGGTCCGCCAGGTCCGGCGCTCGGGCTCCTTCCGGTGGACGGCCGGCTCGCCGGATGTGGCGGCGTGCCGTAGGGCAGCCCCCATGCCCCAGGCGGCTCAGAGATCGTTGACGGGACAGCCCTTCGGCTCATGACAAAGGACGACGGCCAGCTCCGTCCCGGCCCAGCAGGAGGAGGGGGCCGGCTGGATGCAGCCCTGGTCGCTCGGCCCGTTCCCGAACTGCGGTCGTCGCTCAGGCTCCGCTCTCCTGCGCGGGGGCTGTGCGGACCTTCGGATGCCGCATGTCCGCCGGCACGAGGTCACCCGCGATCCCGGCATTGGGAGACGGGAGGTCAAGTTCGCCGATCGTGGCCACGTAGCGATGCCAACCAGTTCCGGTTTGGTACCTGGCCAGCCAGACCTTGGTCGTTCCCGTCAGCCGATCGCCCTCACGCGTGGCTCGACCCCTGAACCAGACGTCGGAAATGCCCTCAGGCAGGACGAGGTCACCAACGGCCTCTCTCGGCTCACCCTCGCATGAATCGGACAAACGATAGAAATAGTGCTGCACGTCGTGACCGCGCCCAAAGAGGAAAAGGTGACGTTCATCCGCCGGCTGGGCGCGGAGCTTCTCGATGTTCTCTTGAGCCCACTCTGCGGCGAGTAGCTCCGCGCACACGTTGGCGAGCTCGTTCAGGCGAAGCGGGATCGACCCGCTCTCTTCTTGCGGTTTACCGGTCCTCTTCGCACGAGCCCATGCGCGCATCAGATCTGCGGCTGGCGGTGAGGTGACCTCGACGATGCCTTTCCACTCGCCGTCAGTGCTCAGCCAGGCACCGTCCGGCATCTTGGGACCGCCGTCGGCATCCGCAAGCCTGATGTCGACGCCCAGGATCTGCTCCATGGCGAGAAACGCGATCTCTTCTTCGCGCCGTGCCTTCGCGTCCGCGCTGTTACTCACGCTCCGAATTCCATCACGCCACGACGGCACCGATGCGAGCGGCCGCATGACGGGCTGCGTTCGATGATCGTCCGCCTCGGCTGCAGAGTTCCTCTGAGAGCGGGTCCGAGATCTGCCGTATCGGCCGTCCGGTGGCTCGTTGGGCTGGATGCGAGTGCTGCGGGGGCGGCTGATCGGGTTGGCATGGCCTTCAACGAGGCCTTGCCCTTCCGCCGGTCGCGCCGTGGTCCACCGGCTGCTCACCGCCGGTCACGGCCTGGACGTCGTCGTCGGAGTCGCCGGGGCCGGGAAGGTCGTGGAAGGAGCGATCGCGCTGCTGCACTGGTTCCGCCGCCTGCGCATCCGCGGGGAGATCCGCGACGACATCCGCCACGCGTTCCTCACTCTCGGCTGCGGCGGAATCTGCTGGCGACGACTGCGCACCGCACTCTGTCGAGAGTAAAGGGCGGGCGACGCGCCCCAGGTGATGGCCTGCTCGATGCGTCAGAACGCATTCGTAGCGGTCGGGCCCTCACAGCCTGGCATCCGGGATCTCAGCACGTCGACCTCGCAGCCCGGCGCGAACGGGTCGAAGCCGTGCTCGACCAGCCAGCGAACCGCCAGCAGGCTTCGCAACGACCACCACGCGTGGATCACGTCGATGTCGATGTCGGTGCCGTAGCCGGCGATGACGTCGTCGAGGTGCTCCTCGTGTCCGAGCGTGAAGGTGGCGAGGTCGTACAGGGGGTCGCCCTGGCCCGCCTCGGACCAGTCGATGATGCCCGTGATCTCGTCGCCGTCGACGAAGACGTGCGCGATCTGCAGGTCGCCGTGTGTGAACGCGGGAGTCCACGGCCGGAGCGCGGCCCCGGCGACCTGGCGGTTGCAGGCGACCAGGTCAGCGGGCAGGACGCCGTTCGTCACGAGCAACTCGCACTCGTCGTCGAGTTCTGCCGCCAGGGCGACGATGCTCCGCCCGGCCCGGCCGGGCCGGGGCGGCAGCGGGGCGTCGTGCAGCTTCCGGATGGCGGCGCCCGCCGCGGCCCACGCCGCCGGAGACCCGGTCGACGGCCCGCCGAGGCGCCCGAGCGTCGTCCCCGGGAGTGCCGCGATCGCGAGCACGGGCGGCTTGCGCCACAGGACTTCCGGGGTCGGGACCGGCGCGAGGGACATCGCCTCGACCTCGACGTCGATACGCGCCTGATCGGCGTCCACCTTCAGGAACACGTCGCCGACACGCAGGGTCGCGCGCTCGGAATGGGCGACGACCACTGTGACCTCATCCATGGGCGCCCAGTATCCCGGGGGTGATCCCCGACGTCGCCGGGTTTGTCGCGCGCGACCGCGGCTCTCCGGCAAACCCTGGCCGCCAATCCCTGCACTCCGCCCGAGGCCCTCCGGGAACTGAGTGCGGGAACGGCCCCCGGCGCCCCGCACGCAAGCCGGCGAATGGGCGGCGGACATGGCGGCCGCGAGGCGGCTCCGCGCCCGCGAAGGCCACCTGTACCCGGCCAGGGAAGGCCGTCGAAGTCGTGGACGGAGTCGGACGCAAAATCGGGATGTTCATCGGCAACGCCCGGCGCAGGGCCGACAAGCTCGGCCCCGAGTGGCGCCAGGAGCTGACCCGGTTGGGCATGCCGGACCCGGTTCGGGCACGGCGACCACGGGCAACGGGCGGACATGGCGGATGGCCGCCAAGACGGTGGAGCGATCCGCCTTGAGGAACTCGGCGGGCACCACGTGCGGCAACTGGTGGCGCAGATGGAGCAGGGTGACCAGCAGCCGATCGGGGAAGACCGGCTGTGACCTTCGGCCGGCACCCTCCGCCCGCCGGCGTTCCCTGTGCCAGGCCTCGCGGAGCACAGACTGCCGCGTGGCCTCGCACGGCCTGGTGAGCTCGGCGTGCAACTCGCCGAGACGTGCGCGGAGATAGCGGACAGGGCAGGACGGGAACAGGCCGCACGGGCCCAGGCCGGCTTCACAACTAGCCCGACCCGTAAGGCCCTTCCCGTGTCACGTCCCGACCGGGCTGATCACCGTGCCCACCGAGGCCGCGAAGCTACCCGGCCTGAATAGCGTCTGCCGGGACCTCGAAGACGATCGTGAATCCGTCCCGCTCGTTGCCCTGCTCTCCGACGCGCGTGAAACCGAAGCCGTCGATGGAGGCCAGGGAGGCGGTGTTCTCGGATCCGATCCTGGCCCGCACGGTCCTGACGCCGGGTTCGGCGGCCGCCCTGGCGAGCAGCGCCCTCAGCATGGCGCGGGCGTAGCCCTGGCGACGGTACCCGGGCACGACGGTGTAACCGATCTCGACCATGCCGGCCTCGTCCGGCGGCCCGTGGAACCCGGCGTCGCCGACGACGGCGCCGTCCGGCTCGGACACCGCGGCCCGCGTGATCCAGGGCGCGGCAGAGGGGTCCTTGGCGAGCTGGTCGGCGCGGTAGCCGAAGATCCAGCGGGCTCGGTCACAGACGAAGTGTTCGTCAAGGGCGACCCCGGCCTCGGCGCTGCCGCCGGCGAGGTCACCATCGGCAAGCGCCCGCAGTGCCTTTGCGCTGAGCTCGACGAAGCGCACGCGTTTGGGGAGGTGGAGAGGTTCGTTGTTCATCGCGGAGATGCTTGCCCAGCGCCGGAGAGCTGTCCACCGCTTTACGGCTTCGGCGGACATGAGGCCCTCCCGGTCGGGCCGTGCCGTGAGAGGGACCGTGAGGACGCCGCGATGTCTCCAGGCGGCACCGTCCGGGGACGATCCCCCGGCGTGAAGCGGGGGATCGTCCCCGACCGCACCTCCCTGACGCGCCTGGTCGGCGCCGTCCGAGGCCCGGCGGAGCGGCAGGGGGCTGTCCAAGCGAAAGGTGCGGGCCGGAATCAGCCCGGCCGGGGTGGGCGTGCTGGAAGCGGCCCCGCAGCGGGCGAGTGGTCGGCGCAGGGCCGCATGAGGGATGCGGACCACGCGGCCGTGTGCTTGCGCGGGCAGGCGGTGAGGTGTCTGCCGGATCAGAGCCTTCCCAGCGGGAACTTCCCGGACGAGAGGGCGGCGTCGACGGTAGCCGGATGGAGGATGTGGTCGCGGACGAGATAGGCGGCACCGGCCACGCCCGCCCGGGACTTGTACCGCGTCGGGACGATCTGCAACTGCCGGGTGGCGAGCGGCAGGGCACGCTGGTAGATGACCTCGCGCACTCCCGCCATCAGGTGGTCGCCGATGGTGCTGAGCGCGCCGCCGAGGACGATGATGTCCGGATTGAGCAGGCTGGTGGCGTAGGCGACCGCTTCCCCGAGGACCCGGCCGGCGGTTCTGACGGCTCCCACCGCGGCACTGTCACCGCGCCTCACCTGGTCGATGACGTCTCGGGCACCGTGCCCGACGCCTTCCTGTCCGCCCCACAGGTCGCGCGCCAGCGCCCAGCCGCCGATGAGAGATTCGAGGCAGCCCCGGTTGCCGCAGCGGCACTGCGGGTCGCCGAACCCGCTGATGCGCGCGTGGCCGATGTCGCCGGCGGCTCCCTGGGCGCCGCGGTTGACCTGGCCTCCGATCACCATGCCGCTGCCGACGCCGGTGCCGGCCTTGATGTAGAGCAGGTGCTGCTGGTCGTGCCAGTAGCGCCGGTGTTCGGCGAGGGTGAGCAGGTTGACGTCGTTGTCGATGAGGATCGGCACCTGCCAGGTACGGCGCAGGTGCCCGCGGATGTCGTAGCCGTCCCAGCCGGACATGATCGACCAGCCGAGCACCCGCCCCGCCTCGTAGTCCACCGGGGCGGGCAGCCCGAAGCCGATGCCGGCGACGGGTTTGGCGGCGAGTCCGGCCTGCTCGATCATGCCGAGCGCGCTCGCGGTGATCTTGTCGAGCAGGACGTCCGGGCCCTCGCTGAGAGCCAGCGGTTCGACGCGTTCGGCGAGGATGCGCGCGTCGAGGTCGGTGACGGCCATGCGGGCGCGCTCCTCGCCGATGTCCACGGCGATGATCAGCCCCGCCTGGTGGTCCAAGGACCCGGGACAGGTCTGGCGAGCCTGGGACGTGCTTCACGGTGAGGTGACGAACGCGGTCCCGGCTCGCGTCGGAAGAGTCGTCCAGGTCACCGTCCTCCAGCCGGGCGTGACGCCGGTGACGGCCGTGTCCCCGGTGGGACTCGCCCGGCGGCAGAGGCTCGGACACCTCCTGCGCCGGCAGGTGCGCGGGACGCGTGGCGCGGCCATCCGCACGTGCCGGCGCCCCTGCGTCACGGGCGATGTCGGCACGCGCGGCAGGGGACGCCGCTGAACCGGCCGGGCCGCCCGCCGCGCTGATGACCCGTTGCCGCCCCGGCCCGGGGCTTGCCGAGGGCTGGGTCAGGGGTGCGGGGCCCGGACCGCGGTTCGATCGCGCGGGATCACCGTGTCGATGCCGGTGAGGTCCAGGACCCGGAAGCCGGGCTGTCCGGCGCCAGCCGGTGCGCGCCTGCCGCCGGCAGCGGTGCCCACGGTCAGTGCCGGACGAGACAGAACGGGTGCCCCGCCGGATCCGCGAAGACGCGCCAACTCCGCTGTCCGTCACCCGCGTCCAGCAGTGCGGCGCCCCGCTCGAGGACGTCTTCCTGAACCTGTTCCAGGTCCTCGACCTCCAGGTCGAGGTGGAACTGCTGAGGGTGCGCGGAGTCCGGCCACCGCGGCGGCCGATAGTCGTCCACCCGCTGGAAGGCCAGCACGAACCCGCCGTCGGTGTGGAGTGTGGCCCAGCCCTCCCCCAGCGTCCACCGCGGATCCGGCTGGTTCACCACGCCGCCGAGGAGCGACTGGTAGAACCGGGACAGCGCCACGACATCGGGACAGTCCAACACCACGCACTGCAGCTTGGCGATCATGCAGGGCAGCGTCTCACGGCACCCGATCACGATCCACCAGCTGGAACTCACTGCGCGAGCGCAAGCTCCCCCTGGCATCCCCGTCCGGACCCGGAAATGACCGGAGAGACAGAAGCCGGCTCGTCAGGGCGACAGCGGTGCACCCGGTTGGGACCATGACGAGGTGTCAAGCACGGGGATCGGCGTCGGCTTCGTTGCGTTGAAGCGTATGAAGCCGACCAGGGGCGGCGCGGAACTCAAAGCGCAGGTCTGGCTGAAACTCGCGTTGAGCTGCGAGAGGAACGCGCCGTCGCGCGAGGCTACCTGGTAGATCGTGACCGTGCTGTAGGCGTTCCCACCGCAGCCCCCGCCCGGCCCGCTCACCTCGATGCCGCCGACGTCGGTGACCGCGTCCGGGGCGCTGGTGACGTACGTGCCGGGAGCGAGCTGCTTGCCCTCCGGCGCCATGAGCCGAAGGCTCCACCCCTGCCCGGGATTGATCAGGACCAGGCCGAGGCTCCCCTCGACGGTGACCTTCGAGCCGGTGATGTCGGTCTTCTGCCCGCGGCCGACGGCGTCCCCGGGGGCGCTGTCGACGCGGAACTCGTCGGAGTGCTTCGATGCGGTACCGGAGGTCGCGGGCGGGGTCGCCGGGTCGCGGAGGCCCGCCGGCAGCGTGGGGACCGGGGTCGGCGCTGTCGCGTGGAAGCGGATGTATCCGACCAGCGGCGGCGTGCTCGGCGTCCCACAGCTCTGGCTGAACGTCGCGTTCAACGCCGTGATCGCGCCGTTCGCGTCAGCGGAGACCTGATAGACCGTGAAGGTGCCGTAGACGCTGCCGTCGCAGCTGCCGGACTCCTCCTTCACCGACAGTTCCGGCGCCGAGCCGGAATTGTCGCGCAGGGTACCGACGTAGGTTCCCGGGGCGAGGTGCTCGCCCCTCTTCGGTGCGAGGTCCACCGTCCACCCCGCGGCTCTGACCTCGACCCTGTCGAGGCGTCCCGTGACGACGACGCCGTCTCCCGTGACGTCGGCGTGGCGCCTCTGGCCGACGCCGTCGACCGGAAAGCTGTTCGTGTAGAACTCGTCGGCGTTCGCCGAGGTCGTCACCTCGTGCTCGGGGGCCGTGATCGGCAGGGCCGTCGACGGCAGGCCCGGCATCGGGGCCGGCCCGGTGTCGCCGAATCTGACGTACCCGACCAGGGGCGCGGACCGGGGGGTGCACCGCTGGGTGAAGTTCGCGTTCAGCAGGCCGACGGTTCCCTGCGGGGTGAAGCCGATCTGGTAGATCGTGAACGTGCCCCGGGCGCTTCCGCAGTGGTGCCCGGAGCCGGACACGGAGATGTACGGGGCCGCCCCGCGCGTGCTTTCGAGGGCATCACGGTACGTACCGCACCCCAGCGTGCCGCCGCGCGCGGCGCCCAGTTCGACGGTCCACTCGGCGGTACCGGCCCGTACCCCGGACGGCGTGGCGGACACGGTGAACGCCCCCGGCCCGAGCGCCTGCACCGTGCGCCCCCCGTCGATTTCGTTGCCGGGAGCGGCGCTGAAGCCGAACGCGTTGGTCAACGCGAGGGCCGCGTCCGTGCTCGCGGGCCCGGTTGTGTGCGGGCACGATGCGGGCATGGACAGGGTGACGGTCGGCTGGGGCGACGGGGACGCCGGCGTTGGGGAGGCGGAGGCGAGCGGTACGGGCGCCGGGCGGAGCGCGCTGCCCGCCAGGACGGTCACGCCGAAGAACCCGGCGTAGGCGATGACGTTGACGCAGAGCAGGGAGACGACCTTGGTCCCCGCCTTCCCGGGGCGCCGGGCCAGTATCGAGCAGAGCATCGCGGACCCGCCACCGATGCCGCCGCCGATCACCCCGGCGAGGACGGCGCCGACGAAGCCGCCGCCGAACCTGCCACCGAACTGCGAGCCTGCCGTCGGCACCAGTGCCCACGGCACCAGCACGAACACCGCCTGCCACCAGGGCAGTCCGTGCACCATCGCGGAGATGCTTCCCTTGCGGGATGTCGCCCGCCCGTCCCGCCCCGTGCCCTGCATATCCGCGCGCCCCGTATCCGATCCCACGCATGCGGCGGCACGACGGAGCACAGGGTCCGAGCACCGAGGTCCAGCGCTGCCACCGAACATGCGAACGAAGGGTCAGGATCCTACCGAACCCCGCGGTGCGGTCGTCACGCCTCGGCCGGCTGAGCCGCGGCAACCGGCCCGCCGTCCCGGGTACATGGCGGGCATCGGCTGACGGAGACGGTCCGTCAGGGCGTGAGCGCGCCGGTCGGATCGAGGCCGCCAGGCCTTGTCGCCGCCGAGGTGTGGGCGGGTGCAACCCGCCGGACCGACATCAGGGCGCGCCGGCTGTCCCGTCCTCGGACGGCGGGTCCTGGCCGTACTCGGCAGCAGCGGGGCGGCGGAGGCCGGGGAACTCCCGCAGCAGCGACATCCGGTGCCCGCTCTCCTGGGGCCAGATCTCCCGCAGGACCAGGGCGAGGGATTGGGCGGCCAGGGGTATGGAGCCGGGCACCGCGGCCAGGAGCAGGCCCCACCAGGGGGCGCCGGCGAAGTACAGGCCGGTGGGCGGGGACGCGAGGAGCGCGCCGGCACCCAGGATCGGGAGTCGGGACACGGGAACGGCAGCACACCGCGGGGCCGGACGTGTGCTGCTCCTCCGTTCAGGGGGCGGTCCGCGTGCGCACCCCTCCCCCGGCCCGGGGAGTCCCAAGTGGAGCCGAATCGAGTTCGGCACTCTGGTGCGGGTCCCATTGTAGGGATCCGCACCGGGCCCTGTACCCGAAACGGCATCGAACGCGGGGGGCGCGGCTTCACCCCTTCACGACCGGCCGGGATTGAGGGGCAGGGGTGACATGGCGGGCCCGACCGCCCGCGCGGCGGTAGGGGTGGGACGGCCCGGGCGCCGGTGATCTGTCGGTCGCCCGCGACGGCTGCGCCGCCACCCGCATGTGCCCGTCGTATTCGGTGCGCCGCCACCCGCATGTGCCCGTCGCAATCGGCACCTGCCCATCAGATATTGCATGAGGATCGTTTTCGGTCAGCCCCGCGCACCGCGTTTCGTGACGCGTTCCTCCGCACTACGGGTGTAGATCACGGATCCGGATCCTCCGAGGTCATGCCGGGCAGTGCGGCGTACTCAGGAGTAAGGGGCGAAATTCCCGGCGCTCTGGTGGATCATCCGTCCCCGCGAATTCCCTTGCACCTGCAAACTCGGATTATTTCTTCCTACACGCACCGTAGTCGACCAGAACATGGCTGTCCGCGCGTACCGCGCGGGTGATCGACTTGCCCACGGCCCATGAGGGCCCCACACGGAGGAGTTCACCCAATGAAGAAGCAGATCGCGGCCGCGTTCGCCACCGCCGGTCTCGCGCTGTCGATCGGCGTGGTCGCGGCGCCCAGCGCCTCGGCCCAGTCGTCGTGGCTCTGCAGCTACACCGACAGCGAGCCCATGGTCGCCTACGGCAACGCGGGGGCGGCCGTTCAGCAGGTCCAGTGCGAGCTGCGCTGGACCGTGAGCGGCAGCAACCTGACCCGCGACGGCATCTTCGGCAGCGCGACGAAGGCCGACGTGATGAAGTTCCAGAGCTGTGCGGGCCTGACGGCCGACGGCGTCGTGGGCCCCAACACCTGGGCCGCCCTGGACTACTGGGTCTGGCAGGACAACTACATCTGCTGAGCGCGGCCTGAAGCGACGTCACGCACACCGCGGAAAGTCGTCGGTCGCCCGTGACCGGCGCCTCCTCGCCCTCAGTAGCTGTGCCTGAGGCAGATATACGGGTCGTCCCCGCGCCGGCGGGGGTCGTCGCCACGTTGCGACCCCCGCTGGGGGCGAGCGCGCCGCCAGTCGTGCCGGGACAGGCCCGTGGCGCGCTCGGCCCGCAGGTGCGCGGTCTCGCGCCTGATCGCGCCGGTGAAGTGGGCGCCGACAGGCTCCACCGCGCGCATGGCGGTGTCGATGTCGGTGAGGCTGTCCAGGGCGGCCAGCGTGGCCTCGCCCGGGGCGAGGGCGTTCGGGCCCAGGGCCGGGCGGCCGCCGAGGAGGTCGGCCGGCCGGGCCGGAGAGTGGCGTGTCGACCGGCTCGTGCGCCGGCCGCGGGACTCGGAAGACCTCCTCGACATCGTCGGGTACGTCCGGCCGCCCGCGGTCGGCGCCACCGGCGGCCGGACGAACCTGGTCAACGACGGCGACTGCCGCGTGCCCGCGCGATGTCCGTGGTGGCGCTCAAGTCCTCCGAGGTCTCATCCCGGCGATCCGCGCCTCACCTCAGGACAGGTAGGTGGTGGTGCAGACGGTGCCGTTGAGCGTGAACGCGGCGGGCGGCGGGTTGGCGCCGGTCTGGTTGCCGACGAATCCGAAGCTGACGGTGTTGCCGCTGTTCGGGGCGAGGTCGGTGGTGTAGGTGGAGGGGGTGACGATCACGTTCTGTCCGCTCTCGGTGTAGGTGGCGTTCCATGTACTGCCGGAGACGGTCTCGGTGGCCGTGGGGAAGCTGAAGGCGAGTGTCCAGCCGTTGATCGGGGTGGGGCCGGTGTTGGTGACGGAGATGTTGGCGACGAAGCCGCTCTCCCAGTCGGTGCTCACGTCGTAGCTCACGGCGCAGGTGCTGTTCTGGGGTGTGCCGGTGATGAAGGTCACGGGTTCGGAGGGCGCACTGAGATAGCCGCGCTGGCTTCTGGCCAGCACGTTGAGCGTGTAGGCGGTGCCGGGCCGCAGGTTGTGCGCGGTGAACGAGGTCGAGGCGGACTCGCCGAGCAGCACGCTGTTGGTGCCGTTCTGCTGGTAGACCTCGTAGCGGGTCACGTCGCCGCCGGTGGACGGCCGCCAGGAGATGGTGGCGCCGTCCGGGCCGACGGAGGTGACGGTCGGGCTGCCGGGCGCGGTCAGGGTGCGGTCGACCGGGTTGTCCGGCGACGGGGTGAGCTTGACGGTGACGATCGAGTACGGGGGGACGACCTGGGTGCCGGCCGTGCCCTTCTGCGTACTGGTGATCGAGGTGGCTTCGTCTGCGTAGGTGTAGACGGTCGGGGTGGCGCTGTCGGGTGTCCAGCCTCCGTAGTCCAGGTTGACGGTGTAGGCGGCCTGCGGGTCCTGGTTGACCAGTTCGACGCTCAGGTCGCCGTTCGCGTTGCGGGCGGCGTGCACGGAGAGCAGGGGGTTGCTGGAGGAGGAGTTGACCAGCGTGTCGCCGGGCTGGGCGACGTGGCTGAGCATCTGCAGCCCGTAGTAGGAGGGAAAGGGCGTGTTCCACGGCGGTTCGCAGGACGCCCCGCTGGAGAGCAGGCCTCCGTCGCCGTAGTCCGTGGCGCCGTCGGGGGCGGTGGTGATGTTGCTGCAGTCCGTGCCGTTGCGCGTGTCCCAGTAGTCCACGGTAAAGGCGCCGTTCTCCAGGGCGGTGAAGAACATGTCGGTGTCGAACAGGGCCCCGACCTGCGTGTCGGACTGGAAGTTCGACTGGGCCTCGGTCACCGCGACACCGATGTTCGGGCCGTTCGTCCCGGCGTACCGGTTGATCTGCTGGCGCAGCTGCGCGAGTTCCGCGGGGAGCAGTTTCGTCTGCTGCAGGATGTCGGCGGCGGTGGTGTGATTCGGGTAGTAGTGCACGCTTGCGAAGTCGACGTAGGGGCCGACGACGGGCAGCACCGTCCGGTTCCAGTCCTTGCTGTCTCCGGAGGCGACGACGCCGTCGGGCCAGCTGTCCGGCAGGGTGAGCACGACTCCGATCTTGATCGTGGGGTCGACGGCCTTCATCGCCTTCGCGTACTGCACCACGTTCGCCGCGTAGGTGGCCGGGCTTTTGTCAGCGTGCTGATCGAGCTCCCAGTCGGCACCGTAGTAGCCGTTGCCGTAGACCTCGTTGCCGATCTCCCAGTACTGGTCGTGGTACCCCTTGGTGACGTTGGCGTAGCGCACCCAGTCGGCTGCTTCGTCCGCGGAGCCGGAACCGTAGTTCGCGATCAGGATCGCCTGCGCGCCGACGGACCCGACGGTACCCATGAACGAGTCGAAGTCCGTTCCGGGCGCGACGTACCCGCCGCCCGTGACCGTGTTGGTCTGCCAGTGGTAGCCGTCGCCGTAGGAGCCGCCCGGGTAGCGCATCATGCCGACGTTCGCCCCGCGCAGTACGCTCGCGGCCTCCGGCACGTTCATGCTGCCGTCCCACACGGCCTGATTCGCGCCGTACGCGGTGGAAGAGACCGTCCCGAGTCCCTCGTTGGCGTTGACCGTGACGTCGACGGTCGCGCTCGCCGCGTGGGCCGCCGTGCTCTGGGCCGCGGGGGGTGCGGCGATCGTCAGGACGGCTGCCGCGCTCACCGCGAGCCTGCGCAGTCTCCTGCTCCTGCGCAGAACGGGCACATTGGGACGGAATCTGCTTTCTGATGGCATTCGGGCCTCCAGGTCGACAGAGCGGCACCGGATCGGACGAGCAGGTAGGGGAGCACTTCCCCGTGCGGATGGGCCCCGTCGACGCGACGAGTTGCGCCGAATTCGTCGACGGGGCCGAGGAGGAGGTGGCCGCGAAGTCGCCCGCGCCGTGAATTGCTCGTCCACGTGTAAGCGGACCGCACCACCTCGCGATCACCGAAGACCGGGCGGGTCAGTGCTGCAGGGTGAGCACGCCCGGCCGCCACGGCAGCAGGTTGTAGGAGGTGCCGTCCGAAGCAGGGTTCCTGCCCTGGTAGAGGAACTGCAGGTTGCAGGGGTCGATGGTCATGGTCTGGTCGGGGTTGTTGCGGACCAGGTCACCGTGGCTGATGTCGTTGGTCCAGGTGGCACCGCTGTTGACCTTGCCCGCGAAGGGGTTGCTCTCGGAGGCGGCCTGCGGGGTCCACGAACCGCTCAGACTGGAGGCGGTGAAGGAGCGGAAGTACCGCCCGTTCGCTCCCATGGCCTCCACGATCATGAGGTACTGGCTCTGCCCCTGGACCTTGTACACCTGCACCGCCTCGAACAGGTTGGCCGTCGTGTCGCTCATCACCGTGGTGTACGAGGAGCCGAAGCTGCCGGGGAAGTTCCCGATCGGCATGCTGGCCCGGTAGATGCTGCCGTTGTCGCCGGCGAAGAACAGGTACATGTTCTGGCCGTCGGCGATCAGCGTCTGGTCGATGGGGGCGGAGTTGGGGATGCTCCCGGTGAACAGCGCCTGCGGCGCGGACCAGCTGTTGGGGTTGGTGGGGTCGCTGGAGGTTCGGTAGAAGAACGGCCACTGCCCCCACTGGGACGCCAGCACCCAGATGTTCCTGGGCGCGAAGTAGAAGAGCGTGGGCGCCACCGTGCCCTGGTTCATTCCGGTCTGGCCGGCCGACGCCATGTCCGACCAGTTCGTGAAGGGCGCGAAGCCCATCGAGCCGTATGACCCGGACTGGTTGACGGTCGAGCCGTAGACCAGGTGCTTGCCGTTGTAGACGACGCTCGAGAAGTCCTTCAGCGACACCCAGCCGTTCGCCGGCTGCGCCAGCGCACCCGTGGACGTCCAGTGGTACGCGGAGGGAAGAGAACAGGTGCCGCCCGTCCCGGACAGGCCGGTCCACTGCTGGTTGGTACGGCCGTTGCAGGTCCAGATCTCCACCGGGCTGCCGTTGACCGTGGCGCCGCCCGTGACGTCCAGGCACAGTCCGGACTCCACGGCGACGACCGTGCCGTCGGGGTTCACCCGCCACTGCTGGTTCGCACCACCGTTGCAGGTCCAGATCTCCACCTTCGTACCGGCGGCGGTGGCGTGACCCGGGACGTCCAGGCACTTGCCTCCGTACACGGTCAGCTGGTTGCTGTCCGTCAGCGTCCACTGCTGGTTGGTCCCGCCCGAGCAGTCGTAGATCTGCAGGTACGTCCCGTCGGTCTGGCCGGAATTCGGCACATCGAGACACCGGCCGGAACCGACACCGCGCAGGGCACCGCTGGTGGCTGCCTGAGCTGGAGCGGCGACGAGCATCGCCGCCACCGCGACCAGGGCCGCCACCACGGCCGTGAGCACCGCGGACAACCGCCTGCGGCGGATTCGTCCTCTTCGCATGGGAAACTCCTCATTCCTGACTGATCCCGAGCAAGCCGTTACGGACCGGTTCCGGCCAAGGGCCGGAACCTCGACGGCGATCACACCGGTGACCACCGCGAAGGCAGGGGACAGGACGCTCCGTGGAAAGCCAGGACATGGAAGATCAATCTCCTCGCGTGGGGGGCAAGGCGGCAATCGCGCCTTGGAGAGGAACTGGGCCGTGCTGGGTCCGACCGTCGGCCGACGGCCCTCGCGCTTCCTCGTAAGGGAGACAGGGAGGAAAGTTTCTCGCGATGTGTCCGACACATAAACTGCATCAGGCGGCAGAAGCCGTCAAGACCGCAGAGCCCGAACGCGCGCACCGGCAACCCAGTTGTCCGGAAGTGCACGATGCGGCGCCGCGACCACCGCCCGAGTACCGCCCGGCACCGCTCGGATCACGGGGTACAGCGCCGCTTGCGGAACGCGTGCCAGATCCGGGGGCGTTCTTGACGTTCCGTGCCAAAGAGGACCTCGGGCGCACCCACCGGCCGCTTTCGGTTTCCGAAAGACGGAGCGAAACGTATCGCACGAGCTGAAGGCCGGCTGACGCTTCGGTGGGCACGGGCTCCCACGCGGCAGTACGCCGGCAGGAACCGGCCGGAGCGGGGAAGGAGCCGGGGCGGCACGGCCGGCGGATGCGCGGACCGGCCCGCAGGGTCAGATCGCCTTCGGTTCCTCTGCCGGCGGAGCCGTGCTCTCACGGACGGTCAGCGACGTGGCGATCTCCAGACCGGTCCGAGTGGGCCGCTCGCCCCGGCCGAGCGCCAACGCCAGCTCCGTGGCGGCCTCCGCCATCTCCGTGAGCGGTTGGTGAACGCTCGTGAGCGGCGGATCCACCCAGGACACGATCGGCAGGTCGTCGAAGCCGACCACGCTCAGATCGGCCGGAACGGCCAGGCCCAACTCGCGTGCCGCCTGGTAGACGCCCAGAGCCTGCAGGTCGTTGGCGGTGAAGATCGCAGTGGGTCTGTCGGGGATCCTCAGCAGCTGGTGTGCGGCCTGGCAGCCGCCCTCCCGGGTGAGCGCCGCGTGAACGACCAGGCCGTGGTCGACGGGAAGTGCCGCCGCCGCCAGCGCGGAGACGTAGCCCGCCTGCCGCGCCTGGAAGCAGGACTGCTGCGCAGGCCCTCCGATCATGGCGATCCGCCGGTGACCGAGGTCGATCAGGTGCCGCGCGGCCGATCGCCCGCCCCGCCAGTTGGTGGCGCTGACGTACGGCACACCGTCGGGGAGTTCCTCCGTGGGATCGAAGACCACGAAGGGGATTCCCCTCTCGGCGAGCTGGGCCCGCTCGTCGTCGGAAAGCTGGGCCACGGAGAGCACGCTGTGCGGCCGCCGGTCGACCATGTCGTCCATGGTCCGGTCGTGCAGGCCGAACTCGGAGACCATCACTCCGACCCGGTTCCTGCCCGCGGTCCGTTCGACCCCCCGGATGATCTCCACCGCCCACATGCTCTCGAGCTCGCGGAAGATCAGCTCGACCACGTTGTTGCGGCTTGCGGGGGGCCTTTTGTAGCCGTATCTGTTGATCAGGTCCTCGACCCGCGCGCGGGTGTCACTGGACACCCCGGACCTGCCGTTGAGCACTTTCGAGACGGTCGGGATCGACACTCCGGCCGACTTGGCGATGTAGGCGATGGTGACCGGGCCCCTGGGCTCGTCGGGCAGATCCTGCTCGTCCTCCGGAGACCCTCCAGCCCTGCTGTCCGCCACAGTCGCCTTTCCCTGGTCGCGCAGACTGTCGGGACGAGCGGTTCTCGCAGCCCGCCGCAGCCTGGAGCCGTCATTGTGGCACGCCGCTCCGAGAACGGTCATGCAGGCCGCAGCCCGGCAGCAGGCCCCCCGCCGGGCGCCCGGCGGGGGGCCGGGACAGCTGCGCGACGTCCCGGGGCAACGGCGGTGAACGTCCGGCTCCCCACCCCTGTGCCGGTGCGCCCCAGCGCCCGGCGGACGGGTGCCTCGGATCCACGGTGAAGCGCTTCGATTGCCCGCTCCCGACGTCTTGCCGACCCCGGGACTGTGGCCTAAGTTCTGGGCTGCAAGCGCTTCACGCGTGCCGCGTTGTTAGCGCTAACGTTTGACGATCCGCTTCCTCACCCCCCACATCCGAGGACGGTCTCCCATGTTCTCCCCATCCTCAAAAGCGGTCGGGACCGCGGCCCTGGCATGTCTGCTCTCCCTCGCCGGCCCGGCCCTCCTCCCCACCCCCGCGCACGCCGCCGGCGTGACGCTCACCGTCGCCCACAGCGGCGCGCAGTTCTCCAGCATCCAGTCGGCGATCAACGCCGTGCCGGACAACTCCCCCACCGCGTACACCATCTCCGTGGCCGCCGGGACCTACGACGAATACCTCACCGTGCCGGCCACGAAACTCCACCTGACCATGACCGGCGCCACGGGGAATCCGGCCGACGTGCACATCGACGGCGCCCGCTACAACGGGCTGGCCAAGCCCGGCGGCGGCACGTACGGCACCGAGGGCTCGGCCACCGTGCATGTGAAGGCCAACGGCTTCACCGCCGAGCACCTCACCTTCCGCAACCTCTTCAGCCGACTCGCCAATCCCTCGGTGACGGGCACCCAGGCAGTGGCGCTCGCCATGGAGGGCGACCGGCAGACGTACCTGGACTGCATCTTCTACGGCCACCAGGACACCTTGCTGTCCTGGAACTCCACCCCCACCACGAACCTGCGGCAGTACGTCTACGGCGGCGAGGTGGAGGGGGACGTCGACTTCATCTTCGGCAACGGAACCCTGGTCGTGGACCGCTCCCACATCAAGGTGCTCGACGACGACGGCTTCACCAGCGGCTACCTCGCGGCCCCGGCCACCTACAGCGGCAACCCGCACGGCATCCTCCTCACCGGCGACAACGTGACCAGCACCTTCGCCGCCGGTCGCCTCTACCTGGGCCGTGCGTGGAAGCCCTCGGCGGGCATGGACCCGCAGATGGTGGTCCGCGAGACGACGCTGCCCGCGGCGATCAGGACGGACGGCCCGTGGACCGGTATCTCCGGCGCCACGTGGACCCAGGGCCGGTACGGCGAATACGCGAACACGGGCCCTGGCGCGACCGTGAACTCGGCACGCCCCCAGCTCTCCGCCGCGAACGCCGCCTCCTTCACCGCAGCCGCCTATCTGGCCGGCGGCGACAACTGGGACCCGGTGCGGTAGCGGGCCCGAGAACCCCGCGAGCCTGCCCGCACGTGCGTGCCCCCAGCCGTTCCGATGACGTACGCCTCCGGACGAAAGGTCCCCCCACCGTGAGACACGATCCGCTTCCCCCTGCCCTCCTGCACGGCTCCCGCCCCGCGAGAGACGGCGCCCCAGCCCGTCGGCGGCGGCCGCGTCCGGGCGGCATCACCGCGGCGCTGGTGTCAGTGGCCGCAGCAGCCGGCCTGGCGGCGCTTCATCCGTCGGTCTCGCAGGCTGCCCCTGCGCTGAACAGCAACGCCCTGTACGTCGCACCGTCGGGCACGGACAGCGCGGCCGGCACGCAGTCCGCGCCCACGACGCTGGCCTCGGCGGTCACACGGATCTCCGCCGGCGGCACGATCTACGTACGCGGGGGCACGTACCACCTCTCGCAGACGGTCACGATCGCCACCGGCAACAACGGGACGTCCGGCGCCCGCAAGGAGATCTCGGCGTATCCCGGGGAGACTCCGGTGCTCGACTTCTCCGCACAGAGCGAGAGTTCCGCCAACCGGGGCGTCGAACTGAACGGCTCCTACTGGCACCTGTACGGGCTGACGGTCGAGCACGCCGGCGACAACGGCATCTCCGTCGGTGGCAGCAACAACATCATCGAACGCACGGTCACCGCGTACAACCGCGACTCCGGGCTGCAGATCTCCCGAGCAGGCTCCAGCACCCCGCAGAGCCAGTGGCCGTCCGACAACCTGGTGATCAGCTCCGAGTCGCACGACAACGCGGACTCCGACGGTGAGGACGCCGACGGCTTCGCCGCCAAACTCACCGCCGGGACGGGGAACGTGTTCCGCTACGACGTGTCGCACAACAACATCGACGACGGGTGGGACCTCTACACCAAGTCGGACACGGGCCCGATAGGTCCGGTGACCATCGAGAACTCGCTCTCCTACGGAAACGGCACCCTCACGAACGGGCAGCGCAACAGCGCCGGTGACCGCAACGGCTTCAAGCTCGGCGGGGACGGCGTCGCGGTCAACCACATCGTCCGGAACGACATCGCCTACGCCAACGGCCACCACGGCTTCACCTACAACAGCAACCCCGGCTCGATGACGGTCTCCGGGAACGTCGGCATCGACAACGCCGAACGCAACTTCTCCTTCGACAGCGGTACGTCCACCTTCCGCAGCAACACCTCCTGCCGCAGCAGTTCCGGCTCCAGCGACAAGGTCGTCGGCGATGCGGACGGCTCCAATCAGTTCTGGTCCGGCACCAACGGTTCGCGCTGCAGCTCCTACGGGGGCGCCATGGCCTGGTCCTTCGCCTCCGACGGCACCCTCGTCGTCACCTTCGGCGGCCAGTCCGTCACCGGGGGCACCACCGGCTCCGGCGGATCGACGACCTCCGGCACCTCGACCGGCGGCACCTCGACCGGCGGCACCTCGACCTCCGGCACCTCGACGGGCGGCACGGTGACGGGCGGCGGGACGGCCACCGGAGGCACCGGCACCGGACCGGCCTGCACGGCCACCTACACGCCCAGTTCCTGGCCCGGCGGATTCACGGCCAACGTGACACTCACCAACACCGGCTCGACGACCGTCAACGGCTGGACGGCTGCCTTCACACTGCCCGCCGGCCAGACGGTCACCAGCTCGTGGAACGCGACCGTCAGCCCTGCCTCGGGCGCGGTGACCGCCACGAACGTCTCCTACAACGCGCAGATCCCGCCGGGGGCAAGCCAGTCATTCGGCTTCCAGGGCACCTATACCGGGAGCTTCGCGCAGCCCACGGGCTTCACGCTCAACGGAGTCTCCTGCTCGGCCGCCTGACGGGCGGCGCCGGTGGCCGGGCGTGCCCGGGCACCGGCGTGGGAGGGCGGCGGGCGCCCCGTCCCACCCGGGTCGGGCGACGTCCCCGCCTGCACCGCCTCCTCGATTCACGGAAAGGGGATCGGACATGACGACCCACAGAACCGGCCGGTGGGCGACCGTCGGCCTGCTGCTCGCAGGCCTTGTCGTGCCGGCGGCCATGCTCGGCAGTCCCACCACGGCATCGGCCGCGAACGCGCTCAGCATGCGCGGCGCGGACCTGTCGACCACACAGCGGGCGCTGGACCTCGGCGCGAAGTACTACGACGCGAGCGGCAACGCCGGAGACCCGCTGGACATCCTCAAGGACGTGGGCGTCAACTACGTCCGCCTGCGGGTCTGGAACAACCCCGCCAGCGGCTACAACAACAAGGCGAAGGTCCTGCAGTACGCGCGGGCGGTCAAGGCCAGGGGCCTGAAGCTGCTGGTCGACTTCCACTACTCCGACAGCTGGGCCGACCCGGGGCAGCAGAACAAGCCCGCGGCGTGGACGGGCCACGGCATCGGCCAGCTCCAGACGGACGTCTACAACTACACCTACGACGTCTGCACCAGCCTGAAGTCCCAGGGCACGACGCCGGACAGCGTGCAGATCGGCAACGAGATCAACACCGGGATGCTGTGGAACGACGGCAAGGTGGTGAACAACGACTTCACCAACCTCAGCCTGCTGCTGAAGGCGGGATACAACGCGACCAAGGCGTGCAACAGCGGCACCCAGGTCGTCATCCACACCGCGGACGCCGACAGCGACGCCCACGCCCGCTGGTTCTACGACGGGATCAGGGCCAAGGGTGTCACCTGGGACGTCACCGGCCTCTCCTACTACTGCATGTGGCACGGCTCCCTGGCGAACATGGGCAGCGTCGTCTCCGACATGAGGTCCCGCTACGGCAAGGACGTCGTCATCGCCGAGACCGCCTATCCCTTCACCTCGGCGAACGCCGACGGCACCGGCAACTCGGTCACCTCGGGGTGCACGGGCTACCCGCTCACCTGGCAGGGGCAGGCCGACGAGTTCGCCGCGGTGCAGAACACCGCGCGTAACGCCGGGGCGGTGGGCGTCTTCTACTGGGAGCCCACCTGGTACGCCGTGCCCGGCAACGGGTGGGACCCCGCCGACATCAACAACAGCGGGGACGGTTGGGACAACATGGCCGTCTTCAACTGGACGGGTCACATCAACCCCGGCGTCAGGTGGACCCCGTAACGCGCAGCCCCTCCCTTCGCCGCGTGCTGCGTGGCCGCACGCGGCGAAGGGCCACGCGGCCGGTGGACGACGCGTTCGCCCACCGACGGCCGGGCGAGCCGTTGTCGCCGCGGGGGGGCGTCGTCCTCCCGCGCGGCGACGATGCGGCCGCCGGGCGGCTGCGCCGGCTTCGGGTGCGGCACGCACGGAACGTGTCTCGGCCCGCGGTGTCCGCGCGGCGGGACCACCGCATCGGCGAGAGGTTCGCACCACCCTCTCGCGTTCGTGACCCGCTTCCCGCGCCGTTCACGGGAGGGAGCCGTGACGACCGGTCCGAGGTGCTGCGGTCTCCCCCGGCGGCCGCTCTTCTCACCCCCCCGGAGGCCTCTCAGCGGATGACGGACACCAGCTCCACCCGGGACCGCACTCCGAGCCGGACGAAGATGTTGCGCAGGTGGTACTCCACCGTCCGGGTGCTCAGCACGAGCAGGTCGGCGATCTCGCGGTTGGTCGCTCCCTGGGCGACCAGGTCGCAGATACGGGCCTGCTGCGCCGTCAGCTCGGCGGTAGCACGTGTGCCGCCACGCGGGGCGAGGGGACCCACGCTGTCGCCGGCCGCCCGCAGTTCGGCGGTGGCGCGCTCGGCCCAGGCACGCGCCCCGGCCTGCCGGAAGATGCCCAGGGCCTCGCGCAGCAGGCCGCGGGCAGCGCCGGGCCGGCGGGCGCGGCGCAGCCGGTGCGCGAAGAACAGCTCGGTCTTGGCCCGCTCCAGTGCGGTGTCGCCCGCCGCGTGCAGCAGCAGGGCCTCGCGGAAGTGCTCCTCGGCCGCCGCGTGCCCGTCGGCGAGCAGCCCGTGGCAGCGGTGGGCCAGGGCCCGCCGGGTGGTGCTGCCGGAGGCGACAGCCCAGTGCTCGAAGCCGCGCAGGGCGCCGGCGGCCTTGGTGTGCCGGCCGCACCGGACGGCGGCCTCCACGAAGTGCGGAGCGGCCAGGCCGCGGATCGCCAGGTTGATCTGGCCCGCGCCGGCGGTCATGTGCCGGAAGCGGTCGAGCGCGTCGGCGGGCCGGTCCTCGACGAGGTCCACACAGGCCGCGACCCAGCAGCCGAAGGCGCTGGGGCGGCCCAGTTCGCGCGACGCGACCTCGTGCGCGGCCGTCCGCAGCCGCACCGCCGCGGACGTCCCGTCCCCTTGCAGCGCGGCCAGCAGGCCCAGCACGGCCAGGTGGTCAACCGCGAGGTTGCGCTGCCCCAGCGAACCGGCGAGCCGCAGTCCGTCCAGTGCTGCGGTCTCGGCGGCGGCGTAGCGGTCGAGCATCAGGGCGGACAGGGCCTGGTAGACCAGCGCGCCGGGCACCAGCGAGACGGCGCCCAGCTCCTGGGCCTGCTGCACGGAGCTGACGGCCAGCCGGTGGGCCCGGTCGGCGTCGCCGAGGGTGTACGCGGCCTGGCTGGCCCAGCACGTGGCCTCCGGCTCGCGGACGGCGGCGGCCAGCCGTACCACCTGCCGCAGCGAACGGCTCGCCTCGTCGTGGTTCCCCCTGAAGGTGGCGGCCATCCCCGCGAAGTGGTCGTGGATGAGCCGTACGGCGGGCGGGTCGTCGTCCGTGCGCAGCCTGCGGGCGCGTTCGGCGAGCGAGAAGTAGCCGGCGAAGTCGCCCGCCAGGCAGCCGGCCTCGCCCGCCAGCATCAGCGCGCGGGCGGCCGGTTCGCGCTGGGAGGGCGGGAACGCGGTCACCGCCGCCGAGAGGTCACGGTACGCCCGGGCCGGCACGCCCTCGCGCAGTTCCATCTCGCCCCGCACCAGCATCCGCAGGGCCCGGGTCGCCGGTGCCGGGCCGTGCGGCAGCACCCTTCGCAGCAGGTCGCGGGCGCGCGCGGACTCACCGGCCAGCAGCCGGTCGGCGGCCGCCGCGACCAGCCAGCGCGCCCTGGCGTCGGTGCGGACGGTCACCTCCGCGGCCCGTTCCAGTGCGGACGCGGCCGCCCGGGGTTCACCGGCCTCCCGGGCCGCGGCGGCGGCCGCGTCCAGTTCCCCCGCCAGCCGCCGCGACGGCCGCTCCGCGGCCGCCAGCCGGTGCACCGCCGCAGGGAGGCGGGCCGAAGCGCGGTCCAGCACCCCGGCCAGTGCCGTGTGCGCGGCCTGCCGGTCGGCGAAGGCGAGATCGGCGGACAGGCAGCCGCGCACCGGAGGCCCGGCAACGGTGACGGCACCGGAGTCCACCGTCACCAGTCCGGAGCCGAGGGCTTCGTCCAGCGCCTCCGGGCCGGCGCCGAGCCGGGCCGCGGCCGCCAGCGCCGCCCGTACCTGCAACCGGTCTCCGACGAGGCCCAGGCAGACGACGGCCCGCGCGCCGGGGGTGAGCGCTGCCAGGCGTTGCCGGTAGTGCGCCCGCAGGCGGCTGCCCGGCGGCAGCGCGAGCGGCGGGGTCCCTCCCCCGTCCAGCACGGCGGCCAGCTCCACCAGGGCCAGGGGGTTGCCGCCCGCGAGGTCCACCGCCTCGGCCGCCGCCTCGGGGGCGGGCTCGGCACGGCACCGGTCGGCGACCACCCGCAGCGCCGCGGCCCGGTCCAGCGGCGCGAGCCGCGCCACGCCGGCTCCGTCCAGCTCCCGCTCGGCGGCCGCCCCTTCGTCGGCCGCCAGCAGGAAGGCCACCGGCAGGGCCGCCGAGCGGCGTGCCACGAAGCCCAGCAGGCGCAGCGACGTCTCGTCGAGCCACTGCGCGTCGTCCACGCACCACAGCAGCGGGCACTCCGCCGACGCCGCTGCGAGCAGCCGCAGCAGGGCGACACCGGTGGCGAACGACTCGCGCGCGGAGGGGGGCCGGCCGGCGAGTACCCGCTCCAGCGGGCGCGTCTGCGCCGCGGGCAGCCTCTGCGTCCAGGCGCCCAGCGGCATCAGCAGCCGGTGCAGCCCGGCGGCCGGGACCAGCGCCTCGGACTCTGCGCAGGCCGTACGGCACACCGTGAGCCGGGCGGCCCCGGGGGCCGGGGCCGCCCGGCCGTTCGCGGTCCCGTCCCCGGGCCCTGGGCCGCCGCCCGTGACGGCACCGGCCCGGGAGCCTGCTCCCGCCGGGGCGTCGGGAGGTGTGCCCCCGGGGGTGCCGCTCGCCCCCTCGGCGGCCGCCGCCCGGGCCGCCTCCGCCAGCAGCGCGGAACGGCCCGTGCCCGGTGCACCGGCCAGCAGGACGGCCGTACCCCGTCCGGCGCGGGCACCGGACACCGCGTCGGCCAGCAGTGCGCGCTCGGCGTCCCGCCCGTGCAACGGATGCGGGAGCACGGCGCGCCGGCCCGGTTCCGCCATCATGCCGCCAGTGTCACGCGCCGGTAGCCCGGCCCGGAAGGGGTAGGCCGGTGCCGCCTGTGACAGCAGAGGCGAACCGGGCGGCGGGCGGGGCACAGGAGCGATCGCACCCGAAGGGCTCCGGGAAGACCGGTGATTCCACCGGTACGCGCGCGCGGGCGGCGGCCCACACTCCAAGGATCCGGCCCCCCACTCGACAAGGAGAGTCCATGCGACGGATATCCGCGGTCCTGCTCGCCCTGCTGTCCGCTCTCGGCCTGGGATTCGTGCTGCAGCCGGGCGCCGCGAGCGCCGCGACCGCGCACACCCCGGTGGTCTTCGTCCACGGTTTCAGCGGCAACGCGGGCAACTGGGCAACCGCCGAGGCCGTGTTCGAGGCCAACGGCTACGGAAGCAGCGAGCTGTTCGCCTACCAGTACGACTGGACGCAGTCCAACAGGACCAGCGCGGCGGGCCTGGCGGCGTACGTCAGGCAGGTGCTCGCCACGACCGGCGCCGGCCAGGTCGACATCGTCAACCACTCCATGGGCGGCCTGGTCAGCGACTGGTACGTCAAGGAACTCGGCGGCCAGCCGTACGTCCGCCACCTCGCCTCGATCGCCGGCGCCAACCACGGCACCACCTTCGCAGCCGCGTGCCTGGTCTACAGCTCGTGCGTCGAGATGTATCCCGGCTCCGGCTTCCTCGGCACGCTCAACGCCGGCGACGAGACGCCGGGCAGCACCGCGTACGCCACCTGGTACTCCCCGTGCGACGGCGTGATCATCCCCTACACCAGCACGGAACTGAACGGCGCCACCAACAACCTGGTCCCCTGCCAGACCCACCTCGGCTACCTCACCGACGCCGTGACCCTGACCGCCGTGGAGCGTTTCCTCGCCTCCTGAGCCGGCCTGCACCGCCCCGGTGAGCCCACCGTCCGGGCCGCGGCACCCACCGCGTCCCGGACGGTCCGCACGAAGGAGCGGCCCGCGACCACGCTGACCGGCTCGCCCCGGCGCCATGGTGCGTCGGTCCCGCTCCGGTCACTTCGGCAGATCGGCGGAGAGGAAGGGGTCGAGGAGCGCGGTCAGTGCGTCGGGGCGGTCGAGGGGGATGATGTGGCCGCAGTCCTGGAGGTGGTGTCCGACCAGGTCGTCGGCGACGGGACGGAGCTGGCGCTCGAGCCCGGTGCCGACGGGGTGAGAGCCGACGGCCACGGTGGGCATCGTCAGCCGAGCCGTCGCGACGGCGTCCTGCAGCTGCTGCGCGCTGGTGGGCAGGGCCCGGTACCAGGAGAACGCGCAGCGCAGGGCCTCGCTCCCGGTGTACGCACGGACGAAGGCCGCACGGATGTCGTCGGGTACCCCCCGCCCGAGCGTCCCCGCGTCGAGGAACCAGTCGAGGTACGGGGCCTCGTTGCCGGCCAGGACGGTCTCGGCGAGGCCGGGGACGGCGTGGAAGCCGAACCACCACGGGGCGCCGCCCGCGATGCCGTGTTCCGCTCCGGGCAGGCCGCCGAGCAGTGCCTCCATCGCGACCAGGCGCCGGACGCGGTCGGGGCGGCGCAGCGCGAGCAGGACGGCGGGGGCGGTGCCCGCGTCGATGCCCACCACCGCGGCCGAGGGCTCGCCGAGTGCGTCGAGCAGCCCTTCGGCGTCGGCGGCGAGGGTGCCTGCGTCGTAACCGTCGACGGCTCGCGTGCTGGCGCCGAAGCCGCGCAGGTCCGGGGCGATGACCCGGTACCGCCCGGCCAGCCGGCCCATGATGCCGCTCCAGAGCTGCCAGGTGTGCGGGAAGCCGTGCAGCAGGAGGACAGCCGGTCCGTCCCCGGCGACTGCGACGTTGAGCCGGACGCCGTTCGTCGCGACACGGCGGAGGGGGATTGCGGTGGTGGCGGGCATGACGGCTCCTCCGACTGGTTACCATTGGTGACCAGAAAACGATAGGTAACCGTCCGACCGCTGCCCAGACGGCACTTTCGGGGAAGGTGGTGAGCCACAGGTGACCACCCGGGGAACCGCGGCCGCCGGCCGCGGGGTGCGCGGCGATCTGTTCGATCCCCAGTGCCCGACGCGGCAGTTGCTGGACCGCATAGGTACGAAGTGGACGTCCATGGCCGTCAGGACGCTCGCCGATGCGGCACCGGACGAGGTGCGCTTCGCGGAGCTGAGACGCCGGATGCCCGGTGTCTCGCAGAAGATGCTGTCCGTGACGCTGCGAAGCCTGACCCGCGACGGGCTGGTGTCGCGCCGGGTCGAACCGGCCGTTCCGCCGCGGGTCTTCTACCGGCTCACCGCACTCGGGCTGTCCCTGGAGGTCGCCCTCGCGGGGCTGCGGGCCTGGGCGGAGGAGCACATGGCCGAGATCAGCCGCGCCAACGAAGCCGCCGACCAGGAGGACCCGGGCCGTACGGCCGGTGCCGGCGTGGTGGACGGTGTTGCGGACGCCGCCTCGTAGGCGGCCGGGCCCACCGCACCGGGGCCGTGGACGGTGCGGGTGGCCCGGCCACGGCGGGGGTCGAGGTGACCACCGCCGTGGCGGGCGACCGGACGGGCAGCCCGGCGAGCGCGCCGCGTGTCCTCGCCGGCGGGCGAAGGCGCGGCGCACCGCGTCATGGCGTGGCCAGGTCGAAACTGCTGACGTTCACCGATCCGCCGAGGGACTGGGTGGCGTAGTCGAACAGGGCGAAGCGGTAGCCCATGAAGAACTGCCAGCTGCTGTCCATGGTGAAGGCGGATCCCAGCGGCGTGAAGTTCGTTCCGTCGGTGCTGTAGGAGAAGTGCGCCTGGCGGCCGGAGCCCGGGCGGATGTCGGCGGTGGCACGCAGCCAGATCTTCCCTCCGGACACCGGGGCGGAGGCGACTTCCGTGCCGGTCGCCGTGGTGTTCCAGTTGCCGTCCATGGTGATGTTGTCGACCATGGACACCCGGGTCTGGCCGCCGTCACGTCTGACGCCGATCCAGGCGGAGGAGTTCCGCAGCATGGCCAGCCCCGCTCTGTCGCCGTCGTGCATCGCGGAGTAGTCCATTGTGACGGTCGCCGTGGAGGACGGGCCGAGGATCCGGTGGGTGAGGGTGTTGCGGGCCGAGTAGAGGTCGCCGGTGACGGTCGCCGTCCGGAGCTGGAGGCCGTTGTTCACGGTGTACTTGGTCGTGTCGGGGTTGTGGTTCCACTCCCACTCCGGTCCGAGCGCGGTGCCGCTGAAGGTGTCCGTCCCGGTGGGGGACTTCACCTGCCGCGTCGAGGCGGGGATGTTCGGCAGGGGGTAGGACGAGCCCCACGCGTTGTTGACCGTCTGCACGACCGGCCAGCCGTCGGACGTCCAGGTGACGGGGGCGAGGACCGGAACCCGGCCGCCGGGGTAGGCGTCCTGGAAGGCCATGTAGTACCAGTCGCCGTTCTGGGTCTGCACCAGCCCGCCCTGGTGCGGCACTCCGCCCCCGGCGACCGGCCCGGGCAGGTCGAGCAGGACCTGGTGCATGGTGTAGGGGCCGAACGGACCGCTGGTCGACTTCAGGATGTACTGGCCGTTGGCCGGCCTGGTCAGGAAGATGTAGTAGTTCCCGTTGATCTTGTACATCCGGGAGCCCTCGAGCGTCCCGACGCTGGACGGCGTGCTGAACACCTGCTGCGTGCGCACCTGGGTCCGCCCGTCGGCCGACAGCTGGGCCACGCTGATGTTGGTGTTGCCGTACGAGACGTACATGGTGTCGTCGTCGTCGACCATCATCCCGGCGTCGTAGTAGCAGTTGTCGATCGTGGTGTGCCTGCTCCACGGGCCCTCGACCGACGTGGCCGTGTAGATGTACGTCTTGTTGAAGTCGATGCAACCGCCCCAGTAGAACGTCTTGTCGCTCTTGCGGTAGTTGAGGAACGAGGCCCACACGCCGCGCACGTAGCCGCGGCCGCCGTTCAGGTCGTACTTCGACCCGAAGTCCAGCGAGGGCACCGAGTGGCCGGCGAACTCCCAGTGGACCAGGTCGTACGAGCGCAGGATGGGCGCACCCGGCGAGTAGTGCATGGTGGAGGCCGAGTAGTAGTAGGTGTCGCCGACCCGGAAGACGTCGGCGTCGGCCAGGTCCTCCCACAGGACGGGATTGCCGTACTGCCCGGTCGTCGGCGGTGGCGTGGTGGTGCCCACGGGGCTCAGCCTCCAGTGCTGGTTGGCTCCGCCGGTGGAGTCCCACACCTGGACCGCGGTGCCGTTGGCGGTCTGGCCGCCGGGCGTCTCCAGGGCCCGGCCGGAGGCGACGTTGACGAAAGTGTACGTGCCGTCGCTGTTCTGGCTGAGCCTCCAGCGCTGGTTCGTGCCGCCGTTGCCGTCCCACACCTGCATCCGGGTGCCGTTGGCGGTCTGCCCGCCCGGCTCGTCCAGCACCCGGCCGCTGGCCGTGTTCGTCAGCGTGTACGTGCCGTCGCTGTTCTGGCCGAACCGCCACTGCTGGTTCGTACCGCCGTTGGCGTCCCACACCTCCAGCTTGGTGCCGTTGGCCGTCTGCCCGCCCGGCTCGTCCAGCACCCGGCCCGCCGCGACGTTCGACACCGTGTACACCGTGCCGGACACCACGTCCGCGGAAGCCGGCTGCACACCCACCAGGCCGGCCGCACCGGCCAGCAGCAGCGGTGCGACGACCAGCGCGGCGCGGCGGCTCGGCCGCCTCATGAGGCGCCGGCCCCGCGGTTCCGGCCTCGCACGGCGTCCTGGCGAGCGCCTCGCCCTGGCCCACGGCAGCAAGAGCATGCCGGTCTCCTCTCACGAACGGGAAGAAGTGGGGTTCACTCCCGGGAATCCGCCGTTCCGTGCCGGCGCAGCCCTTCTCCGCGCCGGCGCGACCGCGCGGCGCCACGAGGCGCGGCAAGGGGGCGGTCGTCCTCCTCGGACCTTGATGGGGCCACCGTGTCGCTCTCCAGGGGGTGGGGGGAAGAGAGTGACGGGGAAGAGGCAACGAGACATCCCATGTCGCTCTACGGATCCCACGCGGACTGACCCTGTGTCAAGAGGCGTGCACCAAACCCACGCAGCCCGCAGGACTCACGAGGAAGCCGCGTCGCCGACATTCATCCCATGGCATCGCACGACCAGCAGGAACGCACTGAATCAAACGTGACCGAACAACAAGGTCGGACAAAACCCTTGACCTGCGATCACGGCGTTCCTACGATCGGCCACCGCTGAGGCAACACGACGGCCCAGGTACACCGGCAGCCACGAAAGGTGGCCGCTTCGGGTCCGGCACCTGCGGGCGCTCACGGCGGAGAGCGGTCCCCGCGCACAGGGGAGCGATCCCACGGGCGCGGGGCGGGCGGCGCGGTACACGAACACGCATCGACTCACGGCTCGGCGCCGGCACCCTCGGCCGGTACCGGGCCCCACCTCGGAAAAGGGACCGGTGACACATGAACAGAAGGCGATGGCGACCGCGCCGGGCGGCCTCCGGGAAACGGTGGCTGCGGCTCGGTCTGGCACTCGTCCTCAGCGCCGCGGCGGGAAGCGGCGCCGTACTGGCGAGCGCCCCGGCGGCCCAGGCGGCCACGGCGATCACGGTCAACGGCGCCTCCACCGGCCGGGCCTTCGACGGCGTGGGGGCGATCAGCGGCGGCGGCGGGAACTCCCGCCTGCTGATCGACTACCCGTCCACGCAGCGCTCGCAGATCCTCGACTACCTGTTCAAGCCCGGCTACGGCGCCGCGGTGCAGTTGCTGAAGCTGGAGATCGGCGGTGACGCCAACTCCACCGACGGCAGCGAGCCGAGCATCGAACACGCCCGCGGCGACGTCAACTGCAACGTGGGCTACGAGTTCTGGCTGGGAGAGCAGGCCGTCGCCCGCAACCCGAACATCAAGATCGTCGCTCTCCCCTGGGCCGCGCCCGGCTGGATCGGCGGCGGCAACTTCTGGTCGCAGGACATGATCGACTACGACATCCAGTGGCTGGACTGCGCCAAGCAGCACGGCCTGCCGATCAGCTACATCGGCGGGTGGAACGAGCGCGGGCACAACAAGACCTGGTACGAGAACCTGCGCACCGCCCTCAACTCCCACGGCTACAGCGGCGTCCAGATCGTCGCGGACGACAGCTTCGGCTGGGGTGCGGCGGACGACGCACAGAGCGACCCGGCGTTCAAGGCCGCGGTCGGCGTGATCGGCGCCCACTACCCGTGCGGCTACCTGGGCGACGCCACCTCGTGCGCGTCGAGTTCCAACGCGGTCGCCAGCGGCAAGCAGCTGTGGGCCAGCGAGTTCGGCTCGCAGGACTACATGACCGGCTCCGGCCCGTACATCCGCAGCATCACCCGCGGCTACCTCGACGGCTCCATGACCGGCTTCATCAACTGGCCGCTGATCGCCGCGCTCACCCCGAACCTCCCCTTCGCCACCGACGCGCTGGCCGTGGCCTCCTCGCCGTGGTCCGGCGCCTACCAGCTCGGCAAGAGCCTGTGGGCCAATGCCCAGGTCGCCCAGTTCACCCAGCCCGGCTGGCGCTTCCTCACCGGCTCGGCCTCCGGGTACCTCGGCGGCAGCCGCGGCAACGGCAGCTACATCTCACTGAAGTCCACCAACGGCACGGACTACTCGACGGTCTACGAGACCACCACCGCCTCCGCGGCGCAGACGGTGAACGTCAACGTGACCGGCGGGCTGAACACCGGCACCGTCCACGTGTGGTCCACCGACCTGGGCTCGTCCAGCTCGTCCGACTGGTTCGTCAAGCAGTCCGACGTCACGCCGAACGGGGGCAGTTACTCGCTCACCCTCCAGCCCAACCACATCTACTCGGTGACCACCACCACCGGCCAGGGCAAGGGCACGGCGACCGGCCCCGCGGCCGCGTCGCTGGCACTCCCCTACAGCGACACCTTCGACGCCAACGCCTCGCGCACCGAGGCGAAGTACTTCTCCGACATGCAGGGCTCCTTCGAGGTACGGCCCTGCACCGGAGGCCGGACGGGGCAGTGCCTCCAGCAGGTCACTCCCGCCAAGCCGATCGAGTGGCAGGACGACAGCGACGCCTTCGGCCTGCTCGGTGACCCCTCCTGGAGCAACTACACGGTCAGCACGGACGTGAACTTCCAGCAGTCCGGCACCGTCACCCTGCTCGGCCGGGCCAACACCCAGCAGCGCCCGCAGTCGCACCAGGCCGCCTACCAGCTGCGGCTGAGCAACAGCGGGGCCTGGTCGATCGCCAAGAACACCACCTCCGGCACGCTCACCACCCTCGCCTCGGGGACCCGCGCCTCGCTGGGCCTCAACACCTGGCACACCGCCGCGCTCAGCTTCACCGGCAGCCAGATCAGCGCCACCCTCGACGGCACCGCCCTCGGCTCCGTCACGGACGGCTCCTACTCCACCGGCCAGGTGGGACTGGGAGTCGTCGGATACCAGACGGACATGTTCGACAACCTCACGGTCACCGCGACCAGTGGCGGGAACGGCGGCAGCGTCGGCCAGATCCGGGGCACGGACTCCGGCCGCTGCATCGACGTCCCCAACGCCACCCAGGCCAACGGCACCGTGACCGAGCTGTGGGACTGCAACGGCGGCGCGAACCAGATCTGGACCTCCACCTCCACCAAGCAGCTCACGGTCTACGGCAACAAGTGCCTCGACGTGTACGGCCGGGGCACCGCCGACGGCACGCCTGTCGACATCTACGACTGCAACGGCGGCACCAACCAGCAGTGGACCCTGAACTCCGACGGCACGATCGTCGGCGCCGGTTCGGGCAAGTGCCTGGACGCCACCGGCGGGGCCACCGCCAACGGCACCCTGCTGGAGATCTGGACCTGCAACGGGGGCGCCAACCAGAAGTGGACGCGCAACTGACCCTCGGCTGAACGCGCCCGGTGGCCCCCGCACCCGCGGGGGCCACCGGTCTGTTCCCGACCGACGACGGTGCCGGTTACGGCGCTCCCCCGCTCAGCCGAAGTTCACGTCACTGCACCACATGTAGGTCTGGTCCATGTGCGAGGCCTGCCAGATCACGAACAGCACGTGGTGCCCGGTGTAGCCGGAGGTCGAGAGGTCGAACGTGTAGTCCGTCGCCGGGGCGTACCTGCCGGTCTGCGTGAGGTAGTCGAGGTTGCCCCAGCCCAGCGTCTGGGTCTCGGGGTCGTAACCCTGCTTGCTCACGTAGGCCTTGAAGTAGTCGGCGCCGTGGGACGCCTGGTCGTGCACGTGGACCGAGAAGTTGCTGCCGACGTCGGTCGCCTTCCACGCCCCGGCCCTGTTCAGGCTGTCGTTCTCGGCGATGTTGTTGCTGCAGAGCTTCCCGTCGGGAGTCTGCGCCTGGAACTGGCCGGCGAGCCCGTTCCGGAGCGCGCTCATCCAGTTCCACATGGTGTTCGTGTTGGCCTGCCAGGCCTGCCAGCACATGGGGTCTTCCGTCTGCATGGCCGGGTCCTGGAAGTGGCTGCCCCAGACGCTCCAGCACCGGTACGCGCGGGAGGCGGGGTCGACGACGGAGCCGTGAGCCTGGGCGGGGACCGACCAGGTCAGGGCGCCGGCAACCACGGCGGACAGCAGGACGAGGGCCTGGACAGGGCGGCGGAAGGCCGACCGGGCACGCCCGCTGGATCGACGTGAGTGGTGCATGTGGGGGGTCTCCAATCCGGTCGAAGCAATGGGAGCGCTCCCACTGTAGGAAAAGTCCGAGTGAACACAACACGGGAGACAGGGCGGAGCCAGAGTTGTCCGAGAAGTGACCCCCGTTGACGCTGGGACAGGTGGGTCCCGAGGTACCACTCACAGGGAGGCGTGGCCACGGGGCCATGGCTTTATCGGGAGCCGCGCGCGGCCACGCCGCCGCGAGCGGCCCGCAGACGGTTTGCGGTGGCCCGACGCGCCCCCAAGGTGTCGGAACCCCGCCGGAAGGCGGCGGGCGGCGTCATGCCCGGCCGGCGGCCCGGGGTCTCCGGGCCGCCGGCCCGGGCCGCCCTCAGTCCGCGGTGCGGGTGAGGACGACGACCGGGATGAGGCGGTCGCCCGCCCGCTCCTGAAAGCCCGCGAAGTACGGTGCCGCCGCGAGCTGGAGTTCCCACAGCCGCGCGTGCTCGGCGCCCTCCGCGTCCGCCGCGGTCACCTGGTAGGCCTCGGTGCCGACCTCGACGCGCGCGACCGGATCGGCGAGCAGGTTGCGGTACCACGCCGGGTGCGCCGGACGGCCGCCGTTCGCCGCGAAGACGGCGAGCCGGTCGCCGTCCCTGAGGTACGTCATCGGGGCCGTGCGCGGCTCTCCGCTGCGCAGGCCGGTCGTGGTGAGCAGCAGCAGCGGGACACCCGCGTAGTCGCCGCCGACGACCCCGCCGGCGGACCGGAACTCGTCGATCACCTGCTGGTTGAGCCGCAGCCGTTCGGACATGCTCATTCTTCTTCCCCTCCCCCTTGGGCCGATGGTCGGCCGCGCTCACTCTAGCCCCGCGGGAGCGGGCGACGACTCAGGCGGGTCTGCGGACGGACCGTCAGTTCCTCATCCCGCCAACGGAGTTGATCACCACCGCACGAGATCGACTTCCGTGACGGCCCGGCGGCGGCCACCGTCCCGTGCGACCATACATGTCATGGACATCATCAAACGGCGACGAACCGTGCCCCGGTGGCTCACCGGAGCCGTGGTGGCCACCGCGGCGGCCACCGCCCTGATCACGAGCCCCGCGCAGGCAGCCCAGGCAGGTACCAATTTCTGCGTCAGCCAGGGGCACGACATCTACAGCAGCGCCACGTCCAACTCCACGCGGGTGGGCTGGGTCTCCTACTACGACGTCTGGCACCACTACGCGACCAGCGGCAACTGGAGCCTCGGGTACGACCGCCAGAACGACGTGGCGGGCTACGTGCCGCTCGGGATCCTCGCGCAGGACCTGGGCAACGGGTCCACCGCCACCCAGTGCCCCTACCACTGACGGGACGGATGAGATGACCTTGAAGACGCGTGCGGCCACCGCGGCCGGCGCCCTGCTGGCCACCGCCGGCCTACTGGCGACCACGGCCTCGCCGGCCGAGGCGGTCACCCGCCGGACGATCTGCGCGCAAAGCGTCTGGGTGCGCGACGCCCCGGCGGGCCATGCGATCGCCATCCTCTACAACGGCGAGAGCTTCGACTACGACCACAGCGCCTACCACAACGGATACCAGTGGGCGTACGGATTCGCGTACGGCGGCGAGAACGTCTGGGGCTGGCTGCCGTACGAGTACCTCTGCTAGGACGTCGTTCGCCGTTCCCGGCCTCGCGCCGCCACCGGCGGTCTCGCCCGCGCGCCGTCCACGGCAGGACACCGTGCCGACCGTGGACGGCACCCCGGCGCCGGCCGCACCGGCCGCCGGGCTTCGCCGGACGGGCGCCGACCGCGCGTGCCGTGCCGCCCGACGCGGGTGAGGTCATCCCGCCGGAGTACCGGCCGGTGATGTCGAAGAAACTCCCTGCGTACCGCGGAGCGCCTCCGCGAGCCGCGACATCATGTCCTCGTCGCGCTTGTAATGGATCCACTTGCCGATGCGCGTGGACCGGACGAGGCCCGCCCGCTCCAGCGTCGCCATGTACGACGAGACGGTCGACTGCGCCAGGCCCGACTTGGCCTGCAGATGGCTGACGCAGACACCGACCTCGTCCCGGTCGGCGATCGGCTCCCACTGCGAGAACTCCCCGTGCGGATCCCGCAGCCAGTTCATGATCTGCAACCGCGCGGGGTTCGCCAGGGCCTTCAGGGCCTCGACCGCGTCCAGGGGGCGGTCGTCGCCCGGGCCCGTTGCGCGTGACGTCACCACGGCCTCCTCCTCGCATCCACGCACCATCGTATCGCGATGTGACGTACCGAGCCCGGGGGTCGCCCCCCCTCACACATTGACATATCGCGATCTCTCGATACGATTTCCTTGTCCACGCCCGGTGGGGATGCGGCCGGTACCGCTGCCGGCCGCCGGTACACGCACCGGGCCCACAGGAGAAGGAAGGCACGATGTCCGACGCCGGCAAGCCGTTGATCGTCGTCGCGGGTGCGACGAGCAAGCAGGGCAGGAGTGTCGTCACCTCCCTGCTCGGGAGCGGGAGGTTCCGGGTGCGGGCCCTGACCAGAGCCGCCGGTTCCGCCCAGGCCCGCAGCCTCGCGGGGATGGGCGCGCAGATCGTCACCGTCCCCCTGGAACCGGGCCGCCACGGCGAGTTCGTGCGGGCCTTCCGAGGGGCCGACGGGGCCTTCCTCATGACGCCGCCCGTCGCACCTCCATCCGATGCCGAGTTCCGCCTGGGGTGCGAACTCGCCGACGCCGCGGTCGAGGCAGGCGTGGATCACCTCGTCTTCAGCACGCTCGAGAACGTCCAGGAGAGGTCGTCGGGCACCAAGTACGCCCCGCACTTCACCGACAAGGCGCTCGTCGCCGAGCACATCCGGTCTCTGCCGGTCGCGCACACCTTCGTCATGCTCGCGTTCTTCTACACGAACGCGCTGGAGTACTACGCCCCTCGGGTCGACGGCGACACGGTACGCATGCCCTTCTACCTTCCCGAGGACTTCCGCGCCCCGTTCGTGGACCCGCTCACCGCGACCGGGCCGGCCGTCCTCGAGGTGTTCTCCCGCCCGGACGCCTACTCCGGCGCCTCCCTGCCGGTCGTCGGTGACGTCATCTCCCCGGCCGAGATGGTCGACGCGTTCTCCCGCGTCACCGGGCTCAAGGCCGAGTACCGCAGTGCCTGCTCCAGGGAGGACCTGCTGGCCTGCTTCCCCGAGCTGGGAGAGAACCCTCTGCTGGTCGACGAGATCCTCGGCATGGCCGAGTACGCGGTGGAGCACGGCTACTTCGGCGAGCACCGCGACACGGGGTGGAGCCGGCGCATCGATCCCGGCGCACTGACCTGGGAGCAGTTTCTCCGCAGGTCCGACTGGCGCGGCGAACGGGTCTCCTTCGGCGGCTAGTGCCGCGTCAGTGGCGGCCGGGGCGCCGCCCGAGCACGGGCCGCCCGGAACAGCACCCGGACGGCCCGTCGCCACGGGGCGGAGGACGCGTGATGCGGCACCGCATCCACCGCCGGCGCGGCTCAGGGCGTCAGCACGACCTTGCCGAAGACGTCACCGGCCGCGAGGCGCTCGAACCCCTCGCGGGCGCGCTCCATCGGCAGCACCGAGTCGATCACCGGCCGCACGCCGGTGACCGCGCAGAAGTTGAGCAGCCCGGCCAGTTCCTCCTTGGTGCCCATGGTGGAGCCGACCACCTTCAGCTCCAGGAAGAAGATCCGGTTCAGCTCGGTCGCGGGCGGGTTGGGGCCGCTGGTCGCGCCGGAGATCACCAGCGTGCCGCCGGGCCGCAGCGCCTTCACCGAGTGCGACCAGGTGGCCGCGCCGACCGTCTCGATCACCGCGTCCACCCGCTGGGGCAGCCGCGCGCCGGGCTCGAAGGCGCCGTGTGCGCCCAGGTCGAGCGCCCGCTTGCGCTTGGCCTCGTCCCGGCTGGTGGCGTAGACCCGCAGGCCCGCCGCCCTGCCGAGGACGATCGCGGCGGTGGAGACGCCGCCGCCGGCGCCCTGGACCAGGACGGAGTCACCGGGCTTCACCCCTGCGTTGGTGAAGAGCATCCGGTAGGCGGTCAGCCATGCGGTGGGCAGGCAGGCCGCCTCCTCGAAGCTCAGCTCCGCGGGCTTGGGCAGCAGGTTCCAGGTGGGCACGGCGACCTGCTCGGCGAAGGTGCCCTGGTAGCGCTCGGTGAGGATGGAGCGCGGCTCCTTCGGCCCAACGCCGTGGCCGCTCAGGCCGATCACGGGGTAGACCACGACCTCGTTGCCGTCCGGGTCCGTTCCGGCGGCGTCGCAGCCGAGGATCATCGGCAGCTTCTCCTGCCCGAGGCCGACCCCGCGCAGCGACCACAGGTCGTGGTGGTTGAGCGAGGCGGCGCGCACCGTCACGGTGCTCCAGCCCTCACGTTCCTCCGGGGCCGGACGCTCCCCCAGCTCCAGAGCGGACAACGGCTGTTCGGCATCCGTACGGGCGGCGTAGACAGCAAACATGGCCCGACCTTACGGCCCCTACCCGCGGGTACGGAACCGCCCCGCGGTGTGACGCACACCGCGGGGCGGCCGCCGGGTCGCGGACGGTCCTACACCGGCGGGGTCCCGTACTTCGCCGACAGGTCCTGCGTGGACCACGGATCACCCATCGCCGGCAGGTACGTCTCCTGCAGATGCCTGTCGGAGACGTTGACGGTGAAGAGGCTGGCCCAGGTCAGGCCGCCGCCGGTGTCGTAGTGCAGCAGCGCGGACGGGGCCTGGTCGGCCGCCGGCGTGCCGTACTTCGCCGACAGGTCCTGCGTGGACCACGGATCGCTCATGGCCGGCAGGTACGTCTCCTGCAGGTGGTTGCCGGACAGGTCGACCGTGTACACGCTGGTGTACCCGGAGTGGTACAGCGCCACCGGAGGAATGCCCGCCGCCACCTGCGGGGTGCCGTACTTCGCCGACAGGTCCTGCGTGGACCACGCGTCGCCCATCGCCGGCAGGTACGTCTCCTGCAGGTCGTGGTCGGCGTCGACGGTGTAGACGCTGGTGTACCCCTCGTGCACCGCGGCGGCCGGGGACACGGTGGTGGTCGGGGTGCCGTACTTCGCCGACAGGTCCTGGGTGGTCCACGGGTCTCCGATGGCGGGCAGGTAGGTCTCCTGCACGTCGTGGCTGGAGTCGTCGACCGTGTAGACGCTGGTCCAGCCGGAGTGGACGGCGGCGGACGGGGACGTGCCGGGGCTGACCGGCGGGGTGCCGTACTTCGCCGACAGGTCCTGCGTGGACCACGGGTCGCCCATCTTCGGCAGGTACGTCTCCCGCAGGTGGCCGCCGGCCGTGTCCACGGTGTAGACGCTGGTGTACCCCTCGTGCACGACGGCGGCGGGGGTGGTACTCGCCGGAGCCGTGCCGTACTTCGCGGACAGGTCCTGGGTGCTCCAGGGGTCACCCATCTTCGGCAGGTACGTCTCCTGCAGATGGCCGTTGGCGGCGTCGATCGTGTAGACGCTGGTGTACCCGTCGTGGGTCACCGTCACCGGCGCGGTGTTCTTCATCACCGGCGGCGTTCCGTACTTCTCGGACAGGTCCTGGGTGGCCCACGGCTGGCCCATGGCGGTCAGATAGGTCTCCTGCAGGTGGCCGCTCGGGGTGTCGACCGTGTAGACGCTGGTGTACCCGTCGTGGATCACCGACCAGCCCGCCGTGGGGAACCGCGTCGCCGGCGCGACGGGCGGGGTGCCGTACTTGGCGGACAGGTCCTGCGTGGTCCAGGGGTCGCCCATCTTCGGCAGGTACGTCTCCCGCAGGTGGCTGTCGAACTGGTCGACGGTGTACACGCTGGTCCAGGTGAGTGCGCCGCTCTCGTCGGAGTGGAGCAGCGGGACCGGTGTCTCGGTGGTGGGCGCGGTGCCGTACTTCGCGGACAGGTCCTGGGTGCTCCAGGGGTCGCCCATCTTCGGCAGGTACGTCTCCTGCAGGTGGTCGCTCGCCTGGTCCACCGTGAAGAGGCTGGTGTACCCGCTGTGGTCGAGCGCCACGGGCTGGGTGCCCGCCGCCACGGGCGGCGTCCCGTACTTCGCGGACAGGTCCTGGGTGGACCAGGGGTCGCCCATCTTCGGCAGGTACGTCTCCTGCAGGTGGTTGGTGCGGCCGGCCTCGTCCACGGTGTAGACGCTGGTGTACCCGTCGTGGACCACGGCGGTCGGCGTCACGGTGGTGGTCGGGGTGCCGTACTTCGCGGACAGGTCCTGGGTCGACCAGGGGTCGCCCATCTTCGGCAGATACGTCTCCTGCACGTGGCCGTTGGCGGCGTCGACCGTGTACACGCTGGTGTACCCGTCGTGGGTCAGCGCCACCGGGGTCGTGCCCGGCTGCACGGGCGGGGTGCCGTACTTCGCGGACAGGTCCTGGGTCGACCAGGGGTCCCCCATCTTCGGCAGGTACGACTCCTGCAGGTGGCCGTTCGCGGAGTTCACCGTGTAGACGCTGGCGTACCCGTCATGGACCACCGACGGCCCGGCGGGCGCGACCGTCACCGGCGGGGTGCCGCCGGAGTTGCCGTCGTAACCGGCCGCGACGGGGGTAGCCCTGCGTCATCACGCCCTCGAAGAACGAGCCGACCGACCAGTTGCTGTTGTCCCCTCCCGTCCCCATCACGATCGCGCCCTCCTGCTGCATCGGCGCGTAGCCGCCGCGGGTCGGCAGGGGGCCGCTGTACCAGGTGGTCAGCGAGCCCTTCTGTGCGTCACCGCCCTTGAGGGCGTAGGTCGTCTGCCCGTTGTTCTTCAGCATCGCGGTGACGTAGTTGCTCTTGTTCCCCGCGTTGTCGGTGTCCGAGCCGTTGCCGCCGCTGAACAGGCCGTTCTCCAGGTCGGCCTCGACCCAGGGGCCGCTTCCCGTGCACGGCGGGAAGTAGCACTCCGTGCCCAGGTTGACGGCGTCCATGTGCCCGTTGCCGGTGTCCCGGGTGTTGGTCTCGGCGTTGCCGTAGTCGAAGCAGCAGCCGGAGTTGACGTGGGTGCCGCTGGCCACCATGTACATGCCCTCGGCCCGGCCGTTGACGGCGACACCCTGCGTGTCGTTGTCCCGGTAGCCCGTCTGCCCGACGATGTCGACGCCGTACACGTGGTGGCCGTTCACCGTGACGGGCAACGCGGAGGCGTCGGCGCCGTGATCCGCGCCGGCCGCACCGCCGGCGCCCTCGATCGTCAGGTCGTTCCACTCGGGCGACTGGTCGTAGATCTTGTTGATGACGCAGCTGGTGCCGGCGCAGAACGAGTCCTGTGCCGCCGCGTCGGCGTAACCGCCCGCCGACAGCGGCAGGATGTCGATCCCCGCCTGGTCGGAGGCACGCTGGATCTGGTAGAGCGGCCCGCGGTAGTACGCGTAGAGCGCACGCACCGTGCTGTGCGCCGCCACGCAGGGGGTGCCGTAGGTGCCGTAGATGTCGCACGGCAGGCTGCTCGCCGTTGTCGCCGGCGGCCCCCACTCCACGAATCCGTCGGGAAGCAGCTCGGCGACGTCCGCGAGCAGGTCGGCGACCCAGGAGGCGGCGGACTTGGCCCAGGACCACGCCTGTGCCTTGATGCCGGAGCTGATCGCGTTGAGGACTCCGGGAAGCTGCGTCTCGAGCCACTGTTTGAAGCTGGCCGTCGCGTACCCCCACAGAGCCCCCTGCAAGGCCCCCAGGAACGTTTTGGCCCACGCCTTCCCGTCCCCGAGCGTGCCGTCGAAGTACTGCGTGAGCATGCCCCGCAGCAGGCCGGCGGTGAATCCGCTGACGGTGGTGCAGGCGATGAAGGCTTCCGGGACGACGAGTATGCAGGCGTCGAAGACCAGCCAGCTGGCCAGGTAGGCCATCGCCTTGGCGAAGGCCCACTGCAACCAGGATTCCGAGGCCTGTACGTCCCAGACGGGGATGGTGAGGGACAGGCCGGTGTGGTCGGGCGTCATGCTCAGCGTGCCGTCGAAGTGCGCCGGACCGGAGGTGTCCTCGACGAGCGGGAACTCCTCGAGCTGCCGGTCGATGGTGTCGCTGAGGCGGCTGTTCTCCGCCTGGGCCTTGTCGAGGTTCCGCTGCATGGTCGTCGCGTCGTACGCGAGACCCGTGTCGAGGGTGAACGTGAGGTCCCCGTCGGCCGCGGTGCTCACCGAGGTGCTGACGGCCGACGGGACCGACCGGGCCGGTAACGAGGACGGCGTCGCGGCCTGCGCCGGCAAGGCGGCGGCGGTCAGCGCGGTGGCCGCGACCAGGGCCGTCACCATGAGCAGCGTGCGGGTGAACCACGGGAAGGGTTTTCTGCCGGTTCTGCGCAGTCTTCTCACTGGATCTCTCTTTGTCGGGACATTCCGAACGGTACGAGCCGAGCGGGACAAACCAACGGAGCAGGAGAGCGGAGAGCCGGCGACAGGCATTCGGTGAAGGTGCACCCGGTGACGACGCACGCCCGCGAACCATTGGTTGACGGAAAGGAAAGAGTTCCTGCCTTGCACACGTACAACGGGGGCCGGGACGCGCCAACACCTTTGGCAACCAAATTCAACAGGCCACCGGAACACATGTCAACAAATTCCTCCGCCGCACTTCCGCGACCGGGACGGCATGCCCCGACCCGCCCCGCCCTGCCCGTGGCCAGGGAAGACCGCCGCAGACCGGCGCGAGCGGCGGGGCGGCCGGATATGGGCATCATCACCCGCGGGCCAGGTTTATTCACTGCCGGCCGGAGAAAGGCGCACCATTGTCGAAGGTTTGCCGTGGTACGCCCCGCGAAGTTTTTTACCTCTCGATGCCGTTCTTTGACTTTCCGCTGGGCAACCGCGCCGTCGCTGCGGAATGGCGGATTTCGCTCTTCACCCCTGTTGCCCGGACCGTGTGAGGATTCCCCGGAGCCGGGTGGCGGTGTCGCACGGCCGGTCGAAGAGCGTCGAGGTCAGCACTTCGACGAACTGCCCGGGGTCGACCTCGGCGCCCTCCGCGAGGCCGACGGGCGCCCCGGGGGGAGTGGGGGTCCGGAGCGTCTTCGCCCGTGGCACCGTCAGGCGGCGTGCGGGTAGGCCGGGTAGGTGATGTACCCGGCGTCACCGCCCTGGTAGAGGGTCTTCTCGTCGACGGGCGCGAGCGGGAGGGCCGAGCGCAGGCGTTCGACGAGGTCGGGGTTGGCGAGGAAACCGCGGCCGAAGGCGATCAGGTCGGCGCCCAGGCCGAGCCAGTGGTCGGCTTCCGCGCGTCCCGTCTGCTTCGGGCCGCCGGGCATGGTGGGGTTGACGACCAGGGTGCCCGGCCAGGCCCTGCGCAGCCCGAGGAGGGTCTCCTCGTCGGTGGTGGCCTCCAGGTGCACGTAGGCGAGGCCGAGGCGGGCCAGTTCCGTCAGCAGGGCGGTGTTCAGTTCGGCGGCGTCGTCCTCCCTGACGCCCCAGATGCCGCCGCCGGGCGACAGGCGGATGCCGGTGCGGCCCGCGCCCACGGCCTCGGCGGTGGCGGCGGCCGCCTCGACGGCGAAGCGGATCCGGTTGGTGACCGAGCCGCCGTAGCGGTCGTCGCGCAGGTTGGCGTTGGACGACAGGAACTGGGAGATCAGGTAGCCGTTGGCACCGTGCAGTTCGACCCCGTCGAAGCCCGCCTCGACGGCGCGGCGGGCGGCGTCCGCGTAGGACCGGACGTGCTCGGCGACCTCGTCGGTCTCCAGGGCCCGCGGCACGGGCAGCGGCTGGGGCCCGCTCGGTGTGAACACCGCGCCCTCGCCGGGGACGGCCGACGGGCCGACCGGCCGCAGGCCCGTCGTCTCGGGGTGCGAGACCCGGCCGCCGTGCATGATCTGGGCGAAGACGCGTCCGCCGTTGACGTGGACGGCTTCGGTCACCTGACGCCAGGATGCCGTCTGCTCGTCGGTGTGCAGACCGGGCGTGCCGGGGTTGGACTGCCCCACAAGGCTGGGCTGGACGCCCTCCGTGACGATCAGGCCGGCCGTGGCGCGCTGCGCGTAGTAGGTGGCCATCGAAGGGGTGGCCAGCCCGCCGGCGGCGGCCCGGACACGGCTCATGGGAGCCATGACGGTCCGGTTGGGCAGCGTGAGTTCGCCGAGACGGTAACTGCTGAACAGGGACGGCATGTCGTTCTCCTCGCGTACGGCCGGGGTGCGCGCTCCGCCTTCCGGAGCACACGAGTACGCTAAAACCTGACATCAATGTCAGAGACAAGTCGGGAACGGCGCGGAGCCGGGTGAGGCGTGTCACAGGACCCGGGTGCCGTGGCCCCGGAAGGAGGCGGTCGTGCGGATCGGGGAACTCGCGGCGCGCACCGGCGTGAGTGTGCGGTCGTTGCGCTACTACGAGAAGCAGGGGCTGCTCACCAGCACGCGTACGCCGGGCGGACAGCGGCTGTACGCGGAGGGGGACGTGGGGCGTGTCCACTTCGTCCAGGGCCTCTTCGCGGCCAACCTCTCCAGCCGCACCATCGCCGAACTCATGCCGTGCGCCGACGCTCCCAGCGAGCACAACTCCGACGCGGCGCTGGAGCGGATGGCCCGCGAGCGCGAGCGGATCACCCAGCAGATCGACGAACTCCTGCGGGCACGGGACACCCTGGACGCCATGGTGGCCGTGGCCCGCGCCCACCGCGAGAGGCTGCTGCGCGACCCTCCGGCCACGGGCCCGTCGGTGCAGGGCGTTCTGGCTCCCTGCACACCGGCAGAGTCGCCGGCCGGTGTCCCGGGGTGAGCGCGGGGCGCTGCGGAACGCCCGTCGGGGCCGATGCCGGAGACGGGGCGGCCCGGGGAGCGGCGGTGGCGGTCGGTAAGAACTCCCGAACGGGCGGGCCGCCCCGGGCACGTCCGGTCGGTGCCGCCGCACCGGCCGCCGTCGCCGTGCGCGAGGGGGTCAGCGGCGGGTCTCGATCTCCATGTCGCCCGAGGTGACCGCGCGGATGTGGTCGCCGGCGAGCAGGGCGTGCGGGTTGCCGAGCTCGACGGCGCTGATCTCGTCCAGGCGGGCCAGGTGCGCAGGGGTGAGGCCGACCCGCAGGGCGCCCAGGTTGTCCTCGAGCTGTGCGACGGTGCGGGCACCGACGACGGGTGCCGTCACACCCGGGGCGTTCAGGGTCCAGGCCAGTGCGACCTGAGCGGGGGTGCACCCCACCTCCGTGGCCGTCTCCTTCACCGCATCCGCGACGGCGAGGGTGCGCTCGGTGACCATTCCCAGGGCCGCGTTGAGGCTCCTGCGGCTGCCGGCGGTCTCGCCGGCGACGGGGCCCGCCGGATTCAGGTCCTCACGGCCGTACTTGCCGGTGAGCACCCCGCCGCCCAGCGGGGAGAAGGGGACCACGCCCAGTCCCATCTCGCGCGCCATCGGGATCAGGTCGCGCTCGCCGGTACGCTCGATCAGGCTGTACTCGATCTCCAGCGCGACCAGCGGCGACCAGCCGCGCAGGTCGGCGATCGCCTGCATGCGGGACACCTGCCAAGCGGGGGCGCTGGATATGGCCACGTACAGCACCTTGCCCTGCCTCACCAGGTCGTCCATGCCGCGCAGGATCTCCTCCACGGGCGTCCTGAAGTCCCAGACGTTCAGGTAGAGCAGGTCGATGTAGTCCGTGCCCAGCCGCCGCAGGCTGGCCTCCACCGACGCCAGCATGCTCTTGCGGTGCGTGCCTGCGGAGTTCGGGTCACCGGGGCGGCGCAGCGTCGAGTACTTCGTGGCCAGCACCAGACGCTCGCGGTCGCTGCGGGCGAACTCGCCCAGGAGCCGTTCGGAGCTGCCGTTGGTGTAGGTGCTGGCGGTGTCGAAGAAGTTGCCGCCGAGCTCGGTGTAGCGGTCGAACAGCCTGCGCGCCTCCTCGCGCTCCGCGCCCCAGCCCCACTCGGTGCCGAACGTCGCCGCGCCCAGCGCCAGCGGTGAGACCCGCAGTCCGGAACGGCCCAGCAGCCGGTAGGTGTCGAGAGTGATGGGCATCGCGTTCTCCTGTGGGTGTGGTCGGTCGCCGCCGTCATGAGCCCGCGGGCACGGCGGGTCCTTCGCAGGGCGGGCAGGGGCGGACCCCGGATAAGCGGGGACCTCCCCGCTTGTGTTTCACCGTACACTAACCGGAGAGGTCCCCGATTCGTTCACCGCCCCTCGACCCGACACCCCGATCGCGAAGGCCATGACACCTCCACGAAGCACCCTGCGCGCCGATGCCCAACGCAACCGAGAGCGCCTGATCGCCACGGCCGCCGAGGCCTTCGCCTCCGGGCGGCCGGTCTCGCTGGACGCCGTCGCCAAACGGGCGGGCGTGGGAAGCGGCACCCTCTACCGGCACTTCCCCACCCGGGAGGACCTGGTCGAAGAGGTCTACCGCGACCAGATCCGCCCTCTGCGGGAGGACGCGCGCGCCCTCCTGGCCACGGAGCGGCCCGCACAGGCCCTCCACTCCTGGATGCGCCGCTTCGCCGAGTGGGCGGGCGAACGGCGCGGCGTCTGCGAAGCCCTGGTCGCCATGAGCGCATCCGGCCGCTTCGGCACCGGACCTGTCTGCGACGAGGTCCAGCACATCCTGGGGACACTGATCGAGGCCGGCGCCGAGGCAGGGGAACTGCGCGCCGACATCGATCCGGTGGACGTCGGCGGCATTCTCGCCGGTGTGCTCTCCGTGGCCGGCGATCCCGGGCAGCACGCCCGGCTCGACCGCATGCTCACCGTCGTCGTCGACGGGCTGAGGCCGCGCGCGGGCGAAGTGCGGTAGCCGCGGGACGGCCGCGGGGCCGTTCACCGAGGTGCCGGGCGCCCGTCCGGCGGCCCGCGCACGGCTCTGCGGCCCCCGCGGGCTCTCCCGGTGAATCTCACGGTGGTCTCCCGGGGGCGGTGGCGGATCAGCTCACCGGGGGACTGGCACAGGTCCACGTCCGCCGGCGCCGGCGCGCCGAGTTCCCGGAGCGCGTCCGGGGTCTCCGCGCCGCCGCCGGCGCGGGGGACCCGGGTCCACGTCAGGGCGCGAGGACGACCCTGCCGAACACCTGCCCCGCGTCCATCCGGCGGTGGGCCAGCGCCGCCTGGTCCAGCGGCAGCACCTCGTGCACGACCGTGCGCAGCTCCCCCTGCGCGGCAGCCGCGAACTGGGACGACCGCACGGCCCGGCGGTCGGGGCCGGGCACGGCGTCCGAGCTGAAGGTGGCGAACGACAGCGACTTGCGGAAGGCGTCCATCAGCCGCACGCCGAAGTCCGCCGGCGGCTGCCCGCCCACCACGCCGACCGCCACGAACCGCCCGTTGGGGTTCAGCCTGTCCAGGAAGAGGGGGAGCCGGGGGCCCGCCACGACGTCGATCACCACGTCGAAGCCCGCCGGCGTGTCCGGGCCGCCCTCGCCGGTACGGTCGAGGACATGGGTGGCGCCCAGGTCCCGCAGCCGGGCCCCGCGTTCCGCCGACGAGGTGGTGACCGCCACCGCGTGCGCGCCGCGCCCGGCGGCGAGCTGGACCGCGGTGATCCCGATGCTGCCCGCCGCACCGCGTACGAGCACCGTCTCCCCCGGCGTGAGGCGGGCCCGCTCCAGGGCGAAGTGGGCGACCACGCCGGAGCCGCCGAGGGTCACCGCCTCGGCGCCGGTCAGGCCGGCGGGCAGCGCGAGGACGTCCTCCACCGCGGCGACGGCCTGCTCGGCGTACCCGCCGGACAGGCCGGTGAACGCCCACACCCGCCGTCCGATCCACGAGGCGTCCACGCCCTCCCCCACCGCGTCGACCCTTCCCGCGACCTCGCTGCCGAGGAGGTGTCCCTCCCGGAACCCGTAGGCGGCAAGCGACCCCCGGCGGATCACGGCGTCCACGCCGCCCACCCCGATCGCCTCCGTGGTGATCCGCACCTGCCCCGCGGCAGGAACGGGGGCGGGCACTTCGACGGCCTCCAGGCCGTCGGGATCGCCGAAGGCCCTGATGACGACGGCTTTCATCGCTGCTCCTCATGCCGGTGGAGAGACGGTCCGCAGCTGCTGCGGCCGTGGGGCGCCGGGCCGCCCCCGATGCCGGGCGTCGCCGGTGACGTGCCAGGTGGGGCGGCCGCACCCGCCGTCGGAACGTAACGGACGCCCTCGTCCGCCTGGCTAAAGTGAAACTCGATGAACGGCCAATTGCCTCGGACCGCGCGCTCCGACGCCCGCGACAACCGGGCCCGCATCCTGGACGCCGCCCGCGTGGTGTTCGGCGAGGAAGGCCTGGGCGCACCCGTGCGCAAGGTCGCCCGGCACGCGGGCGTCGGCCCCGCCACGCTGTACCGGCACTTCCCGACCAAGCAGGAACTGATCACGGAGACCTTCGCCGAGCAGCGGCGCGCCTGCCGCACGGCTGTCCGCGACGCCCTCGCGGACTCCGACCCGTGGCGCGGGTTCCGCGGCCTGGTCGAGCGGATCTGCGAACTGCACGCGGACAGCCGCGGATTCGCCGACGCCTTCGTGGCGGCCTTCCCCGAGGCCATGGACTTCACCGCCGACCGGGAGCAGACGCTGCGCGCGGTCGGCGAACTGGCGCGCCGCGCCCAGGAGAGCGGCCGGCTGCGCCCCGACTTCGTCGTCGGCGACCTGGTCCTCATGCTCACGGCCCACCGGGGCCTCCAGGACACGCCGCACGCCGTCCGGGCCGCCACCTCCCGCCGCTTCGCCGCCTACGTGATCGAGGCGTTCCGCGCCGCACCGCAGGCGGCGGCGCCCACGCCCCTGCCGCCCGCGGTGCGGTGGCCGGTGCGGCGTCCCGGAGCCCGGTCACCGCAGGGGTGAGGCCGGGGGCGGCGCCACGCGGGTGACGGCGGTCTTCCCGGGCACGAGCCTGCGGTGAGGCCGGCCGCCACCGGGCGTCAGCCCCGGGGAAAGGCGGCCCACGCGCTGATGGCGAAGCCGTCGCCGTCCTGCCGGACCTCGGCCGCCCCGTGCCCCGGCCAGTGGGCCGGGACGACGAGCTCGCGCAGCTCGGCGGCGCGGGAGAGCCAGGCGCGCCGGGTCCTTGCCGCGAGCCGCAGGTCGTCGCAGAAGCAGCTGTTCCAGTCGGGGTCCAGGACCTGGACGGGGCTGTGCAGCATGTCCCCGACGAAGACGGCGCGGTCGGTGCCCGAGCGCAGGGTGAGGACGGAGGAACCGGGGGTGTGGCCCGGCGCGGTCTCCAGCAGCAGGTTGCCGTCGATGCGGTAGGAGCCCTCCCACAGCACCGCCTGCCCGGCACGGAGGACGGGGGCGATGCTGTCGTTGTACACGAGCTTGCTGCCCTCCCAGCGGACACGCTCGTGATCGTCGCGCGGCGGCCGGCTGCGGCGCGGGCTCTCCGGGTCGAAGTACGCGTTGTCGGCGCCGGGGATCAGGTACGTGGCGTTGGGGAAGGTGGGCACCCACTCGCCGTCGCGCCACTCGGTGTTCCAGCCGACGTGGTCGTAGTGGATGTGCGTGTTGACGACGACGTCGACGTCCTCGGGCGCCACGCCGGCCGCGCGCAGGCGGGCGAGGTAGTCGGTCCGCAGCCCGGCGAACTGCGGGACCTGCGGCCGCTCCCGGCCGTTGCCGACCCCGGTGTCCACCAGGACGGTCCTGCCCTCGCTGCGCAGGACCCAGGTCTGGATGCGGCAGCGGTAGGCGTCGTCGTCCGGGGTCCAGAAGTCGGGCGCGAGCCACCCCCGGTTGCGCCGCCAGGTTTCCTCGTCACTGTCCGGGATGATGAAGCGGGCGGTACGGATCGGGCCGGACCACTCGACGACGCGCGTGATCTCGACGTCGCCGAGCGACATGTCGGGTGCGGGCACAGCGGTTCCTCCGGAGGGCGGACGCGGAGACGGTGGTCGCGCGGGGGGGGGCGCGGGTCAGGCAGACCGCGGCGGGCTGTCCGGCGCGGGCGCGTAGCGGGCGAGGAAGGTGCGTACGGCCTCCTCGACCACCGCCTCCGCGTCCGGCTGAAGGGCGATCTCCTCCTCGAACGCCATGACCCGCGGCCAGACGAGGAACTCCTGGACGAGGCCCATGAACTGGCGCGCCGCCAGGTAGGTGTCCGGGCAGCGCAGGCGGCCGCCGCGGACCAGGTCGTCGAGGGCGGCCGCGAACGCCGCCACGACCGGCCCTTTCCCCAGCCGGTGGAATTCGTCCGCGATCCACGGCAGACGGCCGGATTCGGTCACCACCAGCCGGGCGAAACGGATCTGGTCGGTTTCGGCGGCGAAGCGCTGGAGGGACCTGGCGAACCCGCGCAGCACTTCCTCGGCGCTCGCGCCGGCGACGTGCTCGACGAACCGCCGGTCCGGGCCGGCGAACGCCGACCAGTGGTGGCGGACCGTCTCCCGGAAGACCGCCTCCTTCGACCCGAAGCGGTTGTAGACGGTCTGCCGCGACAGGCCGGCGCGCTCGGCGACGTGCTCCAGGGTGACGTGGTCGTAGCCGCCGGCCAGGAACAGCTCCTTCGCCGCTGCGAGGATCTTCTCGTCGGAGGCCGACCTGCGGCGCCCGGCCTCCGTGGCACGGACGTCGTCCACCCGGGTCTCCATGGCGGGGCCTTCCTTCCGCAGATCTTTACTTGACAGTACAGTCCAATTTCAGCCCTGCAAGGACCCTCACCGGGGCGGAGCGGGAGCGCTGTCGGCCCGCCGCCCCGGGGACAGCGGGCCGACAGCGCTCCGGCCGACGACGTCCCCGGAGCGCAGACGCCCCTACCGGTGGGTACAGCAGGCACGCGTGCCTGCGGCGCCGGCACGCGGACGGCCCGGGGGTCAGGAGCCGGTCGTGACTTCCGCCTCGAGACCGCGGGCGGCCACCACCTGGGCGCTGCCGTCGGTCAGGCGGTAGCACAGGCCCACGACAGCCGTTCGGCCCGCGGCCACCTTCTCGGCCAGGATCCGGGAGCGGTCCAGCAGCATGTCGACGGTGCGGCTGACGTGCTCGGCGAGGATCTCCTCGGGCTGAGTGCGCCCGGCGGTCCGGGCGGCCAGCACATGGGGGGTGACGCGCTCGACGACGTCCCGGATGTAGCCGGCGGGCGCCAGTCCCTCGTCCAGGGCCGCGCAGGCCGCGCCGACCGCGCCGCAGGAGTCGTGACCGAGGACCACGACGAGCGGGCAGTCCAGCAGTTCCACACCGTATTCGATGCTTCCCAGCACTTCCGCGCTCGTGACGTGTCCCGCGGTCCGCACGACGAACAGGTCGCCCAGGCCCCGGTCGAAGATGATCTCGGCGGCCAGCCGGGAGTCCGAGCACCCGAACAGCACCGCGAAGGGCTGCTGGGAGGGAGCGGTCTCGGTGCGGCGGACAGCGTCCTGGTTCGGGTGCTCGGGGGCGCCGGCGACGAAGCGATGGTTGCCGGCCAGCAGCAGCTCGAACGCCTCGCGCGGCGTCGGATCGTGGGTTTCGGTCATGGCCGCAGCATACGAGCCGGGTCCGTCGCGGCCTCGCCCGGGCACGGGCGGTGGCGGCGTCCCGCGCGAGGCACGGGCGGGCGCCGCGCGTCCGCGCCCCTCCCGGCCGCCCCCGCCCGTCCGTCCGCGCGGCGCTGCGGCGCCGCCGGGCGGGACCGACCGCGTCTGCCGGAATGTCCGGGGGCGAGGGCCCGGCGGGGTGCAGTGCTCCGCGCAACCGTGGACGGTCTTCCCCCGCGACGGGACGCGCTCCTGGATCTCCCGCAGCCAGCCGTTCTCGAACCGCCCTTCGCCGGCCGGCCGCCGTGGGGGCGACGAGGAAGCCGGAAACCTGGCCGCCTTCGTCCGGCGCCCGTGGGCCGACGCCGCGGACACGCGGCAGGCCCTGGTCCGGGCCGCCTTCACCTGCCTGCGCCTCCGCGCCCGCCAGGAGGACGCGGGCTGGCCCGGCGGTTTCGCCGCGGCCCTCCCCCGCGCCGCCGGCGACCCCGCCGCCGGGGCGTTCGCCCACCACGTCCTGGCGGGGCAGTACCCGAGGCGGGACGGCCCGGCGACGCCCTGCCGCCGCCGGAGCGCGAACTGCGCCCTGCTGCGGCAGCGGGGCGTCCGACCGGCCGCGCGTACGGGCCGCACCGCCCGGGCGACCGCGGCCTCGGCCGGAAGTCGGACGAGCGGCTGCGGCGGGGGTTTACCCCCGCTACGCGTACCGCGGTACGCGCAGCTCGCGCCACCCGCGGCGGTTGACCCGGGAAGTCCATCCGCTGCGGGACGCGGCACCGCGGCCGGTGTCCCTAGCGTGTGGTGCGGGCCGGGCACCGGCCCACGCCGCCGCGGTCCGCCCGGACCCGGAGCGCGCGGGCCGGTGCCCGGCGGGGGAACCGACACGAGGGGAGAACGACATGAACGGCAAGAGGCTCGGCCGGGCGCTCGGCCTCGGCGCTGGCGTCCTCGCGCTGTCCGCCACGGTCCTGGGCGGCACGGCGGACGCGAGCACGTCGCGGGCGAACATCGGCGTGGGCTCCGGCAACTACTGGGGGGTCATCTGCGCCCAGCGGGCCATCAACGCCCTGCACTGGGAAAGCGGCGCGTACCACTACGTGTCGGAGGACGGGATATTCGGCTCCGACACCTACAAGGGCATCAAGTCCTTCCAGCTCTACATCAGCACCCACACCCGCGTGACCCTGGCCCAGGACGGCATCGTCGGCCCCCACACCGGGGACTTCGTGGTGGGCTACGCCTACGAGTGGAACTCCACCAGCAAGTGCTACCCGTACGTGCCGACCACGTACTGACCGCCCGAGGGGGAACCCCCGCGGCCCGCCACCGGCGGCGGGCCGCGGGAGGCACCGCGTCCACGGGAACGGAGGGGCGCAGCCGCCCGCGGACCCGACGGCGAGCGCCGCCGGTGGCGGGCCGCGGGATCTCCCCGCGGACGAGCGGGCTCGTCACGGGGTGCCGCCCCCTCGCGGGGAGCGGGGAGACGGGTGCCGACGGCGGGGGCGGAGCGTGCCCCCCGGGGGACCTTCCGACCGGTCACCGGCGGCGCCTGCCACGGTCCGTGGACTTCCCCTTGCTCGCGCGGCGCCCGCGCCCGTGGCCGCGCGCGGCCACGGACGCCTCCTCTGCATTTCCGCCCGCCGGTATCCCGCCAACCCGGTGAATTCACTCCAGCCGGAATTCGGTGACTCCGGCGAAATCCTTTCTCCCGCCCATCGAAAGCCGGCGGGCCGCCTCCGGCCGAAACGGTGTCGCGGCGGCGCAACAGCGAACAGAATGCCGCCCGACGTGGTATTTTCACCGAGCCGGGCGGTTTTTTGCTGCGAACTCCGGGGACTCCGCAATTGCGTTGGCCGGGCGGCCGCGTGACCGTGCCGGGCGCCCGGCGGAATGCCCTCCGCCGGCCGTGGGCACGCAGATCCGGCGACAAGTCCAGGAGGTTCGGCATGGCCCGTCACCACCGCGGCGAGCGCCAGGGCTCCGCCTGCTGTCCGCCCGGGCCGGGCCGAACCCGGACGCCGGCGGCGCCCGGTGCGACGACGAGCGCGACGCCCGTGTGCCCAGGGCGCGCGGGACGGAGGGAAAGGCCCTCCGGCAGGACATCACGCGGCTGGCCGGCCGGGGCCCGTCACCGGGAGTGCGGCGGAGGGCGGGCGGGATGAGCCGGAGCCGCGCGGGAACGCCGGTGCGGGTCGTAGCGCACCTGGCGGGGCGCGAGGCGGCGGCCGCGCTGCCGCCCCCGGGCCGGGCGTCGCGGCGCGCGGCCGGGACGGCGGCGGAGCGCGCCCGCGAGATCCGGCCGGCCGCGGAGGGCCCGGGGCCCTTCGGCGTCACGGTGGGGCGGGCGCCGGGCACCCGCCCCGGCGTTGTGGCGGCGGAGATGACCGCCGGGTCGGAGATGCCGCGGGGCGAGGCGCCGCCGGCCCCCTTCGCCGGCCTCGAACCGGTACGCGCCCGCGGGGACATGGCCGCACCCGTACCGCAGAGCGCCACCGCCTCCCTGGAGGCGCCCGGCTCCGGTGCCGCGCTCACCGCCGTCATCCAGTGCTCCACCCGGCGGGGCATCGGCACCGGCCCGACGATCTCCGTCCTCGGCGAACAGGCCGTCCGCGCCGCTCCGGGGACCGTGAGCGCCGTCGACACGGCCCCCCGGCAGGTGCGCGGCGTCACCAGGGACCTGTCCGGCCGCGGCCCGGGCTTGCGTACGGCCCTCGACGAGTCCGGGAAGGGCCGCCGCCGCGGTCTGCCGCCGGCCGGTGCCACCCGGATCGGCCTCGCGGCCCCCACCCCGACACTCCGGCGACGCACCGCCGGGAGCCGCTGAGGCACTTGCCACGGGCCGCCGCCCCTCCCCGCCCCTCCACCCGTTCTCCCCGTTCCGCCAAGGGAGCCACCATGTGCCGCGACGTCGCCGCCGACACACTCGACCTCGCGGACATCCGCGGCCGGATCGACGCCACCCTCGCGGACTTCCTCCGCGGGCGGCCCGCGTCCCTTCCCGCCCGTCACCGCTGCGGGGACGAACTGGCGACCGTGCTGGCTGACTTCGTCCTCGCGCCCGGCAAGCGCGTCCGCCCGCTGCTGTGTGTTCTCGGGTGGCACGCGGCCGGTGCGCCGGGCGGCGAGCGCAGCGTCCTGCGTACCGCCGCCAGCCTGGAGCTCTTCCACTCCTTCGCCCTCATCCACGACGACGTCATGGACGCCAGCGACACCCGCCGGGGGCGCCCCAGTGTCCACCGCGCCTTCGCGGCCCGCCACGCCGCGCGGGAGGACGCCGAGACCTTCGGCGTCAACGCCGCCATCGTCCTCGGCGATCTCGCCCTCGTCCTCTCCGACGAGTTGCTGCACTCCGCCCGCCTGTCCCCGGAGCAGCACGCCGCCGCCGCGCCCCTGCTCGACGCGATGCGCCGGGAGGTGTGCCTCGGCCAGTACCTGGACCTCCTCGCGGCAGGCGGGGCGGGCGACGACCTGGAGACGGCGCTGGCCGTCGTCAGGCTCAAGACCGCCACCTACACCGTCGAGAAGCCGCTGCAGCTCGGAGCCGCCCTCGGGGGCGCCGGGCCCGCGCTGCTCCAGGCCCTCTCCGCCTACGCACTGCCCCTCGGGGACGCCTTCCAGCTGCGCGACGACCTGCTGGGGACCTTCGGCGACCCCGAGGTCACCGGCAAGTCCGTCGTGGAGGACCTCCGCGCGGGGAAGGCGACCGTGCTCATGGCACTGGCCGTCCGACGCGCCGGGCCCGAGCAGCGCAAGGTGCTCGACGACCTGGTGGGCCGGCCGACACTGGACGAGGACGGAGCCGCGCGCGTCCTCCGCGTCCTGCGGTCCACCGGCGCCGTGGCCGCCGTCGAGGCCATGATCGCCGAGCGCCACGGCGCCGCGCTCGCCGCCCTGGACCGCACCCCGCTCCCCGCCGGTGTCAGGGCCGCGCTGCGCCGCATCGCCGCCGGCACCGTCCGGCGGGCCGCGTGACCGTCCGCACCGCACCGCGCCGCCCCCCGCCGACCGGCAAGGAGGACGAGGCTGCGGATGCCCCCTGGACGCCCACCTGGTGATGCGCTCCGCGGGCGGTGAACCGACCGCCGCCTGAGGGAGACCCAAACGGCATCCAGGTCCCCGCCTTGAGGTGGGCTCCCCGGCGGTAATCTGCGCCCTCGCCGAAGCGGCCGTCCGCGACAACGACCGCCCGCGGCCGGAACGGCCGGGCCGGGGCTCCCCGTCACCTCCCGGCCGTTCCGGCCGGACGCGCACGCCCGCGGCAGCATCAGGGCGGCACCGCCCAGCGCCGCCGCGACGCGGTGGATCCTCCCGCTGATGATCAGCACGTAGGTGCCGGCGAAGACCGCCACGGCCGCCCAGCTGTGCCAGTCGTTCATATCGCCCTCGGAAGGCGTCCGCGCCCTGCCGTACGGGACGCGGGGGCCTCCGGCCGGGCCGTGGAGCGGACGTGTCCGGCTCCGCCGGCGGTGCGCCCGGGGGTCCGAGGGCCGCCGGGCTCTGCGACGCGACCGGTGCGCAAAAGCCGCGGGACAGCGGCACGCGTGGGCGCCGGGGGCGGCGGCGGGCGGTCCGGGACGGTGGCGGCGAGCGGCACCATCACGGAAACGGCCTCCTGGATCAGCGAAGAGAGTTCTCCCTCGTCGCCGACCAGACTTCCCGGCACACCGCCGGCAAAGTTGCACGACCCGTACGGCTCCTTGACACGGTCCTGGCACGTCACACCGCCTGAGCCCCCGTCACCCGGTGCGTACCGGGGACGGCCCGCCGGTACGCCGCCGGCGCCCGCGTCCCGCCCACCGCACCCCGCGGGGTACCCGGTCCGAACGCCCGGGCGGCGTCTGCGCAACCCCCGGTCCCGCGCGCCGCGTTGTGCCCAGCCCGCCCGGGGCACCCGGCGGCGCCGCCCTGCACTACCTTTGGCCTGATGCAGTCACAGCAGCCCGCCACCGGGGCCCCGCCAGCCGTTCCGCCCGCTCCCCCGCAGCCGCGACGCCGTACGGCGGCCACCGCCCTCGCCCTGGTCGCGGGGCTCGTGCTGGGCGCCGGCGCGGTGGGCGCCGGCTGGGCCCTGAGCGGCGGCGACGGCGCTCCCGCCGCGGGCACCTCCCCCGCGGGCGACGCCCGCGCCGCCTGCCAGGCACTCGGCGGTTTCGAGGAGTCGGCGTACGGCACGAAGGGGCCCGAGGGCGACATCGCCGTCAACCGCTACGCCGCGGCGGGCGCGCTGTCCGCGGCGGCCGCGGCGGGGGACGCGTCGTACGAGCCGCTCGCCGGGGCCGTACGCCGCTCCCAGGAGCGCCACGCCCGGGTCTTCGCGTTCGACGCGCAGGCGAGGCACGATCTGGACGAGGCCCGCCGGATCTGCGCCGCTCTGCCGTAGAGCGCCGCCTCACGCGCCGGCCGGGCGGGAAAACGGCCCGCTCCGGGGGCGGCGCCGGAGGCCGGGCCGGAGCCTGCCGCATGCCCCGTCGGCGGACCGCGCCCGCCGTCGGCGACGCAGCCGGGGACCCGCGCCGAGGCGCGGCCAGTGGTGCGCAGCCGCGGCGGGCGCCGGGGTCACTCCTCGCGCGGCACGTTCCGTTCCTCCCGGCCCGCCGGTGGGTTGCCACGTACGAGGCCCGACGGGGGCCTCTCCGACCGGGGGCCGGCCTGCCCGGCCAGGTCGGGGGTCGCGACCCGGGCCGGCAGGTCGGGAGTCATGTGTCTGCTGTGCGGCGCTCCCACGTCGGCGCCCCTCAGTGGTGCCCGTGGGCGGTGTCGGCCGCGCCGCCGAACAGCCGTGCCACGGCCTTGAAGGGCAGCGAGACGACGGTCGCCACGGCCTTTCCGACCGACCTCAGGATGTCCGCCAGAGCGGTGAGCATGGTGAATCCCTCCGATTCGCAGTCGGTGCCGCCGAGCCGTTCGCCCGCCGGCCTCCTCATGTCTGTCGGGTACCCCGCCTTCGCGCCGTCATGGCCCGGGGCCCGCGGAGGCCGGTCACGGCAGGCCTGCGGCCCCGGCGGCCCCGCCCGGGGCGGCGAGGCCGTTCGCCTCGCCGGGGCGGCTGATCCCCCTGCCGGAGGACCGGTGCCGTGGCCCCACAGGAGCGGCTGCGGCACGGCACGACGGCCGGGGGAAACCTCTCCCGGCTTGCGGCGGAGGCCGGCGTATGGCGCGGCCCGCGGCCCTCGGTGCCGAGGGCCGCGCTCGCCGCGGGCCGCGGGGCCGGAGCGGCGGCCGGTTCCCGCTGGGGGCACGTGCGAACAGGGCCGTTCGGCCCCGGCGGCGGTGACCTCGGGCACTGGACCGGGCGGCCCGGCTCCAGCACGCTGGTGGAAGGGGGTGCACGGCGTGAGGAGGCGGCGATGACGACCGGAGCGGTGGCAGGGACACTGGACGGGGCGACGCTGGAGAAGCTGGTCGCCGCGGCAGTGGCGGCGCCCTCGATACACAACACGCAGCCATGGCGCTTCCGCCTCGATCCCGCCACCACCACGGTGGAGGTGCACGCCGCGGCGGACCGGGGGCTGGACCGTATCGATCCCACCGGACGGGGACTGCACGTCTCCGCCGGAGCGGCCCTGTTCAACCTGCGGGCCGCCGTGGCCCACTTCGGCTGGGAACCGGTCATCCGGCTGCTGCCCCGGTCCGCCGACCCGGGCCGGCTCGCGGCAGTGCGGCTGGCGGGGCCCCGCGGTCTGGGCGGCCGGCACGAGGAGGCGGAGCTGTACGACGCGGTGTGGCGGCGGCACAGCAGCCGCGTCCCGTTCAGCGGTCCCCCGGTGCCGTACGCGGTCCGTGACGAGATCGTGGCGGCGGCCGCCGTGGAGGACACGCACCTGGTGTTTCCCGGCACGCAGGAGACGGCACGCGTCCTGCACCTCACCTCCGAGGCGGAGTGGCGCGGGCTCGCCGACCCCGCGCGGGCCGCGGAGAGCCGCGCGTGGGTGCGTGACGGCTCCGCAAGCGGTGTCCCCACCGCGGCCCTCCCCGCCCGGGACTCCTCCGGGCGCATGCCGGTACGCGACTTCAGCGCGGGCGTCAGCGCGAGCCCCCGGCAGCCGGCGGCCTACGAGCAGCGGCCGACCGTTGCCGTGCTCGGCACCAAGGACGACGGCCCCGCGGACTGGCTGCGTGCCGGGCAGGGGCTGGAGCGGGCGCTGCTGGTGGCCACCGCGCACGGGGTCCGGGCGTCGCTGTTCAGCCAGGCGGTGGAGTGGCCCGACCTGCGGTGGGCCCTGCGGGACCCGCGTGAGGAGTACGTGCACGTGCAGATGGTGATCCGGTTCGGCTACGGGCCGGAGGGGCCCGCGACACCGCGCCGGTCGGTCCACGACGTGCTGGACACCGGTGGCTGAGCGCCCGCGGTGCTCTGCCGGCCGGTCCCGCCGGGCGGCTACGCACCAGGTCGGCCGGGTGCCGCCGCGCGGTCCCGCGCCGCTCGCGAAGCCGTGGCCGGGTTTCCCGGCGCGGTGGGCGGGATTCGCCGGGCCGCACCGGGGACGCGCCCTGCGGCACGCCCGTGCCACCGTCGGTGACGGCCGCGGCCGCCCGCCGTGGCGCGCGGCCTCCCCGGGACCACGGCCCGGAACGCCCCTGACCGTCCCGCCCGGGTCCTCCACGGCCCCGCGTCCCGCGCGCGGCGCGCGGCGTGCGGGAGCCGGGCCGGCTCCCGCGGCAGGTGCGCCTCGTGCCGCCCGCCTGGGGCGCTGCCTCCGCCGGGGCGCGCCACGTGCCGCATCCCGGCAGCGTGTCCCCATCCGCCATGTGACGGCCCCCCGGGCCGGGCGCCGCCGCACACCGCCGTCGGTGCCGTCCGCGGGGAGGAGCGGACGGGGCGCCCGCGGGGACCGGCGGGCCCCTTGGCATGATGCAGGGGTGATCGCGACGCGCACCGCCCCCCGTTCCGTCCGTCTCGTCCGTGCCGCGTGCGCGGCCGTCGCGCTGGCGGCCCTCGCCACCGCGTGCGGCGGCCACGACGAGGGGGACACCGCCCCGCAGACGTCCTCCTCGCCGGTCCTCGGGCGGCTCCACGTCGTCGCGCCGGACGTCGACCTGACCGTCACCGACGCCGTCGCCCATGTCGACGCGTCCGGCACCGGCACGCTCACCATGACGATCCACAACGGCAGCGGGGTGCCCGAGCACCTCGACATGGTCGCCACGCCGGACAGCGGCAGGGGGCAGCTCGTCGGGGGCCGCGGCAGCGGCAGCGGATCGATGACCAGCGCCGGCATTCTCCTTGCTCCCGGCGCCACGGTGACCTTCGGCTCCTCCTCCGGCCCCTCCGTCCGCCTCACCCGCGCCCACCTCGGCGCCGACCACACCCTGCCGCTGAAGCTGGAGTTCGGCGTCGCCCGGCTGGTGGAGCTGTCGGCGAGGGTCTCCGGCGGCTGAGGCCGGCGCCACCGCACGGCCGCCGCGCACACCGGGCCCGCGGGGGCGCGTACCCCTTTCCGGGTACGGTCCCCGCGGGCCCGGTCGTCAGGCGCGGCGGTGCTTGCTGGCCTCGCGGAGCCGGTCGGTGTGGGCGGTGAGGGCGTCGACCCGGGCAGCGAGCTCGGTGTGGCCGGCGCCGAGATGGGCGCGGACGGTCGACAGGGGCCCGATGAGGGCGGCCGCGTCGGTGGCGCCGAGGGCGCTGTGCAGGGCGGCCATCGCCGTATCGGCCTCGCGCGGCAGGTCGGCGAGGGCGGCGACCTGTGCGGCGAGCACGCGCAGGTCGGCGGCGTGGTCGCGGGCCCAGAGGCTGACGCTGCGCTCGGCGGCCCTGCGGTCGCGCACGGCCTTGACCCGCGCCGCGCCGGTGTCGGCCCTCCCGGAGGGCGAGGGCCGCAGCCGCAGGTAGCGGTTCTCCGCCGCCTGGCGGCTGGCGACGCCCATGGAGGGGGCGAGGTCGGCCCAGGTGGCCCCGGCCGCGCGCGCGGTCTCCACGATGCCGGCCTCCCAGCCCGCCAGCTGGGTGCGCAGCTCCCGCAGCAGCAGGAGGGCGGCCATGGCCTGCTGGGGCTCGGGCCCCGGCTCGCCGTCGCGGTGCCCGGCGGGATCCTGGGCGCCGCGTACCGCGTCCTCGATGGCCGACAGGGCGGCTGCCGCGGCCATGAACGACACGGGCTCACCCGCGGAGCGCCCCCGGCCGGCGGACGGTTCCGGCTCGTCACTCATTGCGTCACCCTCTCCATGACATCTCGCCTTGTCATCCGATGGATGACATGTTACAACGGGTTCAGGTGAAGCGCACTGGCACCCTGACAGAGCAAATGGAGGTGTTCACGATGCTGATGCGCACCGATCCCTTCCGCGAACTCGACCGCCTGACGCAGCAGTTCCTGGGCTCGACGGGCACCTGGTCCCGGCCCGCCCCCATGCCGCTGGACGCGTACCGCACCGGCGACGAGTACGTGATGTGCTTCGACCTGCCGGGCGTCGACCCGCAGGCGATCGACATCGACGTCGAGCGCAACATGCTGACCGTCAAGGCGGAACGCCGGCCCCGCCACGAGGGCGACGGCGTGAAGTGGGAACTGTCCGAGCGTCCGCTCGGCGTCTTCTCCCGGCAGGTCGTGCTCTCCGACACCCTGGACCCCGACGGGATCAGCGCCGACTACGACGCCGGTGTGCTGACCCTGCGGATCCCGGTCGCGGAGAAGGCCAAGCCGCGCAAGATCGCCGTCAGCCGCAAGGACGACCGCAGGCAGATCCAGGCCTGACGGCCGGGCGGGCGCCCGCACGTTCCCCCTCCATGTGCGGGGCGCCCGCCCCGTCCCGGCGGCCCACGTCAGCCGCGCGCCGAGCAAGAGCGAGAGAGCCATGCAGGAACAGCACCGGGGCACCACCGTGGTCACGGCCTGCGGCGACATCGACATCGAGACCGCACCGTCACTGGACGCCGACCTGGCCGCCGCCCTGCACACCCATCACCGGGTCGTGCTGGACCTGTCGGACGTGACCTTCATGGACTGCACCGGTCTGCGCGCACTCGTCCACGCCCGGAACCTGGCCGACCGGCTCGGGAACCGGCTGGTCCTGCGCGGCGCCGCACGTCCGGTGCTCCGGCTGCTCCGGCTCACCGGCCTCGACAAGCGCCTGTGTGCCGAATCCGGCTGACACCGGCACCCGCCGTCCGAGAGCCGCCGGCACCCCGCCGCGCAGCCGCCCGCCGCCGGGAGCCGCTCATGCCGGGAGGGGCGGTTCCTGTCCGGCGGACGGGGTCCGGGCGGTGCGGCGGGCGTCGTAGGACGCGCGGCACCGTAGGATCGCCTCGGCGTTGGCCTCCGCCCAGGTGACGATTCCGATGACCAGCGCGGCCGCCTCCTCCCCGGAGGACGTGAGGGTGTACTCCACGTGCGGCGGCACCACCGGGCGGGCCTCGCGGTGCACCAGGCCCTCGCGCTCCAGACCCTGCAGGGTCTGCGCCAGCATCTTCTCGCTCACTCCCTCGACGGTGCGGCGCAGTTCGCTGAACCGCATCACCCGTCCGCGCCGCAGGGCGGCCAGGACGAGTACGCCCCAGCGGCTGGTCAGCCGGTCCACCACGGAGCGGGACGGGCAGTCGGCGGACAGCGCGTCGAAGGGCAGTGCGCCCGCCGCGGGAGCGGAAGCCGGGGTCGTGGTCATGGAGGGAGCTTACCTGGAAGTGCGTACTTCCGAGGCCGCATGAACCCCACATAAGGTGAGTGAGGCAAGACGCCGATAACGGACCTTGGAGATATACGTGAGCATTGTCGTCACCGGAGCCACCGGGCAGCTGGGCCGCCTCGTCATGTCCGCGCTGCTGCGGCGTGTTCCGGCCGGCCAGGTCGTCGCCGCCGTGCGCGACCCGGGGAAGGCGTCCGGCCTGGCCGAGCAGGGCGTCGAGGTCCGCCCGGCCGACTACGACCGTCCCGGCACCCTGGCCGGTGCCTTCCGGGAGGGCGACACCGTGCTGCTGATCTCCGCCGACCAGGTGGGCAGGCGCCTCCCCCAGCACACCGCCGTCGTCGAGGCCGCCGCGGCCGCGGGCGTGGCCCGCCTGGTCTACACCGGCATCCTCGGCGGCCCCGCCGCCGACTTCGCCCTCGCCGACGAGCACAAGGCGACCGAGCGGCTCATCGTGGACTCCGGCCTGGTCCACACCTTCCTGCGCAACGGCTGGTACACCGAGAACTACACCGCGCAGATACCGGTGCAGCTGGCCCACGGGGTCGCCGGCGCGACGGGCGAAGGCCGCATCGGTGCGGCCCCGCGCGCCGACTACGCCGAAGCCGCCGCCGTGGTGCTGACCACCGACGGGCACGACAACACCGCCTACGAGCTCAGCGGCGACGACCCCTTCACCCTGGCCGAGTACGCCGCGGAAGTGGCCCGGCTCAGCGGCCGCCGGGTCGACCACCACGAGCTGGAACCCGCGCGGCTGCGGGAGGTCCTGGTCGGCGCCGGCGTGCCCGCGCAGCTCGCCGGGATCCTCGTCGACGTCGACGTCAACGCCATCCGCGCCGGACTGCTCGAAGGCGGGAGCGGCGAGCTGGCCCGCCTCGTCGGCCGCCCCACCGGCACCCTCGCCGACGCCGTCGCCGCGGCCCTGAAGAACTGACCGCGCCCGGCGGGCGGCCGGGCAGCCGGGCAGCCCGGCCGCGCGCTCAGGCCGGCGGCCCGCTGTACGGCCCGGCGGGTCCCAGCCCGTACACGTGGTCGGCGCGCAGGCTGATCACCAGCCGCCCGTCCGCCACCATCGCCGCCCGGTACTCGTCCCAGTCCGGGTGTTCGCCCGCGATCGCCCGGTAGACCTCGACGAGTTCGTCCACCGTCGCGTCGTGCGGATCCGCGGCCACCGGCGTGACCACCGCGTCCCCCTCGACGACCAGGTACGCCAGGTGGTCGGGAGAGGTGACGTAGAAACTCGCGCGCGGCTCGCGGCGCAGATTGCGCGTCTTGGCCCGGTCGTCGGTGGCCGAGACGCGGATCAGCCGCGTGGCCTCGTCGTAGGTGAAGGACACGTTCGACAGCTGCGGTCGCCCGCTGCGTTTGAGGGTGACGAGGACGCCGGTGCGCTGCGTACGCAGCAGGCCGAGCATCGCGTCGGCGGGCTTCCCGTTCGGCTGGCTCATATCGCTCCTTGGCGGTGTCGCGGCCGGGCCGCAGCACACGCGACCCGTCCCGCTCCCGGCAACACCCGCGCCGCCGCGCCGATTCCGCCCCCGGCCACGGGCCACCGCACCGCGCCGGCGAACCGGGCGATCGCCCGCGCACCAGCGGCAGGCGAATCCGCCCCCGGGCGTGTGCCGTTCGGGGCCCCGCGGCCCCTTCCCCGCGGCATCGCTTTCCGGCCGCGCCGGGGACTAGGATCCCGCTGACCACGGCGGAAACAGCGAGACGGAGGCAGCGGATGGAGAGTTCCCGGCCGGGACCGGCCGGCCCGGAGGAGATGATCGCGGAGGCGCGCAGGGCCCTCTTCGTGATGGTGGGCTTCCTGGCCGTCATATGGGCCATCCAGTGCGCCAACTGGGCGGACGACTACGCGCTCTCCCGCGACTACGGGCTGATGTCCGGCGACCCCGGGCGGCTGCTCGACGTCTTCACCGCCCCGCTCCTGCACTGGAACTGGAAGCACCTGGAGGCCAACTCCGGGCCGCTGTTCGTCTTCGGCTTCCTCGCGGCGTACCGGGGCGTGGCGCGTTTCGCGGTGCTGACCGCGCTGGTGGCCCTCACGAGCGGGCTGACCGTGTGGTTCTTCGAGGACGGCCGTATGGACACGGTCGGCGCGAGCGGACTGATCTTCGGCTACTTCGGGTACGTCGTCGTCCGCGGGCTGTTCGACCGGCACCTCGTCGACACGCTCGTCGGCGTCGTCATGGCCGCGTCCTTCGCCTACCTGCTCACGGTGGTGGTCCCGGGCACGCCCGGCGTCAGCTGGCTCGGCCACCTCGGGGGGCTGGTGGGCGGCCTCGCCGGCGCCTGGCTGCTGCGCGACCGGCGCACCGGCGGGGCGCCGCCCCGGCAGCCGGGGCGGGCCGTCGTCCCGCGCGGGGCGGCGCACCCGCGGGCGGGGCTGCACAAGGAGCTGGAGGACCTGGGTCTGCTGTGACCCGGCCGGCGCGCGCGCCCCGCCCGGTGAGCGGTTCCGGCCGGGGCGCGGCGGTGCGCGTCAGGCGTGCGCGACGACCAGCTCGACGGGCATGTTGCCGCGGGTGGCGTTGGAGTACGGGCAGACCTGGTGGGCGGCCTCGACGAGCGCGGTGCCCTGTTCGGGCGTCAGGCCGGCGGGGAGCTCGATCCGCAGGACGGCGGCGAGGACAAAGCCCTGGCCCTCCGGGTTCTTGGACAGGGTCACCTCGGCGGTGACCGCGGCGTCGTCGGCGTTCAGGCCCCTGGTGCGGGCCACCAGCTTCAGGGCGGAGCCGAAGCAGGACGCGTAGCCCATGGCGAAGAGCTGCTCGGGGTTGGTGCCCTCGCCGTCGCCGCCGAGTTCCTTGGGCATGGCGAGCTGGAGGTCGAGGCGGCCGTCGGAGGTGGTGGCGCGCCCGTCGCGGCCGGACGAGGTGGCGACGGCGGTGTAGGTCGGCATCACGGGGACCCTCTCACTGGATTGCAGACAATTAAGTTGTACGCAACTTAATCGCGTGCTGTCAAACCTGTACCCTTGCAGGCATGGGACTCGTACCGGATGACCTGGCCTGCTTCGCCGTCCACGTCGCGGCCCGCGAGCTCGACAACGCCTACCGGCGCGAGCTGCGGCCGCTCGGGCTCACGTACCCGCAGTACCTGACGATGCTGCTGCTGTGGGACCGCGACGGCCGCAGCGTGAAGGAGCTGGGGGAAGCGCTGCGCTTCGAGTCCGGCACCCTCTCGCCGCTGCTCAAGCGGCTGGAGGCGGCCGGTCTGGTGACGCGCGAGCGCAGCCGCACCGACGAGCGCTCGGTCCTGGTCCGGCTGACCGGCGCGGGACGCGCCCTCCGGGAGCCCGGCGAGGGGGTGGTGGAGCGGGTCTTCGGCCCCCTGGACTACACGGCCGCCGAGGCCGAGCAGTTGCACGCCGGCCTGCGCCGCCTCGTCGCCGCCCTGGAAGCCGCTCCTCCGGCCGCCGACTCCCGGTAGGAACCGGGGACGGGCGGGGTTGGGCCGCGAAGTCCCGGCAAGGCGAACAGAGGAGCGGAGCCGGTGCGTCCGACGCGGGGGGAGCGTCGGAGAAGGACGGCGCGTCGTCCCACGGCCGCGTGTTCCCGCCGACCGCTCCCGACCTGAGGCCGACCGAGAGACGGAGGAACGATGACCCCCGACTGGCAACTCCGCGCCGCATGCCGCGACGAGGACCCCGAGCTGTTCTTTCCCGTCGGCACCTCCGGGCCCGCGCTGCTGAAGATCGAGGAGGCCAAGGCCGTCTGCCGCCGGTGCCCCGTCATGGACGCCTGCCGCAGCTGGGCACTGGAGACCGGCCAGGAAGCCGGCGTCTGGGGCGGCCTGAGCGAGGACGAGCGCCGCGCGGTGCGCCGCCGCGAGCGCCGCGCCCGCCGCTGAGGCCCCGTCACCCCGGCCGGCAGGCCTGCGCCCGCCGCCGGGCGCTGCCGCCCGAGCGGCACCGCGGCGCCCCGCGGGGGTGCCGGCGTACCGCCCGCCGCGGGGTGCCCGGTGGTGGAGTGCGCGGCGCCCGCGGGCACTGACGCCCGGTCAGGGCAGGATCGAGTCGACGTACCCGCCGTCCACCCGGACGGCCGCGCCGGTCGTCGCCGTCGCGAAGTCCGAGGCGAGGTAGACGGCCATGTTCGCGATCTCCTCCGGCTCGATCAGCCGCCGCAGCAGTGACTGCGGGCGGTGCTCGGCCATGAAGACGCGCTGCGCCCGGTCCCACGGCAGGTCCCGGTCCACCAGCGAGTACACGAAGTCCTCGACACCACCGGTGTGCGTCGGCCCGGCGATCAGCGAGTTGACGGTCACCCCCGTGCCCGCCGCCTCCTTCGCGAAGCCGCGGGTGACGGCGAGCAGCGCCGTCTTCGTCATGCCGTAGTGGACCATCTCCGCGGGGATGACGACGGCCGAGTCGCTCGCGACGTTCATGACCCGGCCCCGGCCGCGGTCCTTCATCCCCGGCAGGTAGGTGCGGATCATCCGCACCGCCGCGAGGACGTTGACCTCGAAGTACCGGCGCCACTCCGCGTCGTCGATCTCCAGCGCCGGAGCGGCGCCGAAGATGCCGAGGTTGTTGACGAGGACGTCCACGGCGGGCAGCGCGTCCGCGACCCGGCGCGCGCCCTCCTCGGAGGCGAGGTCACCGGGCGCGGCGAAGAAGCCGTCGCGGCCCGTCTCCTCGCGCAGCCCGGCGACCGCGCGCTCCACCGTCCCGGCGCTGCGGCCGTTGACCGCGACGCGGGCTCCGGCCCGCCCCAGGCCGGCCGCGATCGCGCGGCCGATGCCCTGGGTGGAGCCGGTGACCAGGGCGGTCCGTCCGGAAAGGTCGATGAGCATACCGGCGTCTCCCGCGGTTCCCGGCGGCCCGCGGGCCGGGCCGCCAGGGTTCTCCTTCCCGCACCGGCCCGCCCCCGGCTCGGCCACCCGGGGGGTTCGCCGCCGCCGTGCCGGGCTCAGCCCTTGCAGGCGGGATCGGCGAGCACGATGGGCGCGGCCTCCCGGGTGGTGACGAAGGCGCGGAAGCCGGGGGCGCCCGCGACGCACTTGGTGGCGATGTTCGCGAAGCCGTCGGGGAAGTTGGTGACGTCGGCGGGGCTGTCCTCGCCCCGGTGGTCGGCGACGGGCGAGTCGCCGGTGCCGCGGGAGTCGCTGGCGCATCCGGTCAGGGCGGCCAGGGTGACGGCGACCGACGCCATCACGGTCAGGTACTTCGTCGAACGGCGCTTCATCTCGTCCTCGTCTCGGCGTGCGGCCCCCCGTCCGGGCCGGGCGGATGCCATGGAAGACCTGCCACGGACCCGCCCGGTTCCGCCGGATAGCCTGGAAGGGGTCCGCGGGCGCGGAGCCGGGCGAGGAGGAACGGCGGCATGGAGCTGCGCCAGCTGCGGTACTTCGTGGCCGTCGCACAGGAACTCCACTTCGGCCGGGCGGCCGAGCGCCTGATGATCGCCCAGTCGGCCGTGAGCACGCAGATCCGCCGGCTGGAGCGGGAGCTCGGCGTCGAGCTGTTCGACCGTTCGCCGCGTCATGTGCGGCTGAGCGAGGCGGGCCAGGACTTCCTGCCCGCCGCCCGCGAGGTGCTCGACGCCGCCCGGCGCGCCGTGGGGAGCGTGGAGCGCTTCGCCGCCGGCCGCGGCACGACCCTGCGCATCGGCACCAGCACGGGCATGGGCGAGCGCCTGGACCAGGTGCTGGAGATCCTGCAGCGCGACTCTCCCGCGACGGCGGTGGAGCTGTTCTCCGGCCCGCTCGGCGTACGGCTCGCCAGGGTCGGCGCGGGCGAGTGGGACGCGGCCTTCGCCCGGGGCGAGGTCGACGTGCCGGAGGCCGTGCGCCTCCTGCCGCTCTGGCAGGACGAGCTGGTGGCCGCGCTGCCCGCCGGGCACGCCCTCGCCGGACGCGGAACGGTCCCGCTCACCGAACTGGCCGGGCTGCCGCTGCTCCTGACGGAACGGCGCGGCAACCCGCCGCTGGTGGACCTCGTCGTCGGCGCCTGCCACGAGGCCGGGTTCGAGCCCGTGGCCGGCCGCCGGCTCGGCTCGCTCCAGGACAGCCTCGCGTCCCTGGGGGCCGGGAAGTCGGCCTGGACCGTGGTGTACGCCTCGCACGCGGCGCAGCTGCGCCACACCCGGGTGGCCTTCGTCCGGGTGACGGACCCGGCGGGCCGCCCGCTGGCGCTGCCCGGCGTGCTGGCGGTGCGCGGGGACGCCCCGGAGGACCGCCTGCGGCCGCTGCTCGACGCCTGCCGTGCGGTGGCGCGCGGCGATCTCGATCCGAGATGACAGCACGCGCGGACCGGGGCTGGGTGCGGGCCGCCGGAACGTGTGGACTGGGAGTCAGCAGGAGGTCGCGAGCCACCGGGCAGCGGCCCCGAGAACCCAGGAGGACACCGTGCCCATCGTCACCGTGCAGCAGGGACCGCGGAGCGTCGAGCTGAAGCGCGAGCTGGTCGCGCGGATCACCGACGCGTTCGTGGACGCGCTCCAGGTCCCGCCGGAGAGCGTGCAGGTGTGGATCCAGGAGACGAGCCCGGAGAGCTGGGGCGTCGCCGGGAAGCTCACGGCCGACACGCGGAAGTAGCGCGCCGGGAGCCGTCCGGCGCGGCCCGGGGTCTTCCGGACCCCGGGCCTGCCGTCGTCCCCCGCCCCGGCGCCGTTCACGGCGGGCCGCGGCGAGGGGCGGGCCGGCCACCGGGCCGGGAGCGGCGCCGGCGGGTACGGTGCCGCGTCAGCGGTGGTAGGTGTCGCCCATCGCCGCGGCGTTGTGGACGGTACGCGCGTCGTGGAAGGCGCGCTGGTGCACGGCCGCCGCGCGGTGGCCGGCTTCGGCGCGCAGGTCGCCGCGGGCGGAACCGCGCCGGGCCAGTGTCACGGTGCAGGCGATCAGCCCGAGAAGGACGACCGCCGCCGCAAGGATCAGAACCAAGGCAACCCCCGTTGTCCGAGGAGCCCGCACGACGGGCCCCGGACAGTCGAGCGTAACCCGGTCCGGGGCCCGTCGTGCGGGCCCCGGACCGGGGACTGCCTCCTCAGCGGCACGTCCCGGCGGCGGAGGGCCCGGTCCTCCGCCCGGCAACGCCCCGGCAGGGCCCGCAGCGGTCTTTTCCGCTGCGGCGGATTGACGCGGCGTCAGGGGGGCGCGGGGGCGTCGGCCGGACCCGCGCCCGGCCGTGGGCAAAACCGGTCCCCGGCTTCTCCGGCACGGGCCGGGCGGCGTCCCCTCCGGCCCCGACGTGAGCGTTTCCCGTCCCGGCAGGGCGGCCGGGTCCTGCGTCACGCCGGGTCCGTCACCTGGCGGCCGGTGGTCAGGACCGCCGCCAGGGCGGTGGCGGCGAGACCCGCGAGGACGGCGCCGAAGACCGTGGTGCCGGTGGTCATGCCCACGGCGTCGCTCAGATAGCCGGCGGAGACCGGCAGGAGGCCGGCCAGGAGGTAACCGCCGACGTTGAGCGCCGCGTTGGCCTCGGCGAGGCGCTGCGGCGGGACGGCGGAGTTGAGCAGCGACAGACCGCCGAGCTGGCCCATGCCCTGGCCGGCGCCGGCCAGCAGCGCGGCGAGGACGAGGACGGCCGCCGTGGAGGTGTGCACGGCGGCGACCACCGCGGCCGCGCTCAGCGCGGTGCTCACCGCGCCGGCCGCGAGGATCGTGCGGCGGCGCAGCCGCTGCACGGCGAACTGCACCCCGGTGGCGGCGAGGAACATCACGAACGCCGTGGCGCCGGCGACGATCCGGTCGGTGGTGCCGAGCAGTCCGGACAGCAGCGAGGGGCCGAGCGACAGGAAGAAGGACGTCGCGGTGATGCCGGGCGCGAAGACGGCGATGCCGAGGGCGAGCCGGCGGCCGTTGCCGCGCGGGACCGCGGGCACCCGCACCCAGGCGCCCCGGCCGGGCACGCCGGGGCGGCCCAGGGGCATCCGCAGCACGCAGAGCACCGCCGTGGCCAGGAGGACGGCCTCGACCGCGAAGACGGTGACCGTCGGCGCGGGCGCCAGTTCGGAGAGCAGCCCCGCGAGCAGCGGGCCGAGTCCGGCGCCGAGGACCATCGCGCAGGAGGCGAGCAGGGCGCCGGTGCGGCGGCGTCCCGGGCCTGCGACGTCGGTCACCGCGGCCATGCCGGCCGAGACGGCCGCGCCGACCGCTATCCCGGTGAACAGCCGCGCCACGACCAGCGCGGCCACGCCGGTGGCGGTCGCGAAGACCGCGCAGGCGGCCAGGGCGAGGGCCAGGGCGGGCAGCAGCACGGGCTTGCGGCCGACGCGGTCGGAGAGCACGCCGGAGACCAGCAGCGAGCCGAGGAGGCCGACGACGTAGAAGGCGAACACGACGGTCAGGGTGCCCTTGGAGAAACCGATGTCGCGCTGCCACAGCACGTACAGCGGTGTCGCCGCGTTCGACAGCACGAAGACCGCCGTGACCGGCCAGGCCGCGAGCCACACCCACCTCAGGGGCGGGGCGGCGGCCTCCCGGCCTCTCGCCTCGACGGCGCGGACGGATGCGACACGGGTTCCGGACATGGCTGCTCCTCCCGGCGTACTGCCGCTCCAGCAGTACGAGTTGAGTCGAACTTAGCATGCAGTACGATTCAAGTCGTACAAGCAGCCCACACCGACGAGGACCCGCCCATGCCCCCGGCCACACCTCCCGCCCGGACGGCCGCACGCGCCGTCACGTCACCGCCCGAGCCCCCCGGCCTGCCCGAACCGCTGCCGGAGCCGGGTGTCGACGAGCTCCGCCTGGAGACCGTGCTCGGCGCGCTCAGCGATCCGCTGCGGCTCACGATCGTGCGCAAACTCCTGCTGGAGTCCGAGGACTTCGACCACCCCTGCAGCTGGTTCGGCATCGACCGGCCCAAGTCGTCGCTCACCCACCACTTCAGGGCGCTGCGCGAGGCGGGGATCACCCGCCAGCGCCAGTACGGCTTGGAACGCCGCAGCCACGTCCGCGTCGCCGACCTCGACGCCCGCTTCCCCGGCCTGGTCGACCTGGTGGCCGCCTGGACACCGCCACCGGCGGGGTGAGCACGAACGCAGCATGGAGCGCGGCCGCCTGACCCGGCGCCGATCCGCAGGCCCCGGGCGCGGCCCGATCCGGCTCTGGTGTAGACCTCTTTGGTCCAGACCTATTGACGCGCCCTGCGGGCACTCCTACGATCCCGACGGTCACCAGCGCGCGCATGTCTCCACGTCACCCTGAGCCGGGCGTCACGCCCTCCCCCCACTCACCTGCTCATGCCCTCGGCACGTGGCGAGAAGGGAGCACAGCATGTTCCGTCGGAGGTCGCCCCGCCCCCATCGCCCGGCCCGGCCGCCGGCGGCCGGGCAGCGTGTCCGCACCGGGCGCCGGCCGTCGGCCGTGCACCGGACCGTCGCCGTGGTGAGCGCCTCGGCCGTCGCGGGCGCGTGTGTCGCGCTGGCCGGTTCCGGCGCCGCGGCCGGTGCGTCCGCCGCCGGCCTGCTGGCCAACCCCGGCTTCGAGTCAGGGCTCTCGGGCTGGACGTGCACGGGCGGGTCCGGCGCGGCCGTCACCGGCCCCTCGCACTCGGGCAGCTCCGCACTGAAGGGCACGCCGAGCGGCCAGGACGACGCGCAGTGCTCGCAGACCGTCGGCGTCCTGCCCGGCTCCGCCTACACGCTGAGCGCGTACGTCCAGGGCAGCTACGTCTACCTGGGCGCGACCGGCACCGGCGCGTCGGGCGACCCCTCCACCTGGACGCCGGGCGCGTCCTCGTACCAGCAGCTCAGCACGACCTTCACCACCGGCGCGAACACCACCTCGGTGACGGTCTATCTGCACGGCTGGTACGGCCAGGCCGCCTACCTCGCCGACGACGTGACGCTCACCGGCCCCGGCGGTACCGGCACGACGCCACCGGCCTCGCCCACGACCACCCCGCCCACCTCACCGCCCACCACTCCCCCGGCCCCGCCCACCACGACACCGCCGGCGACCACACCGCCCACGACCGCGCCGCCGGGCAGCACGTGCGCGACAAAGCCCCGGCCGTCGGGCAAGGTCCTCCAGGGCTACTGGGAGAACTGGGACGGCGCCGCCAACGGGGTCCACCCGGGCCTCGGCTGGACGCCGGTCACCGACAGCCGGATCGCCCAGCACGGCTACAACGTCATCAACGCCGCCTTCCCCGTCATCCTCTCGGACGGCACCGCCGAATGGCAGGACGGCATGGACACCGGCGTCAAGGTCGCCACACCCGCCGAGATGTGCCAGGCCAAGGCGGCCGGGGCCACGATCCTGATGTCCGTCGGCGGCGCGGCCGCGGGCATCGACCTGTCGTCGAGCGCGGTCGCCGACCGCTTCGTGGCGACCGTCGTGCCGATCCTGAAGCAGTACAACTTCGACGGGATCGACATCGACATCGAGACCGGCCTGTCCGGCAGCGGGAGCATCGGCACGCTGTCCGCCTCGCAGGCCAACCTGGAGCGCATCATCGACGGCGTGCTGGCGCAGATGCCCGCGGGCTTCGGCCTGACGATGGCGCCGGAGACCGCGTACGTCACCGGCGGCAGCGTCACCTACGGCTCGATCTGGGGCGCGTACCTGCCGGTCATCAAGAAGTACGTGGACAACGGCCGGCTGTGGTGGCTGAACATGCAGTACTACAACGGCAGCATGTACGGCTGCTCCGGCGACTCGTACGAGGCCGGTACGGTCGCGGGCTTCACCGCCCAGACCAGGTGCCTCGACAACGGCCTGACCGTCCAGGGCACCACGGTCAGGGTGCCCTACGACAAGCAGGTTCCGGGCCTGCCCGCGCAGCCCGGCGCGGGCGGCGGCTCCATGGCGCCCAGTCTGGTCGGCCAGGCGTGGAACGCCTTCGGCGGCTCGCTGAAGGGCCTGATGACCTGGTCGGTCAACTGGGACGGGTCGAAGGGCTGGACCTTCGGCGACAACGTCAGGTCCCTCCAGGGACGCTGACGCCCCCGCAGCGCGAACCCCCGCGCCCCGGTCCGTGACGCACCGCGTCACGGACCGGGGCGCGGTCGCGTGAGGCGGCGATTCCCCCCGGCCCGTCCCTGTCCCGCCGCCCCGGGCGGCCTTCCGCGGGACGGCGCGGGGCGTTGCCCGTGGCGCGTACACCACCTGTGTCCCACGCGTCACACGTGACACAGTGGAATCCCGTGGCGCTGCGGCGAGTTGGCGGCCCGGCGAGTGCCCGCACGGCAGAACCCTCCCCCACTCCCATCCCCCCACGGAGGAGACATGCTCACCAGACGAAGGGGCCGCCCGGCCGCGGCGCTCGCCCGCGCGGCCGTCGCCCTCGTACTCGCGCTGGCCGGCGCGGGAGCCGCGAGCGGTGCGGCGGCCGAGGACGCGGCCGCCGCCGGTCCCGTCGAGACGGTCCCGGCACCTGCGGCGACGACGGTCACGCTCGTCACCGGGCAGCGGCTGCTGGCCGGCATGACGGGCCACCAGGTCACCGGCTACCGGTTACTTCCGCAGGAGGGCCCCGCCGCCACGCTGGTGACCTTCGGCGGCCGGGGCGGCGACACCTACGCCGTGCCGGCCGACGCCCTGCCGGAGGTGGGCCGGCGGCTCGATCCCTCCCTCTTCGACGTCACGGCACTCGCCCGGCGGAGCGCCGGCGGCGGTACGCCGCTGGAACTCTCCTTCGCCGCGGGCGCCGTGCCCGCCGCCCCGCCCGGGGTGCGGCTCACCTCCGTCACCGGCTCCACGGCCACCGGCGTCCTGGACCCCGGCTCGGCGGCCGCGTTCGGCCGTGCGGTACGGGAGCGGCGCCTGCCGCGGGGGCTGGAGTCGGTGCGGCCGGCCGGCACCGGCACCCCGGCCCGCCCGGACTTCCCGCTGCACACCCTGCGGATCAGCGCCCGCGGACTGTCCGGCGAGCCCGGTAACACGCCGCTGGGCAGCATCGTGCTCAACACCGACGACGTCAGCCGCTTCGGCACCGTCGTCCCGGTCGACGACGGCGAGGGGAGCGTCCAGGTGCCCGCGGGGCACTACGCGGTCTACACGCTGTTCGTCGACCGGGCCGCGGACGGCAGCGAGAGCGCCTGGCGCGAGGTGACCCGGGACGCGACGGTCGCCGAGGACGGCCAGGGCACCACCGTGACCGTCGAGGAGGCCGCCGCCGACCGCCGCGTCACCGTCGGCACCCCCCGGCCGGCCACGGCCGACATCCTCAAGCTCACCTGGTTCCGCACCGGCCCGTCCGGCAACGTCAGCTTCGACAGCGTCCAGGTCGGCAGCCCGGCCACCGTGCCCGTCTACGTCAACGCGCAGCCGGCGACCACCGGTTCGCGCTACGTCGTCCAGTGGGGCGGTGCGGCGCCGGACGGCGGGGCGTACCGCTACGACCTGGCCTTCGGCTCCGCCGACGTGCCCGCCGAGCAGTCCTTCCGCGCCGAGCCCGGCGAACTGGCCACGGCCGTCCACCGCTTCTCCGCGGACCCGGCGGCGGGCGGCGCGCCCGGCTCCCTCTACGTGCTGCCGGTGGACGACTTCACCCGGGCGGTGGAGGCGGCCGGCGCGACCGTCCTGCCGCCGCCGGCCGACCAGGGCCGCCAGGCCATGCCGGGCAGCCGCACCGAATATTTGGGCACCGCGGACGGCGGCGGGTGGGCCTTCGGCACGGCGACGGCGCGCCTGGACACCTTCGACTCCGACGTCCTGACCTTCGCCCCCGGCGCCACGCGCACGGTCGACTGGGGCCACGGGCCGCTCGCCCCCGCCCTCGGCGCCCACCACGACCAGCAGCTGCACCCGTGCACCGCGTGCGCGGGCGGCGGGCAGGCCACCCTCTACCTGCCAACCGGCGACAGCGAGCCGGACCACGTCGGCGCGCTCGCGGCCGACACCTCCTTCACCCTCGACCGGGACGGTACGCGGCTCGTCGACGCGCCGGACGTGATCGGCGCCCAGGTACCCGCCGGTGACGGTCCGGCGGACTACCGCGCCGTCCTCGGCACCGACCGCAGCGCGGCGGGCGCCGGCCAGTCGGTGCGCACCCGTACCGAACTCTCCTTCCACGACCCGGGGCAGGGCGCCGACCCGCGCCTCGTCCTGCCGCCCGACGTGCCCTGCCCGGCGGCGGCCTGCCGCATCATGCCCGCGCTCACCCTCACCTACCGGCTCGACACCGGCCCGTCCAACACCGGCGTCCCGGACGCCGTCCAGAGCCTGGACCTCACCGTGGGCCACCTGTCCTACGACGACCGCGGCTCGCGCTCCCCCGTCACGTCGGCGGGCGTGTCGGTCTCGTTCGACGGCGGCGCGACCTGGCAGCCGGCCGCGCTCACCGGTGGCACCGGCACCTACCACGCCACCTGGCGGAACACCGGCGCCACCGCCCCCTCGATCCGGGTCACCGCGGCGGACGCCGCCGGCGGGACGATCACCCAGACCGTCACCGCCGCCTACGGCATCGCCCCGGGGAGCACGCGATGAGGCCCGCGGCGCCGATCCGGTACCTGAGCGCGCTCGCCACCGCGGCGGCGCTGGCCGTCCTCCCCGCGGGGAACGCGGCAGGCTCCGCCCCCGGGGTGCACGACGTGTGCGGCACCGTGGAACCGGGTTTCGCCCGCTGCCTCGCCCAGGTGCGCACCGACCTGCACGCCGGCACGGGCGTACGCGGCCCGCACGCGGCCACCGCGGCGCAGGCCGCGCTGCCGCCCGGCTACGGGCCGGCGGACCTGCGGGCGGCCTACGGGCTGCCCACCGCGGGCGGCACCGGTCAGACCGTCGCGGTCGTCGAGGCGGGCGACGATCCGCAGGCCGAGGCCGATCTCGCCGTCTACCGCACGACGTTCGGCCTGCCCGCCTGCACCACGGCCAACGGCTGCTTCCGCAAGGTGAACCAGCGCGGCGACGGCGCCCCGCTGCCGCCCGACCAGGGCTGGGCGACGGAGACCGCGCTGGACCTCGACGCGGCCTCCGCGGTGTGCCCCTCCTGCCACCTGCTCCTGGTGGAGGCCGACCGGGCCGCCGGGGACGCGCTCGCCGCCTCCGTCGACACGGCGGCCGCGCTCGGCGCCACCGAGATCTCCAACAGCTACACCGCCGCCGAGAGCGGCCCGAACGCGTCGTACGCCGCCGACTACACCCATCCCGGCGTGGCCGTCGTCGCCTCCTCGGGGGACGCCGGCTACGGCATCCCGGGCGTCCCGGCGGCGTACAGCAGCGTGATCGCGGTCGGCGGGACCACGCTCTCGCGCGATCCCGGAACCCCCCGTGGGTGGTCGGAGAGCGCGTGGGCGGGCGCGGGCAGCGGCTGCTCGGCGTGGGTGGCCAAGCCCTCGTGGCAGCACGACCCCAACTGCCCGGGCCGGACCGTCGCCGACGTCTCGATGGACGCCGACCCGGACACCGGACTCGCGGTCTACACCACGGACGAGACCGGCGGCGCGGACGCCGGCTGGTCCGTGGTGGGCGGCACGAGCGCGTCGGCACCCATGATCGCCGGGGTGATCGCGCTGGCCGGCCACCCGGCCCGCTTCCCGGACGCCTCCGCGCTGTACGCCGCGACGGCGGGCCTGACCGACGTCACGTCCGGCAGCAACGTCCAGGGCACGGACTGCGGCGGGGACTACCAGTGCACGGCGGGACCCGGTTACGACAGTCCCACGGGCAACGGCACGCCGGACGGGCTCGGCGCCTTCTGACGGGGCCGGCCGCGGGGAGGGGCACCGGGTGCGGCGCCTCTCCCCGCGGCCGGGGAACACGATCGGCCCGGGCGCCGCCGCTGGTCGACGGCGTCGGCGTCCCCGGCCGCCGAGGGACGCGTCGCGGCGGACGGGGCGGGCAGGCCGTCGCCGGCGACGAGCCGGGAGTGCGGCGGGAGGGAGGGGCCGGGGGGGTGTGCGGGCCGGGCGGCGGGGGGGCCGGCAGGGGCGTCGCCCCTTCGGCGGAACGGCGCGGGGGGCGGCCCCAGAGCATGCGACGGCGTGGGAGCGTGTTCGAGCGAGCGTCAGGTGCCGCACCGGAGAGGCACGTTCCCCCGTGGAGGCCGGTGCCGCCGCCCCCGTTCCCGGCGTCTGCCCCGCTCGTCAGGAGCATGTGTGGCTGCCGCTGAGGCACGGCCCGGGATCGTAGGTGGTCGGCGTCGCGGACCTCGTGGCCGTCGCGGGCGGGGAGTCCACGAGGTAGTGCGCGACGAGGGAGAAGGCGGCGACGTACCGGTGGGCGGCGAAGGCGGACTGCGCCACCGCGTGGGTGGACAGCGGCTGCCAGCTGACGTAGACGGTCGCCTGGTCCGTGTCGCGCCGGGGCGGGCTGCCGGCGGACTGCTGGTCGCCGGTGATCGCCTGCGGGTCGTACGGTGCCCCGGCCACCGACACCCGCAGGTACGGCGAGGTGTCGTCGCCGATCGCCGCGGACGGGCGGGCGGTGTAGAGCACGGAGACCCGGCCCCATCCGGGGGACGGCGCGCCCGGTGAGGAGGACGCCCCGCCCGGGGAGGGAGCCGGCGCGGCCGGGTCCCCCGCGGCGGCCCGCGCCAGCGTGGCGGGTGGCGCTCCCTCACCCGTCCAGCCCTGCGCGCCCAGCACCGCGTCCAGCGACCGCAGGCGCGAACCGATGTCGCCGTCGAAGGCGACGTAGGCGACGGTGGAGCGCGTGCACCCGGTGGAGCTCCATCTCGCCCGGCTGCCGAACATCGCGCTGCTCACCACGCTTCGGCAGACGTCCGAGACCGAGGTGCCGACCGGCTCGGCCCACGGCACGGCCGAGGTGAGCGCCGCCAGGTCGGCGGATGCCGCCCGCGCCGCCCCGGCCTCGGCGGTCCGGGCGGCGGCGGAGTGGGCGAAGGCGGCCACGTCCGGTGGGGCGGGGGGCTTCAGCTGCTCGTGGATGTACCACATCCCGCCCAGCAGGAGCAGCATCACCACTCCCACCGCGCAGAAGACCGTGAACGCGCAGCCGCGCGCGACACGCCGGCCCCTGTTCCCCGCTGTATCCCCCATGCCGTCATGATCCCGGGGGGCCACCGGCATTGTGGCAACGCTGCGGTCACCGTACGGTCTCGTCCGCCGCGCCGTCGACGACCCGTGGGCCGCCCCTGGCCCCGCGGTGACGTCGTGCGGCGGGGCCTCAGAGCGTGGCCCGGAAGCCGTGCCCGCCCGTCCGGGCAGGCGGGCCGGCCGGCGCGCCCGTCACCTCCCCGCCGCCGGGGGGATCGGTTCCGCGGTGCGGCGGACCCGTCACGGGCGGCCGTCGTGCCGTACGGCGACGACGGCGGCGTCGTCGCCGAGGCTCCCCGCGGTGTGCCGCAGCAGGTCGGCGCGGAGGGCGGCCAGCAGGTCGACGGGGTGCGCCCCGCCCGGGGCGAGCGCCGGGACGCGGTCGGTCAGCGGGTAGAAGGAGCCGGTGACGTCGCGGGCCTCGGTGACACCGTCGGTGTAGAGCAGGAGCGTGTCGCCCGGCTCGAAGGCGAAGACGTCGGGGGCCGCCTCCGCGTCCTCGGGCGGGAGGACGCCGATCGGCGGCGAGTGGCGGCGCGGGACGAGCGGTGTGGCGCGGCCGCCGTGCAGGCGCAGCGGGGCGGGGTGGCCGCTGTTGAGGATGCTGACGCGCGGTTCGCGGTCGGGGATGTCGATGAGGGCGGCGGTGATGAAGGACTCCCCCGGATCCCCGCCGTGCCGGTGGGGCTGGGTGAGTCCCCAGGCGACGACTGCCTCCAGTTCGAGGTGCAGCGCCGCGAGCGGAAGGTGGCGGTGGGCGGCGCTGCGGAAGGCGCCCAGCAGCAGGTTGGCGTCGTCCACCGCGGTGAGCCCCTTGCCGCGCACGTCCCCGATGAGCAGGCGGGTGCCGTCCCGGGTGCGCACCGCGGCGTAGAGGTCGCCGCCGATGCGCGCGTGGTCGGCCGCCGCCTCGTAGCGGACGGCGACGGACAGCGGACCGATCCGTTCCGGCAGCGGCTGGAGGACCACCTGCTGGGCGGCCTCCGCGACCGAGCGCACCTGTCTCAGCTCGGCGCTGTGCCGCTCGCGCAGCCGGCAGAAGAAGACCGTGAACGCGGAGATCAGGACGAGCGCGGCGATCTGGCTCTCGTGGTTGGACGTGAAGATGCTGTTGCGCACCACGGCGATCGTGAAGAGGGCGGCGGTGGCGAGGAAGCCGACCAGCGCGGTGAGCCGCGAGCTGCCGAAGGACGCGGTGAGGGCGGGCGCCACGACCAGCAGCGGTCCGAGGTGCACCCCCTGCGGCGCGAGCACGTCGGCGACGGTGATCAGCACGATCAGGGCGACCGGGACCGCGACCAGCCCCCGGTTCGCGTGCCAGGGCCGGCCGGTGCCGCCGTCCTCGCGGGACCGGGACCAGGGGGACCGCATCGTCGTCGCCGCACCCCTCCGCTCGCGCACCTCGGGCTCGCGGACGCCCCGGTACCCGCTGCGGGACCGTTTGGGACGTCCGCCTCCTCCCCATTGTGCTGCCGCGCCGGGGCGGCCACACGTCGGCGGAGCCGGTGCGGCTCAGTCGCTGGGCCAGCTGTAGGGGAGGAACTTCCCGTCGAAGGTGATGACGACGTGCTCGGCGCCGTCGTGGGTCGCCGTCCCGATGTCCACCTTGAAGTTGATCGCGCTCATGATCCCGTCGCCGAACCGCTCGTGGATCAGCTCCTTCAGGGCGGGGCCGTACACCTGCACCGCCTCGTGGAGCCGGTAGACCGTCGGATCGGTCGGTACCCCGCCCGCCCCGCGGTGCGGTACGGCGGCGAGCACCGGCACGGCCTCCTCGGGCAGTTCGAGCAGCGCGACGACCCGGCGGGCGGCGTCCGGCGGGAGCGGGTGCTGCCCGAGCAGTGCCGCGGTGCTCCAGACGGCCGGCCGGCCGATCGCGTCGGCCAGCTCCTGCCAGGTGAGGCCCTTGGCCAGCCTGGCGGCGACGATCGCGGCCGTGATCTCGCCGCGGTCCATGCGGGGCGGAAGACCGCCCGGCACGCCGTCCTTCCCTGCGTCGTTCATCGCTCGGGACCTCCCCGCCCTCGGGCCCGGTGGGTGTCCGGGCCGCTGGTAGGGGGTGATGGTACGTCAGGTGTGTTTCGGGCGTGTTCCGCCGCTCCGCGGCCCGCCGCCCGGCCGCGGTTCAGCGGGCGCGCAGCCGCGCCAGTGTGGCGTCGAGGTCGGCCGCGCGGGGGCGGTTGTGCGGGAGCTTGCCCAGGACGAAGGCCATGCCGCAGGTGTCGGTCAGGGCGGAGAAGATCAGCCCGCCGCAGATGCCCGCGGACAGCAGCAGGAAGGCCGGGTGGACGAAGAAGCCGAGGGCCAGACCGAGCAGGATGACGAGGCTCGCGGTGAACCGGACCTGCCGCTCCATGGCCCACACCGCCCGGGGCCTGCCCTCCGGGCGGGCGAGGTCGTGGCCCTCGGCCGCCCAGGCGGCGGTGCCGCCGGTGAGGGTGGCGGCCTCGACGCCGTGCCGGGCGAGGGTGCGGCAGGCGTTGTCGGAGCGGGCGCCGGAGGCGCACACGACGAGGACGGGGCCGCGTCCGGCGGCCTCGCGGATGCCGGGGAGCGCCTCGTCCAGCCGGTCCAGCGGGATGTTGAGCGCGCCGGGTATGTGGCCGCCGGCGTATTCACCGGCGGTCCGCACGTCGAGGACCGTGAGGTCGTCCAGCCGCGCACGGGCCTGGCGGACGTCGAGGGAGGTGGTCGTAGCCATAGTGCATGCATCCTAAAGGGTCAAGGGTGCTCCGAGAACAGGTTCCGTTACGGGAGTCGTACGGGGATGTGAAGCCTTCTACCGGTCGGTAGGGTCACGCCGCCGGTCACACGACGGCGTCGACGAGCATCAGCGCCGCGACCGCGAGCAGCGCCCAGGCGAAGAGCCGCTGGAGCGTCGCACCGGTGGCCCTGCGCGCCAGCCGCTTGCCGTCCCACGCGCCCAGCACCGCGGCCGCGGTGAAGGGCGCGACGACCGCCCAGTCCAGCGACGAGCCGCTGCCGGAGCGGGCGGCGAGCGCGGCGACCGCGTTGACGGTGATCACCAGCAGACTGGTGCCCACCGCCCGCCGCATCGGCACCTTCAGCACCCCGACTAGCACCGGAACGGCGAGGAAGCCCCCGCCCACACCCAGCAGGCCGGTCACCGCGCCGAGCCCCGCACCCGCGGCGGCCGCCCGCGCGGGGCGCACCGCGCCGGCGGGCGCGGGCGCCGCGGGGCGCAGCATGCGCAGCGCCGCGACCACCGCGACGGCGGCGAAGGCCACGGTCAGCACCACCTGGGGCAGGCGGCCGGCGGCGGCCCCGGCGAGCGCCGCGGGCACGATTCCCGCGGCGGCGAAGAGCAGCCCCGTCCGCCAGGCCACGCCGCCCTCGCGGGCGTGCCCGGCGAGCGACGTGACGGAGGTGAGCGCGACGATGACGAGCGCCGCCGTCGTCGCGTCGGCCGGGCTGAAGCCGAGCAGGTAGACGAGAGCGGGCACCGCCAGGACGCTGCCGCCCCCGCCCAGCCCGCCCAGGGCGAGCCCCACGACCGCGCCGGAGGCGAGCGCCAGGACCAGGTCCGTCATGCCACGGTGCCGATCGTCCCGCGCGGACCCGCGACGCCGTACCCGGCGGCGGCCCACGCCTTCATGCCGCCCCTGACGTCCACCGCGTCCACGCCGCGGTCGGCGAGCAGCCGGGCCGCCTGCTGCGAGCGGTGGCCGCTGCGGCAGATCACCACCACCGGCCGCCCCTGCGCCGCGGCCGGCAGGGCCGCCCCTGCCGACAGCCGGGACAGCGCCGCATGGACGGCACCGGGCGCGTGCCCGGCGTCCCACTCCCCCTGCTCCCGCACGTCCAGCAGGACGGCGGTCGCGGCGGAGCCGAGGGTACGGCGGCGGGCCTCGCCGGCGGTGACACGGCGCGGGACGGCGCGGAAGGGGAACATCACAGGCCTCGCGGGATTCGGAGTGGGGGGACGGTGGGGCGGGGTACGGGCCGGGCGCGGGGGCGCCGCGGGCGCCGCCGGGTGCCGGTCGGGCACCGCGCGGCCGCGCGCTCAGCTCGTGGTGAGCGCCAGCCCGGCGCCGGCCGCGGCGTCGAAGGTGTCGTCCACCGCGACCACGGCGCGGCCCGCGGCGTCCAGCAGGGAGGCGGCGAGGGCGGCGCGCATGCCGCCGGCGCAGTGCACCCACACCGGGCCGGCGGGGACCTCGGCGAGGCGTCCGTGCAGTTCGTGCAGCGGGATGTGGAGGGAGCCCGGGATGTGGCCGGCGGACCGCTCGGCGGCGCGGCGCACGTCGAGGACGACGATGCCGTCCGTGCCGTTCTCGGCGAGGTCGCGGAAGGTGGCGCGCGGGAAGGAGGCGAGCGGGGCGCCGCCGGCCCACTCCTGCGGGATGCCGGTCGCGGCGGCCGCGGGGCGGTCGATGCCGACCCGGACGAGCTCACGCTGGGCGTCCGCCAGCTGCTCGGCGGACTCGGCGAGCAGCGTGACGGGGCGGCCCCACGGGATCAGCCACGCGAGGTACGTGGCGAGCTTGCCGTCGGCCTCGACGTTGAACGTCCCGGCGACGTGGCCCTCGGCGAAGGCGACGCGGCTGCGCAGGTCGACGACCCATTCCCCCGCCGCCAGCCGGGCGGCGATCTCGCCCGCGTCGGCGACGCCGGGCGGGGTCAGGTCCACGGGGGCGGGCCCGGCGGCGTTCACCGGCGCCATGTGGACGTAGTACGCGGGCACGTCGTCCAGCTCGGCGAGCAGCCGGGCGACGAAGGACTCGACGTCGGCCGTCAGCGCCGGGTTGACGGTCTTCTCGTGGCCGATGGTGGTCCGGTCCCCGCCCGCCTGGCCGGAGGAGCAGAAGCTGCCGAAGCCGTGGGTGGGCAGTACGGACGCCTCGTCGGGCAGCTCGTCCGCGAGCCGCCGCACGGACGCGTGCTGCGCACGGGCCAGGCGCTCGGTGAGCCGCGGCTCCACCAGGTCGGGGCGTCCGACCGTGCCGATGAGCAGCGAGCCGCCGGTGAAGGCGGCCACCGGGGCGCCGTCCTCGTGCAGGACGTACGCGGTGTGGTGCGGGGTGTGCCCGGGGGTGGCGACGGCCCGCAGTCCGAGCCCGGCCTCGATGTGTATCGCGTCGCCGTCGGAGACCGGCACCCGGTGGAAGGCGACCCGCGCGCCCTCGGGCACGAGGTAGGTGGCACCCGTCACCCGGGCCAGTTCCAGGCCGCCGGTGACGTAGTCGTTGTGCAGGTGGGTCTCGACCACGTGCGTGATGCGCACGCCGCGCCGGGCGGCGGCCGCGAGCACCTGGTCGATGTCGCGCGGCGGGTCCACCGCCACGGCGGCCGAGCGGCCTCCCGCCAGGTAGTGCCGGTTGCCGAGGCCCTTGAGTTCGATGGTCTCGATGAAGAACAAGAGAGGCTTCCTTCCGCGTGTACCCCCTGGGGTATGTCCCACGGTACACGGATACCCCTCGGGGTATCACATGAGGATCACCACACCGGCGGCGATCCGGTCGCAAGCGTCAGGGAACCCGCAGGTCAGCACGCGCGGGCGGCACGGCGGGGCCACCGGCGCCCCGGGCTCCGCCCAGGGCCGGCGCCGGCGGCGCAGCCCCCTTCTCGCCGCCGCACGGCGCGCGGGCCCGGGCGGCGGCGCGCCGCCCCTCAGCCGCGGCGCAGGCTGGAGCTGCGGACGACCAGCTCGGGCTGCAGCACGATCTGCCGGTGCGTGTGCGGGACGCCGGCCTGCGCGGTCTCCTCGGCGAGCAGCTCCATCGCGATCCGGCCCATGGCGGCCGCGGGCTGGCGGACGGAGGTGAGCGGTACGGCGGCGGCCGCCGCGAACTCGATGTCGTCGTAGCCGACGATGGCCATCTGGTCGGGAACCCTGACGCCGGCGTCGAAGAGCGACTGCAGGACGCCGAGGGTCAGCAGGTCGTTGGCGCAGAAGACGGCGCCGGGCCGCGGCCCGAGCCCGAGCAGCCGCGCCCCGGCGTCGCGGCCGGCGGCGACGTCGAGGCGGCCGGTCGTGACGTCCACCAGCGCGGAGGGCGGGAGTCCGGCGCCCGCCAGGGCGGCGAGCGCCCCGGCCCGCCGGTCGCGCACCTGCGGCACGTCGGCCCGGCCGCCGACGTAGACGATCGAGCGGTGCCCGGCGTCGATGAGGTGCTGCGCGGCCAGCCGGCCGCCGGTGACGTCGTCCACGGAGACCGAGCACGCGTCGGCGTCCGAGGACACCCGGTCGGTGAGCACGTAGGGGATGTTCTGCCGGCGCAGCGCCTCCAGGCTGCGGCCGGCCGGGTCGGCGGGGGTCACGAGCACGCCGCGCACCCGCAGCTCGGTGAAGAGCGCCACGTAGTCGGCCTCCTCCGCGGCGTCCTGCGCGCTGTTGCAGACGATGACCCGCAGCCCCGCCTCGCGGGCGGCGCGCTCGGCGCCGCTGGCGAGGTCGACGAAGAACGGGTTGCCCATGTCGAGCACGAGCAGTGCGACGATGCGGCTGGCGCCCGCCCGCAGCTGCCGGGCGGACTCGCTGCGGACGTAGCCGAGCCGGCTGATGACCGACAGGACACGGACCCTGGTGGCCTCGGAGACCAGGTCGGGCCGGTTGATCACGTTGGAGACGGTCCCCACGGAGACGCCGGCCTCCCGGGCCACGTCCTTGATGCCGATCATCGCTAACGTCGTCTCCCATGTCGTGGACAGCGACAGACTAGTGGCCGCCGCGCGGCGTACGGGCGAACGCCGACGGCCCCGCGGCCGAGGGCCCGCGGCCCCCGTCAGTCGAGGTGGAAGACCTCGGCGAGCGGGACCATCGCGGCGTCCGGCGCCGCACCGTCCAGGGCCTCGAAGTACGGCGCCATCTGCTGCTGCCAGCGCGCGTTGACCTCGGTGGCGTCCATCGCGGCGCGGGCGCGGTCGAAGTCCTCGGTCTCCAGGTAGCCGACGAGCAGGCCGTCGTCGCGCAGGAAGAGCGAGTAGTTGTGCCACCCGGCCGCGGACAGTGCCGCGCGCATCTCCGGCCACACCTCGGCGTGCCGCTCCCGGTACTCGGCCAGCCGCTCGCTGCGGACCTTCAGCAGGAAGCAGACGCGGCGCCGCGCGCCTTCCCCGGTGCGTTCGGCGGGTGTCACGAGGCCGGCTCCTTCCGTGGCTCCGGCATGCCGCCGGGACAGGTGTAGAACGGGTCGCCGGGGCGGATGCCGCCGGCCTGGACGGGGTCGCCGGTCCGGGCGGACTTGTAGAGGGCGGCGACCAGTTCGAGGCTGGTGCGGCCGTCGGCGCCGCTGGCGCGGGGGCGGCGCCCGGCCCGCAGGTCGGCGGTGAGCGAGCGCAGCTGCGCCAGGTGGGAGCTGGGCACGTCGGGGCCCGTGTCCCGCCAGGCGGCCGCTTCCGGGGCGGGGACGCCGGGGGCGGGGGTGATCCGCCAGTCGGCGCCGGAGTAGCCGTAGAGGTGGGTCAGTTCGAGGGTCGCGCGCTCGCAGTCGATGCGGATGCGGCTCACCTGGTCCGGGCTCACGGCGCTGTTGACGACCGTGGCCAGGGCTCCGGAGGCGAAGCGGACCAGGGCGGTGGAGACGTCCTCGGTCTCGGTGCCGTGCACGAGGGTGCCGGCCATGGCGCGCACCTCGGCCCAGGGGCCGAGGAGTTCGAGCATCAGGTCGATCTGGTGGATGCCGTGGCCCATGGTCGTGCCGCCGCCCTCGCCTGCCCACGTGCCGCGCCCCGGCGGGGCGTAGTAGGCGGCGTCGCGGTACCAGGTGGTCTGGCAGTGCGCGACCAGCGGGCGGCCGACGGCGCCGCCGGAGATCAGCTCGCGCACGTGCGCGGCGGACGAGCCGAAGCGGTGCTGGAAGACGACGGCGGCGTAGGGGCCGCCGGGGCCGCCCTCCGCGGCCTGCATCGCGTCGTACTCGGCGAGCGAGCGGCAGGGCGGCTTCTCGCACCAGACCCAGGCGCCGGACCGCAGCGCGGCCGTGGTCTGCTCCTGGTGGAAGGCGGGCGGGGTGCAGATGACGACCAGACCGGGCCGCTGCTCGGCGAGCATCCGGCCGAGGTCGGTGTACGCGTGCGGTACGCCGCCTTCGGCGCAGAAGTCGCGGACGGCCCGCTCGTCGATGTCGAAGGCCGCGACGACGTCGGTCTCGCCGCCGAGTTCGCGCAGCGCCGGGAGGTGGGCCTGCCGGGCGATGGCGCCCGTTCCGGCGACGGCCACCCTGATCGGGGCCGTCATCGCGCGGCCTGCTCGCGGCGGGCGGCGCGGACGGCGGCCACGGACACCGCGTAGGCCAGCGGCCCGGCCATGAAGCCGGCGAACGCGGGGATCGTGGCGACCAGCGCGGCCACGCACGCCAGTGCGGTGACGACGAGCGGCAGCGTGCCCGGGGCCGCGCCCGCGAGCCGGACCGCCGTGCGCAGCGCTCCGGCCCACGAGGTCCGGTCCGACGCCCGGCAGGCGGCCGCGAGCAGGGCCAGTGCCACCGCCGCGGCGCCCAGCAGGACCAGGGCCGCGGCCTCGGCCGGTCGGCCGGGGATGCGGGAGTCCAGCACCGCGTGCACCTCCAGCCAGGTCGCGGCGAGGACGCCGAGTACGGCGGCCTGGAGCGCGAGGCCGGCGCGCAGGTCGCGGCGCACCACGGAGGCGAAGGTCCGCAGCAGCGGCGCCTCGCGCTCCTCGTGCCACCCGGCGACGACCTCGGCGGCCGCGCACCAGGCAGCACCGGCGGTGACCAGCGGCAGCGAGAAGGCCAGGAAGAGCGCGCCGACGGCCATGGTTTCGGCGGCGGTGCGCACCTGCTCGGCGCGCTCGGTGCCCAGGACGGGTCCGAACCGCCGGGCGGCGGCCGCGTGGCCGCCGGGGAGGGGGCGTACGGGCATCGTGGTCAGCCCTTCAGTCCGCTGGAGGTGGCGCCGTCCACCAGGAGCCGCTGGAAGGCGAGGAAGAAGAGGAAGACGGGCGCGAGGGCCAGCACCGACATGGCCATCATGGGGCCGTAGGAGGTCATGCCGGTCTGGTCGACGAACAGCGACAGGCCGATGGGCACGGTGAACTTGCCGGTGTCGTTGAGGTAGACCAGCTGCGTGAAGAAGTCGTTCCAGGTCCAGATGAAGCTGAAGATCGCGCTGGTGATGAGCGCGGGCCGGGTCAGCGGGAGCACGACGTAGAGGAAGGTGCGGTAGGGGCCGCAGCCGTCGAGCCGGGCGGCCTCGTCGATCTCCTTCGGGATGCCGCGCATGAACTGGACCATGAGGAAGATGAAGAACGCCTCGGTGGCCAGGAACTTCGGGGCGACGAGCGGCAGGTCGGTGTTGATCCAGCCGAACCGCTTGAAGATCGCGTACTGCGGGACGATCAGCACGTGGTAGGGCAGCAGGATCGTCACGACCATGCCGGCGAACATGACCGAGCGCCCGCGGAACTCCAGCCGGCTGAAGGCGTACGCCGCGAGCGAGCAGGACAGCAGGGTCCCGACCACGGCGAGGGCGGAGATCACCAGGGAGTTGGTGAAGAACCGGCCGAAGGTCACCCCGGGGTTGGCGTGCCATCCGTCGGGGAAGTTTCCGGCCGTCCAGTGCAGCGGCCAGGGGCGGTTGGACGTGACGATCTCGGTCGCCGGCTTGAACGAGGTGCCCAGCATCCAGATCACCGGATAGATCACCACGGCCACGACGGCGATGACCACCACGTGCCACAGCACGGCCCGGTACGTCCGCCCGCCGGACCGCGGCGCCGCGGCGGCGGTGAGAGCGCGGTCGCTCATCGGTTGCCTCCGTCCCCGTAGAAGACCCACGCCCGCGACAGGCGGAACATCAGGGCGGTCACGACGCCCACCGCGGCGAGCAGCACCCAGGCCATGGCCGAGGCGTAGCCGAAGCGGAAGTCGTTGAAGCCGGTCTGGTAGAGGTACAGCGTGTAGAAGAGCGTGGAGTCCGCCGGGCCGCCGGTCCCGCCGCTGACGATGAAGGCGGGGGTGAAGGCCTGGAAGGAGTTGATGGTCTCCAGCAGCAGGTTGAAGAAGATGACCGGGGACAGCAGCGGCACGGTGACGTGCCAGAAGCGCTGCCACTTCCCCGCCCCGTCGACGTCGGCGGCGTCGTACAGCTCGGCGGGGATCTGCTTCAGGCCGGCCAGGAAGATCACCATCGGGGCGCCGAACTGCCAGCAGGACAGCAGGATGATGGCGGGCAGCGACCAGGTCGGGTTGTTGATGAAGTCCGTCTTCGGCAGTCCGACCGAGGCCAGGCCGTCGGAGACCGCCCCGCCCTGCGCGAACATCGAGCGCCACACCAGCGCCACGGCGACGCTCGTGCCCAGCAGCGAGGGCAGGTAGAACAGCGAGCGGTAGACGCCGATGCCACGCCGCCTGCGGTTGAGCAGCAGCGCCACCGCGAGGCCGAGGCCGAGCTTGACCGGCGTCACCACGACGACGTATTCCAGCGTGACGCGCACGGCGTGGAAGAAGCGCGGGTCGGTGGTGAACATCTGCCGGTAGTTCGCCAGGCCCGCCCACTTGGGCGGGTCCAGCAGGTCGTAGTCGGTGAACGACAGGTAGAGCGAGTAGACCAGCGGCCCGACGGTGAAGACCGCGAGGCCGGCGAACCAGGGCAGCAGGAAGACGTATCCGGCGGTCCGGTCGGCGACGCCCCTGGTGGGCAGGGCCTTGCGTTGCTTGCGTGTCGGGATCGCCGTCACCGGTCGGTCGAGCCGAGCCGTCGAACTCACCGGCTTCCTCCTTCGTCCTTCGTCAGGCGTGGTGCGGGGGCGGTTGCGGGCGGGCCGTCACTGCCCGAGGATCTGCTCCGCCTGCTGGATGAAGGAGCCGGCGGCGTCCTCCGGGCTCTGCTGGCCGAAGCTGACGGCGCCGTAGATGCGCTGCATCAGGGTGATGAGCTGGCCGTCGCCCTTCGGGGGCGCGGCCGGGGTGGCGGCGAGCTGGGTGGCGTTCGCCGCCTCGAAGTCCGAGACGGTCTTGTCCGGGCCGCTCGCCGTGGCCGCCTGCTGCTTGCGGACCGCGAGGTTGGGGAAGAGCCCGCGGCTGCTGCCCAGCGCCGCGGCCGCCTTCGGGTCGTTGACCAGGAAGCTGAGCAGCTCGGCGGCCTCCTTGGGGTGCTTGGAGCGGGCGTAGACCGACAGCAGCATCGACGGCTTGGCGTACATGCCCGTCCGGCCGCCCTCGCTGGGCAGCGGGACCAGGGCCAGGGTGTCCTTGGTGGCGGCGGCGTGGCTGGCGTAGATGCTGTCGTAGTCCCACTCGGCGGCCGCGGTGCCCTTGGCCAGCGGGTCCTCGGCGGGGCCGGAGACCAGCGTCGCCGTCTGGTTGGCGGGCGTGGCCGCGCCGGACTTGCGCAGGTCGGTGCAGAAGTTCCAGAAGCCGGCGAGGTCCTCCTTGGTGAAGGCGAGCTTGCCGTCTCCGGTGTAGAGCTGCTTGCCGCGCTGGAGCAGCCACGACTGGAAGGCGGCCCAGGTGGTGCCCGGGTCGGATATCCCGGCGACCTTGCCGCCGGACTTGTCGTGCACCGCCTGCGCGTACGTCTTGAGGTCGTCCCACGTCCAGCCGGCCTGCGGGACGGGCACGCCGAGCGACTGGAGCTTGGTGGTGTCGACGACGAAGCTCTGCGTGGCCTGGCCGAACGGCACCGCGACCTGCTTGGCGCCGTCCTTGCCGCTGCCGGCGAACTTCGGGTCCAGGCCCGACAGGTCGACCTTGCCGGGACCGGCGGACAGGTCGAGCAGCGTGTGGCTCCTGGCGTACTGGCTCTGGTTGCCCCAGTCGATCTGGATCAGGTCGGAGGCGCCGCCACCGGCGATCTGGGTGGCCAGCTTCTGGTTGTAGGACGCGAAGTTGGCGTACTGGGTGCTGACGGTGATGTCGGGGTGGGCCTTCTCGAAGGCGGCGACGGCGTCCTCGGTCGCCTTGGCCCGGGAGGCGTCGCCCCACCACGAGAAGCTCAGCTTGACCTTGCCGCCGCCCGACGAGTCGGAGCCGGACCCGCACGCGGCCAGGGACAGGGAGCACACCACGGTCGTGGCGACGGCGAGGGTCCGCACGCCGCGGGAGTGGCGCTGGACGGTGGTACGGAGAGTCATGGACGTACTCCTGCGGAGTGCGGGCGCGCCGGCGGTGGCCGGCCGCGGGGCGGTGGCGGGCGGGTCGGGGGGCGGACACCGGACGGCGCGGTGTCCGCCGGGGTACGGCGTCACGTCGTCACGGACGACGGGGTGTCACCAGGACGCGACGGTCTCGGCGTCGATGTAGCCGGTGTCGAGGTGCTCGCCCAGCCCCGGCTCGTGGCCGAGGTGGACGTAGCCCTCGGAGTCGATGGGCGCGGGTGCCCGGGTCAGGTGCGGCGGGATCCCGTCGAAGTCGTGGAAGGGGTGCAGCAGGCCGCGCTCGTACCAGCGGGCGTTGCCCACGGCGCTGAGCACGGCGAGGGTCGCCGCGCCGCCGCCGTGCAGCTCGCAGTCCATGCCGAACGCCTCCGCCAGGTGCGCGGTCTTGAGCGCCGGGCCGATGCCCCCGCTGGTGGGGACCCCGACCCGCAGGATGTCGCAGGCCTGCGCGGCGATCCACTCGGCCCGGGCCCGGAGCCCTCCCTCGACGGTCTCCGGGCCGATGACGAGGGTGTCGAGCTGCCCGGCGAGCCACCGGTAGGAGCTGACCGAGTACTCGTCCATCGGCTCCTCGAACCAGTGGAAGCCCAGCTTGTCCAGCGCCCGGCCGAGTTCCAGCGCCTCGGCGCGGCTGTACCAGTGGTTGGCGTCGAGCATGAGCGGGACGTCGGGCCCGACGGCCTCGCGTACGGCGGCGCACGCCCGGATGTCCATCGCCACGCTGGGTGCGAAGGACACCGGGGGCATCCAGGTGTGCAGCTTGACGGCGTGGTGGCCCTGCGCGACGAGCTTCTCCGCGAAGGCGGCGTAGTCCTCCGGGCTGGACAGGCCACCCGGGATCTCGTCGCCGCACATGGTGCTCGCGTAGGCCGGGACCTTCTCACGCATGCCGCCCAGCAGCTGCCACACCGGAAGCCCCAGCCGGCGGCCGGTGAGATCCCACAGCGCCAGCTCGACGGCGGCCAGGGTGCGGTTGCCCAGGGTTCCGGCGCTGCCGCGTTGGCGGCGGGCCAGGTCCTGCCACAGCCGGGCGCGGTGCAGCGGGTCGCGGCCCAGCAGCACGGGGCGGACGTGCGCGTCGAGCACGTCCCGTCCGACGTGCGCCGGATCGGCGAGGCTGCGGCCCTGGTTGCCCTCGCTGTCGGTGAGGGTGAGCAGGGCCCGGGTGACGGCGCGTTCGGCGCCGGGGTGCTCGTGCCCGTCCGCGTCGACGGCCAGCTTCGTCGTCGTGCGGAAGAGCTGGGCCGACACAGCCACGATCGTGGTGCCGGCGGTACCGGACGGCATGCTGCCCTCGCTTCGGGACGCGAACGGAAAGGGACATGAACAAACGGGAGAGAACAGGAGGGAACGGAAGGAGCGGCCGGAGGCGGCCTGATGGGCTGGGACGCTACGGCGCTGTTTCGGCAGCGTCAAGACTTGATTGAAACGATTTTTCGCCGCGATGCCTGATGAGTCGATGCCACCTGCCCCGCAGGCACCCGTCCTCGACGCGAAGGTATGGACCGTTCACCGCACGGCGATCGGCGCCGCCGACGTACCCCGGCAGGCGCCTGAATCGATCCAGCGGGGGCCCTCGCGCACGGAGATTCGGCTCGCGTCGATTGAATCGATACACGCTCGATGTGGCGAGTTCGCGCCAGTCGATCATAGTCCACCGCGATCCACCACCCGGGCCCACCGGCGCCGCACACCACCGATCTGACCTGCACGGAAGCCGTTCGGAACATCCCGTTCCGCGACGGTGGCGGATCCGCGGCCGGCGGCCCTCGGCCACCCCCGGAGGGCCGCCGGCCGCGGATCGCCTGCCGCGCTGCCCCTTCCCAATCCGTCTCCGGCTCGCTAGCTTCAACGCCCGGCAGAGCAGTTATGACGTTTCAATCCCCCGCCGCGCCGCTGCGCCCCGCCCTCGGCGGCCGCGCCGCTGTGCGCCTGCGCGGGGCCGGCCCGCGCCCGGCGCGGCCCGGTGGCCCGTACCCCTGCTCCGCGCCGCCCGCCCGCCCTCCCCCGGGCCGGCCGCACGGTGCCGCCACCCCAGTCGTCCAGCACGAGGAGTCTTGATGTCCTGGCAGCAGAGCCATGTGAGCCGTCGGACCACGCTCGGCCTGATGGGAGCCGGCGCGGCCGCCACCGTCGTGGGCGCCGCCGGAGCGGCGGCCGCGCAGACGCCGCAGGCCGGTACGGACGGCGGCGCCACGGGCACCGCCCACCCTCCGGTGCGGCTGACGCTCGACGGCCGGCCGGCGGCGGTCGGCGGCTACGCCTTTCCCGACGAGGCCGGTGAGATCGTCCTCGACAACGGCCTGGTCCGCTTCACCTTCGGCCGCGACGACGAGGCCGGCGGTGTCCTCACCGGCTGGTCCGACGTGTCCGTCACCGCGACCTCGGTCGTGGTCGACGGCACCGAACTGGCCCACAACCTCAACGGCGTCGACCCCCGCGACCCCGACCGCCGGCACTCCTTCTACGTCGACGCAGGCGGCGGCAAGTCCCGTCTGGTGTGCACGCAGGTCAAGGTGCTCCGGGTCTCCCCCGAGCTGGTCGAGATCGCCTTCGCCGACGTCACGAGCGTCCCGCTGCAGCACGAGCACCACCTGATCATGCGGGCGGGCAGGCCGGGCCTGTACGGCTACGACATCCTCACCGCGAGCGCGGCGACCTCCATCAGCGAGGTCCGGATGAACACCCGCTGGGACCGCTCGGTCTTCGACCACTGCTACAACTGGGAGCGCGGCAAGGGCCAGCAGCCCACGTACGCCTACCTGGCCACGCAGAAGAGCGTCGGCGACGAGACATGGCTGGTCGACGGGGTGGACAACCCCGCTCTGCCCTCACCGGGGAGCAACGCGGGCGGCACCCGGCCGGGCGATGTCTACACCAAGTACGACTGGAGCCTCTACCACCACGAGAACCCGATGTTCGGGCACTACGGCAACGGCTTCGGCACCTGGTTCACCCCGCTCGGCGGGGTGTCCGACGAGACGCTCGCCGGCTTCTACGGTGTCGGCCCGCAGCACCAGGACCTGGCCGTCCACCAGGACGCACTGATCCTCAACTACTTCGGCGCCAACCACTACGGCCTGCCCTCCTACGCCCTGCCCGCGGGCTACCGGCGGCTGTACGGGCCGTGGTTCAGCTTCCTGACGACCGGCGACCCGCAGGACCCGGACGCGATGATCGCCGAGGCCGCGGACATCGCCCGCCGCGAGATCGCGGAGAACCGCGAGGGATCCGCGTGGGTCGCCGACCCCCTCTACCCCGCGCCCGCCGCCCGCAGCACGGTCACCGGCCGGATCCGGATCGCCGACGGCCGCCCCGCGGGGAACCTGTGGGTACTGCTCAGCACCCAGGACGTCGACGACGTCTACACGATCCACGAACCCGTGCACTTCGTGCGCACCGCCGACGACGGCAGCTTCGCCCTGCCGGGCGTCCCCGAGGCGTGGCGGCCCGGCACGACCGACCCCGGCACGTACACCCTCTACGTCTTCGCGGCCGACGGCTCGGTCACCGACCAGTTCAAGCGCACCGGCATCACGGTCTCCGGGCGCCGGCACGACCTGGGGACGATCACCTGGTCGCCGGCCGGGCGCGGCACCTTCCTGTGGCAGATCGGCCGCGCCGACCGCACCGGCGGGGAGTACGCCCTCGCGACCGGCTCGCCGGTGCGCCCGAGCCCGCGCGACTACTGGAAGCCGGCACTCGTCCCCGGAGACCTGACCTTCACCGTGGGCCGCTCCTGGGAGCCGGAGGACTGGTACTACGCGCAGGCCAACCCGGGCACCTGGACCGTCCGCTTCCCGCTCGACGCCGCGCCCGAGGGCACCGCGTACCTGACGGTGTCGTCGTCGATGCAGCAGGGCGGCAAGCCGCCGGTGGTCACCGTCAACGGAACGTCCGCGGGCATCGCCGGGACGCTCCCGGCCACCAGCGACTCCACCATGGCCCGCCAGTCCGACCGCAGCGGCTACCCCCGGAAGGCCCTGCTGACCTTCCCGGCCGCACTGCTCACCGCCGGGGACAACACCATCGCCTTCACGCACGGCGGTACGGTCACGCCCGGGGCGCCCTCGTCGGTGGGCTTCGGCTGGGACACGGTCGTGCTGGAGGTCGACGGACCGCAGCCGGCCCGGCCGGCCCGGCTCACCGGGCGGGTGACGTCACTGGGCACCGCCCAGGGGTCGAGCAGCTGGCGGGTGGAGATCACCAACAGGGGTTCGGGCCCGGCCAACGACGTCCGGCTGGACGCCGTCCGCTGGCAGGCCGGCGGTCCCGCCGAGGTGGCCGGGGCGGACCCGAACAGCTTCCCCGTCCCGGTGGCCGCTTCCCTCCCGCCCGGCGGGTCGGCGGCCGTCACCGTGGTGACGACCGGGGCCCGTCCCGTACGGGCGGACGGTCACGTCGAGTTCGGATTCCACGCCAACGGCGGCCGGGTCCGCGGGAGCGCCACGAGCACGTCCGGCCGCTGAGCCGCGCCGGGGCCGCGCCTCCCCCGCGGCCCCGGCAGCCGGCGGCAGCGTTGTTGACACCCGCGCCGGACGCTGTTTATCGTCCGCGTAATGAAACGATTCATAGGAGTAGTCCATGACTGAACTGCCCGCCGTCAAAGCTGCGTTGACGGCCCAGCGGATCGAGACCCCGTCGTGGGCGTACGGCAACTCCGGGACACGTTTCAAGGTGTTCGCGCAGGCGGGCGTCCCGCGCACCCCGTACGAGAAGCTCGACGACGCCGCCCGCGTGCAGGAGGTGACCGGCGTGGCGCCCGCGGTGGCGCTGCACATCCCGTGGGACACCGTGGACGACTACGCGGGCCTGGCCGCCTACGCCGCGGAGCGCGGGCTGTCGCTCGGGGCGATCAACGCCAACGTCTTCCAGGACGACGACTACAAGCTCGGCTCCGTCACCCACCCGGACCCGGCGGTGCGCCGCAAGGCGCTGGACCACCTGCTGGCCTGCGTCGACATCATGGACGCCACCGGCTCGCGGGACCTCAAGCTGTGGTTCGCCGACGGCACCAACTACCCCGGCCAGGACGACATCACCGCCCGGCAGGACCGGCTGGCCGCGGCGCTGGCCGCCGTCAACGAGCGGCTCGGCGACGGGCAGCGGATGCTCCTGGAGTACAAGCTCTTCGAGCCGGCCTTCTACACCACCGACGTCCCCGACTGGGGCACCTCGTACGCGCACTGCCTCAAGCTGGGGCCGAAGGCGCAGGTCGTGGTGGACACCGGGCACCACGCGCCGGGCACCAACATCGAGTTCATCGTGGCCTTCCTGCTGCGCGAGGGGAAGCTCGGCGGCTTCGACTTCAACTCCCGCTTCTACGCCGACGACGACCTGATGGTCGGCTCCGCCGACCCCTTCCAGCTCTTCCGGATCATGCACGAGGTCGTGCGGAACGGCGGCCTGGACCCGGCGGCGGGCGTCGCGTTCATGCTCGACCAGAGCCACAACATCGAGGCGAAGATCCCGGCGATCATCCGCTCGGTGATGAACGTCCAGGAGGCCACCGCGAAGGCGCTGCTGGTCGACGCCGCGGCGCTGACCGCGGCCCAGCAGGCCGGTGAGGTGCTGGAGGCCAACGCCGTGCTGATGGACGCCTACAACACCGACGTCCGCCCGCTGCTGGCCGAGGTCCGGCAGGACATGGGCCTGGACCCCGACCCGATGGCCGCCTACCGCGCGACCGGCCACGCGGCGCGTATCGCCGCCGAGCGCGTCGGCGGCGAGCAGGCCGGCTGGGGCGCCTGAGCCGCCTCCCGCAAGGCCCCGCACCGCACCGCCGCCCTCCCCTCGCAGACAAGGACACCTGCCATGACCGCCCCCTCGCATCCCGAGGTCCGGGCCCTGCTGGAGCGTTCCCACCGGCTCGGCTCGGATCCGCGCAACACCAACTACGCCGGCGGGAACACCTCCGCCAAGGGCGCCGCGCCCGACCCGGTGACCGGCGCCGACACCGAGCTGATGTGGGTCAAGGGCTCCGGCGGCGACCTGGGCACCCTCACCGAGCCGGGCCTCGCGGTACTGCGGCTGGACCGGCTGCGCGCGCTCGCGGACGTCTACCCGGGGGTGGAGCGCGAGGACGAGATGGTCGCCGCGTTCGACTACTGCCTGCACGGCCGGGGCGGCGCGGCCCCGTCCATCGACACCGCGATGCACGGCCTGGTCGGCGCGGCCCACGTCGACCACCTGCACCCCGACTCCGGGATCGCGCTGGCCTGCGCCGCCGACGGCGAGAAGCTGACGGCCGAGTGCTTCGGCGGCGCGGTCGTGTGGGTGCCCTGGCGGCGCCCGGGCTTCCAGCTCGGCCTGGACATCGCCGCCGTCGAGCGCGCCCACCCGCAGGCGATCGGCTGCGTCCTCGGCGGGCACGGCATCACCGCCTGGGGCGCGACCTCCGAGGAGTGCGAGGCGAACGCGCTGCGCATCATCCGCACCGCCGAGGCCTTCCTCGCCGAACGCGGCAGGCCCGAGCCGTTCGGGCCGGTCCTGGAGGGCTACGAGCCGCTGCCGGCCGGTGAGCGGCGGGCCCGCGCCGCCGCCCTCGCACCGCTGCTGCGGGCCGTCGCCTCGACCGACCGGCCCCAGGTGGGGCACTTCACCGACTCCGCCGAGGTACTGGACTTCCTGTCCCGCGCCGAGCACCCGCGGCTGGCGGCGCTCGGCACCTCGTGCCCCGACCACTTCCTGCGCACCAAGATCCGCCCGCTGGTGCTGGACCTGCCGCCCGCCGCTCCGCTGGAGGAGGTGACCGCCCGGCTGCGCGAGCTGCACGCGGACTACCGCGCCGAGTACGCCGCCTACTACGACCGGCACGCCACCGCGGGCTCCCCGCCCATGCGCGGCGCCGACCCGGCGATCGTGCTCGTCCCGGGCGTGGGCATGTTCTCGTACGGCAAGGACAAGCAGACGGCCCGGGTGGCGGGCGAGTTCTACGTCAACGCCGTCAACGTCATGCGGGGGGCGGAGGCCGTCTCCTCCTACCGGCCGATCGAGGAGTCGGAGAAGTTCCGCATCGAGTACTGGGAGCTGGAGGAGGCGAAGCTCCGCCGGATGCCGGCGCCCAAGCCGCTCGCGACCCGTGTCGCCCTGGTCACCGGCGCCGGGTCGGGGATCGGGAAGGCCGTCGCCCACCGGCTGGCCGCCGAGGGGGCGTGCGTGGTCGTCGCCGACCTCGACGCGGGAAGCGCCGCGTCCGTCGCCGAGGAGCTCGGGGGTCCGGACAGGGCGGTGGCCGTCACGGTCGACGTCACCGACGAGGAGCAGATCGGTGCCGCCTTCGACGCCGCGCTGCTCGCCTTCGGCGGTGTCGACCTCGTCGTCAACAACGCGGGCATCTCCATCTCCAAGCCGCTGCTGGAGACCACCGCGCGGGACTGGGACGCGCAGCACGCCATCATGGCCCGCGGCTCCTTCCTCGTCTCCCGCGAGGCCGCCCGCGTCATGACCGCGCAGGGGCTCGGCGGCGACATCGTCTACATCGCCTCCAAGAACGCCGTCTTCGCCGGGCCGAACAACCTCGCCTACTCCGCCGCCAAGGCCGACCAGGCCCACCAGGTCCGGCTGCTGGCCGCGGAACTCGGCGAGCACGGCATCCGCGTCAACGGCGTCAACCCGGACGGCGTGGTGCGCGGCTCGGGCATCTTCGCCGGCGGCTGGGGCGCCCAGCGCGCCGCCGTCTACGGGGTGCCCGAGTCCGAACTCGGCGCCTTCTACGCCCAGCGCACCCTGCTCAAGCGCGAGGTGCTGCCCGAGCACGTCGCGAACGCCGTCTTCGCCCTCACCGGCGGGGAGCTGACCCACACCACCGGCCTGCACATCCCCGTGGACGCCGGGGTCGCCGCCGCCTTCCTGCGATGACCGCCGGCCACGGGACCTTCGCCGCGGTCGACCTCGGCGCGTCCAACGGGCGCGTCATGGCCGGCCGTGTCGGCCCCGGCACGCTCGAACTGCGCGAGGCCCACCGCTTCCCCAACCGGCCCGTCACCGTGGGCGGCACCCTGTACTGGGACGTGCTGGCGCTGCACCGGGGCGTCCTGGACGGGCTGCGGCTGGCCGGCGCCGCCGCCGGGAAGCCGGACTCCGTCGGCATCGACGGCTGGGCCGTCGACTACGGGCTGCTCGACGCCGACGGCCGCCTGCTGGGCAACCCCGTGCACTACCGCGACAGCCGCACCGACGGCGTCGCCGAGCAGGTGTGGGCCCGTGTGCCGCCCGCGGAGCTCTACGCGGCCACCGGTATCCAGTACGCGCCCTTCAACACCCTCTACCAGCTCGCCGCGGCCCGCGGCACGGCCCAGCTCGCCGCCGCACGGCGGCTGCTGCTCGTCCCGGACCTGATCGCCTACTGGCTCACCGGCGAGCAGGGCACCGAGCTGACCAACGCCTCCACCACCCAGCTCCTCGACCCCCGAACCGGCCGGTGGGCACCGCAGGTCGCCGCTGCGGCAGGTGTCGACCTGGGGCTGTTCGCCCCGCTGCGCAGCCCCGGCGACCCGGCCGGGCAGCTGCTGCCGGAGGTGCTGGCCCAGACCGGGCTCGACGGGCCCGTGCCCGTCACCGCGGTCGGCTCGCACGACACCGCCTCGGCGGTCGCGGCGGTACCCGCCGCCCGCGGCGCGCGCTTCGCGTACATCTGCACCGGCACCTGGTCGCTCGCGGGCCTCGAACTCGACGCCCCCGTGCTGACCGAGGCGAGCCGGGCCGCCAACTTCACCAACGAGCTGGGCCTCGACGGCACCGTCCGCTACCTGCGCAACGTCATGGGCCTGTGGCTGCTCCAGGAGTGCATGCGCGCCTGGGACGTGACCGATCCGGTGCCGCTGCTGCGGGAGGCGGAACGGGTGCCGGGCCTGCGGTCGGTCGTGGACGCCGCCGACCCCGGCTTCCTGGCTCCGGGCGGGATGCCGGACCGTGTCGCCGCGGCGTGCCGGGCCACCGGCCAGCCCGTGCCGGCCACGCGGGCGGAGACCACCCGCTGCGTCCTGGACTCGCTGGCGCTCGCCCACCGGGCGGCGGTCCGCGAGGCGGCGGCGCTCGCCGACCACCCGGTGGACGTGGTGCACATCGTCGGCGGCGGGGCCCGCAACGGCCTGCTGTGCCGGCTGACCGCCGACGCCTGCGGGCTGCCCGTGCTCGCCGGACCGGCCGAGGCCGCCGCCCTCGGCAACGTCCTGGTCCAGGCCCGCGCCCGCGGGCTGCTGCCCGACCGCGCGGCCGTGCGGGCGCTGCTGGCCGCGACGCAGCCGGTGGTGCGCTACGAGCCGGCGGGTGACGGCGCCGCGTGGGACGCCGCGGCCCGCCGGATCGCCCGCTGACCTCCGCGGGAGGCGGGCCCCGCCCCGCGGAGGTCGCCGCGGCTTCGTTCACTCGGCGACGTACGTGCGACGGCTCCACTCGAAGACCCGCAGGTTGCGGCCGTCGTGCTCCATGAACTCCTGGGTGGGCTCGTAGTGCTCCCACGCGTTGCCGACGAAGAGCTTCAGCTTCGTGTCGGTGTCGTCCACGTAGCGGGTGTGCGAGGGCGGGGCGAACTGCTCCGGGCCGCCGCGGAGGATGACATTGGGCAGGGGTGAGGACGTCATGGCAGTGGTGCTCCCTTCACGTTCGTGCTGGTGTACAGGTGCCTCCCGGGCCCGGCGCCCGGGATTGTCGCTCCATGACAGTGTCGGGTGCGGACGAGCACGCGGCATCGTGCGGATCTCACAACTCGTCGAGCGAGATCAACCCGTCCTGCACGGCCCGTGCCATGAGCTTCGCCTTGCTGCTCGCGGGACGGCCCGCATTGGCGTACTTGATCCGCACACGGTCGAGATAGGTGTTGACGGTGCGTTCGGAGATCCCCAGGCTCTTGGCCACGACGCCCTTGGACTCCGCGCGGAACCACGACACGAGCACTTCCAGCTCCCGTGCCGAGAGCAGGGGGCGGGCGGCCGGGCGGCCGCGGGAGGGGACCCCTCCCGGCGGGGTGTAGCGGACCCCGGTGGCGGCCGCCCGTATCGCGGTCACCAGGTGCCGCTGCTCGGCCGCCCGCGTGATCACCGCGCTGGAGCCGAGATCCATCCGGGCGAGCGCGGCCTCCGGGCTGCTGCGCATGGTGTAGCCGACGATCCTGCGCTGCTGCGCGACCAGTTCGTGCAGCTCGGCACACGTGGGACGGCCGTCGCGCGGAAGCAGTTCCAGCACGACGACGTCCGCGGCGCGCCCGGGGCCGTACAGCGCGACGGACACGTCCGGGCCCTCGGCGACGACCTCGATCGGCCCCTCGGCGGCCGCGCACCAGGTCGACAGGCCCGCCCGGACGACGGGGTGGTGGTCGACGAGGACGACACTGACCGGTACCGCCGGCACCACGTTCACCAGCCCCCCGATCGACGGGACGGCGCGGGAGCGGCCGGCATCAGAGGGAGGCCAGGACGGTGTGCCGGAGCTGCCGCAGGTCCCGGCCGGGCTCCAGCCCGGTCTCCCGGTCCAGCACGCGGCACGCCGAGTCGTAGATGCCGAGCGCCTCGGACTTCCGGTCGGACCGGAAGAGCGCGAGCATCAGCTGCCGGTAGAAGATCTCCCGCAGCGGGAACTCGGTGACGAGCGACCGCAGCGGGGCGATGACCTCCTCGTGGCGGCCGAGGTCGAGACGGGCCTGCGTGAACATCTCCGAGCACTCGATCCGCATCTCGTCCAGCCGTCTGCGGAAGCCGGTGACGAGCGGACCGGAGCGGACGTTGGCGAGCGGGGCGCCGCGCCACAGCCCCATGGCGCTGTCCAGGCTGGCCGCGGCGGCCTCCGGTTGGCCGGACCTGGTGTCCTTGCGGCCCGCCGCGACGAGCCGCTCGAAGACGTCGGCGTCGCATTCGCTGGCGGCCCGGCACAGCATGTATCCGCCGGGCCGGGTGAGGATGGGATTGCGCCGCCCCGGCCGGTCCAGGAACTTGCGGAGCCGGGAAATGCAGACGTAGAGGGTGGCCGTGGTGCGGTGCGGCGGCGCTTCGCCCCACAGTTCACGGGAAATCTGTTCCGCCGGTACGACCTGATCGGATCGGATCAGCAGGACGGCCAGCAGGGTCGCCAGCCGCTGAGCGCCGAGCGGGGAACTCCCCCGCTCGTCGTCCACCCGGAGAGGACCCAGTATCTCGTACCGCATGTTACCCCCGTAAAGTCCGGACCGTTTTTCCTGACGGACGTTCAGTACGTGCGGGCACTCACCGGGGCGCCGCGAGTTCCGGGGCGTCGACGAGCACGGCGTGGTGCAATTGCTGGAGTGCGGCGGACGGTTCGAGGCCGAGTTCCTCGACGAGTACCGTCCGTGCCGAACGGTAGACGTCCAGGGCGTCGGCTCTGCAACCGGAACGGTACAACGCGAGCATGAGCCGACGGTAGAAGGACTCCTGCAGCGGGAGTTCCTCAATCCGCGCGTAGAGGTAGCCGATGAATTCCCGGTGCCGGCCCAGCTCCAGGCCGGTCTCGGCGTAGCGCTCCATGCAGTCCAGCCGGGCCTGCTCGGCCCAGCACGCGAATCCGTTGACGATGGCGCCGTCGCGCAGTTCCTCGAGGGCCGGTCCGCGCCAGAGGCCGAGGCCCTCCTCGTAGGCCTCGCACGCCTCGCTCAGCCGGCCGTCCTCCTGTGCGGCGCGCCCGGTGCGCACCAGGTCCTGGAAGAGGGCGAAGTCCAGCTCGTCGCCGCCCAGCCGCAGCGTGTAGCCGCCGCGGGCGGTCACGACGGGGCTCTCGCCACCGCCGGGCGGCCGCAGCGCCTTGCGCAGCTGGGACACGTAGACGTGCAGGGCGGCCTGGGTCTGGCGGGGCGCGCGGGTGCCCCAGATCTCCTTCGCGAGGTCGTCGCTGCCCACCGGCTCACCGGCCCGCACCAGCAGCGCCGCCAGCAGCACCTCGACCTTGCGGGCGCCGACCAGCCTGGTCGACCCCCCTTCGGCCAGGCGCAGCGGACCGAGTATCTCGTACCTCATCGCACCGCGCCTTCCGCCGGCGGACATACGCCGGCCGGGCAAGGACACACACTGTTTTCCATATATTTTTTTGACACTCGAGAATCACCCTGTTGTCGAGCGTAGGGGAATCCGCCAGCCGGTGACACAAGCCCGGCCACCGGGCCGGGACTTCGTCTGGCGGAAGCTCTCTCGCACCGGTGGGGGCCAGGCGAGAAGGGCCATTCATTCGCTTGCAGCAAGGAGCATCACCGCATCATAGCTGCACTTTGCGGGGCGGTGTGAGGGTCGGTCAACCGACAGCCAATAGCCCGCGCAGCGGACTATCCGGCATCCGGCACGCCCGCCACGGGCGGACTTCCGTGCCCGCACCACGCACCGGCGGCGCACCGGCGGACCTGCGCGAGTGCGTATCGGCAGCTTTCCGCCACTACCCGGCCCGGGGGATCGGCACAGCTCATACCCGGTTGCCCGGCTTGCACGAGTGATGTCCATTTTGCCTGGCCGCTCGCGCGTAAACATCCGAATCACGGACGGCCGGCGACGGTTAGATCATCTTTAGGGGCCGCTCCGAGAATGAATGACGTTCCGGGCATGTCCTGCGCGCATGACAGGTGAATCCGCGATTCATGTATGGGGGTTTCATGGCCGGCCCACGCCCAGCCCTCGCACCGGCGGCGCCTCCGGTTTCCGCCGCCTCCCCCCCTCCCGCCGTAGCCCCCGAGCCCGTCGCGATCGTGGGAATGTCCTGCCGGCTGCCCGGTGCGCCCGGCCCCGAGGCCTACTGGGCCCTGCTGCGCGACGGCCGTGACGCGGTCGGGCCCGTACCGGGGTCCCGGCTGCCGGCGCCGCCCGGGGCGGCGCCCTGGCAGGCGGGGCTGCTGGACCGCGTCGACACCTTCGACGCCGCCTTCTTCGGCATCCCGCCGCGCGAGGCCGTCGCGACCGACCCGCAGCAGCGGCTGATGCTGGAACTCGCCTGGGAGGCCGCGGAGGACGCGGGCGTCGACCCCACGGCGCTCTCGGGCAGCCGCACCGCCGTCTACACCGGTGCGATCTGGGACGACTACGCCGCACTGCTGCGCGAGCACGGTACGGCCGGTCCCGGCGGCGCGGAACGGCACTCCATGGCGGGCCTCCAGCGCGGCATCATCGCCAACCGCGTGTCGCACCGGCTGGGCCTGCGCGGACCGAGCATGACGGTGGACGCGGCGCAGTCCTCGGGGCTCGTCGCGGTGCACCTGGCGTGCGAGAGCCTGCGCCGCGGGGAGGCCGACCTCGCCTTCGCGGGCGGCGTCAACCTCATCCTCGCGCCGGAGAGCATGCGGGCGGCCGAGGGGCAGTTCCGGGGCTTCGCCCCCGGCGGGCGGTGCCGCACGTTCGACGCGCGCGCAGACGGCTTCGTCCGCGGCGAGGGCGGCGGCATGGTGCTGCTCAAACCGCTGGCCGCCGCGCTCGCGGACGGCGACCCGGTCCTCTGCGTGATCGCGGGCAGCGCCGTCAACAACGACGGGGCGACCGACGGCCTGACCCGGCCCGATCCCGGCGCGCAGGAGGAGGTGCTGCGCGAGGCGTGGCGGCGTGCCGGGGTGCGGGCCGCCGATCTGCAGTACGTCGAGTTGCACGGCACCGGCACGCCCGTGGGCGACCCGGTGGAGGCCGCCGCCCTCGGTGCCGCGCTCGGCGGGCGCCCTGCGCGGGCACCGCTGCGGGTCGGCTCGGCGAAGACCAACCTCGGCCACCTGGAAGCCGCCGCGGGCATCGCGGGCCTGCTCAAGACGGCGCTGAGCATCCGCCACCGCCGCCTGCCGCCGAGCCTGCACTTCACCGCGCCCAACCCGGCGATCCCGCTGGACGAACTGGGCCTGCGGGTGCAGACGGCGTACGGGCCCTGGCCCGACGAGCGGCGCCCCCTCACGGCGGGGGTCAGCTCCTTCGGCATGGGCGGCACTAACTGCCACGTCGTCCTCACCGAGCCCCCGGCGCCCGCGGCACCTCCCCGGCGGGAGGCCAGGACCGCGCCGCCGGTCACCGCGTGGGTGGTGTCGGCGGCGACCCCGCAGGCGCTGCCCGGCCAGGCCGCCGCCCTGCGCCGGCACCTGGCGGAGCACCCGGGCACGCACCCGGTCGACGTCGGCCACGCGCTCGCGACGACCCGGACCGCCTTCCCGCACCGGGCCGTCGTCCTCGGCACGGACGAGGCCGGACTGCTCGGCCGGCTGGACGCGCTGGCCGCCGGCCAGGAGGCGGCGGGGCTCGTGACGGGCCGTGCGCGTGCGGGCGGCGTCGCCTTCCTCTTCGGCGGCCAGGGCAGCCAGCGTCCCGGCATGGGCGCCGGCCTGTCCGCCGCGCACCCCGTCTTCGGCGACGCGCTGCGCGAGGTGTGCGCCGCCCTGGACCCGCTGCTCGGCGTGCGGCTGCTCGACGTCATGAGCGCCGGGGCCGCGGCGCACCCGGCGGGCGGCTCGCCGCTGGACCGCACGGAATTCACGCAGCCGGCGCTCTTCGCGTTCGAGACCGCACTGTTCCGCCTGGTCGAGTCGTGGGGCGTCCGGCCGGACCACCTGCTGGGCCACTCGGTCGGCGAGATCACCGCGGCGCATGTGGCCGGGGTGCTGTCGCTGCGGGACGCGTGCGCGCTGGTCGCCGCGCGCGGACGGCTCCTGCAGTCCGTCACCGCGGACGGCGCGATGGCCGCGTGGCAGGCGACCCCCGAGGAGGCCCTCGACGCCCTCGCGGGGACCGGCGGGCGGGTCGGCCTCGCCGCCGTCAACGCGCCCTCGTCGGTCGTGGTCTCCGGCGACCGCGACGCGGTGGCGGCGGCGACCGCCGCCTGGCGGGACCGCGGCCGCAAGGCCACACCGCTCAAGGTGAGCCACGCCTTCCACTCCGCCCACCTGGACGGCGTCCTCGACGAGTTGCGCGAGGTCGCCGCGGGGCTGGATCCCGCGCCGCCCGCGATCCCCGTCATCTCCAACGTGACCGGCGCGCCCGCCACCGCCGAGCAGCTGCGCTCCCCCGGCTACTGGGCCGACCACGCCCGCCGGACCGTACTCTTCGGGGACGGCGTCCGGTACCTGTGCGACGCGGGCGTGGGCACCTTCCTCGAACTCGGCCCCGACGCCTCGCTCACCGGCATGGTGCGCGAGGTCGTCGCCTCGCGCGACGGCGACGGGCCCGCGCCCGCCGCCGTCGCCGTACTCCGCCGCGGGCGCCCCGAGGCGGAGGCCTTCGCCACGGCGATGGCCCAGGCGCACGTGCGGGGCGCCGATGTCGACTGGCGGGCCTGCTTCGCCCCGCACTCCCCGCGCCGGACGAGCCTTCCCACGTACGCGTTCCAGCGTGAGCGCCACTGGCCCGCCTCGGTGGCGGGCGCGTCCCCGGCTCCGGCGGCCCCGTCCGGTGCACCGCCGGAAGGCACCGGGCAGGCGGCGGGAACGCCCGGGGACGGCGGCGCGCCCGCCACAGGGACGTCCGGGAGCCGGGCGGACGGGGCACGGGACCAGAACGGCGGCGCGGGCGCCGGGGACACGGCCGCGGGCCATGCGCCCCGGGCGGACGCCGGGGCGCGGAACGGCACCTCCGGCGCGGACGGCTCCGGATCCCCGGCCGGTGACGTGCTGGGGCTCGTCCGGGCGCAGGCCGCGCTCGTGCTGGGGCACGACGGCCCCGGGCGGGTCGACCCCGAACTCACCTTCCGCGAGCTGGGCTTCGACTCGCTCGCCGCCACGGAGCTGGCCGAGCGGCTCACCGCGGCGACGGGCGGCACGGTGGCCGCGACCGCCACCTTCGACCACCCGACCCCCCGCGCCCTGGCGGCGTGGCTGCGCGCGGGACGTACCGGTCCGACGGACGCGGACACGGGGCACCGGCCGGTCGCCGGGGAGGCGGTGGCCGTCGTGGCGGTCCACTGCCGCTACCCGGGCGGCGCGGACTCCGGTGAGGCGCTGTGGCGGCTGGTGGACGAGGGCGCCGACGCGGTGGGCGACTTCCCCGCCGACCGGGGCTGGGACGTCGCCCAGGGCGACAGCGCCACGGACCGGGGCGGCTTCCTGGCGGACGCGGGCGACTTCGACGCGGAGTTCTTCGGCATCAGTCCGCGCGAGGCCCTGGCCATGGATCCGCAGCAGCGCATCCTCCTGGAGGTCTCCTGGGGCCTGCTGGAACGGGCCGGCATCGCGCCCGGTTCACTCGGCGGCAGCGCGACGGGCGTCTTCGTCGGCGCCACCACCGCCGACTACGGCCCCCGGCTGTACGAGGCCGCCCACGACATCGGCGGGCACCTGCTCACGGGGAGCACGCCGAGCGTCGCCTCGGGCCGGGTGGCGTACGCGCTGGGCCTCCAGGGCCCGGCCGTCACCGTCGACACCGCGTGCTCGTCCTCGCTGGTGGCCATCCACCTGGCCGCGCAGGCGCTGCGGCAGGGCGAGTGCGACCTCGCGCTCGCCGGCGGCGTGACGGTGATGGCCACTCCGGGGATGTTCGTGGAGTTCTCCCGGCAGGGCGGTGTCGCCCCTGACGGCCGCTGCAAGCCCTTCGCCGCCGCGGCCGACGGGACGGGGTGGAGCGAGGGCGCCGGGCTCGTCCTGCTGGAGCGGCTGTCGGACGCGCGGCGCAACGGCCACCAGGTCCTCGCCGTCATCCGGGGCTCGGCGGTGAACCAGGACGGCGCCAGCAACGGCCTGACCGCCCCCAACGGCCCCTCCCAGCAACGCGTCATCCGCCAGGCACTCGCAGCAGCAGACCTCGGCCCCGCCGACGTCGACGCCGTCGAGGCACACGGCACCGGCACCCGACTCGGCGACCCCATCGAGGCACAGGCGATCCTCGCCACCTACGGCCAGGACCGGCCGGACGAGCGCCCCCTGCTGCTCGGCTCGATCAAGTCCAACATCGGCCACACCCAGGCCGCCGCCGGAGTCGCCGGCGTCATCAAAATGGTCATGGCCATGCGCCACGGACGCCTCCCCGCAAGTCTCCATGTCGACGAACCGACACCCCACGTCGACTGGAACAGCGGCGCCGTGGAACTCCTCACCCACGCCGCCGACTGGCCCGACACCGGACGCCCCCGCCGCGCAGCCGTCTCCTCCTTCGGCATCTCCGGCACCAACGCCCACCTCGTCCTCGAACAGGGCGACCCGGAACCGGAACCCGCCCCCGCGGACCACGACACCGGCGACATCGTCCCCTGGGTCCTGTCCGCCCGCACCCCCGAAGCACTCCGCGCCCAGGCCGCCGGCCTCGCCGCGCACGCGGGCGGGGCGTACGCCCCCGCCGACATCGGCTGGTCGCTCGTCACGACGCGTTCGGCGGACCGCTGCCGGGCGGTGGTCTGGGGCGCCGACCGCGAGGAACTGCTCGCGGGGCTGCGGGCCGTCGCGGCCGGCCCCGTCCCCGAACCGCTGCCCGCCGCCACCGCGCAGGGCCCGGTCATGGTCTTCCCCGGGCAGGGCTCGCAGTGGCTCGGCATGGCCGTCGAACTCCTCGACACCTCACCGGTCTTCGCGGCCCGCATCGCCGAATGCGCCCGGGCGCTGGGCGACTTCACCGACTGGTCCCTCGTGGACGTGCTGCGCGGGGCCCCGGGCGCGGCCCAGGTGTCCCGGGTCGACGTCCTGCAGCCGTGCCTGTGGGCGGTGATGGTGTCGCTCGCCGCCGTGTGGGCCCACCACGGCGTACGGCCCGCGGCCGTCGTCGGCCACTCGCAGGGCGAGATCGCGGCGGCCTGCGTCGCCGGCGGCCTGTCGCTGCGGGACGGTGCCCGGGTCGTGGCACTGCGGTCGCGGGCGCTGCGCGCGCTCGCCGGGCAGGGCGCGATGGCCTCCCTCGCCCTCGACGGTACGCAGGCCGAGCGCCTCCTGGGGGACCTGGGGCCACGCGCCGCCCTGGTGACCGTGGCCGCCTTCAACGGGCCCGCCTCGACGGTCGTCTCCGGGCCGCCGGACCAGGTCGCGGCCGTCGTGGCGGCGTGCGAGGCCGCGGACGGCCGGGCGCGGACCATCGACGTCGACTACGCCTCGCACGGTCCGCAGGTCGAGACCCTCGCGGACACGATCCGCGCCGACCTCGCCGGGCTCCGCCCCGGCCCCTCGGGCCCGGCCTTCTACTCGTCCGTCACCGGCGCCGCGGAGCCGACGCAGACGCTGGACGCGGAGTACTGGTTCACCAACCTGCGCCGCCCGGTGCGCTTCACCGCGGCCGTCGAATCCCTGCTGGCCGCCGGGTACCGGGCGTTCATCGAGATCAGCCCGCACCCGGTGCTGCTGCCCGCGCTGCGCGAGTGCGTCGAGGAGGCGGACGTCGCGGCCGCCACGGTGCCGACCCTGCGCCGCGGCCAGGGCGGCCTGCGGCAGGTGGCCCGTGCGCTCGGGGACGCGTACGCGGCGGGGCTCGCGGTCGACTGGACCCGCTGGTTCGACGGAGACGGCACGGGCCGCGCGCGCACGGTCGAACTGCCGACGTACCCCTTCCGACGGCAGCGGTACTGGCTCACGCCCGGCCAGGGCCGCCGGACACCGCCCGGATCCGGTGCGGGCGCGCGGCCCACCGGGCACCCTCTGCTGACCTCGGCGGTCGAACTCGCCGACGGCGGCCTGGTGCTGAGCGGCCGGCTGCACGCCGGTACCGGTGGCGGCGCGTGGCTGGACGGCCACACGGTCGCGGGCGTCGGGCTCGTGCCCGGCGCGGCCCTGGTGGAATGGGCCCTGCTGGCCGCCGACCAGGCCGGCGGCGCGGCCCTGGAGGAGCTGCTGCTCCGCGCGCCGCTCGCACCCGGCGGGCCCGACGGTGCCGTCCTGGCACAGGCCGCCGTGACCGCTCCCGACGCGGCGGGCCGCCGGGCCCTGCGCGTCTCCTCCCGCCCGGCCGGCCGGTCCGGCGGCGACTGGACCCTGCACGCCGAAGGCTCGCTGGCCCCCTCCCCGCAGGCACCCGCCCCCGCACGCCCCGGGCCCGCCGCCGGCCTCCCCGCGCAGGCCCCGCCGGCCCCCTCCCCGCAGGCACCCGCCCCCGCGCGCCCCGAACCGTGGCCGCCGGCCGGTGCGCGTGGCCTGGACGTCGCCGCCGCGTACGAGCGGATCGGGCGGCGCGGTTACGGCTACGCTCCCGCGTTGCGGGCCGTCCGGGCGCTGTGGCGGGACGGCGCCGATCTCGTGGCGGAGGTCGAGCTGCCCGGAGCGGCCGGGCCCGAGGCGGACGGCTTCGCGCTCCACCCGGTGCTGCTGGACGCCGCGTTGCAGTGCCTCTTCCTGGCGGACGAGACGGAGGCCGGGGCCGACCGGCTGTGGCTCCCCTTCGCGTGGGGGCCCGTCCGGCTGCACGCGACCGGCGCCCGCGCGGCCCGGGCACGGCTCGCACCGCTCGCGGACGGCGAAGGCCCCCCGGACGAGCGGGAGTTCCGCCTCACCCTGACCGACCCGGCGGGAGCCCCGCTCCTCGACGTGTCCTCGCTGCTGCTCCGGCCGCGTACCGCGCGGAGCCTCCAGGACGCGGCCGGGGCGGCCGCAGGCGCCCTCTTCACGACGGAGTGGACACCGCTCCCGGCGCCCGCGCCCGACGGCCCGGCACAGACCGCGGAAGGGGTCGGCGTCCTCGGCGGGGGGAACGCCCCCGTGCTGCCCGCGGGCGGCTCACCTCCGGACACGACGCGCGCCGAGGCGGCTCCGCCGGCCGGTGCCCACGCGGACCTTCCCGCGCTCCTCGCCGCCGTCGACGCCGGAGCACCCGTGCCCGGCTTCCTCGTCTGGAGCGCCCCCACCGGCGGTGCGTCCGCCGGGGACGCGCGGGACGCGGTACGGGCCGCGGCCGCCGTCGTCGACGCGTGGGCCGCGGAGCCGCGGCTGGCCGCGAGCCGGCTCGTCGTGCTCACGCGCGGTGCGGTGGCGCCCGGTGACGATCCGGGCGCGGCGGCGGTCTGGGGGTACGTGTCGGCGCGTCAGGCTCTGCACCCCGACCGGCTGCTCCTGGCCGACGCGGACCAGGCCACCGAACCGGCGGCCGTCCCGCGCCTGCTGCCGCCCGCCGAGCCGCGGGTCGCGCTGCGCGCCGGGACGCCCCACGTCCCCCGCCTCGTCCGGTACACCGCCCCCGCGGCGCCCGGCCCCGCCTTCCCCCCGGGGAGCACCGTCCTCCTCGCGGGCACGGGGACCCCGGTCGCGGCGGCCGTGTCCGAGCACCTGTCCCGTACGGTGGGCGTCCGCCCGCTGCACCTGCGCTTCGCCGGCACCGCCGCGGCGGACGCGGGGGCCGGGGCCGCGCCCGGGGGCGGGGACACCCGGACCGCGACCGCCGCTCCGGGGGACGCCGCCGCCCTGGAGCGCGTCCTCGCCGCGGTCGACCCGGAGCACCCGCTCGCGGGCGTCGTCCACCTCGGCGGGTGGGACGCGGCCGCGGGGCTCGCGGCGCTGGACGAGGCCACCCGCGGGCTGCCCGGCGTACGGTTCGTGGCCCTCTGCGGCGAGGGCGGGGACGGGCCCGCGGCTCCCGAGCGGGCGGCCGCCGCCGCGTACGCCGAGGCCGTCGTCGCACGGCGGCGCCGGGCCGGGGCGGACGGGCTGGCCGTACGGGTCGGGCCGTGGGCGCTCGACGGCGGTGCGGGCGGGACGCCGTGGGCCGGGGTGCTCGGGGCGGCGCGCGGGCTGGCGCTGCTGGACGAGGCGTGCCGTACCGGCGCCGCCGCGCTGGTCGCGGCCGATCCGCGGACCGGCGGCGGGCGGCCGGTGCCGGCAGAGCTGCGGGCGCTGGCCGCCGGGGCGCCGGGCACGGTGCCGGTGCGCAGGGTCGCGGCCGCGCCGGAGCCGGAGGGCGGCGGCTGGGCGGGACGGCTCGCGGGGCTGGGGCCCGCCGAGCGGCACCACACCGTGCTGGGGCTGGTGCGCGCGCACGCCGCGGCCGTCCTCGGGCGGCCCGACGCGGGGGCGGTCCGCGCCGACGCGTCCTTCAAGGAGCTGGGCTTCGACTCGATGACCTCCGTCGAGCTGCGCAACCGCCTGGTCGAGGACAGCGGGCTGCGGCTGCCGGCCGCGGTCGTCTTCCGGCACCCGACGCCCGAGCGGCTGGCCCGGCTCCTGGAGGACCGGCTGGCGCCGGAGCAGCCACCGCAGGAACCCGCGCGGGAGAAGTCCCCGCCGCCGCCGGACGCGGCGGACCGGCTGGCGTCGGCGACCGCCGACGAGCTGCTGGCCTTCATCGACAACGAGCTCGGCGCCGCCCTCGAACCGCACTCCCCTCCGCACTCCTCCCGCTGAAGGCAGGTGACGCATGGCCAGCGAAGCGCAACTCGTCGAGTACCTGCGCCGGGTGACGACCGAGCTGCACGACGCCCGGACCCGGCTCCAGGAGCTGGAGCAGGGCCGGCACGAGCCGGTGGCCGTCGTCGGCATGGCGTGCCGCTTCCCCGGCGGGGTGCGCTCGCCGGAGGAGCTGCGGCGCTTCGTCCGCGCCGGCGGCGACGCGATCGGCGGCTTCCCCACCGACCGCGGCTGGCAGCTGGAGGGCCTCTACCACCCGGACCCGGCCCACTTCGGGACCAGTTACGTGACGCAGGGCGGCTTCCTGCACGACGTGGACCGCTTCGACGCGGGCTTCTTCGGCATCAGCCCCCGGGAGGCACTGGCGATGGACCCGCAGCAGCGGGTCGTCCTGGAGCTGGCGTGGGAGGCGCTGGAGCACGCCGGGATCGTGCCGGGGACGCTGCGCGGCGGCCGCACGGGGGTGTACGTGGGGGTGTCGAGCGAGGACTACGTCTCCGGAATGCCCCGGATCCCGGAGGGCTTCGAGGGCTTCGCGACGACGGGCAGCCTGACGAGCGTGATCTCCGGGCGCGTCGCCTACACCTTCGGTTTCGAGGGCCCGGCGGTGACCGTGGACACCGCGTGCTCGTCGTCGATGGTGGCGATCCACCTGGCCGGGCAGGCCCTGCGGCAGGGCGAGTGCTCGCTCGCGCTGGCGGGCGGGGTGACGGTGCTGTCGACGCCGCTGATGTTCACCGAGTTCTGCCGCCAGCGGGCGCTGTCGCCGGACGCGCGCTGCAAGCCCTTCGCGGCCGCGGCGGACGGCACGGGCTTCTCCGAGGGTTCGGGCCTGCTCGTGCTGGAGCGGCTGTCCGACGCGCGGCGCAACGGGCACGAGGTACTGGCGCTGCTGCGCGGCTCGGCGGTCAACCAGGACGGCGCCAGCAACGGCCTGACCGCGCCCAACGGCCTGGCGCAGGAGGACGTGATCCGGCGGGCGCTGGAGAGTGCGGGCCTGTCCGGGGCGGACGTCGACATGGTCGAGGCGCACGGCACGGGCACCCGGCTGGGCGACCCGATCGAGGCCGAGGCCCTCATCGCCACCTACGGGGTGGACCGGCCCGCGGAGCACCCGCTGTGGCTCGGCTCGATCAAGTCCAACATCGGCCACACGCACGCCTCCGCGGGCGTCGCGGGCACGATCAACACCGTCATGGCGCTGCGCGACGGCGCACTGGCGCCCACCCTGCACCTCGACGAACCGACCGACCACGTCGACTGGAGCGCCGGCACCGTCCGGCTGCTCACCGGACCGAGGCAGTGGCCGGACACCGGGCGGCCGCGCAGGGCCGCCGTGTCGGCGTTCGGCGTGTCCGGCACCAACGCCCACCTCGTCCTCGAACAGGCCCCGGACGGCGGCCCGCAGGACGCCGGAGGAGGAGCCGAACCCGGCGTTGTCCCCTGGCCGGTCTCGGGACGTACGCAGGAGGCGCTGCGGGCGCAGGCCGAACGGCTGCGCGCCTTCCTGGCCGGCGAGGGCGCGGCGAACGGCACCGCCGACACCGGGTGGTCGCTCGCGACGCGCCGGACGGCCTTCGAGCACCGGGCGGTCGTCGTGGGCGGCGACCGTGCGGCCCTGCTCGCGGGACTGGACGCGCTCGCGGAGGGCGTCCCCGACCCGGCTGTCGTCCGCGGTACGGCCGGGGGCACGGGTCCCGGCCCGGTGCTGGTCTTCCCCGGCCAGGGGTCGCAGTGGCTCGGCATGGGCGTTCAGCTCCTGGACGCCTCCCCCGTGTTCGCCGCCCGCGCCGCGGCCTGCGAGCGGGCCCTCGCGCCGTACGTCGACTGGTCGCTCTGCGCCGTGCTGCGCGGGGAGGGCGACGCCGCGGACCTGTCGCGGGTGGACGTCGTGCAGCCGGTGCTGTGGGCGGTGATGGTGTCGCTCGCGGCGGTCTGGGCGGAGTTCGGCGTGGTGCCCGCCGCCGTGGTGGGCCACTCGCAGGGCGAGATCGCGGCGGCCTGCGTCGCGGGATCGCTGAGCCTGGAGGACGGCGCGCGGGTGGTGGCGCTGCGGTCGCGGGCGCTGCGGTCGCTGGCCGGACTGGGCGCGATGGCGGCGCTGGGCTGCGGGGCGCCCGAAGCGGCGAAGCTGGCCGCCGAGCACGCCCCGCAGGTGGCGGTCGCGGCGGAGAACGGCCCGTCGTCCACGGTGGTGTCGGGTCCCCCCGGGCAGGTCGCGGACCTGGTCACGGCGGCCGCCGCGGCGGGGCTGCGGGCGCGGGTGATCGACGTCGACTACGCCTCGCACGGTCCGCAGGTGGACGCCGTCGCGGACGACCTGGCGGCCGCCCTGGCCGGGGTGGCCGGCGCCTCCTCCGACGTGGCCTTCTACTCGACCGTCACCGCGTCGCGCACCGACGGCTCCCGCCTCGACGCGGACTACTGGTTCGGCAACCTGCGGCAGCCCGTACGCCTCGCGGACACCGTGCAGGCGCTGCTCGCGGACGGCTACCGGGTGTTCATCGAGGCCAGCCCGCACCCGGTGCTGCTGCCGGCCCTCCAGGAGTGCTTCGAGGCGGCGGGCGTGCCCGCCGTCGCGACGGGCACGCTGCGCCGCGACGAGGGCGGGCCCGACCGGCTGTGCAGGGCGCTCGCCGAGGCGCACACCGCGGGCGCAGGGGTCGACTGGGCGCCCTGGTACGCGGCCGGCGGACGCACGCCGCGCGCGGTGCCGCTGCCGGCGTACGCCTTCCAGCGCGAGCGCTACTGGCTGCCTTCCGCCGTACCCGCCACCACGGGGGCGGGCACGGACGGGGGCGGGAGCGGGCACGCGCTGCTGCCGGTGTCCGTGCACACCGCGGACGGCGGGCTGCTGCTCGCGGGGCGGCTCGCGCCCGCCCCGCACGCCGGGTGGCTCGCGGAGCACGTGGTCGCCGGTCTGCCGCTGGTGCCCGGCGCGGTGCTGGTCGAGTGGCTGCTGCGGGCCGCCGACGAGGCGGGCTGCGGCGCCGTCGAGGAGCTGGCGCTCCAGGTGCCGCTGGTGCTGGCCGAGTCGGGCGGGCTGCTGGTCCAGGTCCTGGCCGGCAGCGCGGGGGACGACGGGCGGCGGGCGGTGCGCGTCTGCTCGCGGCCGGAGGGTGACGGGGACGGCGCCGCCGCGGCCTGGACCTGCCATGCGACGGGAACGCTGGCGCCCGCCGGACCCGGGCCGGTACCGGAGGGCCTGGACGGCGCCTGGCCGCCGCCGGGCGCGCGGCCCGTCGCCGTCGAGGACTTCTACGACCGTGCCGCGGCCGCCGGTTACGGCTACGGGGAGGCCTTCCGCGGGCTGCGGGCGGTGTGGCGGGACGGGGCGGACACGCTCGCGGACGTGGTGCTCCCGGAGGGCGCCGCCGAGCAGGCGGGCGGCTTCGGCGTCCACCCCGCGCTGCTCGACGCCGCGATGCAGCCGCTCCTGCTCGGCTCCCCCGCGGAAGACGGCACGGTGCTGCTGCCCTTCGCGTGGAGCGGGGTACGGCTGTGGGCGGACGGCGCCACGCGGGTCCGGGTGCGGGTGTCGCCGCGACCGGAGGGCCTGCGGGTCCTGGTCGCCGACGCCGCGGGCGCGCCGGTGCTGACCGCGGACGCGGTGGCGCTGCGCGAGACCGGCGCCGGGCAGCTGCGCGCCGCGAGCCGCGCCGCCGGTACGGACGGGCTGCTCGCCGTGCGGTGGGCGCCGCTGCCGGAGGTCACGGAGGCCGGGCCGCTGCGGCTCGCGGTGCTGGGCGACGCCCTGCCGGAGCTGGCCGGGGCCGAGCGGCACACCGATCTGAGCGCCCTGGCCGCGGCGGTGGACGCCGGGGCGGCGGCTCCCGACGTCGTCCTCGCCGGGGTGCCCGCGGGGGCCGCGGAGGAGCCGGGCGGCGAGACCGGCGCCGGGCGGGGTCTGGCGGTCGCGGACGAGGCGCTGGCGCTGGCTCAGGAGTGGCTGGCGGGTGAGGCGTTCGAAGGGCCGCGGCTGGCGTGGGTGACGCGCCGCGCCGTCGCGGCCGGCCGCGCGGACGGAGCGGTGGACCCGGCGGCCGCCGCGGTGTGGGGGCTCGTGCGCAGCGCGCAGACGGAGCACCCCGGCCGCTTCCTGCTGGTCGACCTGCCGGGCACGGAGTCCGGCGCGCCGCTGGGGGAGGTCCTCGGGGCGGCGGTACGGGCCGGTGAGCCGCAGATCGCCGTACGGGCGGGGCGGGCCCTCGTACCGCGGCTGGAACCTGCGGGGGACGGCGCCGACCTGGCGGCTCCGGCCGGTGCGCCCGCGTGGCGGGTGGTGGCGGGGCGGACCGGGCCGGACGACCTGTCGGCGGCGCCGGACCCGCGGGCCCGCGCGCCGCTCGCGGCCGGGCAGGTGCGGGTCGCCGTGCGGGCGGCGGGCCTCAACTTCCGTGACGCGCTGATCGCCCTCGGCATGTACCCCGACCCGGCGGCGACGCTGGGCATCGAGGGCGCGGGCGTCGTGCTGGAGGCCGCGCCGGACGTGGCGTCGCCGGCGCCGGGAGACCGGGTGATGGGCCTGTTCGACGACGCCTTCGGCCCGGTCGCCGTCGCGGACGCCCGGATGCTCGCGCCCGTACCTCCTGGCTGGGACTTCCGCGCCGCGGCCGCGAGCCCGGTGGCGTACCTCACCGCGTGGTACGGCCTGGTGGAGCTGGGCGGGCTCGGCGCGGGCGAGCGGGTGCTGATCCACAGCGCGACCGGAGGCGTCGGGACGGCCGCCGTCCGCATCGCGCGCCACCTGGGCGCGGAGGTCTTCGCGACGGCGAGCCCCGCCAAGCACGGGGTGCTCGACGCGATGGGGATCGACGCGTCCCACCGGGCGTCGTCACGGGACACGGACTTCGAGGAGGCGTTCGGCTCCGCGACCGGCGGGCGGGGGGTCGACGTGGTCCTCAACAGCCTCGCGGGCGAGCTGACCGACGCCTCGCTCCGGCTGCTCTCGCCCGGCGGCCGGCTCGTCGAGATGGGCAAGACGGACCTGCGCGACCCCGAGCTGGTGGCGCTCCAGCACAGCGTGGAATACCGCGCGTTCGACCTCGTGGCGGACGCCGGGCCGGAGTGCGTCGCGGCGATGCTGGCCCGCCTGGGCGAGCTGTTCGCGGCCGGCACGCTGGCCCCGCCGCCCGTCACGCCGTACCGGCTCGGCCGGATCCGGCATGCGCTGCGCGAGCTGACCGGGGCCCGGCACACCGGCAAGCTCGTCCTGGACGTGCCGCCCCCGCTCGACCCGGAGGGCACCGTGCTGGTCACCGGCGGCACCGGCACACTGGGCGGCCTGGTGGCCGAGCACCTGGTGCGCGCCCACGGCGTACGGCACCTGCTGCTGCTCGGCAGGTCCGGGCCCGCGGCGCCCGGCGCCGGCGAGCTGGCGGACCGGCTGACCGCGCTGGGCGCCCGGGTCCGGGTGGCCGCGGCGGACGCGGGCGACGCGGGGGCGCTGCGGGAGGCCGTCGCGGGCATCGACCCGGCGCATCCGCTCACCGGCGTCGTGCACGCGGCGGGCGCGGTGTCCGACGCGACGCTGGCCTCGCAGGACCCGGCGCGGCTCGCCGAGGTGTGGTCCGCGAAGGCCGCGGGCGCGGCGCATCTGCACGCCCTCACGGAGGGGCTGCCGCTGGGGATGTTCGTCCTCTTCTCCTCCTTCGCCTCGGTGCTCGGCACCCCGGGGCAGGCCAACTACTCGGCCGCCAACGCCTTCTGCGACGCCCTCGCCGAGCGCCGGCAGGCCGCGGGCCTGCCCGCGGTGTCGGTCGGGTGGGGCCTGTGGGCCGCCGCGAGCGGCCTCACCGGGCGGCTCACCGACTCCGACGTGGCGCGCATCGCCCGGCAGGGCATCGCGCCCAACAACGCCGAGCAGGGGTGCGCGCTCTTCGACGCGGCGCTCGCGCACGGCAGTCCGGCGCTGCTCGCCCTCCGGCTGGACTCCGCCGCGCTCGCCGCCCAGCCGGGCGCCGCGCTGCCGCCGCCGCTGCGCGCGCTCGCGGCCGCCGCGCGGGCCGGGTCCGCCGGTGCCGCCGCGGCACGCCCCGCCGCGGCGGCCGAGCAGGCGCCGGTGGACTGGCCCGCCCGGCTGGCCGGGCTCGCCGCGGGCGAGCAGCGGCGGCTGCTGACCGACCTGGTGCGGCGTCACGCGGCCACGGTGCTGGGGCACTCCGACCCGGCGGCGGTGCCCGCGGAGGCGGCGTTCAAGGAGCTGGGCTTCGACTCGCTCACCGCCGTGGAACTGCGCAACCGGGTCACCGCGGCGACCGGTGCGCGGCTGCCCGCGACCGTCGTCTTCGACCACCCGGCCGCCGAGGCGCTGGCCGAGCACCTGCGCACCCTCCTCGCGCCGGACGGCGCCCCGGATGCCGGGCCGCGCGACGCCTACGCGCCCGTCCTCGGCAGCCTCGCCGATCTCGAACGGGCGCTGGAGGCGGCGGCCGGTGACCCTCCCCCGGACGGCACGGAGACCGAGGGCGGAGGGCCGGACCGGATCACCCGGCGGCTGGAGGCGCTCCTCGCACGGTGGAAGGCCGGGAACGGCGCGGGGGCGAACGGCGCGCGCGCCGCGGAACGGCTGCACGACGCGACGGCCGACCAGGTCTTCGACTTCATCGACAAGGAACTCGGGCTCTCGTGAGCCCGGTCTCGCCCCGCGGCCCGGCACGGGGCGCCCCCGCGGGGGCCGTTCGCACCCCCGTACGGCCCCCGGCACCCCGACACTCCCCGGCGACAACCCCGCCAACTCCCGGCATCGGAAGGTGCGGTGACACGACGTGACCACTGAGGCCACGCACGAGCGGCTGGTCGACTACCTCAAGCGGGTCGCCGCCGACCTGCACGACACCCGGGCACGTCTGCGCGAGGTGGAGGACGCCCGGCACGAACCGGTCGCCGTCGTCTCCATGGCCTGCCGCTACCCCGGCGGGATCGAGTCACCCGAGGACCTGTGGGAACTCGTCGCGTCCGGCCGGCACGCGATGACCGCCTTCCCCGCCGACCGCGGCTGGGACCTGGACCGCCTCTTCCACCCCGACCCCGCCCACCCGGGCACCAGTTACGCCCGCGAGGGCGGCTTCCTGCACGGCGCGGCGCTCTTCGACCCGGAGTTCTTCGGCATCAGCCCGCGCGAGGCCGCGGCGATCGACCCGCAGCAGCGGCTGCTGCTGGAGGTCGCCTGGGAGGCGCTGGAGCGCGCGGGCATCCCCGCGGTGTCGCTGCGCGGGGCTCCCGTGGGGGTGTACGCGGGCACGGCCCTCCCCGGCTTCGGCACCCCGCACGTCGACCCGGCGGCCGAAGGCCACCTGGTCACCGGCAACGCGCCCAGCGTGCTGTCCGGCCGGATCGCCTACACCCTGGGCCTGGAGGGCCCGGCCGTCACCGTCGACACGGCGTGCTCGTCCTCACTGGTGGCGCTGCACCTGGCGGCGCAGGCGCTGCGCGGCGGTGAGTGCGACCTGGCGCTCGCGGGCGGCGTGACGGTGATGACGACGCCCTACGTCTTCACCGAGTTCGCACGGCAGCGCGGACTCGCCGCGGACAGCCGCTGCAAGGCCTTCGCCGAGGGTGCCGACGGCACGGTCTTCGGCGAGGGTGCGGGTCTGCTGGTGCTGGAGCGGCTGTCGGACGCCCGGCGCAACGGCCACCGCGTGCTCGCGGTGCTGCGCGGCTCGGCGGTCAACCAGGACGGAGCCAGCAACGGCCTGACCGCCCCCAACGGCCTCGCGCAGCAGCGCGTCATCCGCCAGGCCCTCGCCAACGCCCGCCTGACCCCCGCCGACGTCGACGCGGTCGAGGCGCACGGCACCGGCACCGCCCTCGGCGACCCGATCGAGGCGCAGGCGCTGCTGGCGACGTACGGCCAGGACCGCCCGGCCGGCCGGCCGCTGCTGCTCGGCGCGATCAAGCCGAACATCGGCCACACGCAGGGGGCGGCGGGCGTCGCGGGCGTCATCAAGATGGTCATGGCGATGCGCCACGCCACCCTGCCCGCCCTGCTGCACGCTGACCGCCCCACTCCGGTCGTCGACTGGACGGCGGGCGCGGTACGCCTGCCGGACGGCCCCGTCCCCTGGCCCGCGGGCGACCGCCGCCGCCGGGCCGGGGTGTCGTCCTTCGGCATCAGCGGCACGAACGCCCACCTGATCCTCGAGGACGCGCCCGCGGACCCGGTGGACGCCGCGGCCGCGGACCCCGCCGGCCCCGCGGGCGGTGACGGCGCGGGCCACGCAGCCGCGTCCGGCGCCGACACCACGGCGGCCGCGGGCAGCGCCGTGCCCTGGGTGGTGTCCGCGCGCAGTGCGGGGAGCCTGCGGGCGCAGGCCGCGGCGCTCGGCGTGTACGCCGCGGCGCGTCCGGACGTGCCGGCCGACGCGATCGGGCGGGCGCTCGCCGCCGGGCGCTCGCCACTGGAGCACCGTGCGGTCGTGCTGGGCGGGGACCGCGCCGAGCTTGAGGCGCGGCTCGCGGACCTCGCCGCGGGACGGGCGCACCCCGGGGTGTGCGTGCCGGGCGGCGCGGTCCGCCGGGCGGGCTGCGCCTTCCTCTTCACCGGGCAGGGCAGCCAGCGTCCGGGGGCGGGGCGTGAACTGCACGCCGCCTACCCGGTCTTCGCCGCAGCCTTCGACGAGGCCTGCGCCCGTCTGGACCCGCTGCTCGGGCGGTCGCTGCGGGAGCTGGTCTTCGCGCCGCCCGGCGGGGCGCAGGCCGCGGCGCTGGACCGCACCGAATTCACGCAGGCCGCGCTGTTCGCCGTCGAGGTCGCGCTGCACCGGCTGGTGGAGTCCTTCGGGGTGGTGCCCGGATACGTCGTGGGCCACTCGGTGGGCGGGCTGGTGGCCGCGCACGTCGCGGGGGTGCTGTCGCTGCCGGACGCGGCGCGGCTGGTCGCGGCCCGGGGGCGGCTGATGCAGGCACTGCCCGGGGGCGGCGCCATGGTCGCCGTCGAGGCCGCCGAGGAGGACGTGGCCGCGCTGCTCGCCGGTCGCGAGGACCAGGTGTCGCTGGCGGCCGTCAACGGGCCCCGGGCGGTGGTGGTCTCGGGCGGCGAGGCAGCCGTCGCCGACGTCGCCGAGACGATGCGCGGCCGCGGGGCGCGCATCCGGCGGCTGCGCGTCGGCCACGCCTTCCACTCGCCCCGCATCGAGCCCGTCCTCGACGACTTCCGGGAAATCGCGAGCGGATTGACGTACTCCCCGCCGCGTATCGCCGTCGTCTCCGACGTCACCGGCGGCCTCGCGGACGCCGCGCAGCTGTGCGACCCGGAGTACTGGGTGCGGCACGCGCGGCAGCCGGTGCGCTTCCGGGACGCCGTCGCGGCGCTGCGCGCGGAGGGCGTGGCGCGCTTCCTCGAACTGGGCCCCGACCCCGTGCTGTGCGCCATGGCGCGCGGCTGCCTGGCCGAGGAGGAGCCGCCCGGTGAGCCCGCGGTGCTGGCCGGGGCGCTCCGCGAGGGCCGTGACGAGCCGCGTACGCTGCTCACCGCGCTGGCCCGGCTGCACGCGGACGGCGAGAGCGTCGACTTCGGCGCCGCCTTCCCCGCCGGGAGCGCGGCCGCCGACCTGCCCACGTACCGCTTCGACCGCCGCCGCTACTGGCCTGCCGCCGTCGGCCGCGAGGCCGACGTGCGGGCGGCGGGGCTGGAGAGCGGCGGTCATCCGCTGCTCGGGGCCGTCGTCGAGCCGGCGGGCGGCGGCCTGCTGCTGACCGGCCGGCTGGCGCTGCGCGACCGGCCCTGGCTCGCCGACCACGCGATCGTCGGACATGTGCCGCTGCCCGGCACGCTCTTCGTCGAACTCGCCCTGCACGCGGGCGTCCTGGCCGGCTGCCCGGAGGTCGAGAACCTGACGTTGGAGGCGCCACTGCTGATGCCCGCCGCCGGCGGGGTCGAGCTGCAGGTGGCCGTGGCCGCCGGTGACGGGTCCGGGCGCCGCGCGCTCACCGTCCACTCCCGCCCGGCCGCGGACGGCCCGCAGGACGCCGGCCCGGAGGCCTCCCGCCCCTGGCAGCAGCACGCGACGGGCACCCTCGCCCCGGCGGGTGACCCCCCGCCCGCCGCCGGACGGCCCGGGCAGTGGCCGCCGCCGGACGCGCGGGCGGTCGACGTCGCCGCCCTGTACGAGCGGCTGGCGGACGACGGCTACCGCTACGGCCCCGCCTTCACCGGGCTGCGCGCGGCCTGGCGGGCGGGCGACGAGATCTTCGCCGAACTCGCCCTCGGCGAGGGGCAGCGCGCCGAGAGCACGAGCTGGGCGCTGCATCCCGCGCTGCTGGACGCCGCCCTGCACCCGATCGGCGACCTCTTCACCGCCGCGCACCAGGCGGGCGGCGCACCCGGCACCGTCCGTCTGCCCTTCGCCTTCGACGGGGTCCGGCTGACCGCCCGCGGCCGCTCCCGGCTGCTGGCGCGCATCACCCCGACGGGCCCGGACACGGTGGCGCTGCGGCTGTGCGACGACTCCGGCGCCGAAGTCGCCGCCGTCGACACCCTGACGCTGCGCACCGTCGCCGCCGACCGCTGGCGCGCCACGGCGGGAGCCGCGGAACGCTCCCTGTACCGCCTGGAGTGGGAACCCCTGCCGCCGTCCGCCGGTCAGCCGCGACCGGCCGGGCGCTGGGCGGTCGTCACCGCCGACGCGGCGGTGACCGCCCCCGCGAGCGGCGCCCTTCCCGGCCCCGGAGGCGCGGACTCCGCCGTCCGCCCCGCCACGGATGACGACCGCACCGGCCCGTACGGCCCCGCAGCCGCGGGCGCCGGCGGCGATCCACGGACCGGCCTGCCCGGCGCCGACCCCACCGCGCGGCTCACGGGCGACGCTCCCGTACGGCACCGCGGCCTCGCCGGCCTGCGGGACGCGCTCGCCGGCGGGGAGGCGGCCCCGGACGTGCTCGTGCTCTCCGTCGCCGGGGAGTCCGGCGCCGAGGCGCCCGCGCGGGCGCGCGGCGCGGTGCTCGCGGTGCTCGCACCGCTCCAGGAGTGGCTGGCGGAGGACGCGTTCGCCGGCACCCGGCTGGTGGTCCTCACCGCGGGCGCGGTCTCCGCGGAGCCGGAGGACGGCCCGCCCGACCCCGCGGGGGCCGCGGTCTGGGGGCTGCTGCGGGCGGCACAGGCCGAGCACCCCGGGCGGATCCTCCTCGCGGACGTGGGTGCCGGGGGCTCCACCTGGGACGCGCTCAGGGCCGCGGAGGCCGGCGACGAATCACAGGTCGCCCTCCGCGGCGGCCGCCTGTCCGTCCCGCGGCTGGTCCCCGCGCCGCCCGGCGCGGAACCGGTGGTGGCGGCGCCCGATCCCCACGGCACCGTCCTCGTCACCGGCGGCACCGGCGCGCTCGGACGGCTGGTCGCCCGGCACCTGGTCGAGAGGCACGGCGTCCGGCACCTCCTGCTGGCCGGCCGCAGCGGCCCGGACGCCGAGGGCATCACCGCCTTCGCCGCCGGGCTGGCCGCCGACGTCCGGGTGGAGCGGTGCGACGTCACCGAACCGCGGGCGCTGGCCGCACTGCTCGCGGGCGTGCCCGCGGAACACCCGCTCACCGCCGTGGTGCACGCCGCGGGTGTCCTCGACGACGGGGTGGTGGGCGCACTGACCCCCGCCCAGCTCGACGCCGTCATGGCCCCCAAGGCGGAGGCCGCCTGGCACCTGCACCGGCTCACTCGCGACGCGGGCCTCGCCGCCTTCGTCCTCTTCTCCTCGGCGGCCTCGGTCCTGGGCAGCCCGGGGCAGGGCAACTACGGTGCCGCGAACGGCTTCCTCAACGCGCTCGCCGAGGACATCCGGGCCGCGGGCGGCACCGCGACGGCCCTGGCCTGGGGACTGTGGGGCGACGGCGCGGGCATGACCGGGCACCTCGCCACCGCCGACCTGGCCCGGATGGCCCGCTCCGGCACCGCGGCGCTGTCGCAGGAGCAGGGCCTCGCCCTCTTCGACGCCGCGCTCGGGCAGCCGCACCCCGTGCTCGTCCCGGCCCGCTTCGACCTCGCCGTGCTCCGCGGGCAGGCCGCCGCGGGCCCGCTGCCACCGCTGCTGCGCCGCCTCGTCCGCTCCGCCGCGCCCCGCGCGTCCGCCGGTGCCCCGGCCGCCGCTTCGGCGGAACGGCTGGCGGCGCTGCCCCCGGCGGAGCGCGAACGGGTCCTGACCGAGCTGGTCCGCGACCAGCTCGCCACCGTCCTGGCCCACCCCGACCCCGCCTCCGTCGAGCTGGGCCGGCCCTTCCAGCACCTGGGCCTGGACTCGCTGACCGCGCTGGAGCTGCGCAACGCGGTGACCGCCGCGACCGGTGTCCGGCTGGCCGCCACGGCCGTCTTCGACTACCCGACGCCCGAGGCCCTCGTACGCCACCTGCTGACCCGGCTCCCGGGCACCGGCGCCGGGCCGGCTGTCCCCGCCGCCGCCACCGCGGCCCGCACGGACTCCGACCCCGTCGTGATCGTCGGCATGGCCTGCCACTACCCGGGCGACGTCCACTCCCCCGACGCCCTGTGGCAACTGGTCGCCGACGGGGTGGACGCGGCGGGCCCCTTCCCGACCGACCGCGGCTGGGACCTCGCGGCGCTGTACGACCCGGATCCGGACCAGCCGGGCCGCAGCTACGCCCGCGAGGGCGGCTTCCTGCGCGAAGCCGCGCTGTTCGACGCGGAGTTCTTCGGGATCAGCCCGCGCGAGGCGCTCGCCACCGACCCGCAGCAGCGGCTGCTGCTGGAGACCGCGTGGCAGGCCTTCGAGCACGCCCGCATCGACCCCGCGACGCTGCGCGGCAGCCGCACCGCCGTCGTCACCGGGATCATGTACGACGACTACGGCGCCCGCTTCCTCGGCCGCATCCCGGCGGGCTACGAAGGCCAGATCATGACCGGCAGCACGCCGAGCGTGGCCTCCGGGCGGCTCGCCTACACCTTCGGCCTGGAGGGGCCGACCCTCACCGTCGACACCGCGTGCTCGTCCTCGCTGGTGGCCATGCACCTGGCCGCGCAGGCCCTGCGGCAGGGCGAGTGCGACCTCGCGCTCGCGGGCGGCGCCACCGTGATGGCGACACCGAACACCTTCGTGGAGTTCTCCCGGCAGCGCGGGCTCGCCCCCGACGGCCGCTGCAAGCCCTTCGCCGCCGCAGCCGACGGCACAGGATGGGGCGAGGGCGCGGGCCTGCTGGTGCTGGAGCGGCTGTCGGACGCGCGGCGCAACGGCCACCGCGTGCTCGCGGTGCTGCGCGGCTCCGCGGTCAACCAGGACGGCGCCAGCAACGGCCTGACCGCCCCCAACGGCCCCTCCCAGCAACGCGTCATCCGGCAGGCGCTCGCCAACGCCGGGCTCTCCCCCGCCGACGTCGACGCCGTCGAGGCACACGGCACCGGCACCAGGCTCGGCGACCCCATCGAGGCCGAAGCCCTGCACGCCACCTACGGGCAGGACCGGCCGGACGAGCGCCCCTTGCTGCTCGGCTCGGTCAAGTCCAACATCGGCCACACCCAGGCCGCCGCCGGAGTCGCCGGCGTCATCAAAATGGTCATGGCCATGCGCCACGGACGCCTCCCCGCCAGCCTCCACATCGACGCCCCCAGCCCGCACGTCGAGTGGACCGGCGGCGTCGAACTCCTCACCCGCGCCACCGACTGGCCCGACACCGGACGCCCCCGCCGCGCGGCCGTCTCCTCCTTCGGCATCTCCGGCACCAACGCCCACCTCGTCCTCGAACAGGGCGACCCGGAACCGGAACCCGCCCCCGCGGACCACGACACCGGCGACATCGTCCCCTGGCTCCTGTCCGCCCGCACCCCCGAAGCCCTCCGCGCCCAGGCCGCCAACCTCGCCGCCCGCTTCCCCGTCGACGACGTGGCCCGGGTGGGCTGGTCGCTGGCGACGACCCGTACGGCCTTCGACCACCGTGCGGCCGTCGTCGCGCAGGACCCCGCCTCACTGCTCGCGGGCCTGGAGAAACTGGCCGCCGGAAAGCCCGACCCCGCCGTCGTCACCGGGAAGGCCGTGCCGACCGGTGCCGGTCCGGTGTTCGTCTTTCCCGGCCAGGGATCGCAGTGGCCGGGCATGGGCGTGGACCTCCTGGACGGCTCACCGGTCTTCGCCGCCCG
>NZ_JBIRRA010000006.1:312921-530035 GCF_044333485.1 Streptomyces sp. NPDC020983 | reverse complement strand
GAGGACGACCCTCCGCCTTGCGATCGCACGCACCAGACACCGTCTGCCCCGCCCTCCGGGCGGACGACGGGACTTTGCGGACACGCCCTAGGGCGCGTGCCGAGCCGTGACCCATGGGTGGTCCGGGTGAGGTCTGCGATCCGGATCGTCGGGGCCGCGCCGGTGAGGACCGGCGAGGTGGCTGTCCGCGGTCCTCTCGTCCGAGGGGCGGTGCCTCGCCGCGTACGCGCCGGGTGTGCACGCGGCGCCTGGCGCGGGCGCTGCCGGATAAGGTCGGTGGGGCGGTCGGGCCGGCGGGCGGGGAGGCGGAGGCGGTGTCGGAGGCGGACGAGCGGCGGGTCCGGGAGCTGCGCGCCCGCGCGCAGGCGGTGGGCGGCGGGGTGCGCGAGGGCAGCCCGGCCGGCGTCGTACGGCGGGTGTTCGCCGTGCAGGCGCAGGACGCCGTGGCCGCCGCCCTGGGCATCCGCGTGCGCGGCCGCGGCATCACCGCGGAGGCGGTACGGGCCGCGTACGAGGACGAACGCAGCATCGTCCGGGGCTGGTTCCTGCGCGGGACCCTGCACACCGTGCCCGCCGCCGACGCCCGCTGGCTGCTGCGGCTGCTCGCCCCCGGCATCCTCGCCGCGACCGCCGGCCGCTACCGCCGGCTCGGCCTGGACGAAGCGCTGCTCGCCGCCTCCGACGACCTGCTGGGCCGGGAGGCCGCCGAGCACGGCCCGCGCACCCGGGCGGAACTGACGGCGGCACTCGCCCCCCTCGGTATCCCCGCGGACGGCCAGGAGTCCTTCCACCTCATCCGGCACGCCGCCCTCACCGGCGTGCTCTGCCACGGCCCGCAGCGTGACGGCGAGGCCGCGTACGTCCCCCTCGACGACTGGCTCCCGCCCGCCGCCGGACCCGAGGGCGACGCCGCCGTCGCCGAGCTCGCCCGCCGCTACCTCGCCGCCCACGCGCCCGCCGCCGCCGAGGACTTCGCCGCCTGGTCCGGCCTGCCCCTCACCCGCGCCCGCCGCGCCTGGCACACGCTGGCCGCGGAGGGCGCCACCGCCCCGTACGACGCGGCCCTCACCACGCTCGCCGCCGCACCCGCCGCCCCGCACCGCCCGGGCCCCCCGGACGTGCGCCTCCTGCCCGCCTACGACGGCTACTTCCTCGGCCACCGCACCCGGGACACCTCCGTCCCCGCCGCCCACCGGTCGCGCGTCCGGCCCGGCGGCGGTGTCATCCGCCCCACCGTCCTCGCCGACGGCCTGGCCCTCGCCACCTGGACCCGGGCCCCCTTCCGCCTTGCCCCCTTCGCCCCCCTCCCGCCCGGGGTCGTCGAGGGCCTCGACCGCGAGGCGGCGGCGGTGACGGCCTTCCTGCGGCCGTCCGGGTCCTGACGCGGCCGCCGCCCCCGGCAGGCGCGCGGCCGCCCCCGCGGGCGGGGCCGACTGGTGATTACCGGCCCAATTCACTACGGTGCACACCTCGTCCAGGGCTCGCAGGGGGAAGCGGTGGCCGTGCGGCAACAGCACAAGACCTTCCGGGCGATCGAGGTCGGCGACGGCGGCGACGGGCGGTGGGCCGCCTACTCCCGCCCCCTGTGGCGGGAGATGGAGGGCCTGCTGACCGCGGAGGGCCGGACCCCGCAGGGCGCGGAGCGCGTCCGGGCGCTGTTCCGTGCGCACATGCCGGAACTCGTCCCTGTCCTGGAGCGCCTGGCCGGCCGGCTCGACCGGCCCGGGGCGGAAGCCTTCCTCACCCACGCGGCACTGCGGCCGTTCTCCCAGGCCTGCACCCAGATCGGCCGGAACGGCACTCTGCTGCGCAATTACGACCTGCGGCCCGAGCAGTGCGAGGGGACCGTCGTCTCCTCGTGCTTCCTGCGGCCCGTGATCGGCATGCAGGACATGCTCTGGGGGCTGCTGGACGGGATGAACGACGCCGGTCTCGCGGTCTCGCTCACCTGGGGCGGCCGTACCGCCTACGGACGGGGTTTCTCCGTTCTCGTCGTGGTGCGCTACCTGCTGGAGACGTGCGGCACCGTCGACGAGGCGGTCGCCAGGCTGCGGTCCCTGCCCGTCGCCGTCCCCCAGAACCTCACCCTCGTCGATCCCGCGAAGGAGGTGACGGTGTTCGTGGGGCCGGACATACCGGTGACGGTGGCGCCGGACGCCTGCGCCGCCAACCACCAGCACCTTCCGGTGACCGGCGAGCAGGAGCGGGCGCTGGGGACGCAGGAGCGGCTGCGCGCCGTCCGCGCCGCGGGCACGGACGTGGCGGCGATGCTGAGGCCGCCGCTGTACCGGTCCGTCGACGAGCAGGGGTCGAGGACGCTCTACACGGCCCACTACCGGCCCGCCGAGGGCCGCGTGACGTACTACTGGCCCGGTGAGTCCTGGCAGCAGTCCTTCGGGGACTTCGCACCCGGATCCCGCACCGTGACCCTGGGCGGGGCGGGCTGAAGGGCCCGTCCGGGCGGGGCCGGGCCCGCGGCGCTCACGGTGCCTGCGCGGGGCCGGTCTGCTGGTGGGCTGCCGTGTCCAGGGAGAAGAGGGAGAGCAGCGCGGCGACGGTCTGGCCGGCGTCGGCGGGGTGGCGCAGCGACATGCCGGCGGCGACCTCGTAGGTGTTGGTGCGGCCCACGCGCGTGTGGCTGAGGTAGCCGTCCGACTCCAGGTCGGAGATGATCTTCTGGACGGCGCGCTGGGTCAGCATGCAGTTCGCGGCGATGTCGCGCACACGGATCTGCGGGTTGCGGGCGATCGTGGCCAGGACGCGCGCGTGGTTGGTCAGGAAGGTCCATCCGGTCCGGGGGCGGGCGGCGTCATCCATGCACGTCATCGTACGACACACAATTCAGGTCGGCTGAAACACGAATAGTGTTTCGCGCAAAACTTGACAGGCGTCGCCCGCGCCCAACAGGGTGGTGCATGACGCAGCATGCCCGCCCTCGCCGCCCGGAGCCCCGGTGGCCGCCCATCGCGGCGGGCCCGACGCAGGAATGACCAGTGGAGGTCGTAGCCGATGGCAGGTGCCGAGCAGCACCGGCGCGAAGGCGCGCAGCACGGCGATGACGGGCTCGCGCCGACGGCCCCGGCGGCTCCACGAGTGATCCGCCACCTGCGGTCCGGCCTGTCGATCCGGATGACCGACGTCCTCGGCCGCACCCGGATGACGGTCCGCGGGGAGATCGACCTCGACTGCGCCGAGACGCTCCACCAGGCGCTCACCAGCTGCCTCGCCGACACCCCCGCGGGCGTCGACGTCGACCTGGGCGCGGTGGACTTCTTCGACTGCGCCGGGCTGAACGTGCTGCTGCGGGCCCGCTCCGCGGCCCGGGCCGCGGGCGCGCAGCTGTGCCTGACGGCGATGTCGCCCGCGGTCGCCCGCCTGCTCGACCTCACCCGCTGCCGCGAGGCCTTCCCCCTCACCGCGCCGCAGCCCGCGGCCGCCGACGCGGCGGCCTGGCCCGAGGCCCGGCCGGCCTGACCGCCGCGTGAGCGGCGTCCGTCCCCCGGGAGCGGCGCCGCCACGACCCCGCGGGTGTGCGGCGGCGGCGCCGCGGAGGAGCTCCGCCGCGAAGGGCGGGCGGGGCACGCCGCCAGGCGGGCGAATCCGGTGAGCAGCGGGCGTGACCGGGCCGAGGAGGGGAACGCGCACAGCATGCCGACCGATGCCGCGCTGCCCGGCGCCGCCGAGTCCTACTGGATGAGCAGCACCGACGCGACGCGCTTCGCGCCCCTGACCGACGACGTCACCGTGGACGCCGTGGTGGTCGGCGGCGGCATCGCGGGTCTGAGCGCGGCCTGGGAACTGGCCGCGTCGGGACGCTCGGTCGCCGTCGTCGAGGCCGACCGGATCGCCGCCGGCGTCAGCGGCCACACCACGGCGAAGCTGACCGCCCAGCACGGCCTCGTCTACGGGCGGCTGCGCCGTACCCGCGGCGAGGACGGAGCGCGGCTGTACGCACGGTCGCAGCAGGACGCGGTCGAGCGGGTCGCCGAACTGGCGGGCACCCTGGGGATCGACTGCGCCTTCGAGCGGGCGTCCGCCTTCGCCTACACGCTGGACCCCGGCGCGCTCGCGGCCGTCAGGGACGAGGCGGCCGCGGCACGCGAGGCGGGCTTGGCCGCGGAGTACACCGGGCAGTGCGATCTTCCGTTCCCGGTGGCGGGCGCGGTACGGGTCGACGGGCAGGCGCAGTTCCACCCGCGTGCCTACCTGCTCGGCCTGGCGGCCGCCCTGACCGCCCGCGGCGGGACCGTCTACGAGCGCTCCAGGGTCACCGGCCTCACCGAGGGCGAACCCTGCCGGGTGACCACCGAGTCCGGCGCCACGGTGACGGCCCGGGACGTCGTCGTCGCCACCGGCTACCCCGTCTTCGACCGCGCCCTGCTCTTCACCAGGCTCTCCCCCCGCCGGGAACTCGTCGTGGCCGCGCCGCTCGACGCCGCTGCGGCCCCGCGGGGGATGTACATCACCGAGGACGGGGGCAAGCGCTCCGTGCGCACCGCGCCCCTGCCCGACGGGCGCCGCCTGCTCATCGTCACCGGGGAGGGCTTCACCCCCGGCGCCGGCCGGGTGGCGGAGCGCTTCCGGCGTCTGGACTCCTGGATGCACGAGCGCTTCCCTGTCGCGGGCACCGCCTACCGGTGGGCGGCGCAGGACAACGACCCGACCGACACCGTCGCCCTGGTCGGCCCCCTGCACCCCGGCGCGCGGCACACGTTCGTCGCCACCGGATTCGGCGGCTGGGGCATGAGCGGCGGCGTCATGGCCGGGCGGCTGCTGAGCGAGCTGATCGGCGGACGCCGCCCCGCGTGGGCCGGCCTCTACGACCCCGCCCGGATCGGCCCCGTCATCAGGGAGGCGCCGGCGCTGCTGCGCCAGCAGGCCGACGTGGCCCGGCACTTCCTCGGCGACCGCCTCCGCCCCGCCTCCGGCACCCTCGACGGCATCGCGCCCGGCGAGGGCGCGATCGTCCGCGTGGGCGGCCACCGGTGCGCCGTCCACCGCGCCGAGGACGGCACCCTGCACGCCGTGTCCGCGCGGTGCTCCCACCTCGGCTGCCTGGTGGCGTTCAACGCCGCGGAGTCCACCTGGGAGTGCCCCTGCCACGGCTCCCGTTTCGCCGTGGACGGCACCGTCCTGCAGGGCCCGGCCGTCCATCCCCTGGAGCCGCGCCCCGTCGACCCCGAACGGCCCTGACGGCCCGCCCGCGCGGCGAGGGCCCGTTCGCCCGCGCCGGACTGCGCATTGTGCGCACCGGGCGAATAATGGTGCGCAGTCCGGCAAAGCGGACCGCTCGTCCGTGATGCGTCCGCCGCTCGTGAGCGGAGGAGTTCTCCCGAACCACGGCAGCGCCCGGCCCGCCTGAGCGGAATCCGGTCGGTCGGTGAGGAGCTTTCTATGGCACAGGCGAACCGTGCGACGGAAACGCTGCGCAGTCAGGCCTGGTGGGACAACTCGGAGAACCCGGAGATGACCGCCCTGTACCTGGAGCGGTTCCTGAACTACGGTCTCACGGCGGGAGAACTCCAGTCGGGGCGGCCGATCATCGGCATCGCCCAGACGGGAAACGACCTCGTTCCCTGCAACCGGCACCATCTCGCCCTGGCCGACCGGGTCAGGGACGGCGTGCGCGACGGCGGCGGAATTCCCTTCGAATTCCCGGTCCACCCGCTGCAGGAGACGGGGAAGCGCCCCACCGCGGCGCTGGACCGCAACCTCGCCTACCTCGGGCTGGTCGAGGTGCTCTACGGATATCCGCTCGACGGCGTCGTCCTGACGACCGGCTGCGACAAGACGACGCCCGCGTGCCTGATGGCGGCGGCCACGGTGAACATTCCGGCGATCGTCCTGTCCGGAGGGCCGATGCTCAACGGCTACCACAAGGGCATGCGGACGGGCTCCGGACTGGTGATCTGGCAGTCGAAGCGGCTGCTCGCCCGCGGGCAGATCGACCACGAGGAGTACATGGCCCGCGTGGCCGCCTCCGCGCCCAGCACCGGGCACTGCAACACGATGGGCACCGCGCTGTCGATGAACAGCCTCGCCGAGGCCCTGGGCATGTCCCTGCCGGGCTGCGCGGCGATCCCGGCGCCGTACAACGAGCGGGCCCAGATGGCCTACGAGACGGGCCGCCGGGCGGTGGACCTCGTCCGGGAGGACCTGACCCCCCGCAAGGTCATGACCCGGCAGGCCTTCGAGAACGCGATCGTCGTGGCCTCCGCCGTCGCCGCGTCGACCAACGTGCCCATCCACGTCAACGCCATCGCGCGCCACGTGGGGGTGGACCTGTCCAACGAGGACTGGCACCGCGTCGGGGTGGACATCCCCGTCCTGGTGAACATGGCTCCGGCCGGGGAGTACCTCGGCGAGGACTTCTTCCGCGCCGGCGGCGTCCCGGCGGTCATGCGGTCGCTGCTGGACGCGGGGCACCTGCACGGCGACGTGCCCACCGTCTCGGGACGCACCGTGGCCGCGAACCTCGAAGCCGTCCCGCCCGCCGACCCCGAGGTCATCCGCCCCTTCGACGACCCCGTCACCCCGAGGGGCGGGCTCCTGGTGATGACGGGAAACCTGTTCGACTCCGCGATCATGAAGACGTCGGTGATCACCGACGGCTTCGGCGCCGGGCGCCGGGCGGGCGACGGCAGCGAGCCGGTCTTCGACCTCCGCGCCGTCGTCTTCGACGGACCCGAGGACTACCACGCGCGGATCGAGGACCCGGAACTGGGCATCGACGAGGACTGCATCCTCGTCATCCGCTACACCGGCCCGGTCGGATACCCGGGCTCGGCCGAAGTGGTCAACATGGAGCTCCCCGCCTCGCTGAGCCGCCGGGGCCTGGTCGCGCTGCCCACACTCGGTGACGGCCGCCAGAGCGGCACGTCCGACGCCCCCTCGATCCTCAACGCCAGCCCCGAGGCCGCCGTCGGCGGCAACCTCGCGATCCTGCGCACCGGCGACGGAATCCGGGTCGACCTGGGAAGGGCGCGGGTCGACGTCCTCCTGACGGACGAGGAGATCGCCGAGCGCTGGGCGCGGTACACGCCCCCGGCGCTGGAGCACCAGACGCCGTGGCAGGAGATCTACCGTTCCACGGTCGGCCAGCTGGACAGCGGGGGCTGCCTGGAACTCGCCGTGCCCTACCAGGACCTCGTCCACACGAAGGGGATTCCCCGTGACTCGCACTGACTCCGGCGACGTGATCCTGATCGCCGACTCCGACTTCGGCGACGTGGACATCGAACGCGCGATCATCGAGGGCGCCGGATTCCGGCTCTCCGCCGCGCAGTGCAAGAGCGAGGACGAGGTGATCGAGGCAGGCCGGGAGGCCGTCGGCGTCCTCACCCAGTACGCGCAGGTCGGCTCCCGCGCCGTCGACGCGCTGACCCGCTGCCGGGTGATCGCCCGCTACGGCACCGGCGTGGACATCGTCGACGTCGACGCCGCGACCCGGCGCGGCATCCAGGTCACGAACGCGCCGAACGAGTGGTGCGCCGAGGAGGTCGCCGACCACGCCGTGGCGCTCTGGCTCGCGGCGGCCCGCAAGATCTGCCGGTACGACCGGGCGACACGGGCGGGCGAATGGCACTGGAAGACGGGCCGGCCCGTGCGGAGGCTGCGGGGGCAGGTGCTGGGACTGCTGTCCTACGGCGCGATCGCCCGGCTCGTCGCCGAACGCGCGAAGGCCTTCGGCGTCGAGGTGTGGGCGCACGACCCCTTCGTCGACGCGTCCCGGATCCGGGCGGGCGGGGACCGGCCGGTCTCCTTCGACGAACTCGTGGAAGGCGCCGACCACCTGGTGATCCAGGCCCCGCTCACCCCGCAGACGCACCACACCTTCGACCGTGCGACACTCCGGCGGATGAAGCCGACCGCGGTCCTCGTCAACACCGCCCGCGGGCCCATCGTGCAGGACGCGGCGCTCCACGAGGCGCTGACCGAAGGGTGGATCGCCGGCGCGGCGCTGGACGACCTCGAGGAGGAGCCCGCGAAGCAGCGCGACTGGCGGCCGGCCAACCCCCTCTTCGACCTGCCCAACGTGATCGTCACCCCGCACGCGGCCTACTACTCCGAGGAAGCCGTCGCCACGGTACGGACCATCGCCGCCGAGGAGGCCGTGCGGGTCCTGACCGGGAAACCCGCCCGCCACCCCGTGAACGAGCCGGCGGGGTCCTGACGGGCTCCCGCCCGCACCCGCGGCGGTGACCGCGGGCGCGGCGCCCGTCAGGACCCCGCGGGTGCCGGGCCGCCGTCCGTCGCCTACCCGTCGCCGCGGATCACCACCACCGGGCACTCCGCACGCTGCACACAGTGCTGGGCGACCGAGCCGAGCAGCAGCCCCGAGACGCCTCCGAGCCCCCGGCTGCCGACGACCAGCAGTGACGCCCCCTCCGACGCGTCGAGCAGGACCCTGGCGGGGGTGCCGTAGCGGACCTCGGCCTCGATCTCCACCGGGCCCGGCGCCCCCTGGACCTCGGCGACCGCCTCCGTCAGCCTCCTGCGCGACCGCTCCTCCAGGGCGGCCGCGTCGCTGCTGCTCGGGGGCATCCACCGCGCGCCGTGCATCGCCGGGAAGTCCCAGGCGGTGACCGCCGTCACCACGCCACCGGTGAGCCCGGCGTAGTGCACACCCCAGCGAAGGGCCCGCTTCGCCACATCCGATCCGTCCACCCCGACCACGATGCGGCCGGTCTTCGGGGGCTGGTCCGCCATGCTGCTTCCTCCTCGTCGTGCGACGGGACGAGCTCGGCGGCGGGACTGCGTGCCCCGCCGTGCGCGCCACCGTCAGGTCTCCAGCGTCCCGCCCCCCGCCCGGGTCCGCAGGTGTGCCGCGGCCGGACGAGGGACGCGCGGTCCGCCTACGGGGTGTCCTCGGTGACCGGCGGAGCCGGGTCGTGGAGCAGGGCCTCCCGGCGCCGCCGGGTGTCGGCGGCGTCGATGCGGGCGGGCGGGCCGTCGGAGCCGGCCGGGTACTCCTCCAGCGGCACGAGGTCCTGCTCCCAGGCGGCGAGGACAGGCGCCACCACCCGCCAGGCCTCCTCGGCCTCGTCGCCGCGGAGGGAGAGGGCGGGGTCGCCGCGGAGGACGTCCAGCAGGAGCCGGCCGTAGGCGGGCAGCCCCGGCGGCTCCATCTGCGCGGTCAGCGACAGCGGCGCCAGCTCGTAGGCGTGGGCGCCGATGCCCGTCAGGTCCAGGGCCAGCCCCTCGGGTTCGAGGGTGAAGCGCAGCACGTTGGGCAGCTCCTCCCCGCCGTGCCCGAACGGCAGGTGCGGCACGGCGCGGAAGCGCACCGCGACCTCCTTGCGGTCCGCCCCCATCGCCTTGCCGCTGCGCAGCCGGAACCTCGTGCCCGCCCAGCGCCAGCTGTCCAGCTCCAGTTCCACCTCCGCGAAGGTCTCGGTACGGCGCCGCGGGTCGACCCCCTCCTCGTCGGCGTAGGCCGGGACGTCCCGGTCGCCGATCCGGCCGGCCAGGTACCGCGCGCGGCGCGTGCGCCGCACGACGCTGTCCTCGGTCAGCAGCCGCACCGACCGCAGGACGTCGACCTTCCGGTCGCGCAGGTCCCGCTCCCCGAGAGTGAGCGGCGGTTCCATCGCGACCAGGCAGAGCAGCTGCAGCAGGTGGTTCTGGAGCATGTCCTTCAGGGCCCCGACGTGGTCGTAGTACCCGGCCCGGCCCTCCAGCGCCAGGCTCTCGTCCCAGACGATGTCCACCTCGGCGATGTGCGTGCTGTTCCACAGCGGCTCCAGCACCCGGTTGGCCAGGCGGCTGCCCAGCACGTTCTGGACGGTCGTCATGGCCAGGAAGTGGTCGACCCGGAACACCGCCTCCTCCGGCACCACCTCGGCCAGCAGCCGGTTCAGCTGCCGGGCGCTGTCCAGGTCCTCACCGAAGGGCTTCTCCAGCACGATGCCGCTGCCCGCCGGAAGACCCGCCTCGTGCAGCGCCGTGACCGCGCGCGGGAAGAGCGCCGGCGGCAGGGCGAGGTACACGGCGACGGGGGTGTCCCCGGCGATGACGGCGGCGACGTCCGCCGGGTCCGCGGCGTCGGCCCGCACATACCGCGCCGACGCCGTGACCGCGTCCCTGACCCCCGCCGGGCACGACCCGGCGTGCCGGTCGAGCTGAGCCGCGATCCACTCCCGGAACTCCTCGCTGCTGAGCTCCTCCCGGCTCGCGCCGATCAGCTCGAAGTCGTCCCCGAGGTCGCCGGACTCGCGCAACGCGGCCAGTGCGGGCAGGAGGTACCGCGCGGTCAGGTCGCCCGTCGCGCCGAAGACGGCGAGCCGGCCGATCACCGTGCCCCTCCCGCCCTCGCGCGGGCGAGGTTCACGCCGCTGGCGATGACCCCGATGTGGCTGAACGCCTGGGGGAAGTTGCCCATGAACTCTCCTGTGGACGGATGGATCTGCTCCGACAGCAGCCCCAGCGGGCTCGCCCGGGCGCACAGCGACGCGTACAGCTCCTCGGCCTCCTCCAGGCGCCCCTGGGCGATCAGGTTGTCCACCAGCCAGAAACTGCACAGGAGGAACGCGCCCTCGTCGCCGGGCAGCCCGTCGGGCGCGTCGGTGTGCAGGTAGCGGTAGAGCAGCCCGCCGCCCGCGTCCAGGCGCTCGGCGACCGCCGTCGCCGTGGCCACCATCCGCGGGTGGCCGGCGGGGACGACCCGGCGCAGCGGCAGGGCGAGCAGGCTCGCGTCCAGGACGCCCCCGCCGTCCAGGTGCGCGCTGAGGGTCTTCGCGTCCTCGTCCCAGGACTGTTCGAGGATGAGCTCGCGCAGCCTGTCCGCCCCGGCACGCCAGCGCCCGATCGGGGCGGGCAGGCCGAGCCGCTCGCCGATGCCCGCCGCGCGGTCCAGCGCCACCTGGCACAGGCCGGCCGAGTAGGTGAAGACCCGGCCCTCGCTGCGGACCTCCCAGATGCCCTGGTCCGGCTGCTGCCAGGCACGCCCCGCGGTGTCGGCCAGCCGCGCCAGGTCCGCCCACAGGGCGGGCTGGATCTCGCCGCCGGAACGCAGCCACTGGTCGGCGCAGTCCAGGATCTCGCCGTACACGTCGTGCTGGCGCTGGTCCGTGGCGCCGTTGCCCCAGCGCACGGGGGCGGAGCGCCGGTAGCCCTCCAGCTCGCCGTCCTCGATCTCGTCCGGCACCGGACCGCCCGCGACGTCGTACATGATGCGCGGCCGCCCGCTGCTCTCGAAGGCGTCGAGCACCCACCCGAGGAAGGCGTCGGCCTCACCGCGGAACCCGATGCGCCGCAGCGCGAAGACGGCGAAGGCCGCGTCACGGACCCAGGCGTAGCGGTAGTCCCAGTTGCGGACCCCGCCGATCGGCGCCGGCAGCGACGAGGTGGGTGCCGCGACGAGCGAGCCGTTCGCCCAGTCGTCGCACATCTTCAGGGTGACCGCCGCCCGCCGGACCAGCGGCTCCTGCGGCCCCGCGTGGTCGAAGTGCTCCATCCAGCGCCGCCACGCCTGCGCGGTCGTCCGCAGCATCGCCTCCGTGTCGAACCGGTGGTGGCGGTGGAAGCGGCCCCAGGACAGCACGAGGTCCAGCTGCTCCCCCTGCCGCAGCTCGTGGGTGCCGTCCAGACCCGCCAGCGGGCGGTTGGACAGCAGGTGGAGCCGCACGTCCCGCCGCCGCGACGGCCGCACCTCCAGTCCGCTGAAGAGCGAGCGCACCTCCGCACCACCACGCGGCCGCAACTCCACCCGCAGGCGCACGGTCCCGTCCAGCACGACCGCGGAGCGCACGAGCTGCGCCCGCCCGGCCGGAGCGTCGTCGGTGAGGTCGGCACCGGAACGCAGCACCAGCGCGTCGGTGACACGCACCGTCCCGGTGCGGCCGCGCAGCTCCGTGACCAGCACCCCGGTGTCCGGAACGTAGTACTGCCGGGCTTCCACCGTGTCCTCGGGGGCCACGGAGAAGTGCCCGCCGCGCGCATGGTCCAGCAGGCCGACGAACAGCGGTTCGGAGTCGAACCGGGGCAGGCACAGCCACGAGATCGACCCGTCGAGACCGACCAGCGCGGCCGTCGCGCCGTCCCCGATCAGGCCGTGGTCCTCCAGCGGGAGACAGCCGTCCCGGCGCCGGACCGGCCGGAACGGTGGATCCGGGTCGTACATGCGTTTCCCCTTCCGAAGGCGCCCTTGTCGCGCTGTCCTGTTCCATGCGCCGGAAGCGGGATGTGCGCCGTGGAGGGCGACGCGTGGACGTCCGGCCGCGGCCCCGGCACGGTCACCCGCCCGGCGCCACGACCCCGGGCCCCTCGCGGGCCACCCGCGGCCGGTGCCGGGCCGCCCTGCCTGAAACCGTTACAGAGGTCGCACCGTGTCGCAATCCGGACGCGGCTCCCGTGGTACGCGCCGGACCCGGCCGGCCGTGGCCAGGACGTCGACGGGCTCGCCGCGAGCGGCGCCGTACGCCCCGCCGGCCGACCCCGGCGACGCCCAGGTGAAGCCTCGCCCCCTCCGGCGACCCGGGCAGCCCCCGCGCCATGGCCACCGGCCCCCTCCGGCCCCGCGCGGCGGCGAACCCAGCGAGCCGTCCGAGGATTCCGCGTCGGCCCCGACGGCGACCGGCACCCTGTGGGCCGCCGCCCGGTTCGTCACCGCACCGCCGCGGAACCGGAGCAGCCGTCTCCCTGGTGATCGAGTCGCCGCAGCAGCCGGCGGCCCCGCGCAGGGCACGGTGGCCTGACCGCGATGTGAGAATTGCGGCATGGACATGGGGCGCGAGTCGCGGTGGGAAAAGGACGCAATGACGGTGGAGATCGTTTTCGCCCTGGTGACCGCCGCCGTGCTGGCAGGGGTGATCTTCGCGGTCGCCTGGACACTCGCCCTGGCCCTCGGCCTCTCCGGCCCGGCCCGCCACAACGTGTCGGCGGGAGGCGCACTGCTCGGAGCGGCGGCCGGAGTGTGGCGACTGGTACGGGTGCTGCGCCGGTTCGACGCGCAGCGCCGGATGGGCCACTGACCACCCCTTCCCTGCGAGGCACTGGGAGAGGACGCGTTCAGGGCCGGGAGCACGTCGAGGTGTTCGGGCTGGCGGACGACGGGCGGGCGTTCCAGAGCGAGTACGGCAACGTCGTGGCGGCCTCCTCGTACTCGCGGATCTGGAAGCGGGCCCGGGAACTGGCCCTGTGCCGGGGCAGGTGACCTCGGTCATGGCTGCTCCGCCTTATGACCTGCGTCACGTCGGTGTCTCACAGTGGCTGAACTCCGGCGTGCCCGCGCCGGAAGTCGCCGCTCGCGCCGGCCATTCCGTGGATGTACTGCTGAGGATCTACGCGAAGTGCATCGACGGCCAGGAGGCGGAGATGAACGATCGCACCATGCGGGGGCTTGGCGAAGAGGAAGCGGACACCTGACGGGTTGGCCCATCATCTGGCGAACGACGAGGGCCCCTGGACGTGTCCGGGGCTCTCGTCGTGCCGTGAGAAATCGGTTCGTCGAACGACGTGCTGTGAGCATCATGGTCACCGGTGACGACGAATAGCCGGGAGGAGCGGTGTCCGTGAGCGGGGACTCGGCCTTGACCACGCTGTGGCAGCAGCAGTGGCCGTACTGCCTTCCGGTCGGGTACAAGCTTCGGGGCCCTTATCGGGACGTCTGGGTGCGCTTTCACAGCCTGCCCGAGTCGAAGAGGTATGCAGAGGACGAGGCCGAGTACGCCATCGTCCTGGACCGCTACAACACCGTTCTCGACGAACTGTTCGCAGGTGCGGACGTGTACGTGATCATCCCGGTGTGGACGGCCGGACCCGAGGTCCCGCCTTCCCGGCCGGGTGCCGACTACTGGTGCGGTCTGCTGGCGGAGGACGACCCCGACCCGGACTTCCGCACGTACTCCCACCTCTTCGTTGAACGTCGCCTCTGGCAGCGCGGCTGCATCGATGAGCTGCTGCGCGACGTGGCCGACGACAAGGTAGGGGGCGTCATGATCACCGACATCGGTATGCGGCGCATTTATCACCCCTACGACGGTGGCGCCGATGTCTTTGGCGCTACATCCCGAGAACGGGACAGTATCCGGGATCGTCATGTCGACTGGCTCTCCAGCCACCCGTCCGGACTCTGAACCACTCGATCTGTGTTCTCACCAGCCCCGTGAAGTGCGCGAACGAGCCCAAGATCCACGCTCTATTACAACGTGATCGCTGACATCGGGCTGCGTTCGGCCGCTCTCGGCTGCGCACGGGCCGAGAAAGCAAAAACCTCGCGGTCAGCGTTTCGGCTGGTCGCGAGGCGGATGTTCAACTGTCTGAATCGCCACCTGGGTGCCACCGGCAGGATTCGAACCTGCGCACACGGCTCCGGAGGCTGCGACGCCTGCCGCTGGGCCCGGGGTGCTGAGCTGGGCGCTCGGCGGTTCGGGTGACCCGGAACGGCTTGATCATTACGCCCCTATGACGTGAGGCCCGGTCACTGGAGAGTGACGCGGTCCGCGAGGCCGACGGTAGGGCGAGGGGCGGTCAGCGCACGGACGAGTGAGGTGCGGCTTGGGTCCAACGCCGTGCACCTGCTCGCTGACCGTCACGCGTTCACTTGCTACGGCTCTGGTGCCTCATAATCCGCCCGTGGACGTATCTGATGGTGGGCAGGAGCTGGATCCCCAGTGGAGCGATGTCGGCAACAACGTCTGCGGTGTTGTCGACGACTGCCGGGTCGCCTACGCCGCTGCCGGCGCCTTCGTCAGCGCTGGCTGGTCACGCCGCTCGTCGTCCTGGCACGGGTGGGAGGTGGAGATCAGTTGGGGACAGATCGAGCTTGACCCGATCGAGGGGCGGAAAGTCCTCCTGAACGGCGTCATCGACCCTCAGCGCGTGGATGACCTCGCCAGCCTGCTCAGCTCCTTCGGCCTGCGGTTCACCCTGGAGCTGTACAGCGACACCGACTTGGTGCGGGAGATACGAGTATGAGCCGCGAGGCGCGAACGAGGGCCCTGGATCCGTCCAGGGCCTCGACGTGGTGCGATTCGAAGCTGCGCACACGGTGCGGAAGGCGGGAAGGCCCACGTTCCGTTCGGGTGGCTGAGCTGGGTGCTTGGCCGTTCGGGTGGCCCGGAACGGCTTGATCATTACGCCCCTATGACGTGAAGCCGATCCCGGGGGAGAGGAGCGGCCCGTAGGGTCGATGGCATGGCGAGCGGCGGTGCGGGTGCGAACGTGACGGGCACGGACGGATCGGGCTTCACGGTCGAGGCGGCGAAGCTCGCGCTGGAAGCGGCGTGCGGGGAGGTGGGTCTCGACGCCGCCGGGGCGCGGTTGATCCGGCTGGGATCCAACACCGTGTACGCGCTCGCCGGCGGCCACGTCATCGTTCGCATCGCTGCGCCGGAGGTGGATCTGGCCGAGGTGGAACGGGCCGTCGCCGTAGCCAGGTGGCTCGCAGATGCCGACGTTCCGGCCAACCGCCTAGTGCCGGGCATCGCTCAGCCGCGCGTCGTCCAGGGGCACGCCGCGACGTACTGGGAGAGCGTCCAGGACGAGGAGGAGTACGCCACGCTCCCTGAGCTGGCGGACCTGCTCAAACAGCTGCACTGGCTGGAGGAACCGGAGTCGCTGTGGCTGCCGTACTTCGACCCGCTGCCGAAGGTGCGTTCCGGCCTGGCGGGGCTGGGCGCCGGCGTGCGGCCGGATGACGCGGACTTCCTCCGCGAGCGCGCGGACCAGCTGGAGGCGGAGTACGCCCGGCTCGACTTCGTCCTGCCCTTCGGCCTGATCCACGGAGACGCGAACATCGGCAATGTGCTCCGCGACCGCGCGGGCCGGGCCGTCCTCATCGACCTCGACGGCTTCGCGCTCGCCCCGCGCGAGTGGGACCTGATCCAGACGGCGCTCTTCTACGACCGCTTCGGCTGGCACACCGCCGACGAGTACGAGTCGTTCGTCGACCACTACGGCTTCGACGTCATGAACTGGCCCGGCTACGAGGTGCTGGCCGACCTGCGCGAGCTGATGATGACGCTCTGGCTGGGCGGCAAGGCCGGAGCGGAGCGCAAGGCGGCGGAGGAGTTCGCGCGCCGTGTCGAGTCCATCCGTACCGATGGCGACCGGCGGCTCTGGCAACCGTTCTGACCGTGCGTCCTTACACGTCGGGCGTGCTCTCGGCCGCTGTCCACAACCGGTGCTCGGCCGCTTGCTCGTGCAGGTCCCGTACGTGTGCGTTCGTCCGCACGGCTGCGAGCGCGGTGCGGAACTCCGCGAGGTAGCTGATGGCTCGGGCCGAGCGGAGCTGCCCGCCCAGGTCGAGAGCGTCCAGCGCGACGCGGCACGCCTCCTCGACGTCTCCGGCGCGAAGGTGCGCGTCTGCCAGGACCATTGTCGCGAAGAAGTCGCTGCGGACATGGCTCCCGCTCATGGCGTTCCCCGCGTGCTCCACGGACCGCTGAGCGCTGTTGATGTCGCGGAAGCAGTGGGCGGCCTCGGCGGACAGCTCGGCGTCGTCGAAGTAGGTGATCCACTCCGGCTCGTCGGCGTGGTTGCGACGGTCCAGGGACCGTTCGGATTCGCTGAGCGCCTGCTGAGCCCCGCGATGGTCGGAGGTACGCGCGAGGGCCCGCGCCTCCATCGCCCAGAACTGAGCCGTCAGCGTCGGCGTGGCCACTCCGGAAATGCCCATCCGGGCGGCTCGGGCAAGCGTCGCGGCATCGTTGAACCGGCCTACGAAGGTTGCCTGGTGGCTCATCGCTGAGAGGACGCTTCCCGCCAGCCGCCGGTCATTCGCGTCCTGTGCGAGCCGGAGGGCGGGGAGGTAGTAGTGCTGGGCCAGGGCATGGTGGCCGGCGTCGTACGACATCCAACCGGCGAAGCGCAGCGCTTCCGCGACCGTGGCGAAGAGGGCCCGGCCGACCGACTCCGTGTAGGTGCCGTGCAGCAGGGGCGCCACGTCGTGGCTGAGGTATTGGATCACCGCTCTGCGGGCGTGACCACCGCCAAAGCGGTCGTCGAGTGCGGCGAAGGTATCCGCCGTGGCCTTCACCACGGCGACGTCGGCCATCCCGACCCGCACCCCGCCTCGGTCGCCGGTCGCCGGGGCGTTCTGCTGCTCCGGGGTTACCAGCCACCGTAATGAAGCGTCGGCCCACGCTCGATCCGAGACCTGCCCAGAAGGCGGGGCGTCAGCGAGATCTGCACGCCACAGTTCCGTCACGGCGGTGAGGGCGGCCTCGGAGCTGTCCGGATACCGTGGCTCGGCGGGGGCGTTCGAGTCCGGCTGTCTCAGCCCGAGTTCGGCTGGTGGAATTCCCAATGCGTCTTCCAGGAGCGCACCGTAGAACTCATCGGGTTGGCTGTGCCCGTTCTCCCAACTCGCGATGCGGCGTTTCACGCTGGCGTCCGACGGAAGTACCTGCACACGCCGCGCTGCTGCGCGCCGCATTTCGCTGACAAGCCGAAGCTGTCCCCAGCCATGCGAAAGACGGGCGCTCCGGATCACGTCGGCGACTCGGATACTCAGGTCCTCCACCGCGTCCTTCCCGCTAGCCGCGCGAGTGGCTTGGGCCATCACTGTACGCGCGTGCACGGCTACATCTCCGCTGGTCAACCATGTCCCGCCCTTCGAGGGATGACGTGGGGACGTGTGTAGACCGGCACGTCATCCGGGCGTCACCCCTGACGTCACCCGTCGTCATCTGCCCTGCTCAGGGCAACCGCCTGACGCTGGATGGCAGCGGCGGAAGGACCGTCGCCGGGTGGCATGGGGTGATGGCGCGTGCAGATGGTGACGCGGCGGAGCATCGACTGGCTCTGCGAGGCTTCCGACGATCCGCAGCAGTTCCGCATGGTCTGGTCGGACGATCCGCGCCAGCCTCAAGTGGTAGCGACGGGAGCGCTGTTCGACGTCGTGGCGACGGACCAGCAGCTCGGCATCGAGGCGCTGGACCAGCTCCGGCGGCGGGGGATGCCGGTCAGCGCGGTGCTGATCGACCGCGCGGCCCGCCGCACCGGCTTCATGGTGCCGCCCGACACCCAGGGCGTCTTCGAGCGGACACTGGCCCGCGAAACGTCGGAACCCTTGCCCTACCGCTACCTCGGCGACGGCTCGTACGTCGTCCTGCCGGGCCCCGTCCCCCTGCCCGGCGACCGCTTCGAGTGGCTGAACCCGTTGAAGCGCCGCCAGCACTGCTCGCCACTCCAGACGGTCGCCCTCGCCGTGATGCTGGCGGCCTCCGCCGACTTGATCGCGCGGGCCGAGCAGTACGGGCTGGAGCCGGCCAGTGGGTAGAGGACGACTCGGCGGCGAGGGGCGAGAGCGTGACCGCCCCGGTGATCGACAGCGAGCAATGGAGGGAGGCCCGCAAGCTGCCACCACCTTGCGGGAATCTCTCAGGCTGGCTGGCTTGGAGAGGGATGTTCCGTACCTGCGCGCCGATCTGAACGCCTTCGGCCAGGGATACGTGGAGCTGGGCCGCGTGGCCCCGCACACCGCTGAACGCCTTGCGGAACTCCTGCGTCGTGGCCTCGCGTTCCTCGGTGCTGCCCCCGCCAAGGAGGGAGAGCCGACATGACCGACCCTCGCGGCGCCTGCGCCCCACCCGCGGGCACCCTCGCCCCCGGCGTCCCCGACGTTCGCGGCTGGGTGGAGGTACCGAGACCCTAGCCGAACAACTGGTCCTCGCCGACCTGGCGGACGGCATCGCATCCTTGCGTGCGGACGTCAACACCCTCGGCGACGGCGTGGTGAGCCTGGGCAGATCCTCCCGGAAACCGCCCTCCGCCTCTCGGTCCGGGCTCCTCGCTGAAAAGTTGGACGAGTGGTCCAAGGAGGACGCGGCGGCCGTGGCGGCCAGCCCCTGACTATCGCAAGCAAGTAGCGCTTCGGCCTCCCGGCCGGGACCGGCGCCCCAGCGCCGCAGCCCGGACGGGAGGCCGAACCCTGCCGCCATCTGGATGTATGCAATCCCTGGCTGAAGACAAAAGCGGGTTGATCACGCTACGCCGAATGGTCCTCTTAAAACAACCGGGCCTTTCGGGGTCCCTGGTCAACGCCTAGCCTTTCTTGGCACCATGCTTCGCAGCCACGAAGCCAGGACGTCCACGTGGTTGTAAAACATGGAAACGGTCCGAGTTGACTTCCCCTGGATCTGCAGGGAACTAGGAGCTGTTCGAAATTCACCGCAGGGAGCAGCAACGGGAAATCGTTTGCTGAAGGACGGTGGATATGCATTCCGCGACATCTTTGAGGAAAATTAGATAGCCTTCCACTTCGAACCTTGTTGGCTTCTCGGACCTATCGCCGTGCGCTATCTTGTTTCGCCTGTTTACGATTTCTTCGAGTTTTACTCCTACTTTGATTCGTGTTGCGTCATCCCCGCGGTCGGAAATTGCCTGGTTTACGTGAGTTTCCATCTTGTTCACAATGTCCTGAACATCAAGAAGAGAGAAAACGCTGTCCAGAACTTCGGGGCGAGCATTGGTGAATTGTCGAGTTAGCACTCGAGAAGAGAGAATCCGTGGGTTGATTGTCCGATCTGAATCCCAGAGAGGTGCGTAGGCGGAGAATAGTCTGCGGGTTTTGTGAATTCGGTCAGGTCCTGTTGTGCCAAAAATTTCTTGTATCCGCTCACGGGTGTGCAGCTCGAGCAAGCCCTCCGGGATACGGCGAGTCGGGGGTTGCGCTGCGCAAATTTCGTCAATCAATTCTGTAAGGGCCGATTTAACGAATCCCTCGAAATGTGAGACCAGCATCACCATGGCCGAGCGATTGACTGCGTTCACTAGATCGCGATGCTGCGATTGAACGGAGACGCCACCCCCAGCCAATGGTTGCGACGGTGCTGCGGCAAGTAGGGTTTCAACTTCGCCCAGACTGTCAAGGAACTCGGAAAGGGCCCCGAGAGGGATATCGGCCATGCCCGTCCGCCTAGTCCGGAAGCTTAGGAAGATTGCAGCGTACGCCGAGCTTTACCAATCCTCTGGCGAAGGCTGAGATGCGGCCGTGCATTCGGGTCCGGTCAGCCGTCGCACGACCGATGGCGGTCTGGAAACTTTCCCGATCCAGTAGCTCTGTTCGTAGCTCCATGACCTCATCAGCCTTACTTACAGCAGCACGTCTATCCGCGTACGCAAGAGGTAGCATGATGGAGTCAAACAGCGCTTTATTGAAGGCGCCGAGCTTTTCGTCCTTGACTAGCCTGAATCCTTCGGACCCGAAGATCTGGTAAACCGTCTCACATGTCTCGATGAAGACACGTACGGCGTCGCCGTCCGGAGTCCCCGTGCGATGCTTCCGCATGTACTTATTCAGCAGCTGGCGCAGTGGGGGGCGATATCCCTCCAGGTCCTCGTACAAAGAAAAAAAGCGCAGCGCGAGTTCTTCGTAGGCCATTCGGCTATTCTTGAGCCCGCCGAGGATTCGGAAGAATCGTGGGTTTTCTGCTAGCTCCTTGAGGAAGGTATTGAGCTCCCCGCGGTAGATGCAGTTTCTGAGTTCTTGGGCAGCCAGCATTGCTGACCCCGTGTTTAGGCGTTCAAAAACGTCAAATTTAATGTCTGGATGGGAGTCATCAGTGATGACGATGCAACGAACAGTCCTGTTGCTGAGTCTCCGCTGCTCTTTCAGCGGAAGCTCTTCGTAATGGAGGCCCTCGAATTCACTAACGACCGAGACGCCACGCAGTGGAAATTTTCCGGTAAGGAAATCTTTGATTGTCTGGATTCGCTGGAGTCCATCAATTACCTCATAGGTTCCGTCTTCATTTTCTGCGAAATAACAGACGGGGACGGGGATATTCAGGAGGAAACTCTCAATTAGCCTACTGGCTTTCGATCTGTCCCATACGTATTTCCTCTGATATTCGATGCTCAAGAGGAGCCGTTTCCTCTCGATGTCATCGACCAGAGTGGAGAGCGACAAGTCGTATGGTTGGGTCACGAGCCGCCGCTCCTCTAGCGGCACGGAAAGAGGCTCTGACTGCTCCGCAGTCACATCCTCTTCTTCTGCGTCCTCGAACAGGGGGGTCTGGTCAGGCTGCGTTGCCACTACGCGGGTTCACCTCATCGTCGGTTCTTTTCGGTGCTGACGAGAGAACTGTAGATCGCATCAGCGTGCTCGAGCACGGGTTCGTCCGAACTCGCAGTGTTAGGCCAGGACGTTTCCCTTCTCCGAGGACATGTAGCTGATCTCTGTGTGCGCGGCACGCGCGCTGGCTGGGCTGGAGCGGCGAGCGGAGCGAGCCGGCTTGATGGAGTAGTGAAAATTTGGACCGCGGGGCGGGTCAGAGGGGGTAGGAGAGTTCGAGGTCGTTGCCGGGGAGGCGGAGCTCTTCCAGGGCTAGGGGCTTGTCCGCCAGGGTGTAGGTGACGCGGAGGATGGTCAGGAGGGGGACGCCTTCGGGGAGGCGGAGGGCCTGGGCCTGGTCGGGGAGGGGCATTCGGGGGCGCAGGTACTGGGTGAAGCGGAGTTCGTGGCCTAGATCGCTCAAGGCGGCGTAGAGCTGGGGCGCCGGTGGGGGTGCTTCCGTCTCGTACTTGGTGTCGACCAGTACGGAGAACGGCACGTACGTGCGGTGGAGTTGGCGGAGGCCGGGGGCTGCCGTCGATCCACCTCGCCGGTGGGGCGTCGCTCGTCGACCTGGCGACCGGTGAAGAACTGCACACGTACGGGGGACGTTTGCTCGTCCGCTGCGGCAACCGGCGGGCTGCCGTCTGCCCGACCTGCGCGCGGACGTATCGGGCCGACATGTTCCAGCTCATCCGAGCCGGGCTCGTCGGCGGCAAGTCGGCTCCCGCCTCGGTCGGGGGTCACCCTCGGGTGTTCGTCACGTTGACGGCGCCCGGGTTCGGGGCCGTGCACGGACGCGGGGAACGCGACTGGCGGGCGCGCGTCTGCCGGCCTCGTCGTGCGGGGGAGTGCTGCCCGCATGGGGTGCCGCTCGGGTGCCGTGAGCGGCATGCGGTCGGTGACGCTCGGCTCGGTGAGCCGTTGTGCCTGCGCTGCTACGACTATGCCGGGGCGGTGGTCTGGCAGGCGTCGGCCGGTCGGCTCTGGCACCGCTTCGTGCTGGAGCTGCGGCGGGAGCTGGCCCGGCGGGCGGGCGTCCCTCGGGCGGCGCTGGGCGAGTCGGTACGGCTGTCGTACGCGAAAGTCGCGGAGTACCAGCGGCGCGGGCTCGTCCACTTCCACGCGGTGGTGCGGCTCGACGGTCCGGAGGGGCCGGGGTCGGCTCCGCCGGACTGGGCGTCGACTGGGCTGCTCTCCGATGCCGTGCGGGAGGCGGTGGCTCGGGTGCGGCTGACGGCTCCGGGGCGAGCGGTGATCGGGGCGCGGGTGTTGCGCTTCGGGTCGCAGATCGACGTTCGGCCGGTCATGGAGTTCGGTGAGGGTGCCGTGACGTCGGCGGCGGTGGCCGGCTACATCGCCAAGTACGCCACGAAGGGTGCGGAGGCGGCCGGGGCTGTCGACGGGCGTATCCGGCACGCCCGTGAGCTGGTGCTGTTGCCGGTGCGGCGGCACGTGCTGCGGATGGCCGGTACGTGCTGGTGGCTCGGCGGGCTGCCGCAGTTCGAGCCGCTGGGGCTGCGGCGGTGGGCGCACATGCTCGGGTACGGCGGGCACTTCTCGACGAAGTCCCGGCTGTACTCGACGACGTTGACGGCGTTACGCCAAGCCCGTATCGATCACCGGGCGGCGGAGCAGCGGGCCTACTTCGGTCTGGCCAATCGGCCCGCGGCCATGGTCGGGCGCTGGCGCTACGCCGGGCGCGGCTACTCGCCGGAGGCGGCTCTCCTCGCCGCCTCGGTAGGGCCGGGCGGTGGTTCCGATGGCGCGTGAGCGCGCGACGGGCCTACTCACCGTCCGCGAGGTGCTGGAAGAGCTAGGCGGAATCTCCCGGCGCACCTTTCACCGCTGGCGCGAGCTGGGGCCGGCCCCGGCCTGCATCCGGCTGCCGAATGGTGAGCTGCGGGTGCGGCGGTCAGTGCTGAACGCCTGGCTGGACGAGCGGGCGGAGGGCGCGGCATGAAGTCGTACAAGGTCTCCGTCTGGAAGATCAGCGTCAACCAGTCGGCGAAGAAGCCGACGTACCTCGTCCGCTGGTCGGTGGAGAAGGTGCCGTTCCATGAGGTCTTCAAGACCAAGGCGCTCGCGGACCGCTTCCGGGCGAAGCTGCTCGGTGCGGTGGAGAAGGGCGAGCCGTTCGACACCGTGGCCGGCCTGCCCGACTCGATGCGGGGCGGCAAGGCTGCGCTCTCGTTCTTCGACCTGGCCGTGAAGTACGTCGATCACCGGTGGGTGGACGCGTCGGCCAAGCACCGCGACAGCATGACGGACGCGTTGGCGTTGGTCGTGCCGGTGCTCGTCAAGCCACTGCGGGGCCGTCCCTCGAACGCAACGCTTCGGCGGGCGCTCCGGTCGTACGTGCTGCCCGTGCCGCGCAGAGAGCGGGAGCGTCCGGAGGACGTGGTGGCGGCCGTGCGGTGGATGGAGCGGGCGTCGCTGCCGGTCGGCGAGTTGAACGAGCTGGCTCGGGTTCACGAGCTTGTGGAAGCGCTCGGGCGCAAGCTCGACGGCACCCCGGCGGCGACGCAGACGTACCGGCGTCGCCGGGCGGTCGTCTTCAACGCCCTGGAGTACGCGGTGGAGCTGGAGTTGCTGTCGGCGAATCCGCTGACGCGGGTCCGGCGGAAGCGGGGCAAGCGGGCCTTGCAGGAGGTCGACCGCCGGGTGGTGGTCAACCCGCGGCAGGTGCGGGAGCTGCTGACGGCGGTCACGTACGTCGGTCGCTTCGACCGCGCCAGCGGGCGCCGGCTGCGGGCGTTCTTCGCCTGTCTCTACTACGCGGCGTTGCGGCCGGGGGAGGCGCTGGGCCTGCGGTTGACGGACTGCACGTTGCCGGAGGCCGGGTGGGGCCGGATCGAACTCGCCGAGACGCGTCCCTCGGCGGGGAGGACATGGACGGACTCGGGGGAGGCGCACGACCGGCGGGGCCTGAAGCAGCGGGAGAAGGGTGAGGTGCGGCTCGTGCCGATTCCGCCACCGCTCGTCCGGCTCCTCGTGGAGCACGTAGAGGAGTTCGGCACGGCGGACGATGGGCGGCTGTTCCAGAGTGAGTACGGGAACGTTGTGGCGGCCTCGTCCTACTCCCGGATCTGGAAGCAAGCACGGGAGTTGGGCCTCTTGCCCGCCCAAGCTGCGTCTGTCATGGCGGCTCGTCCCTATGACCTCCGTCACGCGGGAGTCTCCCAGTGGCTTAACTCCGGTGTTCCGGCTCCGGAAGTTGCTGCCCGTGCCGGCCACTCGGTGGACGTGCTACTCAGGATCTACGCAAAGTGCATCGACGGCCAGGAAGCGGAGATGAACGACCGGATCATGCAGGGGCTTGCTGAAGATGGCTAGGTGATCCGTGGATGAAGGATCCAGGACGGGTCCTGGGGCCTTCATCGTTGCGATCACGCGCCTCGCGTGAGATGAGGCATGATGTCGGGTCATCTAGTCTTATCAGTCCCGCGCTTCGCAGCGGCTCGTCACGTACCACTCCCCGCTGATGACGAGTTGGTGGTGCGCCCGGGGCAAGTGAGCCGCGCTTGGGATTGGAAGTGGAATGACGGGCAGCACGGCAAGGCATGATGAGGCTTACCACTGGCCGCCGGAGCTGCTGGAGTTGCTGATCCAGGTCGTGCCGCTCCTCTGCCGGAGCAAGATTGCTGTGGTCGACTTCTTTCGTAGCGCTGGGGTCAGCGAAGCGCTACTGATGGGCTTCCGGCGTCAACTGGATCAAGACCGCGATTCCATCACCAAGTACGCCATCGCCAGATCTGTCCTCCGGCAGGTGAACGAACAAGGGGACCGAGGTCTTCCGGTGCGCAGGAGTCTCCTCCGGAACGTCACCGAGTTCGAAGACTTCGCGCTCTGCTGGCCCGATGATCAACTCAAGGCGGAGGGTCTTGTCGCGAAGATCCGGAAGTTGGTGCATGTGAAGGACTCCTTCACGCGCCTTCAAGAACGACAGGAGGCCGAGCGAGAGCAGCGCCGAGCTGAGCAGGAGGAGCGGCGGCTGAAGATCGAATCCCGACGTAGGAAGCTTGCTGGGCTGCGAGCCGAGTTGTCGGCGCTCTTCTCTATGGCCGACGTGCGCAAGCGCGGGCTGGCTTTGGAGGGACTGCTGAACAGGGTGTTTGCGGTGGAGGGAATCTCTGTCAGAGAAGCATTTGCCCTGCGAAGCGAAGACGGCCAGGTTGCGGAGCAGATCGATGGAGCCATCGAGCTCGACGGCTCCGTCTATGTGGTGGAAGTGAAGTGGTGGAAAGAGCCTCTCGGGATTGACCCCGTGTCCCGGCATCTCGTTCGCGTGTACAACAGGGCTGAGGTCCGTGGTCTGATGATCTCAGCTTCCGGCTTCACGAAACCCGCCATCGCGGAGTGCGAGCTGGCACTTACGCAGCGGGTCATGGTCCTGGCCGAACTGCGAGAGCTGGTGATGCTGCTTGAGGGCGAGGGCGACCTGTCGGGATGGCTGCGCGAGAAGGTTCGTCGCGCAGCTTTGGAGCGAACGCCGCTCGCAGTGTTCGGCGTCGACTTCTAGTACGGCACTTGACCCGTCTGACCAGCACTAAGTCAGAGAAAGATCATTACGTCGTCATTACGTGATCACTGGCAAACGGCTGCCGTGAGCCGCATTTGGCTGCGTACATGCGAAGACCCCGCTGCCAGCGTTAGGGCTGGTGGCGGGGTCTGTTGGCACCTACTGCGAGGTGCCCCCGGCAGGATTCGAACCTGCGCACACGGCTCCGGAGGCCGTTGCTCTATCCCCTGAGCTACGGGGGCGACGGGAAGAACACTACCAGGGTGGAGGGGGTGGGTCGGACAGGGTTTGTGGGGTGGTGGGGGTGGGGTCGGGAGGGGTGGGGGAGGCCGGGAGGGGGAGAAATGGGCAAAACGCGGACGCATCAGGAGTCGTCCGCCTACGCTTCGGGGTGTGGCGGGAGCGACCGGCCGGGTGCTTGTTGTGGATGACAACAAGGTGATCCGGCAGCTGATCAGGGTCAACCTGGAGCTGGAGGGCTTCGAGGTCGTGACCGCGGCTGATGGTGCCGAGTGCCTGGAGATAGTGCACAGCGTGCGTCCGGACGTCGTGACGCTGGACGTCGTCATGCCGCGGCTGGACGGGGTGCGGACCGCCGCGCGATTGCGGGCGGATACCGATCCGTGGACGCGGGGGGTCGGGATCGTCATGGTCAGCGGCGGCACCGCGCCGGAGGGTGTGGGCGGGCCGGGCGGGGTGGACGCCTTCGTGGCCAAGCCCTTCGAGCCCGCCGAGCTCGTCGAGACGGTACGGCGGCTGGTGCGGCGCAGCCGGGGGGCTTCGGGCGGGGCCGGCGGCGGTGCGGGCGGTACGGGGGAGGCCGGGGAGCCGCGGGGGCAGGCCGCTGCCGCGCCCGGTGGCGGGTGAGCGGCACCGGGGGAGGTGCGCGCTGTTCCGCGGCGGGCGTGACGGCCGGGCTGCGCGGGCCGGTGGTGGATGCGGGTGTTCCTGTGGGGGTTGGTGCGTGAGTGGTGCGGGGCGGCCGGTCTTCCGGGGTGGAGCCGGGGCGGGGGAGGTGACCTGGGGGAAAAGGGCTCGGCGTACGCGGGGGGTTCTCGCCTACGCTGTCCTTCGTGACCCCCGCTGAGCTGTCCTGGACCGTGCTGACCACGGTCAGGCGTGCCGTCGCGGCGGACGAACTGCGGGTGGACGTTCCCGAGAAGGTCGTCGTGCAGCGGCCGCCGCGGCCGGGGTGCGGGGACTACGCCACCAACGTCGCCCTCCAGCTCGCCGGTGCCGCCGGTCGCAGCCCGTACGAGGTCGCCGCCATCCTCGCGCCGCGCCTCGCCCGCGAACCGGGCATCGCCCAGGTCGAGATCGCCGGTGCGGGCTTCCTCAACATCACGCTCAGCGCGCGGGCGTACGCCGACGTCGTGCGGCAGGTGCGCGAGCAGGGGGCGTCCTACGGGCGGGGGGACGGCCTGGCCGGGCAGCACGTCACCGTCGTCCCGGACGTGTCGTCGCAGGGCGCGCCTCCGCTGCGGGCCGGTGTCGTGGCGGAGGCCGTCAACGCCCTCCTGCGCGCCGCCGGCGCTGAGCCCGGCCCCCCGGAGCCCCTCCGCGTCACCGAGCCGCACGGCATCGACCCGGCCCTCGCCCCCGGCACCCCCGCCCCCCTCGGCACCGCGCCCCGCGAAACCGCGCCCGGCGGCGCCCCCGGCGGCACCGCCCCCGGCGGCGTCCCCGGCGCCCCCGCCCCCCGCGAAACCGCGCCCGGCGGAGGCACCCCCGCCCCCGGCGCCCCCGCCCCCCGCGACACCGCGCCCGGCGGAGGCACCCCAGCCCCCCGCACCCCCACCCCCCGGGGGAGCCGCCTCGGGCCCGACGAGGTGCGCTGGGCCCTGTTGCGGCCGCCCGGTGAGGACGTGCCGCGGCTCGACGCGGGGGCCCTGCTCGCCCAGCGCGAAGCCAATCCCCTCTTCCGTGTGCGCTACGCGCACGCCCGTACCCGCGCACTGCTGCGCAACGCCCAGGACCTGGGCGTACGCATCGAGGACCCGGCCGGCGGCGACCCGTACCGGCACCCCGCCGAGACGGAGCTGCTCGGGCTCGTCGCCGACTTCCCGCGGGTCGTCGAGACCGCCGCCCGCCGCCGTGCGCCCGATCGGCTCGCCCGGCATCTGGAGCGGCTGGCCGACGCCTTCCTGCGCTTCCAGGACGAGTGCCCCGTGCTGCCGAAGGGGGACGAGAAACCCTCGGCCGTCCACGCTGCCCGGACCCGCCTCGCCGACGCGACCGGCATCGTGCTCGCCGACGGCCTGCACCTGCTCGGCATCAGCGCACCCGACCACCTCTGAGATCCTCCGAGATCCTCCGAGTCACAGGAAACCGAGAGACCAGTGAGCCGTTCCGCACATCCCGCCGGGCCCCGCCACGCCGACGTGCTGCCCGAGGGGCACTACACCGCGCCGCCCGCGGATCTGAACCACCTCGAACCGCAGGTGTGGTCCCGCACCGTCACCCGCAACGGCGACGGGGCCGTCGAGGTCGGCGGCCTCGACGTGCGCGACCTCGCCGCCGAGTTCGGCACGCCCGCGTACATCCTCGACGAGGCGGACTTCCGGGCCCGCTGCCGCGCCTGGCGGGCCGCCTTCGGGACGGAGGCCGACGTCTTCTACGCGGGCAAGGCGTTCCTCTCCCGCGCCGTCGTGCGCTGGCTGCACGAGGAGGGGCTGAACCTCGACGTGTGCTCCGGCGGTGAGCTGGCCGTCGCCCTCGACGCCGGGATGCCCGCCGACCGCATCGCGATGCACGGCAACAACAAGAGCAGCGCCGAGATCGACCGCGCGGTCGCCGCCGGGGTCGGGCGGATCGTCGTGGACTCCTTCCAGGAGATCGTCCGGGTCGCCGCCGCCGCGGAGCGGCACGGGCGGCGGCAGCGCGTGCAGATCCGCGTCACGGTCGGCGTCGAGGCGCACACCCACGAGTTCATCGCGACCGCGCACGAGGACCAGAAGTTCGGGCTGCCGCTGGCCGGCGGGCAGGCCGCGGAGGCGGTGCGCCGGGTGCTGAAGCTGGAGAGCCTGGAGCTCGTCGGCCTGCACAGCCACATCGGCTCGCAGATCTTCGACATGTCCGGCTTCGAGGTGGCCGCGCGCCGCGTCGTCGGGCTGCTCGCCGAGATCCGCGACGAGCACGGCGTGCAGCTCCCGGAGATCGACCTCGGCGGCGGCCTGGGCATCGCGTACACCCCCGACGACGACCCCGCGGAGCCGCACCAGATCGCGAAGTCGCTGGCCGACATCGTCAGCCGCGAGTGCGAGGCGGCCGGCCTGGAGCGCCCGCGGCTGTCGGTCGAGCCGGGCCGCGCGATCGTCGGCCCGACGGCCTTCACGCTGTACGAGGTCGGCACCGTCAAGCCGCTGGAGGCGCTGCGCACGTACGTCAGCGTGGACGGCGGCATGTCGGACAACATCCGTACCGCGCTCTACGACGCCGAGTACAGCGTGGCGCTCGCCTCGCGGCGCAGTGACGCGGCGCCGATGCTCAGCCGGGTCGTCGGCAAGCACTGCGAGAGCGGCGACATCGTCGTCAAGGACGCCTTCCTGCCCGCCGACCTCACGCCCGGCGACCTCCTGGCGGTGCCCGCGACCGGGGCCTACTGCCGCTCGATGGCCAGCAACTACAACCACGCGCTGCGCCCGCCGGTCGTCGCGGTCGCCGACGGGCGGGCACGGGTGATCGTCCGCCGTGAGACGGAGGAGGACCTGCTGCGCCTCGACGTCGGCTGAGGAAACGCAGCGCGGCGCCGCGAAGAGGATCTGCGGTCCGGGCGCGGCACGCGGGGTGAAAAGCCGCCCGCGTGTCCGTCCGTACCGCAAATCTCACGGTCCGCCCGGACGGTCTCGCATTCCGGACAGGGCGTGGCTTCTCCCTGGCGGTGGGTGAGACTGGATGCCTCCACGCCGTCCCCGTCCGGGCCCGGACCGGGACGGGCGCGGGGACGACACGGGAAACCCCCCGGGAAACCGTACGAGAGACGAGGTCGGATGATGCGTACGCGTCCGCTGAAGGTGGCGCTGCTGGGCTGCGGTGTGGTCGGCTCCGAGGTGACGCGCATCATCACGACGCAGACGGCGGACCTCGCCGCGCGCATCGGCGCGCCCGTGGAACTGGCCGGCATCGCGGTGCGCCGCCCCAACCGGGTCCGCGCGGGCGTGCCCGCCGAGCTGCTCACCACGGACGCCACGGCGCTCGTCAAACGCGGCGACCTCGATGTCGTCGTCGAGGTCATCGGCGGCATCGAGCCGGTCCGCACCCTCATCACCACCGCCTTCGAGCACGGCGCCTCCGTCGTCTCGGCCAACAAGGCGCTGCTCGCCGCGGACGGCGCGAACCTGCACGCCAAGGCCGCCGAGCACGGTGTGGACCTGTACTACGAGGCCGCCGTCGCCGGTGCCATCCCGCTGGTCCGGCCGCTGCGCGAGTCGCTGGCCGGCGACAAGGTCAACCGGGTGCTCGGCATCGTCAACGGCACCACGAACTTCATCCTCGACAAGATGGACAGCACCGGCGCCGGCTACAGCGAGGCGCTGGACGAGGCCACCGCGCTGGGATACGCGGAGGCCGACCCCACCGCCGACGTCGAGGGCTTCGACGCGGCGGCGAAGGCGGCGATCCTGGCCGGGATCGCCTTCCACACCCGGGTCACCATCGACGACGTCCACCGCGAGGGCCTGACCGAGGTCACCGCGGCCGACATCGCCTCGGCGAAGAAGATGGGCTGCACCGTCAAGCTGCTGGCCATCTGCGAGCGCGCCGCCGACGGCCGCTCGGTCACCGCCCGGGTGCACCCGGCGATGATCCCCCTCAGCCACCCGCTGGCGTCCGTCCGCGGCGCCTACAACGCCGTCTTCGTCGAGGCGGAGGCAGCGGGTCAGCTGATGTTCTACGGTCCCGGCGCCGGCGGTGCACCCACCGCCTCCGCCGTACTCGGCGACCTGGTGGCCGCCTGCCGCAACAAACTGGCAGGGACCACGGGAGCCGGCGAGTCCGCGTACACGCAACTGCCGGTGAGCCCGATGGGCGATGTGGTCACCCGCTACCACATCAGCCTTGACGTGGCGGACAAACCGGGCGTCCTCGCGCAGGTCGCCACGGTGTTCGCCGAGCACGACGTGTCGATCGACACGGTGCGGCAGCAGGGCAGGAGCCAGAGCGGCGGCGACACCAACGACGGTGCCGCGGCCGAGCAGACCGGTGCCGTACGGCGCGCGGGCGGCGAGGCGTCGCTCGTCGTCGTCACCCACCGGGCACCGGACGCCGCGCTGTCGGCGACGGTCGCAAGCCTGCGGAAACTCGACACCGTACGCGGCGTCGCCAGCATCATGCGTGTGGAAGGGGAGTAGCCCGCTATGAACGCAACCATCGACCAGCCCCGAATGTCCGGCACCCACCAGTGGCGCGGCATCATCGAGGAGTACCGCGACCGGCTCCCGGTCACCGCGGACACCCCGGTGGTGACGCTGCTGGAGGGTGGCACCCCGCTGGTCCCGGCCCAGCTGCTGTCGGAGCGGACCGGGTGTGACGTGTACCTCAAGGTCGAGGGCGCGAACCCGACCGGGTCCTTCAAGGACCGCGGCATGACCATGGCCATCTCCAAGGCCAAGGAGGACGGCGCCCAGGCCGTCATCTGCGCCTCCACCGGCAACACCTCCGCCTCCGCCGCCGCCTACGCCGTACGCGCCGGCATGGTGTGCGCGGTGCTCGTGCCGCAGGGCAAGATCGCGCTCGGCAAGATGGGCCAGGCGCTCGTCCACGGCAGCCGCATCCTCCAGGTCGACGGCAACTTCGACGACTGCCTCGACCTCGCCCGGGGCCTGAGCGAGAAGTACCCGGTCGCGCTCGTCAACTCCGTCAACCCGGTGCGCATCGAGGGCCAGAAGACCGCGGCCTTCGAGGTCGTCGACGCGCTCGGCGACGCCCCCGACCTGCACCTGCTGCCGGTCGGCAACGCCGGCAACATCACCGCCTACTGGCGCGGCTACAAGGAGTACGCGGCCGACGGCATGGCGACCCGCACCCCGCGCATGTGGGGTTTCCAGGCGGCCGGCTCGGCCCCGATCGTCAACGGTGCGCCGGTGCGCTCGCCGCAGACCATCGCGACCGCGATCCGGATCGGCAACCCCGCCTCCTGGCAGTACGCGGAGGCCGCGCGCGACGAGTCCGGCGGCGTCATCGAGGCGGTGACGGACCGGCAGATCCTCTCCGCGTACCGCCTGCTGGCGGCGAAGGAGGGCGTCTTCGTCGAGCCCGCCTCCGCGGCGTCGGTCGCGGGGCTGCTCAAGGCGGCCGAGGAGGGCCGGGTCGACCCGGGCCAGCGCATCGTCTGCACGGTCACCGGCAACGGCCTGAAGGACCCCGACTGGGCCGTCGCCGGGGCCCCCGCCCCGCTGACCGTCCCCGTCGACGCGGACGCCGCCGCCCAGAGCCTCGGGCTCGCGTAGGGGCACGCCCTCTGCGCAGGGCGGTGAGCGTTCTCCGGGGGCGCGGGGAGCCGCGCGACCGGCGCGTCGCCACCGGCCCGAAGGGGCTGTTGCTGCCGTCGCCGGACCGCCGGCCGGCGGTGGGTCGCCCGGGTGGTTCCCCGCCCCCTGGAACGCCCGCCCCGCGGGGCAGAAGCCGGCTCCCCCCGCGGGGGGAGACCCGGCGGGGCGCAGGGGGCGCCCGGGAAGCCCCGCCGGTGGGGCGACACGCATCGCGCGCTGTGCGTGCGCCCTATGTCGCAGGAGAACCTTCCTTCGATAAGCTGGGACCCAGCGGCACCTCAGCGTGCCCCGTATCCGGCGGATGCCAACCCCGCATCGCCACTCCCGCCCCGCCGCCCGGCAATGACGCCGCGCCCGGAGGGCGAACCGCACAAGGAGATTCGTCGAACGATGGCCGGTCCCGCGTTCCGCGCTGCCGCAGTACGAGTGCGCGTCCCCGCGACCAGCGCGAACCTGGGGCCCGGTTTCGACGCCTTCGGGCTGGCTCTCGGGCTCTACGACGACGTCGTGGTGCGGGTCGCCGACGCCGGGCTGCACGTCGACATCGCCGGTGAGGGCGCCGACACGCTCGCCCGCGACGAGAAGCACCTGGTCGTGCGGTCGCTGCGGACGGCTTTCGACCTGCTCGGCGGCCAGCCGCGCGGCCTGGAGGTGGTGTGCGCGAACCGCATTCCGCACGGCCGCGGGCTCGGCTCCTCCTCCGCGGCGATCTGCGCGGGCATCATCGCCGCCCGGGCGGTGACGATAGGCGGCGCGTCCGCGCTGGACGACACCGCCCTGCTGGAGCTGGCGACCGAGATCGAGGGGCACCCGGACAACGTCGCGGCGTGCCTGCTCGGCGGTTTCACCGTGGCCTGGAACGAGGGAGGGGCGGCGCGGGCGATCCGGATGGACCCGGCGCAGTCGCTGGTCCCGGTGGTGTTCGTGCCCGCCGACCCGGTGCTGACGGAGACCGCGCGCGGCCTGCTGCCGCGTACCGTCCCGCACGTGGACGCGGCGGCCAACGCCGGGCGCGCCGCGCTGCTCGTCGAGGCGCTGACCAGGCGCCCCGAGCTGCTGCTGCCCGCCACCGAGGACCGGCTGCACCAGGACTACCGGACACCGGCGATGCCGGAGACGCTGGCGCTGGTGAACCGTCTGCGCGGTGAGGGCGTCCCTGCTGTCGTGTCGGGTGCGGGGCCGACGGTCCTGGCGCTCACCGACGAGGGGGCCGCCGACAAGGTCTCCCGGCACGCGGGCGGGGGATGGGCGGCGCACCGCCTGTCGCTCGACGCTGCCGGGGCGTGTGTACTGCCACTCGCCGGGGGGCAGTGACACGATTGCCGGTCGTGAGAGGGGGAATGTTTGTTGGATCCGGTAGTGTTAATCTCAAGCCTGCATTCGGAGCCCGATGGGCAGGATGCACCGTGTCCCTTCCGTGGGACCGCTTTTCTTCCGGGAGCCTCCCACATCGCATAGGGCACGGTCCGAGTCTTCGGATTCCTGACCCGCGCGATGCTGAGCACGCTCCGGATATTCGGTACGAGTTCAATCCGTGCCGAAGGCCCGTACGTATTTCTGCCGCCATCAGGCGGACCACCGCCCCGGTTCTGGACAGCGGGAACGCCCAGATCCGGACAGCACGACCGGTCGCCGAGCCAGACAGGCCGACGTCCGCTCCAGGGAAGGACCCTTCGTGAGCGACACCACCGATCTGATGGGCGTGCGCGCAGATGACACTGTCGCCTCGTCCGATGCCGCTGCGTCCGCGGGCGGTGCTGCCACGGCCAGCCCGTCGCGCCGCCGCCGGACCGGGACCGGCCTGGACGGCATGGTGCTGGCCGAACTGCAGCAGCTCGCCTCCGGGCTCGGCATCAAGGGCACCGCGCGCATGCGCAAGAGCCAGCTGATCGAGACGATCAAGGAGCGCCAGGCCGGCGGCGGAGCCGCGCAGGCGACCGCCCCCGCGGCCGGTGACGGCGCCGCGGAGAAGCCCAAGCGGCGCGCGACGTCCAAGGCGCGCCTGGAGCAGGCCGGCGACGACACCGCCGCGGCGGCCGCGGGCACCCGTGCCGCGACCGCGACGGCCACCGCCGCGCCGGAGAAGCGCGAGCAGCGGCAGGAGTCCCAGCAGATCGAGATCCCCGGTCAGCCGGCCGGGGAGCAGGCCAAGGCCACGAAGAGCGAGCAGAAGGCCGACCAGCGGGCGGAGAAGGCCGAGCAGGCCGCCGACACCGCCGAGGGCCGCGCCGACACCAAGGGCGAGGCCAGGCAGGGCGACGGCAAGCAGGGCGGCGACGACCGCCAGGAGCGCCGCCGCGGCGACCGCCGGGAGCGCCAGCGCGACCGCCAGCGCAACCGCGAGGACGGCGGCCAGGGCGGCGGCCGGCAGCAGGGCCAGGGCGGCGGCGGCCAGAGCCAGGGCCAGCAGGGCCAGGGCGGCGGCGGGCAGGGCGGCGGCGGCCCCCAGGACGACGACGACTTCGGTGACGGCCGCGGCCGCCGCCGGGGCCGCTACCGCGACCGCAGAGGGCGTGGCAACCGCCGGGACGAGTTCGGCGGCGGCGGCGAGCCGCAGGTCGCCGACGACGACGTGCTGATCCCGGTGGCGGGCATCCTCGACATCCTCGACAACTACGCCTTCATCCGCACCTCCGGCTACCTGCCGGGCCCGAACGACGTCTACGTGTCGCTCGCCCAGGTCCGCAAGAACGGGCTGCGCAAGGGCGACCACGTCACCGGCGCGGTGCGGCAGCCCAAGGACGGCGAGCGGCGCGAGAAGTTCAACGCGCTGGTGCGCCTGGACTCGGCGAACGGCATGGCGGCGGACTCCGGCCGCGGCCGTCCGGAGTTCAACAAGCTCACCCCGCTGTACCCGCAGGACCGGCTGCGGCTGGAGACCGACCCGGGCGTGCTGACGACCCGGATCATCGACCTGGTCTCGCCGATCGGCAAGGGCCAGCGCGGTCTGATCGTGGCCCCGCCGAAGACCGGCAAGACCATGATCATGCAGGCCATCGCGAACGCGATCACCACCAACAGCCCCGAGTGCCACCTCATGGTGGTCCTGGTGGACGAGCGTCCCGAAGAGGTCACCGACATGCAGCGGTCGGTCAAGGGCGAGGTCATCTCCTCGACCTTCGACCGCCCGGCCGAGGACCACACCACCGTCGCCGAGCTGGCGATCGAGCGCGCCAAGCGCCTGGTGGAGCTGGGCCACGACGTCGTCGTGCTGCTGGACTCGATCACCCGTCTGGGCCGCGCCTACAACCTGGCCGCGCCCGCCTCCGGCCGCATCCTGTCCGGTGGTGTCGACTCCACCGCGCTCTACCCGCCGAAGCGGTTCTTCGGCGCCGCCCGCAACATCGAGGACGGCGGCTCGCTGACCATCCTGGCCACCGCGCTGGTCGAGACCGGCTCGCGCATGGACGAGGTGATCTTCGAGGAGTTCAAGGGCACCGGCAACATGGAGCTCAAGCTCGACCGCAAGCTCTCCGACAAGCGGATCTTCCCCGCGGTGGACGTCGACGCGTCCAGCACCCGCAAGGAGGAGATCCTGCTCGGCGGCGAGGAGCTCGCCATCGTCTGGAAGCTGCGCCGGGTGCTGCACGCCCTGGACCAGCAGCAGGCGATCGAGCTGCTGCTGGACAAGATGAAGCAGACGAAGTCCAACGCGGAGTTCCTCATGCAGATCGCGAAGACCACCCCGGGCCAGAACAACGACTGACCCGCGGCCGTCGCACCCACGGCCCCGCCCGCCGGTTCTCCGGCGGGCGGGGCCGTCCGCGTTCCCGGGGCGGGCGGAAAGGCCCGCGGATTCCCCGGTCGCGGACGCCCCCCTGGCTTTCGGCGCGCATTCCACGGGTGGGCGGCGGAAAGCCGAAGTCCGTGCGGTGGGCTGAGGGGCGGTCATATGCTCGGCGGGCGGGGGCGGATGGGCCCGTGGCGGCCCGGCCTGCTCCGTGGGGGGCCGGCTCGCTGTGCCCGTCGCTCCCGACGACGCTTCCCGAGGACAGGAGTCGCGGATGTTCCCCGCCCGTACGAGCACCGGCCGCCGTCTGCGCCGCCGCGCCCTGCCCGCTGCCCTGGCCGCGTTCGGCGCGCTCGGTGCCGGTGTGCTCGCCTCCGCCCCGGCCCGGGCCGACGCCGCCCTTCCGGCCGCCCCGGCAGCCCCGGCCGCCGCCGTACCGGCCAAGGCCCGGGCCGACGCGCTGCTCAGGCGCGCGATACGGGCCCGCGCCGCGGCCGCCGCCCCCGCCGGCCGGGCCGAGAAGGACGCCACGCCCGGCGCCGTCGGCCCGCACGTCATCGGTGGCACGCCCGCCGGGGACGGGGAGGCGCCCTGGATGGTCCAGATCTGGTACGACGACGACAGCGGCACGCCCGGCACCATCGTGGACGACAAGGCGTTCCTGTGCGGCGGCAGCGTGGTCTCGTCGTGGAAGGTCCTGACGGCCGCGCACTGCGTGCAGGGCCGGGACCTGCCCTCCTACGCCGTGCTGATCACCGGTACCGACCAGCTGCCCACGATCGACGCGGACGGCGTCCTCGACCTGCACGGCGGCACCGAGAACTTCGTGGCCCGCGCCTGGTCGTACCCGGCCTCCACCGGTGCCGCCCCCCGGAACGACGTCGGCGTGCTGACCCTCGAACAGCCGACGAACGCCACCGCGCTGCCGATCGCGACCGCGAACGACACCGCGCTGTACGCCCCCGGGACCCCCGCGACGCTCTACGGCTGGGGCCGGACCTCCTCGGCCTCCACCGACCCCGCCCCGGTGCTCCAGAAGGCCGATCTGCCGGTCACCCCCGACAGCGCCTGCGCGGCCGCCAACGGGAGCACCTTCGACCCCTCCGTGATGCTCTGCGCGGGCACCGCCTCCACCGGCGGCGACGCGGGGACGACGGCGGCGTGCTTCGGCGACTCGGGCGGCCCGCTGGTCGCCGCCGGGCGCATCATCGGGGTGGCCTCCTGGGTCGTCGGCAACTGCGTCATCGAGGGCTTCTACAGCGTCTACAGCCGCGTCTCCGCGCTGGCCGGGGGGATCCTCCCGCACATGGACGACGCCAACCTCTCCGGCGACGACCGGGCGGACCTGCTGGCCGTGGACAGCAGCGGCAACGGCTGGCTGTACGCGGGCCGGGGCGGCTCCGTCGCGCCCCGCCAGGCCTGGGGCAGCTACCCGGACACCACCCTCGTGCGGCAGTCCGACCTCGACGTGGACGGCCGCGAGGACCTGCTGACCCGCAGCAGCGGCGGCCAGCTCTACGTCACGTCCCCCGGCGAGGCCCCGCTGCTCGTCGGCACCGGGTGGAAATCGATGGCCTCCCTCGTCCTGCCCGGCGACCTCGACGGTGACGGACGGCCCGACCTCGTCGGCACGGACCCGTCCGGCTACGCGTACCTGTACCCCGGCCTCGGGCAGGGGCACTTCGGCACCAAGATCCTCATCGGCAGCGGCTGGCAGATCTACGGCGGCTCCCTCTACGGCAAGGGCGACCTGACCGGGGACGGCCTCCCCGACATCGTCGCCCGTGACAGCTCGGGCACCCTGTGGCTCTACAAGGGCACCGGCAAGGCCCCCGCGGTGTGGGCGGCCCGCACCAAGATCGGCACCGGCTGGGGCGTCTACAACGCCTTCGCGGCCGTCGGGGACATCACCGCCGACGGCCACGCCGACCTGCTGGCCCGGGACACCTCGGGCACCCTGTGGATCTACGACGGCACCGGGTCGGCCGCCTCGCCCTACGCCGCCCGTACGAAGCTGGGCCCCGGCTGGTCCGGCTACACCCTGTTCGGCTGAGGCCACGGACCGGGTACGGCGCAGCCGGACGGTCACCGCCCGTCACGAAAAAGTCGTCCGCGTGCCCCCTGACCTGGGGGTACGCGGGCAGCGTCGGATACTTGCGGATGCCGACCCCGGCAGGTGCGGCGCACGATGGAGGAATGTCCGGTACAGGCGGCCCCAGGCCTCCGGCCGGCGCCTCGCCCCTGGGGACGAGAAGGCGCCGGCGGCGCGGGCTGCGGATCACCGCGTGGGCCGCGGCGGGCGTGGTGCTCGCGGGGGCCGGCGGCGCCGGGTACGTCTACACGCGGCTCGACGGCAACATCCACAGCATCGACATCGACGCCGCCCTCGGCCGCGACCGGCCGGTCAAGCTCGGCAACGGCGCGATGGACATCCTCGTGCTCGGCTCGGACTCCCGCTCCGGCGCCAACCGCGCGTACGGCCACGACGGCGGCTCGGCCCGCTCGGACACCGCGATGGTCGTGCACCTGGCCAGGGGCCACAAGCGGGCGACCGTCGTCAGCATCCCGCGCGACACCCTGGTCCACCGCCCCGCGTGCGCCAGGCCCAGGGGCGGCACCGCCCCGGCGGCCGCGCAGGCGATGTTCAACAGCGCCTACGCGGTCGGCGGCCCGGCCTGCGCCGTCAAGACCGTGGAGAAGCTCACCGGGCTGCGCATGGACCACTACGTCGAGGTCGACTTCACCGGCTTCAAGAACCTGGTGAACGCCCTCGGCGGGGTGCCGCTCACCACCACGCAGGCCATCCGCGACCCCAAGAGCCACCTCGACCTCGACGCCGGCGCCCACACCCTGAACGGCGACCAGGCGCTCGGCCTGGTGCGCACCCGGCACGGCATAGCCGACGGCAGCGACCTGGGCCGCATCCAGCTCCAGCAGGCCTTCCTGAAGGCCCTCATGGACCGTGTACGGGGCCTGGGGCTGCTCAGCAGCCCCACCAAGCTGTTCTCGGTCGCCGACACCGCCACGAGCGCCGTGACGACCGACACGGGCCTCGGCTCGGTCGGCAGGCTCATGAGCCTGGCGCAGAGCGTGCGCGGCCTGAAGTCCGGGCAGATCCACATGGTCACCCTGCCCGTACGCTTCGCGCCCGCCGACCACAACCGGGTGCAGCCCATCCCCGCCAAGGCCGCCGCCGTGTGGGCCGCGCTGCGGGCCGACAGGCCCGTGCCGCCCTCCGCGCTCACGGGCTCGGCGGCCGACAAGGCGGACGCCGGCAAGGTCGTCGGGCCGGACGGCGGCGGCCCCGCGCCGGAAAAGCGCTGACCTGCGGAAAGAGCCGGCCGCCAGGGCCGGGAATGATCCGGCGGCCGACCTGGTTTTGGGAGATGCGGCCAGTGCTGGCAGACTGGTCCGCTGGCCCCGGTTCACGCTGACGCAAACCCGCCAAGCGACCCGGCGCCCTCCCGACACCAAGGAGCATCCCAGTGAAGCGCGACATCCACCCCGAGTATGTCGAGACCCAGGTGACCTGCACCTGCGGCGCCTCGTTCACCACCCGGAGCACCGAGACCAGCGGCCAGATCCGTGCCGAGGTCTGCTCCGAGTGCCACCCGTTCTACACGGGCAAGCAGAAGATCCTCGACACCGGTGGCCGGGTGGCCCGCTTCGAGGCCCGCTTCGGCAAGGCCGCCGCCGCCGGCAAGAAGAAGTAGCGACCCGCAAGCGCCGGTTTCCGGTTGCCCGAGCCAGGGCGACCGGACCGGCGCTTTTGTCGTCCCACTGACTCTTTCCGGCTCCTGTCCGGACTCTTCCACGCAGGGATTGATGATGTTCGAGGCGGTCGAGGATCTGATCGGCGAGCACGCCGACCTCGAGAAGCAGCTTGCCGACCCCGGGGTGCACGCCGACCAGGCGAACGCCCGCCGGCTCAACAGGCGCTACGCGGAGCTGACACCCATCGTCAGCACCTACCGCGGATGGCGGCAGCTGGGCGACGACATCGAGACCGCGCGGGAGCTGGGCGCCGACGACCCGGAGTTCGCCGCCGAGGTCAAGGATCTGGAGAAGGAGCGCGAGGAGCTCACCGAGCGGCTGCGGCTGCTGCTGGTGCCGCGCGACCCGAGCGACGACAAGGACGTCATCCTGGAGGTCAAGGCGGGCGAGGGCGGCGAGGAGTCCGCGCTGTTCGCCGGCGACCTGCTGCGGATGTACCTGCGCTACGCCGAGCGCGTCGGCTGGAAGACCGAGATCCTCGACTCCAACCCCTCCGACCTCGGCGGCTACAAGGACGTCCAGGTCGCCGTCAAGGCCAAGGCCTCGCACGAACCGGGCCAGGGCGTGTGGGCCCGCCTGAAGTACGAGGGCGGCGTGCACCGCGTGCAGCGGGTGCCGGCCACCGAGTCGCAGGGCCGTATCCACACCTCCGCCGCGGGCGTGCTCGTCACCCCGGAGGCCGAGGAGGTCGAGGTCGAGATCAACCCGGGCGACCTGCGGATCGACGTCTACCGCTCCTCCGGCCCCGGCGGGCAGTCCGTCAACACCACCGACTCCGCCGTGCGCATCACCCACCTGCCCTCGGGCCTGGTCGTCTCCTGCCAGAACGAGAAGAGCCAGCTGCAGAACAAGGAGTCGGCGATGCGCATCCTGCGCTCCCGGCTGCTGGCCGCCGCGCAGGAGGAGGCCGAGCGCGAGGCGTCCGACGCCCGCCGCAGCCAGGTGCGCACCGTCGACCGCTCCGAGCGCATCCGCACGTACAACTACCCGGAGAACCGCATCTCCGACCACCGCGTCGGCTTCAAGGCCTACAACCTCGACCAGGTCCTCGACGGCGACCTCGACGCGATCCTGCAGGCCTGCGTCGACGCCGACTCCGCCGCCAAGCTGGCCGCGGCCGGCGATACGAACTGAGGGGGCGGCACGGTGAATCTGCTGCTCGCCGAGGTGGCGCAGGCGGCCCAGCGGCTCGCCGACGCCGGGGTGCCCTCACCGCGCTTCGACGCCGAGGAGCTGGCCGCGTACATCCACGGCGTCAAGCGCGGGGAGCTGCACCGCGTCGCCGACGGCGACTTCGACGCGCGCTACTGGGAGGCCGTCGCCCGCCGTGAGGCCCGCGAGCCGCTCCAGCACATCACCGGCCGCGCCTTCTTCCGCTACCTGGAACTCCAGGTCGGCCCGGGGGTGTTCGTACCGCGCCCGGAGACCGAGTCGGTCGTCGGCTGGGCCATAGACGCGGTACGCGCCATGGACGTCGCCGAACCCCTCATCGTCGACCTGTGCACCGGCTCCGGGGCCATCGCGCTCGCCCTCGCCCAGGAGGTGCCCCGCTCCCGCGTGCACGCCGTGGAGCTGTCCGAGCAGGCCCTGGAGTACGCCCGCAGGAACACCGCGGGCAGCAAGGTCGACCTGCGGCACGGCGACGCGCTGAGCGCCTTCCCCGACCTCAACGGCCAGGCCGACCTGGTCATCTCCAACCCCCCCTACATCCCGCTCACCGAATGGGAGCACGTCGCGCCCGAGGCCCGCGACCACGACCCGGAGCTGGCGCTCTTCTCCGGCGAGGACGGCCTCGACACCATCCGCGGCATCGAGCGCACCGCGCACCGGCTGCTGCGCCCCGGCGGGGTCGTCGTCGTCGAGCACGCCGACTCGCAGGGCGGCCAGGTGCCGTGGATCTTCAAGGAGGACGCGGGCTGGGCGGACGCGGCCGACCACCCCGATCTCAACAACCGCCCGCGCTTCACCTCGGCACGCAAGGCCCGGCCGTGACCGGCCGCCCCGCCCCGCGTGCCGGCACCGCGGCGCGGGCCCGTACGGCAGCACAGCAATCCTCGGAGGTCACCTCATGGCACGGCGATACGACTGCGCGGACGCAACCGACCGGGCGACCGGCATGCGCGAAGCCATCTCGGCGGTCAAGCGCGGCGAGCTCGTCGTGCTGCCGACCGACACCGTCTACGGCATCGGCGCGGACGCCTTCGACGCCGAAGCGGTCGGTGACCTGCTGGAGGCCAAGGGCCGCGGCCGCAACATGCCCTCGCCGGTGCTCGTCGGCTCGCCCAACACCCTGCACGGCATCGTCACCGACTTCTCCGAGCAGGCCTGGGAGCTCGTCGACGCCTTCTGGCCCGGCGCGCTGACGATCGTCACCAAGCACCAGCCGTCGCTCAGCTGGGACCTCGGCGACACCCGCGGCACGGTCGGGGTGCGCATGCCGCTGCACCCGGTCGCGATCGAACTGCTCACCGCCACCGGCCCGATGGCCGTCTCCAGCGCCAACCTCACCGGCATGCCCTCGCCGCAGGACTGCGACGCGGCCCAGGGCATGCTCGGCGACTCCGTCGCCGTCTACCTCGACGCCGGTCCCACGCCCGCCGCCGTCCCGTCGTCGATCGTCGACGTCACCGGGCGCGTGCCGGTGCTGCTGCGGGCCGGGGCGATCAGCGCGGAGGAGCTGCGCAAGGTCGTACCCGACCTGGAGGAGCGCCGTTGACCACGCCGCCCGACGCCCGCGGCATACGCGGGCACCCGGGGCACGCGCCGGCCGCCGTCCCGGGCGCCGGGGCGGACGTCTTCCGCATCCTGCACGTCTGCACCGGCAACGTCTGCCGCTCCCCGATGGCCGAGCGGCTGACCCGGCTCGGCCTGGTCCGCCGCCTCGGTGACGGCGCCGCCGGGATGATCGTGGAGTCCGCGGGCACCTGGGGCCACGAGGGCGCCCCGATGGAGGCGCACGCCGCCGCCGTACTCGCCGAGTACGGGGCCGACCCGTCCGGTTTCACCGGCCGGGAGCTGCTCGACGACCACGTCATCGACGCCGACCTGGTGCTCACCGCGACCCGCGACCACCGCTCCCAGGTGATCTCCATGGGCCACGCGGCGGGCCTGCGCACCTTCACGCTCAAGGAGTTCACCCGCCTGGTGCGGGCGATAGACACCGCCACGCTCCCCGAGGGCAGCGTCACCGAACGGGCCAGGGCGCTCGTGCGGGCCGCCGCCGCGCTGCGCGGCTGGCTGCTCGCCCCGAGCCCGGACGCCGACGAGGTCAGCGACCCGTACGGCGCTCCCATCTCGTACTTCCGCAGCATCGGCGCGGAGATCCACGACGCCCTGGAGCCGACCGTGACCGCCCTGACCGGTGTCGCCGCCGCGACCGTGCAGACGTGAACCGGCCGGCCGCAACCGTGCGCGCCGCCTGTGAGTCTCAGCAGGTGTTCGCCGACCCGGCCCGGCCACCACTAGGGTGTGACGCTGTGAGGTACCACCCCCGGACGTGTGCGCAGCACCGCTACGCCCCCGAAACCGTCGGAGGCGGCTCGTGCGCGAGTATCTGCTGACCCTCTTCACCGCCGCGGCCGTCACGTATCTGCTGACCGGCCCGGTACGGAAGTTCGCCATCGCCGCCGGTGCGATGCCGCCCATCCGGGCGCGTGACGTGCACCGCGAGCCCACCCCGCGGCTCGGCGGCATCGCGATGTTCGGCGGCCTGTGCGCGGGCCTGCTCATGGCCGCCCACCTCACCAACATCGGCGACGTCTTCTCGCTGTCGAACGAGCCGCGCGCGCTGCTGTCCGGTGCCGGGCTGATCTGGCTGCTCGGCGTGCTCGACGACAAGTGGGGCGTGGACGCGCTCATCAAGCTCGGCGTGCAGATGATCGCCGCGGGCGTCATGGTCCTCCAGGGCCTGACCATCCTGTGGCTGCCGGTGCCGGGCATCGGCCCGGTCGCGCTGACGCCCGTGCAGTCCACGCTGCTCACCGTCGCGCTCGTGGTCATCACCATCAACGCGGTCAACTTCGTCGACGGCCTCGACGGCCTCGCGGCGGGCATGGTGTGCATCGCCTCGGTGGCCTTCTTCATGTACGCCTACCGCCTCTGGTACGGCTACGGAGTCGAGGCCGCGGCCCCGGCGACGCTCTTCAGCGCGGTGCTCATCGGGATGTGCCTGGGCTTCCTGCCGCACAACATCCACCCCGCGCGGATCTTCATGGGCGACTCCGGCTCGATGCTCATCGGCCTGGTCTTCGCCTCCGCCGCGATCTCCGTCACCGGCCAGGTCGACCCCGACGCGATCACGTCCTTCACCGGGTCGACCCGGCAGACCGTGCACTTCATGGTGCCGGTCTACATGCCGCTGCTGCTGCCGCTGACGATGATCGCGATCCCCGCCGCCGACCTGGTGCTCGCCGTCGTCCGGCGCACCTGGCGCGGCCAGTCGCCCTTCGCCGCCGACCGCGGCCACCTGCACCACCGGCTGCTGGAGATCGGCCACTCGCACAGCCGCGCCGTGCTCATCATGTACTTCTGGTCCGCGCTGTTCGCCTTCGGCGCGGTGGCCTTCTCCGTCAACGACTCCAGCCTGGGCATCGTGCTGGTGATCGTCGCGCTCAGCGCGGTGGGCCTGGCCGTGCTGCTGCTGCCGCGCTTCAAGCCCGCCGCCCCGGACTGGGCGGAGAGCGTCGTGCCGCCGCGCTACCGGCGGCGCCGGCGCAGGCTCGCGGCGGGCGCTGCGGCGGCGGAGCGCGAGATGCGCTCGCCGGAGCACCCGGCGCTGCACGGCTCGACGGCGATCGGCGCCCGCGGCCGGCTGTCCGACCGGCGTGCGGGCCGCGGTTCCGACCGCCACTCCGGCGGCGGGCCGGACCGCCACCCGGTCGCGGAGACCCGGCGCTGAGACGCGGCGCCGGGACCTCGCGGGACGCGGAGTCGAGACGCGACCCGCCCAAAACGGACGGCGTGTCGTGTGCACACTCTTGTGACAGGCAGCACAGGTCCATGGTAAAGACCGCATCAAATACTTTGTGATACCGTTCACGAAAGCAGGGAAGGCGTCGTTGGACCGCACGAGCGGTCAACCGGCGTGAGGCGCCCCCTCACTCCCTGACTACGCTCGTCTCCGACGACATCCGCTTGCCCCAACTCCCGCCGGAGGAGCCGTCACCATGCAGCAGAACGACGCCCGAATCCTCAGGGGATCCGCGCTGGTCGCCGCCCCTGTCGGAGTTGCCGCCACCGTCCTGAGCGCCGTGTTCGCCGGCGAGAAGGGCCTGCTGGGCGGCCTCGTCGCCGTCGCGGTGGTGGCGATCTTCTTCGCCTTCGGCTCGTGGGCCCTGATGACCATGACCGCCGAGCGCCCCCAGGTCGCGATGGCCGCGGGCATGCTCGTCTACGCCGTGCAGATCCTGATGATCGGGATCTTCATCGTGGCCTTCAAGGACACCTCGCTCTTCAACGGCAAGGCCTTCGGCCTGAGTCTGCTGGCGACCGCGCTGTCGTGGGTGGGCGGACAGGTGAAGCAGAGCCTCACCTCCCGGATGCTGTACGTCGATCCCGTCCCGTCCGTCCCGTCCGCTCCGCCGGCCGAATGACGCACGTGGCCGGGGCCGCAGCCAAGGGCGTGGCCAAGGGCCGGGTAAAGAGGCTGCAATTCCATCTGCTATCGTCCGGAAACGCATCTGGACGTGGAGGCCCCTCACACTCGTGGAGGGTGCTGCCCCCACGCCCATCGGTGTACTCGGATCCGGTGCCGCGGACGCGGCGCGGAACACGGGTTCCCGGTCTTCGATGCGGGCTCCCAGCGGACAGTGGTGACTTCGCCACGCCTTGTCCGCAGTGCCGACCAGCGGCCTCACCAGCCGCGCTGACACACAAGGTTGCCGTTACTTATGCGTCACGACGAAGGAGTCACGGGTGAGTGCCCACACGCTGCTCGCTGAGGCAGGCTGTCACATCAAGCAGGACTGCGGATTTCCTGCCCCGGGCCTCCACTCGTTCGACTTCAAGCCGATCTTCAGCATCGGCAGCTTCGACTTCACCAAGCCGATGCTGCTCGCGATCATCTGCATGCTGCTGGTGGTGGGCTTCTTCTGGGCGGCCTTCAACAAGCCCAAGCTGGTCCCCGGCAAGCTCCAGCTGGTCGGCGAGATCGGCTACACGTTCGTGGCCCGCAGCATCGCCCGCGAGGTGATCGGCAAGAAGGGCGACAAGTTCGTCCCCTTCCTCACGTCGATCTTCTTCTTCGTGTGGTTCATGAACATCATGTCGATCATCCCGCTCGCGCAGTTCCCGCCGGCCTCGCGCTTCGCGTTCCCGGTCGCACTCGCGGCGCTGGTCTACATCACGTACATGTACCTGACGTTCAAGACGCACGGCTTCAAGGGCGGCGTCAAGAACCTCGTGTGGATCTCGGGCCTGCCCAAGCCGCTGGTCCCGCTGATCGTGCTCCTGGAGTTCATCCAGAACTGCATCACCCGCCCGTTCACCCTCGCGGTCCGGCTGTGGGCGAACATGTTCGCCGGCCACATGCTGATCGTCATGTTCAGCGTCGCGAGCTGGTACCTGCTGACGCCGACCTGGCTGACGGCGGTGTCGGGCGGATCCTTCGGACTGGCCGTCTTCATGACCGCCTTCGAGGTGCTGATCCAGTTCCTGCAGGCGTACATCTTCACGCTGCTCGCCTCGATCTACATCCAGGGAGCGCTCGAAGAGGGCCACTGACGCCCGCCTCCGGCCGCTCGCCGCACCACCCACCACAGACCTCCGCTGGGAAGCCCCCCATCGGACCGCATCAAAAAGGAAGACAGGGAAATGTCTGCCGAGCTCGTTAACCTCGCCGCTGCCACCACCGCCGGCCGCCTCGGCGCGGTCGCCTACGGCCTCGCCGCCATCGGCCCCGGCGTGGGCATCGGTCTGGTCTTCGGTCACTCCATCGAGGCCATGGCCCGCCAGCCCGAGGCCATGCCGATCATCCGCACCAACATGTTCCTCGGCTTCGCTCTCTGCGAGGTGCTCGCGCTCCTCGGTCTGGTCGTCCCCTTCATCTTCCAGAGCTGAATCCCGGAACCGGACCGTAAAGCCACTCGACGAAAGGTTCAGACATGATGACCTTCCTTGCGGAGGAGGGGGCGCAGAACCCGCTCATCCCCGACACCGCGGAACTGGTTATCGGCCTGCTCTGCTTCTTCATCGTCTTCGGCCTCCTTGGCAGGAAGCTGCTGCCGAACATCCAGAAGACCCTGGCGGAGCGGCATGACGCCATCGAGGGTGGCCTGGAGCGGGCGGAGAAGGCTCAGGCCGAGGCCAACCGCACGCTGGAGGAGTACAAGGCGCAGCTCGCCGAGGCCCGCCACGAGGCGGCCCGGATCACCGAGCAGGCCCGCGAGCAGGGCGCGCAGATCATCGCCGAGATGCGCGAGGAGGGTCAGCGGCAGCGGGACGCCATCGTCGCCGCGGGCCACGCCCAGATCGAGGCGGACCGCCGCCAGGTCACGGTGACCCTGCGCCAGGAGGTCGGCCGGATCGCGACCGACCTGGCCGGCAAGCTGGTCGGCGAGTCCCTGGAGGACTCCGCCCGGCAGAGCCGCACGATCGACCGTTTCCTCGACAGCCTCGACGGCTCCGCCGCAGAGGCTGAGGCGGCCCGGTGAACGGCGCGAGCCGTGAGGCGCTGGGCGCCGCCAGGGAGCGGCTGGACGCGCTGACCGACAACGCGTCGGTCGACGTGACCCGGCTCGCCGACGAGCTCGCCTCCGTGACCGCCCTGCTGCACCGCGAGTCCACGCTGCGCCGCGCCCTGACCGACCCGGCGCAGTCCGGCGAGGCCAAGGCCCAGCTGGCGACGCGGCTGCTCGGCAGCCGGCTCGGCGCCGACAGCACGGACCTGGTCGCCGGCATGGTGCGGTCCCGCTGGTCGCAGTCCCGCGACCTGGTGGACGCGCTGGAGGAGCTGGCCGACACCGCCGACCTCACGGCGGCGGAGAAGGACGGCACGCTCGACGACGTCGAGGACGAGCTGTTCCGCTTCGGCCGGATCGCCGCCGGCAGCACCGAGCTGCGGGCCGCCCTCAGCGGCCGGGCGGGTACGGACGCCGCCAAGGGCGAGCTGCTGCACCGGCTGCTCGGCGGACGTGCCAAGCCCGTCACGGAACGGCTGGTCACCAGGCTGGTCACCGCGCCGCGAGGACGTAGCCTGGAGGGCGGGATCGAATCCCTGTCCAAGCTGGCCGCGGCCCGCCGCGGCCGGACGGTCGCCGAGGTGGTCTCGGCGATCCCGCTGAGCGAGGCGCAGAAGCGCCGCCTCGGGGACGCCCTCGCCAGGATCTACGGCCGCCCCGTGCACCTGAACCTGGACGTGGACCCCGCGGTCCTCGGCGGGGTCCGGGTCCGGGTCGGTGACGAGGTCATCAACGGCTCGATCGCGGACCGCCTGGACGAGGCGTCCCGCAGGATGGCCGCAGGCTGACCACCGCCCGCGCAAGCGCAGACAAGCACCACAGACAAGCACTGACGGCCCGCGTTGGGCCGACGCCCCCAAGAAGACTTCGGGCCCAACAAGGAGAGCAGGGAACCCAGATGGCGGAGCTCACGATCCGGCCGGAGGAGATCCGGGACGCGCTGGAGACCTTTGTCCAGTCGTACCAGCCGGACGCGGCCTCGCGCGAGGAGGTCGGTACGGTCAGCGTTGCCGGAGACGGCATCGCGAAGGTCGAGGGCCTGCCCTCGGCGATGGCGAACGAACTGCTGCGGTTCGAGGACGGCACGCTCGGCCTCGCGCTGAACCTGGAGGAGCGCGAGATCGGCGCGATCGTCCTCGGCGAGTTCAACGGCATCGAGGAGGGCCAGTCGGTGCACCGCACCGGCGAGGTGCTCTCCGTCGCGGTCGGTGAGGGCTACCTCGGCCGCGTCGTCGACCCGCTCGGCAACCCGGTGGACGGTCTCGGCGAGATCGCGACCGACGGCCGCCGCGCGCTCGAACTGCAGGCCCCCACCGTCATGCAGCGCAAGTCGGTGCACGAGCCCATGCAGACCGGCCTGAAGGCCGTCGACTCGATGACCCCGATCGGCCGCGGCCAGCGCCAGCTGATCATCGGTGACCGCCAGACCGGCAAGTCCGCCCTGGCCATCGACACGATCATCAACCAGCGCGACAACTGGCGCAGCGGCGACCCGAAGAAGCAGGTCCGCTGCATCTACGTCGCCATCGGCCAGAAGGGCTCCACCATCGCGGGCGTGCGCGCCTCGCTGGAGGAGGCCGGCGCGCTGGAGTACACGACCATCGTGGCCGCCCCCGCGTCCGACCCGGCCGGCTTCAAGTACCTGGCGCCGTACACCGGCTCGGCCATCGGCCAGCACTGGATGTACGAGGGCAAGCACGTCCTCATCGTCTTCGACGACCTGAGCAAGCAGGCCGACGCCTACCGCGCCGTGTCGCTGCTGCTGCGCCGTCCGCCGGGCCGCGAGGCCTACCCGGGCGACGTCTTCTACCTGCACTCGCGCCTGCTGGAGCGCTGCGCGAAGCTCTCCGACGACCTGGGCGCCGGCTCGATGACGGGTCTGCCGATCGTCGAGACCAAGGCCAACGACGTCTCGGCGTTCATCCCGACCAACGTCATCTCCATCACCGACGGCCAGTGCTTCCTGGAGTCCGACCTGTTCAACGCCGGCCAGCGGCCCGCGCTGAACGTCGGTATCTCGGTCTCCCGCGTCGGTGGCTCCGCGCAGATCAAGGCCATGAAGTCGGTCGCCGGCCGGCTCCGCGTGGACCTCGCCCAGTTCCGTGAGCTGGAGGCCTTCGCGGCCTTCGGTTCCGACCTGGACGCGGCGTCCAAGGCGCAGCTGGAGCGTGGCCAGCGCATGGTCGAGCTGCTCAAGCAGGGCCAGTACAGCCCGTACGCCGTCGAGGACCAGGTCGTCTCGATCTGGGCCGGCACCACCGGCAAGCTGGACGACGTACCGGTCGTGGACATCCGCCGCTTCGAGCGCGAGCTGCTCGACTACCTGCACCGCGAGCACAAGTCGCTGCTCACGGGCATCGTCGAGACCGGCAAGCTGGAGGACGGCACCATCGACGCGCTCACCGAAGCGGTCGCCGCCTTCAAGAAGCAGTTCGAGACGTCCTCGGGCGCGCTGCTGGTCGAGGGCTGATCGCATGGGCGCACAGATTCGGGTCTACAAGCGCCGGATCAAGTCCGTCACCGCCACGAAGAAGATCACCAAGGCGATGGAGATGATCGCCGCCTCGCGCATCGTCAAGGCGCAGCGCCAGGTGGCCGCCTCTTCTCCGTACGCCGATGAACTGACCCGTGCGGTGACGGCCGTCGCGACCGGCTCCAACACCAAGCACCCGCTGACCACCGAGCCGGAGAACGCCCGGCGTGCCGCGGTGCTGGTCGTCACCAGCGACCGCGGCCTGGCCGGCGGCTACTCGTCCAACGCCATCAAGGCCGCGGACCGGCTGACCGAGCGGCTGCGCGCGGAGGGCAAGGAGGTCGACCACTACCTGGTCGGCCGCAAGTCCGTGGCGTACTTCAGCTTCCGCGACCGCAAGGTCACGCAGTCCTGGACCGGCTTCTCGGACAGCCCGCAGTACGCCGACGCCAAGGCGGTGGCCACGCCGCTGATCGAGGCGGTCCTGAAGGACTCGGCCGAGGGCGGGGTCGACGAGATCCACATCGTCTTCACCGAGTTCGTCTCGATGATGACGCAGACGCCGGTCGAGCGGCGGCTGATGCCGCTGTCGGTCTCCGAGGAGGCCGACAAGCTGGACAAGCAGCCGCAGGCGAGGGCGCAGTACGAGTTCGAGCCGTCCGCGGAGGGCGTGCTGGACGCGCTGCTGCCGCGGTACGTCGAGAGCCGCATCTACAACGCCATGCTGCAGGCCGCCGCTTCCGAGCACGCGGCCCGCCGCCGGGCGATGAAGTCGGCGACCGACAACGCGGAAGACCTCATCAAGTCGCTCACGCGGCTTGCGAACGCGGCCCGACAGGCCGACATCACCCAGGAAATCAGCGAGATCGTCGGTGGCGCGAGCGCCCTGGCCGACGCGAACGCGGGGAGTGACTGACCACATGACCACGACTGTTGAAACCACCGCCACCGGCCGGGTGGCGCGGGTCATCGGCCCGGTCGTCGACGTGGAGTTCCCCGTCGACGCCATGCCGGAGATCTACAACGCGCTGCACGTCGACGTCGCCGACCCGACGCGGGAGGGCGCGACCAAGACGCTGACCCTGGAGGTCGCGCAGCACCTGGGCGACGGCCTGGTCCGCGCCATCTCCATGCAGCCCACCGACGGCCTGGTCCGCCAGGCCCCGGTGACCAACACCGGCGAGGGCATCACCGTGCCGGTCGGCGACGTCACCAAGGGCCGGGTGTTCAACACCCTGGGCGCGATCCTCAACGAGCCCGAGGCCGAGTCCGAGGTCACCGAGCGCTGGCCGATCCACCGCAAGGCCCCGGCCTTCGACCAGCTCGAGTCCAAGACCGAGATGTTCGAGACCGGCCTGAAGGTTGTCGACCTGCTGACCCCGTACGTCAAGGGCGGCAAGATCGGCCTGTTCGGCGGCGCGGGCGTCGGCAAGACCGTGCTCATCCAGGAAATGATCATGCGTGTGGCGAAGCTGCACGAGGGCGTTTCCGTCTTCGCGGGTGTCGGCGAGCGCACCCGTGAGGGCAACGACCTGATCGCGGAGATGGCCGAGTCCGGCGTTCTCCCGCAGACCGCGCTGGTCTTCGGCCAGATGGACGAGCCGCCGGGCACCCGTCTGCGGGTCGCGCTGGCCGGTCTGACCATGGCGGAGTACTTCCGCGACGTGCAGAACCAGGACGTGCTGTTCTTCATCGACAACATCTTCCGGTTCACCCAGGCCGGTTCCGAGGTGTCCACGCTGCTCGGCCGCATGCCGTCCGCGGTGGGCTACCAGCCGAACCTGGCCGACGAGATGGGCCAGCTGCAGGAGCGGATCACCTCGACCCGCGGTCACTCGATCACCTCGATGCAGGCGATCTACGTCCCCGCGGACGACCTGACCGACCCGGCGCCGGCCACCACCTTCGCCCACCTCGACGCGACGACCGTGCTCTCGCGGCCGATCTCGGAGAAGGGCATCTACCCCGCGGTGGACCCGCTGGACTCCACGTCCCGCATCCTGGACCCGCGCTACATCGCGCAGGACCACTACGACTGCGCCATGCGCGTCAAGGGCATCCTGCAGAAGTACAAGGACCTCCAGGACATCATCTCGATCCTCGGTATCGACGAGCTGGGCGAAGAGGACAAGCTCACCGTCTCCCGTGCCCGCCGCATCGAGCGCTTCCTGTCGCAGAACACCCACGCGGCGAAGCAGTTCACCGGCGTGGACGGCTCGGACGTGTCGCTCGACGAGTCGGTGGCGGCGTTCAACGCCATCGCCGACGGTGAGTACGACCACTTCCCGGAGCAGGCGTTCTTCATGTGCGGTGGCCTGGACGACCTCAAGGCCAACGCCAAGAAGCTCGGCGTCAGCTGACCCGGGGCCGCTAGCGAGGGGGGCAGACCGTCTCTGCCCCCCTCGCGCAGCCCTTATTCTTTGTCTTACGCACCCCCGCCCGCCGGTGGGTGCCGACCCGAGGAGCCGTCTTGGCCGAAATTCACGTCGAGGTGGTGGCCGCGGACCGCAGCATCTGGTCCGGCGAGGCCGCCATGGTCATCGCCCGTACCCTGTCCGGCGACATCGGCATCATGCCGTCGCACGAGCCGGTGCTCGGGGTGCTGCACTCCGGCCCCGTGACGATCCGGACCACCGACGGTGGCACCGTGGTCGCCGCGGTGCACGGCGGTTTCCTCTCCTTCGCGGACAACAAGCTCTCCGTCCTCGCCGAGGTCGCCGAGCTGGCCGAGGAGATCGACGTCGCCCGCGCCGAAAGGGCGCTGGAGCGCTCCAAGGGGGAGAGCGACGCGTCCGCCCAGCGGCGGGCGGAGGTGCGGCTCGCCGCCGCGGCGGGCGCACACTAGGTGAACAGCCCGCGGTGCCTCCGGCTTGACCGGTGCCGCCGCGGGAGCAGGACGAGCAGGACCACGGTGCCGCGGGCCGCCCCCCAGGGGGCGGCCCGCGGCCCCCGTACAGCAAGGGCAGACGCAGGGCCGGACCCGTCCGGGCCCGGCGGCGACGTATCCAGCAGACCCAGGAGAGGAGGCCGGTGACATGATCCTCTCCGTGGAGGTGGTGGGCGCGGTCGTGGCCGCGCTGCTGCTCGGGCTCTTCGTCTTCGGGCTGCGCCGCCGGCTCATCCAGCGCTCCGGGGGCACCTTCGACTGCAGCCTGCGGCTCGCCCTGCCGGAGGGCGCCGAGCCCAGCGGCAAGGGCTGGCTCTACGGGGTGGCCCGCTACAACGGCGACCGCGTCGAGTGGTTCCGGGTCTTCTCCTACGCGCCGCGCCCGCGGCGGGTGCTGGAGCGGCACGCGATCGAGGTCGAGGGCCGCCGCGAGCCGCAGGGCACCGAGGAGCTGGCGCTGCTGTCGGACGCCGTGGTGCTGGCGTGCGAGCACCAGGGCACCCGGCTGGAGCTGGCGATGAGCGACGACGCCCTGACCGGCTTCCTGGCCTGGCTGGAGGCCGCCCCGCCCGGCCAGCGCGTCAACGTCGCCTGACCCCGCGCGCTAGCGGTTCGCGCCGGGCACCCACAGCACGTCGCCGCGCTCCTTGTTCGCCGTCCTCGCCAGGATGAACAGCAGGTCGGACAGCCGGTTGAGATACGTGGCCGTGAGCGCGTTCATGCTGTCGCCGTGCTCGGCCAGCGCCGCCCACGTCGAGCGCTCCGCACGCCGGACGACCGTGCAGGCCTGGTGCAGCAGGGCCGCGCCCGGGGTGCCGCCGGGCAGGATGAAGCTGCGCAGCTTCTCCAGGCCGGCGAGGAAGGCGTCGCAGTCTGCCTCCAGCCGGTCGACGTACCCCTGCTCGACGCGCAGCGGCGGGTACTCCGGGTCCGGGACGACGGGTGTGGCCAGGTCCGCGCCGACGTCGAACAGGTCGTTCTGCACCCGGACCAGGACGGCGGCCACGTCCTCCGGGAGGGCGCCGAGTGCCAGCGCGGTGCCGATGACGGCGTTCGCCTCGTTGGTGTCGGCGTAGGCGGAGATCCGGCTGTCGGTCTTGGCGGTACGGCTCATGTCGCCGAGCGCTGTCGTCCCGTCGTCGCCGGTGCGGGTGTAGATGCGGGTGAGGTTGACCATGACCCGAGCGTAGAGCGTGCCCGCGAAGGGGCGGCAGGGGGCGCAGGTCACGGCGTGTGCGACCAAGGACACACCGTGACGCGGCCGACATCCTGCTGCGCGCCGCCCGCGGGCGGCGCTAGGGTCCGACCCAATACCCCGAGGGGCCCCAGGGAAAGGTGTGTGTGCCGTGGCGAAGAAGCTCGCCGTCGTCGGAGCCGGACTGATGGGCGCGGGCATCGCGCAAGTGGCGGCACAGGCCGGCTACGAGGTGACGCTGCGGGACCTGACGGAGCAGGCGCTGACCCGCGGCACGGACGGCATCAAGGCGTCCTTCGACCGCTTCGTCGCCAAGGGCAGGCTGGACGCGGACGACGCCGGGGCGGCGCTCGCCCGTATCAGCACCACCACCGACCTGGAGGCCGCTGCGGACGCCGACCTGGCGGTCGAGGCGGTCTTCGAGAAGATCGAGGTCAAGCAGGAGATCTTCCGCGAGCTCGACCGCATCACCGGCCCGGAGACCGTGCTGGCGTCCAACACCTCCGCGATCCCGATCACCAAGATCGCCGCCGCCACCGCGCACCCGGAGCGGGTCGTCGGAACGCACTTCTTCTCTCCCGTGCCGATGATGCAGCTGTGCGAGCTGGTCCGCGGCTACAAGACCAGCGACGAGACGCTGGCCCGTGCCCGGGAGTTCGCCGAGGGCGTCGGGAAGACCTGCGTCGTCGTCAACCGGGACGTCGCCGGCTTCGTCACCACCCGGCTGATCTCCGCGCTCGTCGTCGAGGCCGTCAAGCTGTACGAGTCCGGGGTGGCGAGCGCCGAGGACATCGACACCGCCTGCAAGCTCGGCTTCGGCCACGCCATGGGCCCGCTCGCCACGACCGACCTGACCGGTGTGGACATCCTGCTGCACGCCACGGGCAACATCTACGCCGAGTCCCAGGACGAGAAGTTCGCGCCGCCGGAGATCATGCGCCGCATGGTGGACGCCGGCGACCTGGGCCGCAAGAGCGGTCAGGGCTTCTACCCCTACTGACCGTACGGACGGCGTCCGCCCGGATCACCCACAGGGGTGAATTCGGTATCGGTTCGCTCACGGAGGGCAACTTCTGTTTGCGACGGGCCGTCAGTTGTGTGAAGACATACGGACCAGCCCGTTTGCCGGTGCCGAACTCCCCGGGAGAGTGACCATGCACATCAGGGGCGACCACGCCAGGCTGGTCGTCGGGGGCCGCCTCGACGTCCGCAGTGCGGCGGACGCCCGTACGGCGCTGCACACCGCGGTCGATTCCGGCTGCGGCGACCTCGTGCTCGACCTGACCGAGCTGGACTCGTGGGACGCGACCGGACTCGGCGTCATCATGGGCGCCCACCGCAGGGCCGGCCGGGCCAACCGGCGGCTCGTGCTGTGCAACGTCCCGCCGCAGATGCAGCGGCTGCTGGTCGCCACCCGGCTGCACCGCATCCTCGCGATCGAGCCGGAAGGCGCCGCCGCGCCGGGCGAGCGCTTCTAGCCCGCGCACCGCGCGACGTGCCGTCAGGTGCGGTCGCACCGCCGGTCCGGCCCGGGGCGCCGCGGGTGGTCGCGCGAACTGCATCCGTCAGGGCTCCGTCCGCCTCCCCCCTCGCTCGCGGGCCGCCGGTCCGGTACCGGCCGAACTGCCCCTTTGTGCCGGTGGCGACGCGCGCCCCGGAGCGCTCACCGGGCGCCGGAGCCGCCCCCGCGCTTCAGCGAAACCGTTTCTGCCCCTAGAGTTTGGGTTCCGACGGCCCCGGCCCGGCGCGCCGCGCGCGCCCCGGCGGGGACGCGCCAAGGACCGCCAAGGACCCCTGAGGACCGCTGAGGACATGGACGAGCACAACGGCGAGCCCGGCCGCCCGGGGCAGGACGAGCCCTTCGACGCCTTCGGGGTCCGCAAGGGCGCCGGACGCGGCGAGCGCAGTGCGCTCGTGCCCTACCAGCAGCAGGCCCCCGCGCCGCGTGACCTCCCCGGGCCCGACCCGAGCGCGTACGAGGGGCTCCGCCCGGCGGAGCCCGCGCTGCCCGGCCCGGACGGCTTCCCCCCGGCCCCCGCCGGCGGCGACGCCCCCACCGAGCTGCTGCCCAGGGCCGCACGCGCGGCCCGCGAGCCGCTGGAGCTGATGGCCGCCACCCGCACCCCCAGCGGCGGCAGCGCCCGCGTCCGGCGCGTCACCACCCCCGACTTCCTGCTCACCGTCAACCCCATCGACGGCACCGAGATCGTCCGCTGCCCGCCCGCGGAGCGGCGCACCCCCGTGCCGCGCACCCGTGACGAGCGCGCCGCACACCTCACCGCCGCCCGCCCCGCGCCGCCGCCCGGGCCGCCCGCGCCCGAACTGCCCCTGCTCGACCGGGACGAGGAGCGCGAGCGGGTCATCCGGCTGCTGTCCCGCGGCCGCTCCGTGCGCGTCACCGGGCCCTCCGGCGCCGGGCGCACCGCGCTGCTCGAAGCCGTCGCCAAGGCCTGCGCCGGACTCGCCCCCGAGGGCGTGCTGTGGCTGTCCGGCTACCACCGCACCGTCGGCGACGTCCTGCAGAACCTCTACGACATCGTGTACACCGGCGGCGACCACCGTCCCGACCGCTCCGAACTGCCGCGCCTGCTCGGTGAGTTCGGGGCCGTCGTGGTCGTCGACGACATCGAGTTCGGCGGCACCGCGCTCGCCGAACTGCTCGCCGCCGCGCCCGAATGCGCCTTCCTGCTCTCCGCGACCCCCGACGCGCCCGCGCCGGCCGCCGAGTCCGCGGTCGAGGACGTCTACCTCTCCGGCCTGTCCCGCACCGCCTGCGTGGACCTGCTGGCGTTCGCCGCCGGCCGCGCCCTCGACGAGGACGAGACCGCCTGGGCCGCCGACCTGTGGTTCGAATCCGAAGGCCTGCCGCTGCGCTTCGTCCAGGCCGGCGCGCTGCTGCGGCAGCGGGACGCGCTGCGCCACCCCGCCGAGCCCGACCGGGACGACTCCGTCTGGGAGAACGGCACACCCGGTGCCGGCCCCTCCCTGCCCGACCTCACCGGCTTCGACGACGCCCCCCGCCCGTTCCCCGTCACGCCGCCCGCCCGCATACGCGCGGCCGACGTGCCGCTGCCCACCCTCGCCGAGAGCGCCACCCCCGCGGGCCTGCTCGCCTCCCGGCTCAGCGAGGCCGCGCGCGAGGCCCTCGCCTTCGCCGTCGCCCTCGACGGCGAGATACCGCACGCGTCCCACCTGCCCGCGCTCGTCGGCGACACCCACGGCGATGCCGCCCTCGGCGAGATGACCTCGGTCGGGCTCGCCGTCCCCGTCGCCTCGCACTACCGGCTCGCCGCCGGCGTCACCCGCCAGCTCGCCGCCGTCTTCACCGCCGAGGGCGAGCTGAGCGAGGTCCAGGCGCACACCGCCGCCCTCCACTACGCCTGGTGGAGCGGCCACCCCTCCGTCACCCCGGCCGGCGCCGCCGCCGAGGCCGAGGCGATCCTCGCGTCCATGACCGCCTGCCGCCACAACGGCAACCCCGGCGCTGCCGTCCTCCTCGCCCGCACCGTCGCCCCCGTCTTCGCCGCGGCCCTCCACTGGAGCGCCTGGGAGCGGGCCCTGCGGCTCGGCCAGGAGGCCGCCCGGCTCACCGGCGAACTGGCCGAAGAGGCGTACTTCCACCACGAGCTGGGCGTGCTCGCCCTCTGCAACGGCGAGTACGACCGCGCCCGCGCCGAGCTGGAGGCCTCCGTCGGCATGCGCGGTGTCCTCGCGGACCGTCAGGGGTCCCTCGTGGGCCGCCGCGCCCTCGCCCTCGTCGAGGACATCTCGCCCACCCCGCGGCCCCTCGAACTCCCGTCCGCCACCCTGCCCTTCGAGGACGAGCCAGCCGCTGCCGCCGCCGTGACGGCGCCGCTCGCCGTCATCGGGCCGCCGCCCTCGCCGGGCCCCAGGCGGCTCGCCGTCGTCGGCACCCGCCGCAACCTCGTCGCCGCCGGCACCGGTGTGCTCCTCGCGGCCGTCCTCGGCACGGTGGTCACGCTGGGCGCGACGTCCGGCGCGGACGGCTCCGACCAGAACCCCCAGGTGAAGCCCCTGGAAACCAGCCAGGGCGCCACGGACCCCGACACCACGCAGCCGGCGTCCCGCCGTCCTCCGCGCCGACCTCCCCGGCCACCCCGTCCACGTCCCCGCCCGCGACGACCCCGTCAACACCGATGACGTCGGGCCCGACCCGCGCGTCGACGAGCCCGACCCCGTCCCAGCCGTCGGGCCCGAAGCCCCCCAGCCCCACGACCCCGTCGAAGGGCTCGACGCACACGGCCTCGTCGACGCCGTCGCCGACCCACTCGGCGTCGCCGACCGCGACGCCGACCTCGGCGTCGCCTTCGCCGACCGACACGACCGCAACACCTGATCAGCCGGCGTCGCTCACCGCGTCGGCCTCCGGGTCGGCGGCGGAGGTGGCCGCCGGCTGACGCGCCGGGCAGCCCTCAGGGGCGCGGGGAACTGTGTGCTCGGCCCTCTGCGGGGCGCGGGTTGTCACCGGCCCGCGGGGGTGGTTCGGTCCGTTCCGGACCACCGGCCGGTGGGTGGTTGCTCGCGCAGTTCCCCGCGCCCCTGGTGTGCCCGGCGGGGTAGCCGCAGCCTCTGGTGCCGCGCCCCTGGTGTGCCCGGCGGGGTGGCCGCGGCCTCCGGGGCCGCGCCCTCGGTCTGCCCGGCGGGGTGGCCGCGGCCTCCGGGGCCGCGCCCTCGGTCTGCCCGGCGGGGTGGCCGCGGCCTCCGGGGCCGCGCCCCTGGGGGGCCCGGCGGGGCGCCGTGGCCCTCCCGCCCCGCGGGGCGGCGGAGGTCGCTCACCGCCGCCCGCAGGGGCTCGCTCAGAAGAGGCGGAGCTTGTCGTCCTCGATGCCGCGCATCGCGTCGTAGTCGAGGACGACGCACTCGAGGCCCCGGTCCGCCGCGAGGACCCGCGCCTGCGGCTTGATCTCCTGGGCCGCGAAAACGCCCTTCACCGGGGCGAGGTGGGGGTCCCGGTTGAGCAGTTCCAGGTAGCGGGTGAGCTGCTCGACGCCGTCGATGTCGCCGCGCCGCTTGAGCTCGACCGCGACCGTACCGCCGGAGGCGTCGCGGCAGAGGATGTCGACGGGGCCGATCGCGGTGGGGTACTCGCGGCGGATGAGGGTGTAGCCCTCGCCGAGGATCTCGATGCGGTCGGCGAGGAGTTCCTGGAGGTGCGCCTCGACGCCGTCCTTGATGAGGCCGGGGTCGACGCCGAGCTCGTGCGAGGAGTCGTGCAGCACCTCTTCTATGGTGATGACCAGTTGCTCACCCGCCTTGTTGACGACCGTCCAGATGCCGTCCTCGCCCTCCTTGAGCGTGCAGGGCGGGGACATCCAGTTGAGCGGCTTGTAGGCACGGTCGTCGGCGTGCACGGACAGGCTGCCGTCCGCCTTGACGAGGAGCAGCCGGGTGGCGGACGGGAGGTGGGCGGAGAGCCGTCCCGCGTAGTCGACGGAGCAGCGGGCGATCACGAGGCGCATGGTGGGCCACGCTACTAAAGACCGCCCCGCGTCCGCGATTCGGAGCCCCTCCGGCGGCCGGCCGCGGGCGGCCGCCGTCCCGGGCGGGGCCCGCCGCGGGCGTCTGGCACGTGTCAGCGGCGTACCGCACCGTACGAGTTCGGCCGACTACGCGCCGGGGCCGAAAAATGGCCGGTTGTGGGCGCTACCTCCTGGTGCGCGCAGCCCCCGGACCCTACGGTGGGACCCCCGGAGCCGAGGTGGGGGCAATGCCGTCGCCGGACCCTCCGGATCCCGTCCGTACGGCCCCGTGCGTTCACGGGGTCACGAGAGGAGTACCCATGTCGCTCGACGTCTCTCCGGCCCTCCTGGAACAGGCCGAGCGAGGCGAGGTCGACGAGCAGGAATTCGTCGACTGCGTCAGGACGTCCCTTCCCTACGCGTGGGAACTGGTCAGCTCGCTGGTGGCACAGCTCAAGGTGGACGGCGGGGAATTCGCCGACAACCTGGTGCCGCCGCCCAGCGAGAAGGAGCGCGGCCAGTTGCTGCGCGCGCTGGCCAGTGACGCGATACGCGGGGCGCTCCAGCGGCACTTCGGGGTGCGCCTGGCCTTCCAGAACTGCCACCGGGTGGCGGTCTTCCCGCTCGACGCGGTGGACGGCCCCGGTTACGCCGACTTCACGTCGGTGCGCTCGCAGGTGCTGAACCAGTCCCCGGAACTGCGCGACTGCTGATCCGCGCCCGGCGGCGGCGTGCTCCCGTAACGGGCCCGGGGCATGTGTGATCAGGCCAGTTCCGGGAGGACGTCGGCGCCGAGGCGGGCCACGTTGTGCAGCGTCGCACCGAGGTCCCCCGAGCCTTCGACGAGCAGGGCGAAGCGGGTGATGCCGGTGCGGGCGGCGGTCGCGGCCAGCCGGTCGGCGCACAGTCGCGGCGGGCCCACGGGGTGCAGGGCGCACAGCAGGTCGGTGTAGCCGAGCGGGTCGCGCATGGTGCGCGGGCCGCCGTCGACGGTGCGGTGCGCGGCGAGGCCCTGCTGGAGCCATCCGGGCATGGCCTTGCGCAGCGTCTCGGCGGCGTCCGCCCGGGTGTCGGCGATCTGTGCGACGCCCGCCGACACGTGCCCGGCGGCCGCGACGGCGTCCGGCGGGTGCCCCGCGTCCAGGGCGGTGCGCCGCCACAGGGCGACCATGGCGGCCTTGTCGTCGTCCCCGCAGTGCATGCCGAGCAGCATGGGCAGGCAGCGTTCGGCCGCCAGCCGCACCGTGCCCGGCGACGTGCACGCCACCACCACCTCCGGCCCGGGCCGCTCCTCCAGTTCGTCCGGCCGGGGCACCACGGCGACCTCGCGGAAGGCGTAGCGGGGGCCGGATCCGGCCACCGCGGGCTCGCGCAGCCAGCGCAGCAGCAGGTCGAGGGATTCCGGGAAGCCGCTCTCGTACGCGGCCCGGCCCGCGCCGAAGACCTCCAGGTCGATCCAGGGGCCGCCGCGCCCCACGCCGAGGGAGAAGCGCCCGCCGGAGGCGAGGTGCAGCAGCGCGGCCTGCTCGCCGAGCGCGACCGGGTGGGCGGTGGGCAGCACGCTGACCGCGGTGCCGACGGACAGCCGCCGGGTCCGGCCCAGCAGCAGCGCGGCGAGGGTCACGGCCGACGGGCACACGCCGTAGGGTACGAAGTGGTGCTCGGCCAGCCACACCGCGTCGAGCCCCGCGGCCTCGGCGGCCTCGGCCGTCGATATCGCCCGGTGCAGCGGCTCTGCCTGGCCCTGCCCGGGGAACTGGGCCGCGAGTACGAACGTCCCCAGTCGCATCGCCCGCTCCCTCCTCGCCTGCGGCGGCGGCACGGGCCTGCTGCGGCCCCTCGCGGCCCGCCGGATGGACGCCGGGACCGTCCTGTCCCGACTCCCTGACTAACGTCTGGCACGTGCCAAAGGCACGGCTTTCGGCGGCGATTTCATGATTTTCGCCGGGGGGACGGCGGATCCGGCCGTTCGGGCGGGCGCGCACCGGCGCGTACGCCGCCCACCCGCCGTGCACCTGCCGCGTTTCGGATCCGCGGGCACCCGGCGCGTACGCTGGATGCCGTCCGCGAAGCCAGCAGATGGCGAGGTGTCCCGTGTCGCCGCGACGCAACCGCCCGTACGGCGCCCAGCGCCCCGCGGAACGCAGCCAGGAGTCCGGGGTCGGCGGCGCCGGCACCGTGGAGTGGCAGGGGGAGGAGTGGGTGGTGCGCCCGGTCGCCGGCTCGGCGTCCGCCAAGCACTACCGCTGCCCCGGCTGCGACCAGGAGATCCCGCCCGGCGTCGGCCACGTGGTGGCCTGGCGGGAGTACGACGGGCTCGACGACCGGCGGCACTGGCACCGCGCGTGCTGGAACGCGCGGGACCGCCGCACCAGCAAGGTGCAGCGGTCCCGTAACGCGCCCCGGTACTGACGCCCCGGCCGGCGTGCGGCACGCCCTACGCGTCGCGCTGCCGCAGGACGACGTAGCCGCCGACGAGGGCCGCCACGACCCACAGCGCCATGATGCCGATACCGCCCCACGGGCCGTACGACAGCGTCTCGTCGGTGTTCGGCACGACGCGCACGATCTGCTGGCCGGCCTGGTCGGGGAAGTAGTGCGCGACCGACTTGACCTTCGGCACCGCCGACAGGATCGGCGAGACGAGGAAGAAGAACGGCATCAGGATGCCCAGGCCCAGCATCGGGCTGCGCAGCATCGCCGCCGCGCCCACGCACAGCAGTACCAGCAGCGTCGAGTAGAGCCCCGCGCCGAAGACCGCGCGCAGCACGCCCGGGTCGCTGATCTTCGCCTTGTGCGAGCCCAGCAGCGACTGGCCGAGGAAGAACACCACGAAGCTGGTGGCCATCGACGCCACGAGGGCCAGGCCGCCCGCGACGGCGACCTTGCTGGTGTAGAAGGCGCTGCGCTGCGGCACCGCGGCGAGCGAGGTGCGGATCATGCCGGTGCTGTACTCGCTGGCGATGACCAGCACGCCGAAGACGATCAGCGCGAGCTGGCCGAGCTGCATCCCGACGAAGCCGGTGGCGGTCGGGTCGAAGGTCGCCTTGTCGTGGTCCGACAGCGAGTCCCAGGTGTTGTTGAACACCAGGCAGATGATCGCGCCGAGGGCGACGGTCACGAGGAAGGAGAGGGCCAGCGTCCAGATCGTTGAGCGGACCGACCGGATCTTCGTCCACTCCGAGAGCAGGACGGCGGAAGGCGCAGCCATGTCAGCGCCCCTTTCCGGAACCGGAGTTGCGCCATTCGGAGCCCCACTCCTGCTCGCCCGGTTGCGGTGGCGGCGCGGCGGCCGGCTGGCCGGGCTGCGGCGGCGGCACGGGCGCGCCCGGCACCACGGCCCCGTGGGCGTGGTATTCGACCGACTCGGCGGTCAGCTGCATGAAAGCTTCCTCCAACGACGCCCGCTGCGGGCTCAGTTCGTGCAGCACCAGCTGGTGCTCGGCGGCGAGTTCGCCGAGCTGCGCGGCCTCCACACCGGTGACCTCGAAGGCGCCGTCCGCGGCGGTCACGGTGGCGTGCCCGGCCTGCGCCAGCAGGTCCTTCAGGCGCTCGGGCTGCGGGGTGCGCACCCGGACGTACGACCGCGAGTTGCGCTCGATGAACTCCGCCATCGAGGTGTCCGCGAGCAGCCGGCCGCGCCCGATGACGATGAGGTGCTCGGCGGTCAGCGCCATCTCGCTCATCAGGTGGCTGGAGACGAAGACCGTACGGCCCTGCGCCGCGAGCCCCTTCATCAGGTTGCGGATCCAGTGGATGCCCTCCGGGTCCAGTCCGTTGACCGGCTCGTCGAACATCAGGATCTCCGGGTCGCCGAGCAGCGCCGCCGCGATGCCGAGACGCTGCCCCATGCCGAGGGAGAACCCCTTGGACCGCTTGCGGGCCACCGCCGTCAGGCCCACCGTCTCCAGCACCTCGTTCACCCGCCGGGTGGGGATGCGGTTGGACTGCGCGATGCACAGCAGGTGGTTGTACGCGGTGCGCCCGCCGTGGATCGACTTGGCGTCCAGCAGCGCCCCGATGTGCTTGAGGGGCTCGCTGAGCTGTGCGTAGTGCTTGCCGTCGATCCGGACGTCGCCGCTGGTCGGCGAGTCCAGGCCCAGCATCATCCGCATCGTGGTGGACTTGCCCGCGCCGTTGGGGCCGAGAAAACCGGTCACCACGCCGGGCCGCACGGTGAAGGTCAGATGGTCGACTGCGGTCTTGTCCCCGTACCGCTTCGTGAGCCCCTGCAACTCAATCATGGGCCGAGGCTAGCAAGATACGCCGCAGCCCCCGCACCGTTTCGGGGGCGGGGGCCGCGGAATAGGGGTTGCCACCTCGGGCCCCGGCGTGCCGGGCGAACGGGGGAGTCGCCCGCCTGCCGGGGGTAACGGCCGGGTCAGCGGGACTGCTGCGCCGGGACGCTGCGGGAGATCGGCTCGTCCTCCGGCGTGGTCGCCGCGGCGACCGCCGCACCGGTCAGCGTCGCCAGCATCTCGCGGACGTTGGTCAGCTGCGCGTTGATGCTGTCGCGGCGGTTGGTGAGCGCCGCCAGCTCGCGCTCGGACTCGCTGCGGATCCGGTCGGCCTTCGCGTTGGCGTCGGCGACGATGTCCTCGGACTGCCGCTGCGCGGTCTCCACCGTCTGGCGGGCGCGGCGCTCGGCGTCGGTGCGCAGCTTCTCCGCCTCCAGGCGCAGCTGCTCGGCGCGGTGCTCGATCTCCGCGAGCCGCTTCTCCGCCTTCGCCTGACGCGAGGCCAGGTCGCGCTCGGACTGCTCACGGCGCTTGGCGAGGTTGGTCTCGAAGTCCGCGGCGGCCTGGGCGGCCTTGGCGCGCGTCTCCTCGAACAGCGCGTCGGCCTCCTCGCGCTTGGCCTGCGCGTCCTTCTGCGCCTCGCTGCGCAGGTTGGCGGCGTCGCCCTTGGCCTTCTCGACGATCCGCGCGCCCTCGTCCTCGGCCTTGGCCTTGCGGTCGGACGCGAACGCCTCGGCGTCGTTGCGCACCTGGGCGGCGGCCGACTCGGCCAGCTCGCGGTGCTGCTCGGCCGCCCGGCGCGCCTCCTCCCTGAGATCCTTGGCCTCCTCCTCGGCGAGCCGCAGGATCTTCTCGACCCGGGCACCGAGACCGGCGTAGGACGGCTCGGCGTCGTTCACCTGAGCCGCGGCGTTCTGGGTTTCGAGGTGGAGTTCCTCGATGCGCTTCTCCAGCGCGGTGATGCGGGTCAGCGCGCTGTCACGGTCGGCGACGAGTTTGGTGATGCGGTCGTCCACCTGTCCGCGGTCATATCCGCGACGCACGAGCTCGAAGCCGAAGGGAGAGGAAGTGTCGCTCATGGGGTTCCTGTCGATGATTCAGACCGGTGAGGTGATAGAGGGAATCCTAGGGGGCTTTGCGGCGTGTCACCGAGCCATTGCGCATTCGGCATGGAGAATGTGCGCTCAATCGAGTGGCTGATCGTCGCTGCGCTTGCCACCTGACCTGCTGGTACCGGTGGAGGCTCCAGCCGAGACCGTACTCTTCGGTGATTTGGCCGCGCCACCCGGGGACTCGAACTGCTCCAGAGCGGCGAGGACGTCCTGCACCCGGCCGATCTCCGCGTTGATGTCCTCGCGGCGGCGCGACAGCGTCTCCAGCTCGCGGCGGCCCTGCTCCACGATCTGCTCGGCCTCGGCGCGCGCCTCCCGCTTCACGCGTTCGGACTCGCGCTCGGCCTCGGCCTTCTTCTGCTCGGCCTCCTTCAGCAGGCCCTCGACCTTCTTCACCGCGGCGATACGGACCTTGCTGGCCTCGGACGTCGCGGTCGACTTGATCTCGGCGGCCTTCTGCTCGGCCTCGCGCAGCTGCTCGGTCGCGGCCGCCACCAGCTTGTCGACCCGCTCGCCGACCACCCGCATCGCCTCGGCCGCCTCCTTGCGGGAGCGGTCGTGCAGCGCCTCCACCTCGGACTCCACCCGCTGCCGCAGCTCGTCGGTGCGCTCGCGGATCGTCGTGGCGTCCCGGCGGGCCTCGCCGAGCAGCGTGTCCGCGTCCGTGCGGGCCCGCTCCACCAGGCCGTTGCCCTCCGCGGTCGCCTCGTTGACGAGCCGCTCCGCCTCCGCGCGGGCCGCCGCGACCAGCGTGTCCGCCTGCTCCTCCGCGGCCTCCGCGAGCCGCCGGGCCTCCGCCTGCGCCTTGCCGACCAGGGTGTCCGCCTGCTCCGCGGCCTCGCTGCGGCGCTTGTTCGCCGCCTCCCGGGCCTCGTCCAGGAGGCGCTGCGAGGCGGCCCGCGACTCCTCCGCGGTCTGCTCGGCCTCCGCCAGACCCGCGCGGGCCTTCGCACCCAGCCGCTCGGCCTCCTCGCGCGCCTTGCCGACCAGCGTGTCGGCCTGCGTGGCGGCGTCGGTACGCATCCGGTTCGCGTCCTCGCGGGCCTCGGCGCGCAGCCGGTCGGCCTCCTCGATCGCCTCCGAGACCGTACGGTCGGCGAGCGACCTGGCCGCCTCCGACTCCTCCTGCGCCTCCCGGCGCATCCGGGCCGCGTCCTCCCCGGCGCGCTCGCGCTCGGAGTTGGCGTCGGCGTGCAGCCGGTCCGCCTCGCCCTGCGCCTCGGTGCGCAGCCGCTCGGCCGCGTGCTCCGCCGCCGAGCGCAGCCCGGCGATCTCCTGCTCGGCCTCCTGGTGCAGGTTCGCGACCGAGTCCCGTACCTGCTGCGCGGTCTGCTCGGCCGCGGTGACCAGCTCGACGGCCCGCTGCTCGGCCTCCGCCACCAGCCGGTCGGCCTCCGCCGCCGCGTCCTCGACGCGCTTGCGGGCCGCCGCGAGCAGCTCCTCGCTCTCCTCGCGGGCCCGCGCCCGCTCCTGCTCGGCCTCGGCTCGCGCGGTCGACAGGTGCTCCTCGGCCGCCCGGCGCCGCCGGGCCGCCTCCTCCTGCGCCCCGGCCAGGGCCTCGGCGGCCTCCGTGGCCAGCCGCTCGGCCGCCGCGGCCGCCTCGGCGCGCAGCCGGTCGGCGGTCTCCTGCGCCTCGCTGCGGGCCCGCTCGGCCTCCGCCGCCGCGTCCGCCTGCACCCGCAGGGCGACGTTCTCGCCCTCGGCCCGGGTCTGCGCCGCGTCGGCCGCCGCCTCGTCCCGCACGCGTACGGCCTCGGCCTCGGCCTGCTCAAGGAGGGTACGGACCCGCTCGCCGGTCTCCTGGCGGAGCCGCTCGGCCTCCTCGGCGGCCTCCGCACGCAGCCGGTCCGCCTCGGCGCTGGCCTCCCGCAGGCGCTGCTCGGCCTCCGCGACCCGGGCCTCGGCCTCCGCGCGCAGCCGGACGAGATCGGCCTCGGCCTCCTCGCGCATCCGGGCCACGAGGCTCTCGCCCTCGGCCCGCTGCTCGGCGGCGGCCTGCTCGGCGGCCTCCCGGACCGCCGCGCCCTGCCGCTCGGCCTCGGCCCGCAGCTCGTCGGCCTCGGCGCGCGCGGTGCGCAGCGCCTCCTCGGCCTTGATGTTCAGCGCCGAGGCCCGCTCCAGGGACTCCGCGCGCATCCGCTCGGCCTCGCCGGCCGCCTTCTGCCGCTGCTCGTCGCCGTCTGCCTTGGCCTTGGCCAGCAGCTCCTCGGCCCTGCTCGCGGCCTCCTCGATCTGCCCGACGGCCTCCCGGCGGGCCTCGCCGCGGATCCGCTCGCCCTCGGCGACCGCCTCGGCGCGCAGCTGCTCGGCCTCGCCGCGCAGCCGCCGGGCCTCCTCCTGGAGCTCGACGGTGCGGGCGCGGTACTCCTTGGTGTCGTCCTGGGCGGCGCCGCGCAGCTCCTGCGCCGCCGACTCCGCCTCGCCGCGGACCCGGTCCGCCTCGGCCTGCGCCTCCTTGCGGATGCGCTCGGCCTCCTCGCCCGCGCCCTTGGTCGTGGACCGGGCGTCCTCCGACGCCTTGGTCAGGATCTCCTCGGCCGAGCGCGCCGCCTGTGCGAGCTGCGCGGCCGCGTCCTCGGCGGCCGCCGCCCGGGCGGTCTCCTGCGCCTCGGTACGGATCCGCTCGGCCTCCGCGCGCGCGTCGGCGACGGTCTGCTCGGCCTCCGCCTTGGCGGCCTCGGCCTCCTTGGTCGCCTCGCTCACCATGCGGGCGATCTCGGCCTTGGCCGTCCGGGTGCGCTGCTCCATCTCGGCTTCGGCGGCCGCCAGCCGCTTGGCGGCGCCCGCGGCGGCCTCCTCGCGCAGCTTCTCCGCCTCCGCGGTCGCCGCGCGCAGCCGCTCGTCGGCCTCCCGCAGCCGCTCCTCGGCGAGCCGGGACAGCTCGGTCGCGCGCTGCCGGGCCTCGTCGGACTCGCTGCGGCTGCTGGCGCGCAGCTGCTCGGCCTCGGTGGTGGCCTCCTGGGCCTGCGAGGACGCGGCGGTCAGCAGCCGCTCGGCGTCCGCGCGGGCCCGCCGCAGCACCTGCTCGGCCTCGGCGCGGGCGGCCTGGGCGTCGGCGGTGAGCCGGTCCCTGGTCTGCTCGGCGACCCGGGTGGCCTCGGCACGGGCGGCGGCGAGCGCCGCCTCGGACTCCGCGCGGGTCTCGTCCAGCAGCCGGCGGGCCTGTGCCTCGCTGCGGGCGCGCAGCTGCTCGGCCCACGCGACGTTCTCGTTGACGTGGCCCTCGACGTTGGCCCGCCGCTCGGCGAGCTCCTCGTCGAGCTGGCGGCGCCGGGCGATGGCCTCGGCGTGCCACTCCGCCTCGAAGCGGGCCTGGTGCTCGGCCTGCTCCTGGAGCAGGCGCTGCGTCTGCGCGCGGGCCTCGCGCAGCTCGCGCTCGGCGTCCGCGCGCAGCTGGTCGGCCTGGATCTGGGCGTTGCGCAGCAGCTGGTCGGCCTGGTGGCCGATGTTGTCGTAGGCGGGGCGGGAGGCCAGCATCCGGCGGGCCTCGTGCAGCTTGGCACGCAGCACCTCGACCTGGTAGCCGAGGTCGTCGGCGTGATCGACCGCCTTGCCCCGCTCGGTCCGAAGCCGCTCCATCTCGGCCTCGAGCTGAGAGAGGTGGTCGTCAGCCCGGTAGCTGTCGTTGCCCCGCACTCCGCGGTCCCATCGGTCTCCTGGCGTTCTCACCCGCCAACCGGGTGAGCTTCTCCGCGACCCCGGGTGAAAACAGGGTCCACAAAGAATGGTGTCAGATCAACGGCGCGGAGCGGGAGCGTACCCAGACCCCACCCCGGTCGGCCCGGCCACTCTACCGGGCAGCACGGGGATAAGGTCAGTGGTCCTCGACAGGTCAGTGGTCGCCGGAGGTCGCGTCACCGGCGGCGGGGGAGTGGCCGCCCGCGGCGGTCACCAGCTCGGTGAGGACGCCGTGGCAGTCCTTCGGGTGCAGGAAGGTGATCCTGGAGTCCATGGAACCGCGCCGCGGCTCGTCGTAGAGGACCCGCACGCCCTTGTCCCTGATGTCCGCGGCGTCCTTGTCCACGTCCGCGGTGCCGAAGGCGATGTGGTGGACGCCCTCGCCGTTCTTGGCCAGCCACTTGCCGACCGCACTGTCCTCCCGGATCGGCTCCAGCAGCTGGAGGTAGGAGGCGCCGCCGTCGGACGTCCCGTTGATCCTGAGCATGGCCTCGCGCACGCCCTGCTCTTCGTTGACCTCGGTGTGGAAGACCTCGAAGCCGTAGGTGGCGCGGTAGAACTCGACGGTCGCGTCGAGGTCGGAGCAGGCGATCCCGATGTGGTCGATACGAGTCAGCATGGAACCAGTGCACCGTACGGCCCGCGATTACACAACGTGCGCGCTGTCACACGTTCTGCCGGGTGACGCGCGGGCTACCGCTCAGTACATTGATGCTAACCCTCGTTAACTTCTCTTCTGTCGAAGGGACCCGCACCATGACTCCTCCCCCCAGCAGTACGCGCTCGGTGATCGTCGCAGGTGCCCGTACGCCCATGGGCCGGCTCCTCGGCAGCCTGCGCGGCTTCTCCGGCGCCGAGCTCGGCGGTGTCGCGATCAGGGCCGCGCTCGAGCGGGCCGGGATCCGCGGCGACCAGGTGCAGTACGTGATCATGGGGCAGGTGCTCCAGGCCGGCGCCGGCCAGATCCCCGCCCGGCAGGCCGCGGTCAAGGCCGGCATCCCCATGTCGGTGCCCGCGCTCAGCGTCAACAAGGTGTGCCTGTCCGGGCTGGACGCGATCGCGCTCGCCGACCAGCTGATCAGGGCCGGCGAGTTCGACATCGTGGTGGCCGGCGGCCAGGAGTCCATGACCAACGCCCCGCACTTGCTGCCCGGCTCCCGCGCCGGCTTCAAGTACGGCGCGATCGAGATGCTGGACGCGATGGCCCACGACGGCCTCACCGACGCCTTCGAGCACATCGCGATGGGCGAGTCCACCGAGAAGCACAACGCCCGGCTCGGCATCGCCCGCGCCGACCAGGACGCCTTCGGTGCGCTGTCCCACCAGCGGGCCGCCGCCGCCCAGAAGAACGGCCTGTTCGACGCCGAGATCACCCCCGTCGAGATCCCGCAGCGCAAGGGCGAGCCGGTCGTCTTCAGCAAGGACGAGGGCATCCGCCCGGAGACCACCGCCGAGTCGCTGTCCCGGCTGCGCCCGTCCTTCGCCGCCGACGGCACGATCACCGCGGGCACCGCCTCGCAGATCTCGGACGGCGCGGCGGCGGTCGTCGTCATGAGCCGCGCCAGGGCCGAGGAGCTGGGCCTGCCGTGGATCGCCGAGATCGGCGCCCACGGCAATGTCGCCGGCCCCGACAACTCGCTCCACTCCCAGCCCTCGAACGCCATCGCGCACGCCCTGCGCAAGGAGGGGCTGACGGTCGGCGACCTCGACCTCATCGAGATCAACGAGGCCTTCGCGGCCGTCGCCGTACAGTCCATGAAGGACCTCGGCGTGACACCTGAAAAGGTGAACGTGAACGGCGGCGCCATCGCGCTCGGCCACCCCATCGGCATGTCGGGTGCCCGTATCGTGCTGCACCTGGCACTGGAGCTCGGCCGCCGCGGCGGCGGCACCGGCGCCGCTGCCCTGTGCGGGGGCGGCGGCCAGGGCGACGCCCTGATCCTGCACGTGCCCGCGAACTGACGTGACGGAGGACGGCCGCGATGGTGGATGTCGGGGAGCTGGTCGAGCAGGCCCGGGCCGGGCGGCCGCGGGCCGTCGCACGGCTGATCTCGCTGGTGGAAGGGGCTTCCCCGCAGCTGCGTGAGGTGATGGCCGCGCTCGCGCCGCTCACCGGCGGGGCCTACGTGGTGGGCCTGACCGGCTCGCCCGGCGTCGGCAAGTCCACGACCACCTCGGCCCTGGTGACCGCCTACCGCAAGGCGGGCCGCCGGGTCGGGGTGCTCGCCGTCGACCCGTCCTCGCCGTTCTCCGGCGGCGCGCTGCTCGGCGACCGCGTGCGGATGTCGGAGCACGCCTCCGACCCGGGCGTCTACATCCGCTCGATGGCCACCCGCGGCCACCTCGGCGGCCTGGCCTGGGCGGCGCCGCAGGCGATCCGCGTGCTGGACGCCGCCGGCTGCGACGTGATCCTCGTCGAGACGGTCGGCGTCGGGCAGTCCGAGGTCGAGATCGCCGCGCAGGCCGACACCTCCGTGGTGCTGCTCGCCCCCGGCATGGGCGACGGCATCCAGGCCGCCAAGGCCGGCATCCTGGAGATCGGCGACGTCTACGTCGTCAACAAGGCCGACCGCGACGGCGCCGACGCCACCGCCCGCGAGCTCAACCACATGCTCGGCCTCGGCGAGTCCCGCGCCCCCGGCGACTGGCGGCCCCCCATCGTGAAGACCGTCGCGGCCCGCGGCGAGGGTGTCGACGAGGTCGTCGAGGCCCTCGACAAGCACCGCGCGTGGATGGAGGAGCGCGGCGTCCTGGCCACCCGGCGCGCCACCCGCGCCGCCCGCGAGATCGAGACCATCGCCCTCACCGCCCTGCGCGCCCGCATCACCGCCCCCGGCTCCTCCCACGACCTGCCGGCCCTCGCCCGGCACGTCACCGAGGGCACCCTCGACCCGTACACGGCGGCGGACACGCTGATCGAGGGCCTGACGGGCGAGTAGCCGGCCCGCGCGCTACGCGGTGCCGAGGCGGGCGCGCAGGACCGCGGCCGACTCCAGGCACCAGGTGCGGGTCTCGCGTTCCAGGGCCAGGCCGCGGCGGCAGGTGAGGTAGGGGCCGACCTTGGGGGAGTCGCGGAGGAAGTCGGCCTCGGGGGTGTCGCCGCGGATCAGGGCGAGGAGGTCCTCGTAGCCGCCGATGCGGGCGAGGGCGGATTCGGCGCGCTCGTCGAGCTGCGCGATGACGCGGGCGGTGTCGACGTGGTCCGCCGTCTGCACCATCACCAGCAGGTCGTCGCGGATGAAGGTGGGCCGGGAGTCGGCGGCGACGAAGCGCTCCAGCTCCGCGAGGCCCTCGGCGGTGACGGTGAAGACCCGCTTGTTGGGGCGGCTGGTCTGCACGACCTCGCGGCCCGCGACCAGCCCCTCCTTCTCCAGTTTGGACAGCTCGGAGTAGAGCTGCTGGGGCAGCGCGTGCCAGAAGTTGGCGACGCCGACGGCGAAGGCCTTCGCCAGCTGGTAGCCGCTGAACTCGTTGTCGAGCAGTGCCGCGAGCACGGCGTGCCGCAGTGCCATCGGGCTCCCTCCCGCTCGTCCCCGGCCGTTCCGGCCCCGGGGCCCGGACGACCCGCTCAGCTTACTCAACGATTGTAGTATTCGCCTTTGTGAGTAAGGGGGTTCACGACCTGCGCGGCAGCAGCGCCAGCCCCAGCGGCCGGGCCAGCACCAGCGCGGGTGCCAGCAGCGCCGCAGCGCCGAGCAGCAGGCCCGCCGTGTCGCCCGCCAGGCCCGTACCCAGCCGGACGGTGCACACGTGCGCGGCCCACAGCGACAGGTACGCGCCCGGCAGGAAGGCGCCCAGCAGCCGCAGGTGGTGGCCCAGCACCCCCGGGCGCCAGCCCAGCCGGCGGCGCAGCAGCGTGGACGTCGCCAGCAGCCCCGCCGTGCACGCCACCGCGTAGCCCGCCGCCATGCCCGTGACCGCCCAGCGGGCCGGCAGCAGCGCGTACGAGGCCGCCGCCAGCGAGGCGTTGACCGCGGCGATGAGGACGTTGAGGAAGAACGGGGTCCGTGTGTCGCCGAGCGCGTAGAAGCCGCGGGCCAGCAGGTACTGGCCGGCGAACGCGGGCAGGCCGAGCGCGAAGGCGGTGAGCATCCAGCCGATCGCCGCCGCGTCCGCGTCCGTCGTCGCGCCGTGCTGGAAGACCACACCGGTGATCTGCGGGGCGAGCGTCACGAAGGCGAGCGCCGCCGGGACGACGGCGGCGCCGGACGCGTTGAGGCCGCGCGTCAGGTCCGCGCCGATCGCCGCGTGGTCGCCGTCCGCGGCGGCCCGGCTCATCCGCGGCAGCAGCGCGGTCACCAGCGACACCGTCACGATGCCCTGCGGTACGACCCACAGGCTGTACGCGTTGCTGTACGCGGCGTAGCCCACGCCCGCGCCGTGCCCCGAGGCCAGCGCGTGCCCGCCCGCGGAGGTCGACAGCCGGGTCACCACCCAGTACGCGCCCTGGTTGACCAGCACCAGCAGCAGCGTCCACACCGCCGCCCGCATCGGCTGCGTCAGGCCGGCGCCGCGCCAGTCGAACCGGGGGTGCCAGCGGAAGCCCGACGCCCGCAGCGACGGCAGCAGACCCATCGCCTGCACGGCGATGCCCGCGGTGCTGCCCAGGCCCAGCACCAGCGCGTCCCGGTCGTCGACGCCGCCGCGCGCGGTGCCCAGGTAGAGGCCGAACACCGCGATGACGACGAGGTTGTTGAGCACCGGCGTCCACATCATCGCCGCGAAGCGGCCGCGGGCGCCCAGCACCTGGCCCAGCAGCGTGAAGACCCCGTAGCAGAGGATCTGCGGCAGGCAGTAGCGGGCGAGCGTCACCGTCAGATCGCGCTGCGGGCCGTCGAAGTCCGGCGCGTACGCGGACACCAGCAGCGGCGCCGCGAGCACCGCCAGCGCGGTCACGGCGACCAGGCCGACCGCGCAGAGCGTCAGCAGCCGGTCGGTGTACGCCTGCCCGCCGTCGGCGTGCTCCTTCGCCGCGCGCACCAGCTCCGGGATGAAGACGGACTGGAGGGCGCCGCCGATCACCAGGGCGTACACGATGTTCGGGACGGTGTTGGCGACGCTGAAGGCGTCGCCCGCCGCCGCGGTGCCGACGGCCGCGGTGATGACCGCGAGCCGCAGGAACCCGGTGGCCCGGGAGACCAGCGAGCCGGCCATCATCGCCCTGCCGCTGCGGGCGAGCGAGGGTTTGGCGTGCCGCGTGCGGAGGCGGGTTGCCGCTGGCGCCAACCCCTCCCCCTGTTCTCCGTGCCCGCGCGCGGGACGCGGGGTACGGTCCCGGACCGCCCGGGGCGCCGGGCGGTGGCTGCCTGCCGGGCGGTGCGCCGCCCGGCCCCCTGCTGATGAGTGCCGCCCGTAGTGACGTCTCCGGCCCGCGCGCAGTTCCTTGTGCTCCTCTCCGCTCCGGGCTGCCGCTTGCGGCCGTGCCCGCGACCTTGCCGCCGGTGGGGGCCGGCCGCGCGGTTCCCCGCGCCCCCGGTGGCTCGCCCTCTGCTCGCAGGGTCAGCGTTTCGGGGGGCGCGGGGAGCTGCGCGACAGGCCACGACGAAAGGTGCGCCACATCACCGGCACGCGGTGGCGGCCCGGTCCGGTGGGGCCACCGGCCGCACGCAGTGGCCCCGCGTGGGTGCGGGGGCCGACGTCAGTGTGGGGGCCGGGGCGCGGCGCGGGACAGAGGCGCGGGATGTCGGGAATCTCTCTGTCACAAACCCCCTGGGGCACGCGTGGGAAGTCGTGAGCGGACCGTTCCCGGGCCGCCGGACGGGGAGGACCGCGTCGTGACGATGACCACCCACCAGCAGTTGCCGATGGCCCCCGCGGGGGAAGGGACCGGAGTCCGGCTGGAGCCGATCGGCGCGGATCTGCACGCGGCCTTCCTGCGGCGGCCGGGCGGGCACACCGCGAGCTTCCTCCAGACGCCGGCCTGGGCGCGGGTCAAGGCGGGGTGGCGGGCGGAGAGCCTGGGCTGGTTCGACGGGGCCGGGCGGCTGCTCGGTACCGCGCTGGTGCTCTACCGGCAACTGCCGGGCCTTCGGCGGCTGTTCGCCTACCTGCCGGAGGGCCCGTGCGTGGACTGGGCCGATCCGCAGCTGGACCGGTGGCTGGAGCCGCTCGCGGACCACCTGCGGGAGGCGGGCGCCTTCGCCGTACGGATGGGGCCGCCGCTGGCCTACCGCCGGTGGTCGGCGCGGACGCTGAAGGACGCGGCAGGGCCCGGACGGCGGGTGGGGGACGTCCTGCCGGACCTCGTCGAGCCGCTGGGCGCCGCCGTCGCCGACCGGCTGCGCGAGGCGGGCTGGCGGCGCTGCGGGGAGGACGGCCAGGGCGGCGACGCGCAGCCGCGGCTGGTCTTCGAGGTGCCGCTCGCCGGGCGCTGCCTGGACGACCTGTGGACGGGGCTCAACCAGGAGTGGCGCCGCAACGTCAAGAAGGCCGGCAGGAGCGGGGTGCGCACCGCCGTGGAGGGCCCGGGGACGCTGCCGGCCTTCCACGAGCTGCTGCGCGTCACCGAGCGCCGCGACGGCTTCGACCTCGGCCGCGGCCTGGACTACTACCAGCGGCAGTACACCGAGCTGAACGCCGAGCAGCCGGGCCGTATGCGGCTCTACACCGCCCGCCACGAGGGCGAGCTGCTGGCCGCGCACACCCTGCTGACCTCACCGGACGGCGTGCGCGTCTGGTACCAGACGGGCGCCTCCGCCGACCACCGCCGCGAGGTGCGGCCGAGCAACGCGCTGCAGTGGCGGATGCTGTGCGACGCGCTGGCCGCGGGCGCCGCGGTCTACGACATGCGCGGGGTCCCGGACGACCTGGACCCCTCCTCCCGCGCCCACGGCCTGCTGCGGTGGAAGCTGGGCACGGGCGGCGAGGCCGTCGAGACGGTGGGGGAGTGGGAGCTGCCGCTCCAGGGAGCCGTCAACAAGGCCCTGCACCGCGCGATGCACGCCTATCTCACCCGCCGCTGACCCGCGGCCGCGGGCCCGGCGAAGGCGCAGGTCCGCGGCGGGCGACGCGCGTCACGCGGGCAGCATCACCGGTGCCCCGCGGGTGCGCCGCACCGCGCGCAGGACGAGCAGCACGCACACCGTGCCGCCCGCGCCCGAGCCGGCGATCACGGCGTAGGGGGGCGCCCATTCGGCGAGGGCGCCGCCGACGGTGATGCCGATGCCCTGGAGGGTCATCAGGCCCGCGCCGAGCAGCGTCATGGCCTGGCCGCGCGTGTGGTCGGGCACGTCGGTGACGAACCACTTGTCCATGCCGAGCGCGTAGGCCGCGCTGAGGCCGGTGAGCAGCAGCAGCACGAGCGCCAGCGGCAGCGACGGGTCGAACGCGAAGAAGACCAGCGGTACGAGGGAGACGCCGGCGAGCGGCAGGACGATGCGGTCGCGGGCCGCGGGCGACAGCATCGTGCCGGCCACGACCTCGCTGAGCGCGGTGCCGGCGGGCATCGCGGCGAGGAAGAGGCCGTAGCCGACGGAGCCGGCGCCCACGTCCTCGGCGAAGGGCGCCGCCAGGCCCTCCGCGACGATGAAGAACATCGGCGGTATCCACCACATCAGCAGCAGCGCCCGGATCCGCGGGTCGGCCATCAGGCGCCCGGCGGAGTACAGCGACTCGCGCAGCAGCCGCCCGCTGTTGGTGACGCGGGCGGGGCGGTCGCGGGTGCCCAGCCGCAGCAGCAGCGCGGAGCCGGCGAAGGTCGCGGCGGTCAGCAGCAGTGCCGAGCGCGGGCTGAGCCACACCAGCAGGAGGCCGCCGATGCCGAAGCCGAGGATCTGCGAGCCCTGGGCGACGATCCGCACGAGCGACCGGCCGAGCACGTAGCGCTCGCCCTGGAGGATGTCGGCGAGGCTCGCGGCCCGGGTGCCGGTGAACAGCGGGGCGATGAGGGACATGACCACCCGCAGCGCGAAGAGCACGGCGACGGGTGTGCCGGGTATCGCGGTGGCGGCGACGCAGGCGCAGGACAGCACGTCGCAGGTGACGAGGACCCGGCGCGCGGGGTAGCGGTCGGCGATGCCGGACAGCAGCAGCCCGCTGAGCGCGTAGGGCAGGTAGGTCAGGGCGAAGACGAGGGCGGACAGCACCGCCGAGCCGGTCTCGGCGTAGACCAGGACGGCGAGCGCGACCTCGGCGAGCACCCCGCCGAGCATGGACAGCACGTGCGCGGCGAAGATCGGGCGGAATTCGGCTACCTGGAAGACCGCTCCGTATCCGACGGCGGCCTCGGTCCGCCCGGTGTTCTCCTTCTCGCCGCCGGGGGTGTTGGCGGTGTCCTGCGGGTTCTCCACGCTCTCCGCGCGGGCTTGCGCGCGATCTTCTCCGGCCGGCGAAGCGGGGTCGACCCCGCGTGGCGGGTGCTCGCTGTCCGTTGTCATGCCATCACCCTGGAGCCACAGGGACCCCACGTGTAGTCTTTCGCGCACAGCCGAATCTTGGGGGTCATGATGTCGCTTCGCATGCGATTTGCGGCTGAGGACCTGCTCAAGTGCCGTTTCGCGATATCCCCGCTGCGTGAGACGCAGGGCGCGGTGCGCACGCTGTCGCGCCCCGACCGCCACGGCCACCACCTGCCGTGGCTGCGCCAGGTGCGGGCCGCGGCGGCCGGGCTCGACCTCGCCCCGCTGTGGCTGCTGGCGCCCGAGCAGGGGTACGGGCCGGACTTCCTCCAGCCCGTCCCGGAGCTGCCGCTCGCCTCGCTCGACGAGGAGCTGGACCGGGTGCGGGCCACCCCGCCGGCCGTCGCCCGGCGGCAGATCGCCGCCGCCCTCGCCCAGACACCCGGCGCGGCGGACACCCGCAGGGGCCGCGCGATGCTCAACGACCCGGCGGGCACCGTGCAGCAGCTCGCGGGGCTCTACGAACACGTGTGGGCGGCACTGCTGGCCCCGCACTGGCCGCGGCTGCGGGCGGTGCTGGAGGCCGATGTCGCCTACCACGCCCGGCGGCTCGCGGACGGGGGCATGCAGCGGCTGTTCACCGGGCTGCACCCCAAACTGCACTGGTCGGACGGCGCCCTGACGACCCCGGGCACGGCGGGCCCGCTGCCCGAGCCCGCCGGACGCGGCCTGCTGCTCGTGCCCAGCGTCTTCTTCTGGCCCGAGGCGGGCAGCGCCTTCGACCCGCCCTGGCAGCCGGTCGTCGTCTACCCCGCGCGCGGCATCGGCGGCCTGTGGGCGCCCGGCGGGCCGACCGCGTCCGACACCCTGGTGCGGCTGCTGGGGGCCAACCGCGCGGCGATACTCAGCGGTCTGGACGCCCCCAGCACCACCACCGCGCTGGCCCACCGGCACGTGATGGCCATGTCGTCGGTGTCCGCGCACCTGGCGGTGCTGCGCGACGCGGGACTGCTGACCTCGCGCCGCTACGGCCACCAGGTGCTCTACGAGCGCACTCCGCTCGGCATCGCGCTGGCCACCGGAGGGCTGCTCTGACCTGCCGGGGGAGCGGAACCGCCGGCGACGCCGGGCCGCGGCGCGGCCCGCGCACGTGTCGCGGAGGTGACCACGGGGCTACGGGAAGATGTCCGGATCCGGCCGTCAGTCGGCCAGATACCGCTCGACGGTGGCCACCTTCGCGTCGAGGCCCCCGGTCACCCCGGGCCGCAGATCGGCCTTGAGGACGAGCGAGACCCGCGGCGCCCGCGCCTCGACCGCGGCGACCGCACGGCGCACGACGTCCATGACCTCGTCCCATTCACCCTCGATCGAGGTGAACATCGCGTCCGTCCGGTTCGGCAGCCCGGACTCGCGCACCACCCGCACGGCGTCGGCCACGTACTCCCCGACCTCCTCGCCGACGCCCAGCGGGGTGACGGAGAAGGCGACGATCACGCGCCCACCGCCTCGGAGCGCCCGCGCGCGGCCACCACCGCGTCCACGACGGCCTCCGACTCGCGGGCCAGCGTGCGCTCGGCGAAGAAGCCGCCGGTGGGCAGCACGGACAGCAGGAGCAGCCAGCCCGCGCGCTTCCAGCCCCAGCGGGCCCGGCGCCACGCCAACGCCCAGAAGGCGACGTAGAGGACGAAGAGGACGCCGTGCACCATGCCCATGACCGGCACCGCGTTGAAGTCCGTGGTGCGCTTGAGCACCGAGCACACGAGCAGCAGCAGGAAGGAGACCGCCTCGGGGGCGGAGATCAGGCGCAGCCTGCGCAGCGCGCCGGCGGTCTTCAGGTCCACGGGGTACCTCACTGTCGTACGGGGCGGCCGGTCCGGCCGGTCGCGGCGGACGCGGGCCGATCTTGTGATCGCATTCACAAGACCTCCCCATTATCGCCCCCCGTATCGGTGACCTGCCCCTGGGGTAGGAAACCGGGCGGCGGGCGGTAGCGTCCCTGTCCACGACAGCGTTCGTGATGAGTGCACGACACCGAACACCCAACGGGGACCGAGGGACGATGAGCATCGACTGGGACCGCCGGCACTGCGCGCGCAAGGGCCACATCACCTACGCCCCCGACGAGCTGCGGCTCCGCGGACGCCTGCACGCCGCCACCGCGGTCGGCGAGGTGTGGCGCTGCCTGCGCTGCGGGGACTTCGTGCTGGGTGAGCCGCACGGCTCCGGTCCCGCCGAGCTGGCTCCGCTGGTACCGCGCGGCCGGGCGCTGCGCGACCTGTTCATCCTGCGCTTCCTCGCCGTCGAGCGGATCCTGCGCGGCCTGCTGATCGTCGTGGCCGCATGGGCGGTGTGGAAGTTCAGCAACTCCCAGGACGCGGTGCGCAAGCTCTTCGAGGACGACCTGACGGCCTTCAAGCCCGCCGCCGACCACTTCCACTACGACCTCGACCACTCGCCGGTCGTCGACTCCATCCGCAAGTTCTTCGACTACAAGAGGTCGACGCTGCGGATCGTCGCCGCCGCGCTGCTCGGCTACGCGCTCATCGAGATCGTCGAGGGCTTCGGCCTGTGGTGGGCCAAGCGCTGGGCGGAGTACCTGACGGTCGTCGCGACCGCCGCCTTCCTGCCGCTGGAGGTCTACGAGCTGACGGAGAAGGTCAGCTACTTCAAGATCGGCACCCTGGCGCTCAACGTCCTCGCCGTCCTCTACATCCTGCTCGGCAAGCGGCTGTTCGGCCTGCGCGGCGGCCACAAGGCCTTCGAGGCCGCGCGCCGCAGCGCCTCGCTGCTGGAGGTCAAGGAGGCGGCCGGCGCCGTCGGCGAGGAGCTCGAACCGCTGCCCGTACGCCCGCGTACGGCCACCGAGGCCGGCTGAGCCGCGGTGGCGGTCTTCCGGCTCCAGGGCACCCGCGTGCTGGCCGTCGACCTGGCCGGCGACGCGGTCAAGGCCAAGAAGGGCGCGATGGTCGCCTACGAGGGTGAGGTCACCTTCAAGAAGATGACCGGTGGCGGCGAGGGCCTGCGGGGCCTGGTCACCCGGCGCGTCACGGGTGAGGCGATGGCCGTCATGGAGGTCAGGGGCCAGGGCACGGTGTACTTCGCCGACCGGGCCACCGAGATCAACCTCGTCCGGCTCACCGGTGAGAAGCTGCACGTCGAGGCGAGCAACCTGCTGGTCACCGAGCCGTCGCTGCGCACCGGCACCACCTTCACCGGGCTGCGCGGCGCCTCGCAGGGCAACGGCCTGTTCACCACCACCGTCGAGGGCAGCGGGCAGGCCGCGATCATGTCCGACGGCCCGGCGATCGTGCTGCGCGTCACCCCCGGCACCCCGCTGGTCGTCGACCCCCAGGCGTACGTCGCCCACACCGGGAACCTGCGCCAGCAGCTGCGCAGTTACGTGGGCCTGCGCACCCTCGTCGGCGAGGGCTCGGGGGAGAGCTTCCGCATCCACTTCGAGGGCGACGGCCTGGTGTACGTCCAGCCCAGCGAGCGCGAGGCCTTCGGGGGACAGATCTGATGCCCTTCACCCGGATCAACTCCAAGCTGGTCGAGACGCGCATCGTGCCCGGCCGGCGCATGTTCAGCCAGCGCGGCGCGATGCTCGCCTACCGCGGCGCCGTCACCTTCACCCCCAGCATCACCGGCGGGCAGGGCGGGCTGACGGGCATGATCGGCCGCCGCCTCGCGAACGAGGCCACCCCGCTCATGACGGTGGAGGGCGACGGCACCGTGCTCTTCGGCCACGGCGGCCACCACGTCCACTGCGTCGACCTCACCGGCGAGACCCTCTACGTCGAGGCCGACCGGCTGCTCGCCTTCGACGGCTCCCTCGCCCAGGGCACCATGTTCATGGGGTCGCAGGGCAGCGTGATGGGCGTGGTACGGGGCCAGGCCACCGGCCAGGGGCTGTTCACGACCACGCTCCAGGGCAAGGGCTCGGTCGCCTTCATGGCGCACGGCGGCGTCTTCGAGCTGCACGTCACCCCCGGCCGCCCCGTCCACGTCGACCCGCAGGCGTACGTCGCGCACCGCGGCGAGCTGCGCAACAGGCTCGTCACCGCGATCGGCTGGCGCGAGATGGTGGGCCGCGGTTCGGGCGAGGCCTTCCAGCTCGAACTGAGCGGCCAGGGCACCGTCTACGTCCAGGCCTCGGAGGAGAAGCTGTGACCCACCCCGCCACCGGCCCCGCGGGCCCGGTGATCCACGACGCCTTCACGCTGCCGAGCAACGACAACGTCAACCCGTACGCCTTCAGCGTCGAGCTCGACGGCCAGTGGTTCCTGCAGAAGGGGAAGATGATCGCCTACTACGGGCAGATCGACTTCCACGCCATCGGCCACGGCCCCCTCGACCGGCTCGTCGCCGCCAGCTTCCACTCCCCGCTGCACGCCACGGCGTGGGTCGTCGCCCAGGGCCGCGGCAAGATGCTGCTCGCCGACCGGGCGTACGACATCAACTCCTACGACCTCGACAACGGCAACCTCACCATCCGCTCCGGCAACCTGCTCGCCTTCCAGCCCGGGCTGACGCTCAAGCAGTCGATCATCCCGGGCTTCCTGACGCTGCTGGGCACCGGCACCTTCGTCGCCGCGTCCAACGGCGCGGTGCACTTCGTCGAACCGCCCGTCCGCGTCGACCCGCAGGCCCTCGTCGGCTGGGCCGACTGCCCGAGTCCCTGCCACCACTACGACCACGCCTACATGCGCGGCGTCCTGGGCGGTGTCCGGGCGCTCACCGGTCTCGGCGGCGCCTCCGGCGAGGAGCACCAGTTCGAGTTCAGCGGCGCGGGCCAGGTGCTGCTCCAGTCCACGGAGGAGCTCCTGCCCGGCACGGACACCGGCGGCGTCCCCGCGAGCGCCGGCCCCGGAGTCCCCGGTGCCGCCCGCCCCCGGAGCTGACGGCAGCCGCTGCACACCGTGACGGACCCGCTACCCGGGTGAACGTACGAATTTCAACGGACGGTAGAATTCGCCCATGACGACGGAGACCGCGGACAGCGCCACGACCTGGCTCAGCGAGGAGGAGCAGCGCGCCTGGCGCATCCACCTCGATGTCAGCCGGCTGCTCATGTACCAGCTGGAGCGCGACCTGCAGCCCTTCGGCCTGACCAACAACGACTACGAGATCCTCGTCAACCTCTCCGAGGCCGAGGACCACCGCATGCGGATGAGCGACCTCGCGAAGTCCACGCTCCAGAGCAAGAGCAGGCTCTCGCACCAGATCACGCGCATGGAGGCCGCCGGATACGTCCGGCGGGAGAACTGCGAGTCGGACCGCCGGGGACTCTACGCCGTGCTCACGGAGCAAGGCTGGGACACGATGCGGCATGTCGCGCCGCGGCACGTCGCGTCCGTGCGCGAGCACTTCATCGGCCTCATCCCGCGGGGCGGTCTCGCGGCCTACCACGCCGCCCTCGCCCCCGTGGCCGCCCACCTCCGGGCGACGCGCCCGCGCTGAGCTTCGCGCCCCGCCGGGCGCCGTGCCCGCCGGGGCACCCGCGGCGCGCGGCCCGGCGGCGGAAAATCCCTGTGTCACCTCAAGGCGCCCTCGCGCGTGAAAGATGCGGGAGGGCCACGAAAGATGACCGCACAACCCGCGGAGCGCACCGCGGACTTCGATGACTTCTACGCCGCGACGGCGAAACGGATGGTCGCCGTCGTGTTCGCCGTGACCGGCGACCTCGGCGAGGCGGAGGACGCCGTCCAGGAGGCCTACGCGCGAGCGTGGACCCGCTGGGCCGCGCTGACCGCCGAGGGCGATCCGACCCCCTGGGTCAGGACCGTCGCGCTGCGCCTGGCGGTGAGCACCTGGCGCAAGGCGCGCAACCGCATGCGCGCCCACTTCCGGCACGGCCCGCCCGCGGACGCGCCCGCCCTGGCCCCCGACCGGGTGGCCCTGGTGGACGCCCTGCGCACGCTGGGCGACGACCAGCGCACCGCCGTCGTGATGCACCATCTGCTGGACCTGCCGGTCGACGAGATCGCGCGGGAGACGGGGGTGACCTCCGCCGCGGTGCGGACCCGGCTGAGCCGCGGCCGCAGGGCACTCGGCGCCCAGCTCAGGGAAGAACCCGAGCCCGCGGACCCCGACCGTGCCCGCCGCGACCGGCAACCCATCCGAGAGGTGCCCCTCCATGGCTGACGAATTCGACGCCCGCCTGCGCGACCTGGCGCACGACGCCGAGCAGCTGGTCGTGCTCGCCGGCCCCCAGGCCGCCCGCGTCCGCGGCGAGAAGCGCCGTGCCCGGCGCCGCGCGGCCGCCGCCGGCACCGCCGCGGCGCTCGCCCTCGGCTTCACCGGCTGGCAGCTCCTGCCACGGCTGGGGCAGGCGGACGGCACGCGCACCGCCCCGCCCGCCGCGTCCGGCACCGCGACCCCCGGCCCCGCCTCCGGCGAGGCGCTCACCGAGCGGCTGCTCCCGGCCAGTTCGCTGCCCTTCGCGCCGAAGTGGCGCTGGACGGTCATGGGCACCGCGCCGGACGACAAGCTGCCCTCCGCCTGCGGCTTCCCCCCGCCGGAAGGCGTCACCGCCCGGAGCGGCCGCACGTACGTGGCCGAAGCCGTCAAGGCCACCGCGTACGAGCAGCTCGCGGCCTACCCCGACGATTCCGCGGCCTCCGCGGCGGCGGAGGAGCTGCGGCAGCGGATCGGCGCCAAGTGCGGGATGGACGTCGCCGAGGTCGGGGACAGCGTCTGGGGGCGGCTCGTGGCGCACCGCGCCATGGGCTCGTCCAAGAAGCTCGCCGGTGTGACGGTGTGGATCCAGCACGAGGGGCAATACGTCGCCGTACTGGTGGTGGACAGCCCCCACAGCCCGCTGTGGTGGCAGCCCGGCGACGAGCCGGACGGGCCGCGTCCCTCCGGCTGCCTGGCGGACTCGCTCGACGACCTGGCGATGTCCACCTCCCCGCACGGCCGCTCCACGACGAGCCCCGGCGCCGGCGGGTCCACCGGCGGCGCCCACGCCTCCGGCAACGGCGGTTCCACCGCCGGCGCGGGCGCGTACTCCTCGACCGACGACTGCTGACCGACTGCTGACAAGGACCGATCACCGTGTTCCGCACCTTCGGCATACCCGGCTCCCGACGCTCCCGCGCCCTCGCCGCCCCCGCGCTGCTGCTCGCCCTGGTGCTCGGCGCCACCGCGTGCGACGGCGACGACACCACGTCCGGCAAGGCCGCCCCCGGCTCCGGCCCGTCCTCCTCCTCCGCCGCCGGGAAGGTCACCGTCTCCCCGGCCGCGGGCCGCAGCGTCGCCCCCGGCACCCGCGTCTCGGTCACCGCCGAGTCCGGCACCCTCGGCAAGGTCACCGTCACCCCCAAGGGCAGGTCCTCGGACGGGGTCGACCCCGTGGAGGTGACGGGCAGGCTCGCCGCGGACCGCCGCACCTGGACGTCCGACCGCACCATGACGCCCGGCACGGCGTACACCGTCACGGTCACCGCCACCGACACCTCGGGCAAGCAGGCCACCACCACGAGCGGCTTCCGCACCACCGCCGCCGGCAAGGTCAACGGCGTGACCGTGACCCCGCTGAACAACGCCGTGGTCGGTGTCGGCCTGCCGGTCTCGCTCGCCTTCGACAAGCCGGTGGCGGACAAGGCCGCCGTCGAGCGGTCGCTGAGCCTGACCACCACTCCCGCCGTCAAGGGCAGCTGGGGCTGGCTCACCGACCCGCTCACCGGCGTCCAGCGCGTCGACTGGCGGCCGGACGCGTACTGGCCCTCCGGCACCAAGGTCACCCTGACCGCCCTGCTCAGCGGCATCGACACCGGCGGCGGCCGCTTCCTGCGCCGCGACATCCACGACACCTTCAGCATCGGCACCGCCCGCGTCTCCTACGCCGACCTGGCCAGGCACACGATGCGCGTCACCGAGAACGGCCGCACGGTCAGGAACGTCAAGATCTCCGGCGGCAGCTCGGCCTTCCCCACCTGGAACGGCACCATGGTCGTGATGGCCAAGCAGTCCACCGTCCGCATGACCTCGTCCTCGGTCGACATCGCCACCAGCAAGGACTCCGCCGACTTCTACGACGAGGACGTGCACAACGCCGTCCGCATCACCACCTCCGGCACCTTCGTCCACGCCGCGCCCTGGAACGACCGCTACATGGGCAGGCAGAACAAGAGCCACGGCTGCATCGGGCTGAGCGACACCGACGCCAAGTGGTTCTTCGACAGGGCCGTCCGCGGCGACGTCGTCGTGTCCACCGGCTCCACCCGCGCCGTCGTCGACAAGGGCAACGGATACGGCGAGTGGAACCTCTCCGCGGACCAGTGGCACGCCCTCAGTGCGCTGGCCTGACACGGCCGGGCGACCGGCGGGCGCCCCCGCGGTGCCCGCTGGCCGAGACGGCCGTGACCACGATGTGACCGGCGGGTAGGCTCAGGCGCGTGTCAAAGCCCCTGAGCCTGCCCTTCGACCCCATCGCACGCGCCGACGAGCACTGGACCCAGCGCTGGGGCGGGGTCCCGTCGATGAGCGCGATCACCTCGATCATGCGCGCCCAGCAGATCCTGCTGGGCCAGGTCGACGCCGTCGTCAAGCCCTACGGACTGACCTTCGCGCGGTACGAGGCACTGGTGCTGCTCACCTTCTCCAAGGCGGGTGAGCTGCCGATGTCCAAGATCGGCGAGCGTCTGATGGTGCACCCCACATCGGTGACCAACACCGTCGACCGCCTGGTGGCCTCCGGCCTGGTCGACAAGCGCCCCAACCCCAACGACGGCCGCGGCACCCTGGCGTCGATCACCGACAAGGGCCGCGAGATCGTCGAACTGGCGAGCCGCGACCTGATGGCGATGGACTTCGGCCTCGGCGTCTACGACGCGGAGGAATGCGCCGAGATCTTCGCGCTGCTCAGGCCCCTGCGGATCCACGCGGGGGATTTCGAGGAGGGCTGACGCCCGGGCTTCCGCAGCGGCGGGGCGGGGCTTGTCGTGCGTGGTGGGTGGCCGCGGAGGAAGTGAGCAGGAGGCCCGACCGGTGCGGGGTGTGGGCTGACGCCCGGGCTTCCGCAGCGGCGGGGCGGGGCTTGCCCGGGCTTCCGCAGCGGCGGGGGTGAAATCGGGGGCCGGCGGTCCCCGGGTTACGCTCATGGGCATGAAACACAGCGTGCTGACCCGCTACCGGGTGATGGCCTACGTGACCGGCGTCCTGCTGATCGCCCTCACGCTCGCCGTCATCGGCAAGTACGGGCTCGACATCAGCGGCGCGGGCACCGCCACCACCGTGATCGGCTTCGCCCACGGCTGGCTCTACGTCGTTTATCTGATCTTCGCCTTCGACCTGTGCTCCAAGGCGAAGTGGCCGCTCGGCCGCATGGCCTGGGTGCTGCTGGCCGGGACCGTGCCGACGGCCGCGTTCTTCGTCGAGCGCCGCGTCTCGCGCGAGCTGGCCCCGCTCGTCACCGCCGCGCAGGCGGACGAGCCGGAGCCGGTCCGGGCCTGATGCGGACCCGGGGCACCGCGGCTCACCCGGTTGGTGAGCCGTGGGTCATCGACATTTACTAGGACGTCCTAGTAAATTCGGGGTATGGACGCTTCGGAGATCGAGACAGGCCGCAATCGCTGGCAGGCACGCTACGACTCCAGCCGGCGCCGCGACGCCGACTTCACGACGCTCTCCGGTGACCCGGTGGAGCCGGTGTACGGGCCGCCGCCCGGCGCCGACGTGCCGGGCTTCGAGCGCATCGGCTGGCCGGGGGAGTACCCCTTCACCCGCGGGCTGTACGCCACCGGATACCGCGGCCGGACGTGGACGATCCGGCAGTTCGCCGGGTTCGGCAACGCCGAGCAGACCAACCAGCGCTACCGCCAGATCCTGGCCAACGGCGGCGGCGGCCTCTCCGTCGCCTTCGACATGCCGACTCTCATGGGCCGCGACTCCGACGACGCGCGCTCGCTCGGCGAGGTGGGCCACTGCGGTGTCGCGATCGACTCGGCGGCGGACATGGAGGTGCTCTTCCGCGACATCCCCCTCGGCGACATCACCACCTCCATGACGATCTCCGGGCCCGCCGTCCCGGTCTTCTGCATGTACCTGGTCGCGGCCGAGCGGCAGGGCGTCGATCCGGGGGTGCTCAACGGCACGCTCCAGACCGACATCTTCAAGGAGTACATCGCGCAGAAGGAGTGGCTGTTCGCCCCCGAGCCGCATCTGCGCCTCATCGGCGACCTGATGGAGCACTGCGCGACGGCCATCCCGGCGTACAAGCCGCTGTCGGTGTCCGGCTACCACATCCGCGAGGCGGGCGCGACGGCCGCGCAGGAGCTGGCCTACACCCTCGCCGACGGCTTCGGCTACGTCGAACTGGGCCTCAGCCGCGGTCTGGACGTCGACACCTTCGCGCCGGGCCTGTCCTTCTTCTTCGACGCGCACCTCGACTTCTTCGAGGAGATCGCCAAATTCCGCGCCGCCCGCCGCATCTGGGCCCGCTGGATGCGGGACGTGTACGGGGCCCGGTCGGAGAAGGCGCAGTGGCTGCGCTTCCACACCCAGACCGCCGGGGTCTCGCTCACCGCCCAGCAGCCGTACAACAACGTCGTACGCACCGCCGTGGAGGCGCTCGCCGCGGTGCTCGGCGGCACCAACTCCCTGCACACCAACGCCCTGGACGAGACGCTCGCGCTGCCCAGCGAGCGCGCCGCCGAGATCGCCCTGCGCACCCAGCAGGTGCTGATGGAGGAGACGGGCGTGGCCAACGTCGCCGACCCGCTCGGCGGCTCCTGGTACGTCGAGGCGCTCACCGACCGCATCGAGCGGGACGCGGAGGCCGTCTTCGACCGCATCCGGGAGCTGGGCGAGCGGGCCGTGCCGAGCGGCGAGCACCCCATCGGGCCGATGACGTCCGGCATCCTGCGCGGCATCGAGGACGGCTACTTCACCGGCGAGATCGCCGAATCCGCCTTCCGCTACCAGAGCGCGCTGGAGAAGGGCGACAAGCGGGTCGTGGGCGTCAACTGCCACACCGGCTCCGTCACCGGTGACCTGGAGATCCTGCGGGTCGGCCACGAGGTCGAACGCGACCAGGTGCGGCTGCTCGCCGACCGCCGCGCGGCACGTGACGAGGCCGCGGTGCGCCGCGGGCTGGACGCGATGCTGGCCGCCGCGCGCTCCGGCGGCAACATGATCGCACCGATGCTGGAGGCGGTACGGGCCGAGGCGACGCTCGGCGAGATCTGCGACGTCCTGCGCGCGGAATGGGGCACATACGTGGAACCCGCCCGCTTCTGAGCGCCCCGTGCGTCCCTCTGTCCGCCCCCCAAGGCGCTGACCTGGACATTGGCGGCGGTCGGTAAATTCGTCAACGACCCGACCGCCCTCCAGGAAAGGACGTGTGTGGCCCTCGAAGCGACCGTCGGTGACGACGGGATGGTCTACATAAGGGAGACGGAACAGCCGGACGTGGTGGCGGTGACCACCACCGCGAAATGGGAGGCCTTCGTGAAAGGCGTCATGGCGGGGGAGTTCGACCACTTCGCCGCCGGCATGGCCGGGGGAGAGAACGCCCCGGCGCGCAGCCGCTCCTGAGCCGCGGGCTCGGAGCGGCCGGGGGCCCGGGGGAGGGCCCGGGGGGGCACCGTCGCACGGCGACGGGGGAGCACGGCACGGGCAGGGGCGCACGCCGTACGGGCGGCGCGGGACCTCTCAGTCGAGGTCCTGGGCCGTGTGCAGCCCCGCGAGCCCGACGACGAGGAGACCGGCGAGGCGACGCGCCCACTCCTCGTCGGCCGGTTCGGAGGAGACCATCACGCGGTGCACGACCGCGCCGGCGACGACGTCGAAGACCAGGTTGTCCCGCCAGGGCGCCGTGGCGCCGTTGTCCGCCGGGATCTCACCGCGCGCCTGGGCGCGCTTGCGGCCCAGCACCACCAGGTGCTTCTGCCGGTCCACGATCGCCGCGCGGATGCGCAGCCGCAGCGCGTCGTCGTAGGCCGCCTCGCCGATCACCGCCATCAGCGCCGTCCTGGTCTCCGGGCGGTCCAGCAGCTCGGCGAAGCGCAGCACCACCCCGCGGATGTCGGCCTCCAGGCTCCCGCAGTCGGGGAGGTCGAGCTGCTCCTCGAAGAGCGCCGCGACGGCGTCCACGGCCAGTTCGTTCTTGCCCGGCCAGCGCCGGTAGACGGTCGTCCTGGCCACCCCGGCGCGCGCCGCGACGTCCCCCAGCGTCAGCCGGCTCCAGCCGACCTCGGCCAGCGCGGCGCGGGTGGCCGCGAGGATCGCCCGGTCGAGCCCGGCACTCCGCGGCCGCCCGGTCCGTCTGGCCGGTGGCGGACCGGAGGCGGTGGGAGGCATACGCGGACCATACCCGCCGGTAGGTAGTGTGACGAGTGAGCTGATTCACAGGGCGCGCCGCCGCGCGGGGCGCGCGGGTGCAGTTACGCTACAGCTCGTAGCGAAACAAGGATCGAACAGCGGCGACAACCACGCCGGTACGGATGGGGATCCGTGCCACCTGTCCGTACCGCGGGGGCGGTGCGGCACCACACGACCGGGTGGTCGGGGCCCCGCGAACCAGCGGGAGGCCCGGCCTGATCCCGGGACTGTGCACACTGGGGTCCGCGAGGGGGGAGGATTGCCTCATGCAGCCACGGAACATGTCCATGAGCGGGGTGGTCGACCTCGCCGCGGTGAAGGCGGCCGGTGAGGCCAAGGCGAAGGCGGAGCAGGCCCGGGCGCAGCGGCAGGAGGCCGGCGCCGGCGGTGCGTCCGCCCCCGCTTCACCGCTCGTCATCGAGGTGAGCGAGGCGACCTTCGAGAGCGACGTCCTGCAGCGCTCCACCGAGGTCCCGATCGTCATCAGCTTCTGGGCCGAGCAGGCCGAGCAGAGCAAGCAGCTCAACGCGGTGCTGGAGCGGCTGGCCGCCGAGTACCGCGGCCGGTTCGTGCTGGCCACCGCCGAGGTCTACGCCAACCAGCTGCTCTTCCAGCAGTTCCAGGTCCAGGGTGTGCCCGCCGTCTTCGCGGTGATCGCCGGGCAGGCGATGCCGCTCTTCCAGGGCCTGGCGCCGGAGGACCAGATCACCGAGGTGCTCGACCAGCTCGTCGCGGTCGCCGAACAGCGCTTCGGCATCGTCGGCGAGGAGGTCGACCCCGGCGCCGCGCCGGAGCCCGCCGCCCAGCCGCCGCGGCCGGCCACCCCGCAGGAGCTGGCGCTGAGCGCCGCGCACGACGCGCTGGACGCCGGTGACCTGAGCGGCGCGGTGCAGGCGTACCGCAACGTGCTCGCCGACGAGCCCGCCAACGCCGAGGCCAAGCTCGGTCTCGCACAGGCCGAACTGCTCTCCCGGGTCCAGGGCGTGGACGCGGGTGCCGCGCGGCAGGCCGCCGCCGACGCCCCGGGGGACGTGCAGGCCCAGCTCACCGCGGCCGATCTGGACCTGGTGGGCGGCCATGTCGAGGACGCCTTCGGGCGGCTGGTCGACACCGTGCGCCGCACCGCCGGCGACGACCGCGACACCGTGCGGCTGCGGCTGCTGGAGCTCTTCGAGGTCGTCGGCCCCGACGACCCGCGGGTGGTGAGCGCGCGGACCGCGCTGGCCAGGGTGCTGTTCTGACCGACCGCCTCTCCGCGTACCGCGGCCTCCTGGCGGGGCCGCGGTACTCAGCGGACGAGTGATCCGGCGGCCGCTCTTTATCAAACCGTGACAGTATGCGGCCGCCGTCACCCGGGGTGACAATGCCATCCCGACTTGGTGGTTTATCTTCGTATTTGCCGGATTTTCACCCCCGGTTTTCGGTTACTCCATGTCAGCGCGGCCCGAACGGCTGCGCGGCTCACGGCACCTATCCGTTACTCGCTGGTAATGAGCCCCTTGTGCGGCGGCCGGGAATGGACAACGATCGGCCAAGCTCGGTCCGTAGCCAGCGCCCGGCAGCCAGCCGGTGCCCGGGTCCACGGGTCCCCGCCGAGCGGAAGAGCGCGGCGGCAGCCGCGCCTTTCAGGACAGGGGGGTCTTCGTCCGCCGTGATGGAACCGGACGGAGCCTGTCCAGCAGGTTGCGCGAGAGCGTGGCCAGTGGTTGTCGCTCGGGGGTGATCGCCGACGTACCGGACACCGCCGTCCGGACTCCCCGGGCAGTCCCGCAGGGGCACACCCGCAGGACTCGCCCCGGGAGACAGGACGGCCACGCCCGGCGCGGCGCTCTCCTTCCCGAGGACGTAGCACTTCTCCCATCCCAGGCACGGACCCCGGGTCCGGTCCGGAGATGTACGTCCGAGAAGGAGGAAACATGGAATCGCACGTTCGGGGCGGTACCAGATGGCGGCGGTTCGCCGTCGTCATGGTGCCGAGCGTGGCCGCCACGGCCGCGATAGGTGTGGCGATCGCGCAGGGCGCGCTCGCGGCGTCGTTCAGCGTGTCCGGCCAGCAGTTCAAGGTCACGGCGGACACGCTGCACGGTGAGGGCTTCGAGCAGTACGGCGCGCTCGACGTCAAGCAGGACGGCAAGGGAGTCAACGGCACCAAGTACGTGCCGGTGGCCGTGTCGGCGTTCACCGACGCCACCATCACCGGTCTGTGCCAGTCGGTCGTCATCCCGACGCCGATCGGGAACGTGACGCTCGTCCTGAAGGCCGGCAACGACGGCAAGAAGGTCAAGGCGCACAACCTCTACATCGACCTCGACCAGCTCGACGCCGACGCGGTCTTCCACAACATCAACATCGGTGTCGCGGCGGGTGCGTCGGACCAGCCCGGCCCCGGTATCAAGGCCGGTGACGGCGCCGACGGGAACTCGTTCGCGCAGACCGCCGAGTCCGCCGACCTGACCAACGTCAAGCAGACGGCGTGGGCGACCAGCGCGGGCACCTTCCGCCTCGCGGGCCTGAGCCTCCGGCTCCACATGGGCTCCGAGAGCCAGTGCTACTGAGCACGGTCTGACTCGCTCTGGGCGGGCCGTGCCCCGCACGGCTCGCCCACGGCACCCCCTTCTTCACGCAACGCCAGTTCCAGGGAGCTGTTTCCATGAGTGCCGAGTCGCAAGGGTTCCCCGACGTCTACACCCGCGGCCGCATCGCCTTCCGGCACTGGCGGTGGGAGCGGCCGTTCTGGGCGGGCCTGATCACCATCATCGGCGGCGTACCCATCGGGTACGTCCCGTACCACAACATGACCTTCGGCCAGCTGGGCGTCCGGGTCGGCACCACGGCGGGTGCCAGCGCGCTGATCATCGGCGTGCTGCTCGTCACGCTGGGCCTGACGATGTGGTTCCAGGCCGCGGTGCGGGTCTTCGCCGGTGTGGCGAGCATCCTGCTCGGCCTGGTGTCCATCCCGATGACCAACCTCGGCGCCCTCGTCGGCTTCCTGTTCGCCATCGTCGGCGGCGCGCTGTCCATCGCCTGGGCGCCCGGTACCGCGGTGCCCGACGACCCGGGACCGCAGGCGGAGCTGCCCGGCGACGGCCCGGAGCCGGTCGACGACGCGGCGGACCCCGCCGCCGGCCGCGGCTTCCCCGCCGACCCGTTCGCCAAGCCCGAGCCGGTGCACGCCGGAACGGCGGCGGACGAAGAGACCACCGAGCAGAACGGGAGGCACCGTGCTGGGTGACGAAGCTCAGCCGGCCGAGAGCGCGAGCCGTGAGCGGACCGCGTCAGGGCCGCGGCACGCGGCCCCGCGCAGGTCCCTGCTGACGAAGCTGCACATGCCCGCCGGCAAGGCCGTGGCGCTCGCCGCCATGCCGACCGCGGTGCTCATGGGTATGGGCCTGACCCCGCACCTGGCGCAGGCCGACGAGCCCAAGAGCCCGTTCAAGCCGGGCCCGTGCGTGACGCAGTCCGAGACCCCGGCGCCCTCGCCGTCCGGAACGGCGAAGACGGCGAAGAAGGACTCCTCGGACTCCTCGGACTCCTCGGACGCGGCGAAGACGGACGGCAAGGCGACGCCCGAGCCGGCGACGAGCCCGAGCGCCACGGCGGGCGGGAACGATTCCGCGCCCGACCCGCAGACCTCGCCGTCCGCCACACCCGCGAAGCCCGACACGTCCGCGCAGTCCGCGCCGGCCACCGAGCCCAGTGCGAGCCCGAGCCCGACCACGTCCGTCAACCCGCTGGATCCGCTGGGCCTGGGCGACCTGCTCGGCGGCCTGCTGGGCGTCGGCGACGGCACGAAGCCCACGGTGAACCCGACCACGACCCCGGCGCAGCCCTCGGCGAGCCCCACGGCGTCTGCGAAGGCGACGCAGGAGGCCCCCAAGGACACCTCCGGGGACACGGACGCCAAGTCGACCGTCCAGGACACCGTCAAGGGCGTCACGACGACCGCGGACGGCGCGCTCCAGAAGACCAAGGACACGGTCAAGGACACCGTGAAGGGCGCCACGGACGGGGCGTCGAAGACGGCCGGGTCGCTGACCGGCGACGGTTCCGCGGCCTCCGCAGGCGACCCGCAGCCCTTCCCGTGCCCCACCTACGACGCCAAGGCCCTCGCGGACGCCCAGACCGAGCAGGGCATACCCCTCCTCCCGGACGACCCCTGGACCCTCAAGAGTTCGCTGCTGACCCTCTACGGCCTGAAGTACGACGGCATCGTGCAGGTCAAGACCTACAGCGGCACGGTCAAGGACGTCCTGAAGTTCACCGCGACCGGCATCGACATCGGCGACCTGCACCAGATCGTCAACGGTCCCAGGGGCACGAAGACCCATGTGACGGCGTCCAAGGGCTCCACGTCGACCATCCGCAACGGCACGGTGACGATGTACACCGAATCCCTGAGCGGCAACCTCCTCGGCGTCGTCCCCATCACCTTCACCCCGAAGGCACCCCCGCCGCTGAGCCTCCCGGTCCTCTTCTTCACCGACGTCACGGTCGTCCAGGCCGGCCAGTTCGGCGGCGACCTCACGGTCCCGGGCATGCGCGTCCTCCCGGGCCAGGCCTCCTGACCCACCCCCTCCTTCCCGCCCGCCCTCCTCCCGGAGAGCGGGCGGGCTTTTTTTGCCGCCCGCTCCCCGGCCGCTCCCGCGGGGGAACGCCCGCGTATCGGAAGTTGTAGCCGTCGGCGGTGCCTTTCGATATCCACGGATCATCTTCGGTGCGATCTTCCGGGACAATGCGGGCAGAGTCGGGAATCGGCAATTGTCCGCCGGTGACGGCCCGTGCCACGGTACGTGCGCCGCGCCAATTCCCTGGTGATCGGCCGCCGGCTGCGGCGTACGGCAGTCATGTGATCCGGCATTTCCTGTGTGTGGAATCGGTGCGCCCTTTTCCGGCGCTTCGCCATGACGCCACGGGCCGGTCGGTCAGTCTCTTGTGGAGGAAAAGGTGCAACTTCGCCTGCGGAGGAGTCGCGTCACCCTGGCGGTGCTCGGAGCGGCACTGTGCGTCGGGGTCGGGCTGCCGGCGAGCGCGGGGGCCGCCGGGAGCGGGTCGGCGGCCGCGGCGGCGGGTGCGTACGGGAGCGCGGGGCAGGGGCCGGAGACCGCGGCGGGGGACGGCACGTCCGCGTCGGCGGCGGTGCTCGCACCCGCGATCACCAGGACCGAGGTCATCAAACGGGCGGCGAGCTGGGTCGGCCTGGGGCTGGACTACGACAATTACTCGTCCTACCAGGGCTACCGCAAGGACTGCTCGGGCTACGCCTCGATGGCCTGGAAGCTCAGCACATCGCTGGTGACCAACACCTTCGGTCCCGAGGGCGTCACGGAGGACATCGGCAAGAGCGAACTCAGGGCGGGCGACGCTCTCAACAACCCCGCGGCTGGTCTGGACGGCCACATCGCCCTGTTCGAGAAGTGGACCGATTCCTCCAAGTCGGAATACTGGGGCTACGAATTCAGCGGAAGCGGTGTCCACCACCGGAAGATTCCGTACCCGTACTTCTCGGGCCACGGCACCTTCCACCCGGTACGCAACAAATCCGTGGTCGACGACATCGACCCCGGCATGACGAACCTCGCCGCGGTGGGTGACCAGACCGGGGACGGGATCCCGGACATCATCGCCACCAAGGTCTCCGACGGGAAGCTGTACCGCTACGCGGGTCCCGGCTACAGCGGTGCGACCCGGGTGGAGATCGGCACCGGCTGGAACACCTTCGACTCGGTCACCGCCGTCGGTGACCTGAACGGTGACGGGGTCACGGACATCGTCGCGGCCAAGGGCGACGGGACCTTCTACCGCTACTACGGCCCCGACTACAGCGGTGCGGCCCGCACCCAGATCGGCACCGGCTGGGCGTCGATGACCGACCTCGCCGGCGTGGGCGACCTGACCGGGGACGGCGTCCCGGACCTCATCGCGGTCGAGAAGTCCAGCGGGGCCCTCTACCGCTACGCGGGTCCCGGCTACAGCGGTGCGACCCGGGTGCAGATCGGCACCGGCTGGAACACCTTCGACACCGTCACGGCGGTCGGTGACCTGAACGGCGACGGGGTCACCGACATCGTCGCCGCCAAGGGCGACGGAACCTTCTACCGCTACTACGGCCCCGCCTTCTCCGGCCCCAGCAGGGTCGAGATCGGCGACGGCTGGGACTCCATGAACAACCTGGTGGGCCCGGGCGACCTCAACAAGGACGGCATCCCCGACCTGCTCGCCGTCAAGCTCTCCACCTCCGAGCTCTACCGCTACTCGGGCCCGGACTTCAGCGGGGACACCCGCACCCAGATCGGCACGGGCTGGTAGAGCCCGGCCATCGACTCCGCCGCGCGGGGCAGCGGCCACCCCCGGGCCTGCCCGCCCCGCGCGGCGGGGCACCACCCCTCCGACTCCCCACTCCCCACCCGGAAGAGCCCCGTGACACACGTGCGCCGTTTTCGAACCGCCATACGCTCGTCGGCCGCCGCCGCGGTCCTCGCCCTGGGCGCGGCGGCCGCCGCCACTCCCGCGTCGGCCGCCTCGGTCAGCACCTGGGACAAGGTCGCCGCCTGCGAGAGCAGCGGCAACTGGAGCATCAACACCGGCACCCAGTACACCGGCGGCCTCCAGATCAGCAACGACAACTGGCAGCACTATGGCGGCACCGCCTACGCTCCGCACGCCTACCAGGCAACCAAGAAGCAGCAGATCCTCATCGCCGAGAAGATCCTCGCCGACCAGGGCGCGAGCGCGTGGACGTGCAGCCCGGGCACCGGCCTGTCCACGGACACCGCCGACCCGTACCCGCTGCCGCGGATGGCGAACCTGACGGGTGTGGGCGACCAGAACGGCGACAACAAGCCCGACCTGCTCGCCGTCAAACGCTCCACCGGCGTCCTCTACCGCTACTCGGGTCCGGACTTCAGCGGTGACACCCGGGTGCAGATCGGCACCGGCTGGGGCTCGATGACCGGCATCACCGCGGTCGGCGACCAGAACGGCGACGGCGTCACCGACATCGTCGCCACCAGGTCCGACGGGAAGCTGTTCCGCTACGCCGGGCCCGACTACCGCGGCGACACCCGCGTCGAGATCGGCACCGGCTGGACGTCGATGGCCGATGTCACCGGCGTGGGCGACCTGACCGGCGACGGCTTCCCTGACCTGCTCGCCGTCAAGGAATCGACGGGGGAGCTCTACCGCTACTCGGGTCCGGATTTCAGCGGTGACACCCGGGTGCAGATCGGCACCGGCTGGGACGCGATGACCGACATCGCCGCGGTCGGCGACCAGAACGGCGACGGCGTCACCGACATCCTCGCCGTGGACGGCCGCGGCAGGCTCTACCGCTACGAGGGGCCGGACTTCCAGGGCCCCGACAGGCAGCAGGTCGGCACCGGCTGGGACGTCATGGCCGAACTCGCCGGCCCGGGCAACGTCACCGGCACCACCACGCCCGACCTGCTGGCGGTGGACATGGTCAGCGGCGTCCTCTACCGCTACCCGGGCCCCGCCTTCAGCGGCGCGTCCCGCACCGCCGTCGGCACCGGCTGGTAGCCGCACCACCCGCCGCGCTACATACGCGGCCGCTCCGCGCACCTGCCGCGGAGCGCCCGCGCGGACCCCCGAGTATCGCCGCGGGGAACCCCGCGGACGGCCCGCGCCTGCCGCCGGCCGAGCCCGCGGCAGCACCGCGGCCCGCCCGCGTACCCCCCTCCCGCGACTCCCACATCCACAGGACAGGAGAACACCTTCGTGCGCCCGCACCCCCGCCCCACCTCCGCCGGAAGAGCCCGCGCCGGCTCGCGTACCGGCGTCACGGACCCCGCGCCCCCCGTGCGGGGCCGGATACGTCCGGGACGCCGGCTCGGCGCCGTCGCCGCCGGGGCCGCCGCCCTGCTGGCGGCGGTCGGCCTCGCGCCCGCCCACGCGGACTCCGCCGGCCCGGCGGCCACCCGGACGGTCGCCTACCAGGGCTACCGGTTCAAGGTCCCGGCCGGCTGGCAGGTCGTGGACCTCACCGAACAGCCCTCCGCCTGCGTGCGGTTCGACCGGCACGCGCTGTACCTGGGGACGCCCGGTGCCGCCCAGGACTGCCCGGCCCACCTCATCGGCAGGACGGACGCGGTGCTGGTCGAGCCTGCGCCGCTGTCCGTGCCCGCGGGCAGTGCGCAGTCCGCCGCCGACCACGAGCTCACGGTCGCCGCCCCCGGCGTGCGCGTCACGGCCGCCTACGCGACCGACCCGGCGCTGGTCCGCGGCGTCCTGGCCGACAGCGGGCTGCCGGCCACGGCCGCCCTCACCACGGCGCCGGCCGCCACGGCGGCGGTCGCCGCCCTGCCGCCGTCGGTCACCGACTTCACGGGCAAGGGCTTCGAGGCCTGCTCGGCGCCCAGCGGTTCGGCGATGCAGGCGTGGAAGGAGTCCTCCCCGTACGGCTCGGTCGGCATCTACATCGGCGGCCCGACGCTTCCGTGCAGGCAGCCGAACCTGACGGCCTCCTGGGTCCAGCAGCAGGCCGCCGCGGGCTGGCACTTCATGCCGCTCTACGACGGTCCGCAGGCGCACTCGCTCACCTCCCCGGCCGCGCAGGGCAAGGCGGCCGCCGCCGACGCGATCGCGGACGCGGAGGCGCTCGGCTTCAGCCCGGGCAGCGTCCTCTACGACGACATGGAGGAATACGCGGCCGGCTACCGGGACGAGGTGCTGGCGTTCGTGTCGGCGTGGGACGCCGAACTGCACGCCCGTGGCTGGAGTTCCGGCGTCTACGGCAGCGCGTCCTCCGTCGTCACCGACCTCGCGAGTGAGGCGGGCAGCGACTTCGTCCAGCCGGACGTGCTGTTCATCGGCCACTGGAACGGCGTGGCCGACACCGCCGAACCGGCCGTCCCGGCGGGCAACTGGACGGCGCACCAGCGCATCCACCAGTACGCGGGCCAGGTGACCGAGACGCACGGCGGCGTCACCATCGCCATCGACCGCGACGTCCTCGACGTCGGCGTGTCCTCGGCGATGTCCCGGGCCGCCGCGGTGGGCGACGTGACCGGCGACGGCAGGCCCGACCTGGTCGCGGTCGGCCGGCCGACGGGCAACCTCTACCGTTACTCCGGGCCGGACTTCAGCGGTGACACCCGGGTGCAGATCGGCACCGGCTGGAACGCGTTCCAGACCCTGACGGGCGTCGGGGACCTGAACGGCGACGGCCACGACGACCTCCTGGCGCAGACCCCCTCCGGCGACCTCTACCGCTACTGGGGCCCCGACTTCCGGGGCGGCACCCGGACGCAGGTCGGCACCGGCTGGAACTCGATGGGCAACGTCACCGCCGCGGGCGACCTGGACGGGGACGGAACCCCGGACCTGATCGCCGTCAAGAAGTCGACGGGCGCCCTCTACCGCTACTCCGGGCCGGACTTCAGCGGTGACACCCGGGTGCAGATCGGCACCGGCTGGAACGTCTACCACACGCTCGCCGCGGTCGGTGACCAGACCGGCGACGGCCGGCCGGACATCCTCGCGACCGGTACGGACGGCGCCCTCTACCGCTACGCGGGCCCGGACTTCAGCGGCCCGGCGAAGGTCCAGGTCGGCGACGGCTGGGACACCATGACGCGCCTGGTGAGCCCCGGTGACCTGACCGGCAGCGCCACCCCCGACCTGCTCGCCGTCAAGATCGGCACCGGGACGCTCTACCGCTACGCGGGTCCCGGGCTCGACGGCGGCAGCCGCACGGAGGCGGGGACGGGATGGTAGGCCCGACGCCCCCGGCGAGCGCCCGCCCCGCCCGCCGGCGGTCCGCACCCGGCCCGCTCCTGCTCCTGCTGCTGGTGCTCCTCCCGCTGCTGGCGCTGCCGGCGCCCGCGCGGGCGGACTCCCTGCCGGTCACCACCGAGCAGACCCTGCACGTGGCCACCTACAACATCTGCGGCAGCGCCTGTCCGAACAGCAATCCGGGCGACAGCCGGGCCAACCGGGAGAACGCGGTGGTGGCCCAGACGTCGGCGACCGGCTGGAACGCCGACGCGATCTTCCTGCAGGAGGTGTGCAGGAACCAGTACGACGCGATCGGCAGCCGCGTGGAGCCGCTCGGCTACCACGGGATGTTCACCGCGACGATCGCGGCCGGCAAGAGCGCCACCGCCTGCAAGGGTGCCTACGACTACGGGGTGGCGCTCTTCGTCAAGGGGCCGGTCCTGGCCTCGACGGTGCTGTCGCTGACCGCCGGCGCCGAGGTGGAGAAGATCCTCGTCCCGTGCGTGCGCACCACCCTGCAGCGCCGGGAGACCTGGGCGTGCTCGGTCCACCTGTACTGGAAGGACGAGGCCCTCAACCAGGCGGAGGCGGTGAAGCTCGCCGGCCAGGCCGCCGAGTGGGAGGACGGCGGCACCCCGGTCATCCTCGGCGGCGACTTCAACGCCGCGCCGCGCAGGACGTCGATGAGCGAGTTCTACGCCCGCAGCGTCGGCGACGGCGGGCACGGCCGCTTCGCCGAGGCCGACGAGACGGACAAGGACCACTTCGACCAGGGGGTGTGCGACCCGGCGGCGCGCACGTACTGCCGGTCGGGCGAGACGACCTACACCGGCACGGCGGCCTACAAGCTCGACTACCTGATGTTCGGGGAGCGCTACTTCAGGGCCGCGCGGGGCGACGTGCTGCCCCGCGACGCGTCGGTCTCCGACCACCAGCTCTACCGCGGCGCCGTCTCGTGGGCCGGGATGTCGGGCGCGGCGGCCGTCGGGGACCCGGGGAAGGGGACGGGCCGGGACGTCGTCGCGATCGCCCGCGCCACCGGCGACCTCTACCGCTACACCGGCCCCGGCTACAGCGGCGCCACGCGGGTGCGGGTCGGCACCGGCTGGAACGTCTACGACCGGATCGCCGGGACCGGCGACCTGACCGGGGACGGCGTGCCCGACCTGCTCGCCGTCGACGGCGACGGACGGCTGTTCCGCTACTCGGGCCCCGGTTTCGCGGGCGGCAGCAGGGTGCAGATCGGCACCGGATGGAACGGCATGGCCGGCGTCAGCGCCGTGGGCGACCCGGACGGGGACGGCTCGCAGGACGTCGTGGCGGTCTCGCTGTCGACCGGTGACGCCTACCGCTACACCGGGCCCGACTACAGCGGCCCGTCCCGGGTCCTGGTCGGCACCGGCTGGGACACCTACGGCCAGCTGGCCGGGACCGGTGACATGACCGGGGACGGCGTGCCCGACCTGCTCGCCGTCGACGCCGGCGGCGCCCTGCTGCGCCTGCCCGGCCCCGGCTTCCCCAGTGGCGGCGCGGTGCAGATCGGCAGCGGCTGGACCTCGATGGCGGACATCACGCCGGTGGGGGACCTGACCGGCGACGGCGTGCCCGACATCCTCGCCACCAAGGCGGCGACGGGCGAGCTGTTCCGCTACGCGGGCCCGGACTTCTCCGGCCCCGAACGGGTGCTCACCGGCACCGGCTGGTAGCGCCGGCCCGGCTCCGGGGCCGCCTGCCGCGGCGGCCCCGGAGCGGGCGGTCAGCCCCGGCCGGGCGTACGCCGCGCGCCGGCGGGCGTGATCAGCTCCGCGTCGACCGCCTTGTTCACCGCGTCGATCCGCGACACCGCACCGAGCTTGGCGAAGACGTTCCGCAGGTGCCGTTTGACCGTGGCCTCGGTGACGGCCAGCCGGTCGGCGACCTGGCTGTTGCTCAGCGCCAGGGCGACCAGCTCCAGCACCTCCAGCTCGCGGTCCGACAGCCCGGCGCCGGAGGTGCCGGAGTGCATCCGGACCAGCGTCTCGTGCGACACGGAGAGCACCATGCGCTCCGCGTCGCGGCCCACGCCGCGGACGGCGGAGACCAGTTCGTGCCGGTTGACGCTCTTGAGCAGGTAGCCGCGCACCCCGGCGGCGACCAGCTGCCGCACCAGCCGGGGCTCCTCGAACATGCTGAGGATGATGACGCGCGAGGCGGGCGAGACGTCCCGGATCGCGCGTACCGTCCCGGTCACCTCGCCGTCGCGCAGGTCCACGTCGAGCAGCACGATGTCCGGCAGGTGCCGCCCGGCCTGCGCCACCGCCTCGTCGCTGGTGGCGGCGCCGCCGACCACCACCAGGTCGTCGTAGGAGTCCAGGATCTCGCGCAGACCGTCGCGCACCAGCGTGTGGTCGTCGACCAGCAGGACCCGGATCCGGGGGTCAGGCGACATGCCCGAGACCGCGCCCGATCAGCGGAACGGTGAGACGGATCCTGGTGCCGACGCCGATCAGGCTCGTGCAGAGCAGGTGCCCGCCGAGCGTCTCGGTCCGCTCGGCCATGGAGGCCAGGCCGCAGCTCCCCCGGGACTGCCGGGTGGTGTCGAACCCGCGGCCGTTGTCGAGGACGGTGCCGCACAGCTCGTAGGGCGTGATGTCGACGCTGACGCGCAGGGAGCTGGACCGGGCGTGGGCCAGCGCGTTGCGGACGGCCTCCCGCAGCACCAGGAAGCTCTCGTCGAGGACTCTCGGCGGCGCCCAGGACTCGTCCCCGTGGACGTGCAGGGTGACCGGGACCCCGCCGGTGCCGGCGTCCCGGAGGAAGTCGCGCAGCGCCGCTTCGAGGCCCTGCGGGGGCTGCCGCTCGTACAGCGAGCAGGTCACCGCGCGTAGATGCCGCATCGAGTCCTGGAGGGCCCGTTGCGCGGTCTCCCAGGAGCCCTCCGCGGCGACCGGGTCCGCGACGCGCCGGATGTCGTAGAGCTCCAGCTGCCGCTGCGTCAGGCTCAGGCAGTAGCCCAGCCGGTCGTGCAGCTCGCGGGCGATCCGCCGGCGCTCGTCGGCCGCGGCCTGCGGTATCCGGCCCCGCTCGGCCGCGCCCTGCTCGTCGAGGGTGCGCCGGAGGGTCGTCTCGAGCCCGCGCCACGAGGGGGCGGCGGTGAGCAGGGCGCGCGCGTCCGCGAGCGCCCCGTCCGTGCCGCCGGGTCCTGCCGCCGCTCCGGCCAGCCGGAGCCCCTCCTCGTACACCGCCAGGATCTCCTCCTGGAGGGACGCGACCACCTCCGCGGTTCCCTCGGCCACCGCTCGTGGTCCGTGCTGTGTACGCGCCATCCAGTCCCCCGCAGTACGTCCCGTTCGCGTCCAACGCCGTTGCGCCCGAGCGCCATTGTGCCCGATGTGGCGATCGGGTGAACCCCGTGGGGACAACGGGTGGCGGCCCCGGGGGAGTGCTCCCCGGGGCCGCCGGCCGTGCTGGTGTCCCGCCGGAGGGCGGGGGACCTCAGGCGCCCAGGTGGTGGACGCGGACGAGGTTGGTCGTGCCGGGGACGCCGGGGGGCGAGCCGGCGGTGATGATGACGGTGTCGCCCTCGGTGAAGTCGGAGAGTTTGAGCATCTCCCGGTCGACGATCTTGACCATGTCGTCGGTGGTGTCGGCGTGCTCGACGACGAAGGACTCGACACCCCAGGTCAGGGCGAGCTGGTTGCGGGTCGAGGGGTCGGTGGTGAAGGCCACGACCGGCTCGGGCACGCGGTAGCGGGCCAGGCGGCGGGCGGTGTCGCCGGACTTGGTGAAGGCGACCAGCGTCCTGGCGTCCAGGAAGTCGGCGAGCTCGGCGGCCGCGCGGGCGACGGCGCCGCCCTGGGTGCGGGGCTTCTTGCCCGGCGCCAGCGGCTGGAGGCCGCGGCAGAGCAGCTCCTCCTCGGCGGCCTCGACGATGCGGGACATCGTCTTGACCGTCTCGACCGGGTACTTGCCGACCGAGGACTCCGCGGAGAGCATGACCGCGTCGGCGCCGTCCAGGATCGCGTTGGCCACGTCGGAGGCCTCGGCGCGGGTGGGGCGGGAGTTGGTGATCATCGACTCCATCATCTGGGTCGCGACGATCACCGGCTTGGCGTTGCGGCGGCACAGCTCGACCAGCCGCTTCTGCACGACCGGCACCTGCTCCAGCGGGTACTCCACCGCGAGGTCGCCGCGGGCGACCATCACGGCGTCGAACGCCATGACGACGTCCTCCATGTTCTTGACCGCCTGCGGCTTCTCCACCTTGGCGATGACGGGGACCCGGCGGCCCTCCTCGTCCATCACGCGGTGCACGTCGCGGACGTCCTTGGCGTCGCGCACGAAGGACAGCGCGATCATGTCGACGCCCATCCGCAGCGCGAAGCGCAGGTCCTCGATGTCCTTCTCGGACAGCGCCGGGACGTTGACGGCCGCGCCGGGCAGGTTGATGCCCTTGTGGTCGGAGATGACACCGCCCTCGACGACGAGCGCGCGCACCCGCGGGCCGTCGACCTCGATGACGCGCAGCGCGACGTTGCCGTCGTTGATGAGGATCGGGTCGCCCTGCGAGACGTCACCGGGGAGGCCCTTGTACGTGGTGCCGCAGATGGTGCGGTCGCCGGGGACGTCCTCGGTGGTGATGGTGAACTCGTCGCCCGCGACCAGTTCCACGGGTCCGTCGGCGAAGGTGGCCAGCCGGATCTTGGGGCCCTGCAGGTCCGCGAGGATGCCCACGGCCCTGCCGGTCTCCTCGGCCACCTTGCGCACGCGGCTGTAACGGCCCTCGTGCTCGGCGTGGCTGCCGTGGCTGAAGTTGAGTCGGGCCACGTTCATGCCGGCCTCCACCAGTGTCTTCAACTGGTCGTAGGAGTCGACGGCGGGACCCAGGGTACAGACGATCTTGGCTCGGCGCATGGGCGCTATCCTATCGGTTTGTTCCGCTCCGGAATATTCCTGGGGCTTCGCGTGGCAGTGGGGCGGTCAGCCGCCCTGCGGGGCGGCCGCCAGTGCGTAAGTATCGCGGGCGATCTCCAGCTCCTCGTCGGTGGGGACCACCGCGACGGCCACCCGGGACGAATCGGCCGACACCAGGCGGGCCGCGTGGCCGCGGACGGCGTTGCGCACCGGATCCATGGTGACACCCAGACTGTCCAGACCGGACAGGGCCGCCCCGCGCACAGCCGCCGAGTTCTCGCCCACGCCCGCGGTGAAGGCGATCGCGTCGACCCGCCCCAGCACTGCCGTGAAGGCCCCCACGTAGCGGCGCAGCCGGTGCACGTAGACGTCGAAGGCGAGCTGCGCCGCCTTGTCGCCCTCCGCCATCCGGCGGCCGATCTCCCGCATGTCGTTGGCACCGCACAGGCCCAGCAGACCGGAGCGCTTGTTGAGCAGCCGGTCGATCTCGTCGGTGCTCATCCCGCCCTCCCGCTGGAGGTGGAAGACCACCGCCGGGTCCAGGTCGCCGGAGCGGGTGCCCATCACCAGGCCCTCCAGCGGGGTCAGGCCCATCGAGGTGTCCACGCACACCCCGCCGCGCACCGCGGACGCCGAGGCGCCGTTGCCCAGGTGCAGCACGATGGTGTTGACGTCCGCCGGGTCCCGGTCGAGCAGCCGGGCGGTGGCGCGGGAGACGTACGCGTGCGAGGTGCCGTGGAAGCCGTAGCGGCGGATGCCGAAGCGGTCGGCGGTCGCGGTGTCGATCGCATAGCGGGCCGCGGCCTCGGGCAGCGTCGCGTGGAAGGCGGTGTCGAAGACCGCGACCTGGGGCAGGTCGGGGCGCAGCTCGCGGGCGACCCTGATGCCGGTGATGTTCGCCGGGTTGTGCAGCGGTGCGAGCGGCACCAGTTCCTCGATGCCGGCCAGCACCTCGTCGGTGACCAGGGTGGGCTCGGTGAAGCGGGTGCCGCCGTGCACCACCCGGTGGCCGACGGCGGCCAGCTCCGGCGAGTCCAGGCCGAGCCCGCGGCCGCGCAGCTCGTCGGAGACCGTGCGCAGCGCCTCGCCGTGGTCGGCGGCCCCGCCGGGCTCGCCGATCCGCTCCACCACCCCGGACGCCAGCCGCTCGTCGTCCGCCATGTCGATGAGCTGGTACTTCACCGACGACGAGCCGGAGTTCAGCACCAGCACCCGCGTCCCGCGCACCGACGTACTCACTGGGAGTCCCCCTGCTGTGCCTGGATCGCGGTGATCGCGACCGTGTTGACGATGTCCTGGACCAGCGCGCCGCGCGACAGGTCGTTGACGGGCTTGCGCAGGCCCTGGAGGACGGGGCCGACCGCGACCGCGCCCGCCGAGCGCTGCACGGCCTTGTAGGTGTTGTTGCCGGTGTTCAGGTCCGGGAAGACCAGCACCGTGGCCTGCCCCGCGACGGCCGAGCCGGGCATCTTGGTGGCCGCGACCGAGGGCGCCACCGCCGCGTCGTACTGGATCGGGCCCTCCACCAGCAGCTCCGGGCGGTGGGCGCGCACCAGCTCGGTGGCGGCGCGGACCTTGTCGACGTCCGCGCCGGTGCCGGAGGTGCCGGTCGAGTACGACAGCATCGCGATCCGCGGCTCCACGCCGAAACGCGACGCGGTGTCCGAGGCCTGGATGGCGATGTCGGCCAGCTGCTCGGCGTCCGGGTCGGGGTTGACGGCGCAGTCGCCGTACACGAGGACCTTGTCGGCCAGGCACATGAAGAAGACCGAGGAGACGATGGCCGCGCCCGGCCGGGTCTTGATGATCTCGAAGGCCGGCCGGATGGTCGCCGCCGTCGAGTGCACCGCGCCGGACACCATGCCGTCCGCGAGCCCCTCCTGCACCATCAGGGTGCCGAAGTAGGAGACGTCCGCGACGACGTCGTACGCCAGCTCGTACGTCACCCCGCGGTGCGCGCGCAGCTTCGCGTAGAGATCGGCGAAACGATCCCGCAGCGGCGAGGTCTGCGGGTCCACGACCTGCAGGCCGGGGTCGTCCAGGGTGATGCCGAGGTCGCCCGCCTTCTTGCGGACGGCGTCCTCCTCGCCCAGCAGCGTCAGGTCGCACACGCCCCGCCGCAGCAGCACCTCCGCGGCCCGCAGGATGCGCTCCTCGGCGCCCTCCGGCAGCACGATCCGCCGCCGGTCGGCGCGCGCCCGCTCGATGAGCGCGTGCTCGAACATCATCGGCGTCACCCGGGCCGAGCGCGCCACCGACAGCCGCTCGGTCAGCTGCGCGGTGTCCACGTGCGTCTCGAAGAGCCCGAGCGCGGTCTCCGCCTTGCGCGGGGTGCCCGCGCCGAGCTTGCCGTCGAGGGTGAACAGGCCCGCGGCGGTCGTGAACGACCCGGTGGAGACCGCCAGCACGGGGGTGCCGGGGGCCAGGCGGTCGGCGAGGTTCAGTATGTCCGGGCCGGGCTTCTCGTCGAGCGTCAGCAGCAGCCCGGCGATCGGCGGGGTGCCCGCCGAGTGCGCCGCGAGCGCCCCCACGATGAGATCGGCCCGGTCGCCCGGGGTGACCACGACGCAGCCCGGCGTCAGCTTCGGCAGGAAGGTCGGCAGCATCGCGCCGCCGAAGACGAAGTCCAGCGCGTCGCGCGCCATCCCGGCGTCGTCGCCGAGCAGCACCTCCGCGCCGAGCGCCTCGGCGATCTGCGACACCGTCGGGGCCCGCAGCGCCGGCTCGTCCGGCAGCACGTAGACCGGCACCTTCGTGAAGCGGGCCAGCCGCTCGGCGGTCTCGGCCGCCTCGGCCGGCTCCACCCGGTTGGCGACCATCGCGATGACGTCGCAGCCCAGGCTGGTGTACGCGTGGTGGGCGTTGCGCACCTCCGCCGCCACCGACTCGGCGGTCTGCGCGCGCTCCCCTATGACGACGATGACCGACGCGCCGCACTCGTTGGCCAGCCGGGCGTTGACCGCGAGTTCGGCCGGAAGGCTGGTGCCGGCGAAGTCCGAGCCGAGCACCAGCACGGTGTCGTACTCCGCGGCGACCCGCAGGTACCCCTCCACCAGCCGGGCCGTCAGCGCCTCCTGGCCCTGCTCGGCCTGGAGCTCGGCCGCCTCCTCGTAGCCCATGCCGAAGACCGTTGCCGGGTCCTGCGCCAGCCGGTAGCGGCTGCGCAGCAGCTCGAAGATGCGGTCCGGCGTGTCGTGCACCAGCGGCCGGTAGACGCCGACCCGGTCCACCTGCCGGGTCAGCAGCTCCATCACTCCCAGCTCGACCACCTGGCGGCCGTCGCCACGGCCGACCCCCGTGACGTAGACGCTGCGCGTCACCCGATTACTCCGTTTCGTCTTCCCCGTATCCGGGCAGCCGCCCGCGTACGTCACGACGCTAACGCGCCCGCGCGGCCGATGCCCGCCGAGGCCCGCACCGCGCATCGTTACCGTGTCTTTACACCACCGCCCGTGCGGCCGGTGGCCCGTACGGCACCGCCCGGATGCGCACTGACCGGGATCGCCGCACAGTGCACGTAGGGTGAAGACGAGCGAGCGAGGAGGGCGGTGCGATGGACGTCCTGGCCACCGGGGTGCAGCGCGACGAGCGGCCGCTGCTGGAGGCCGCCTTCGCCGGGCGGCACGACATCCGCTGCCTGGAGACGACGCTCACCGCCGACACGCTGCCGCTGGCCGCCGGCTACGAGGCCGTCTCGACGAGTGTCAACGCGGTGCTGGACGCGGCCGTCCTGGAGGGCCTGGTACGCGGCGGCACCAAGCTCGTCGCCCAGCGCTCCACCGGCTACAACAACATCGACATCGCCCACGCCGAACGCCTCGGCATGACGGTCTCGCGGGTCGCCGCCTACTCGCCGTACTCGGTCGCCGAGTTCGCCTGGACCCTCGCGCTCGCCCTCGACCGGCGCATCGTGCGCTCCGCGAGCCGCACCCGCGACTTCGACTTCCGGCTGGACGGCCTGCTCGGCCGCGACTTCCACGGCCGTACCGCCGGCGTCGTCGGCACGGGCCGGATCGGCGCCGCCTTCACCGCGGTCGCCCGCGGCTTCGGCATGCGGCTGCTCGGCTGGGACCTCACACCCAATCCGGAGTGCGAGGCGCTCGGCATGACCTACGTGGAGCTGGACCGGCTCTTCCGCGAGGCGGACCTGATCACCCTGCACGTCCCGCTCGCGCCCTCCACCCACCACCTGGTCGACGCCCGGCGGCTCGGCGAGATGAAGGACGACGCGCTGCTGATCAACACCAGCCGCGGCGCCCTCATCGACTCCTCGGCGCTCGTGGAGACGCTGCGCGCGGGGCGGCTCCGCGGTGTCGGACTGGACGTCTACGAGGAGGAGGCGGGCGTCTTCTTCTACGACAAGTCACTCGAAGTGATGACCGACGACGTGCTCGCCCGGCTGCTGACCTTCTCCAACGTCCTCATCACGTCGCACCAGGCCTACTACACGGTGGACGCGGTCGAGGAGATCGTCGCCGCCACGCTGCGCAACGTGAACGACTACGTGGCCGGCCGGATCACCGAGAGCACGCTGATCCCGCGCAGCCCCTGACCCACCCCCTGACGGAGAGCCATCCCCATGCGTATCGGAGTCCTCACCGCCGGCGGCGACTGCCCCGGCCTCAACGCCGTCATCCGGTCGGTCGTGCACCGCGCGGTGACCGGGCACACGGACGAGGTCATCGGCTTCGAGGACGGCTTCGTCGGCCTGCTCGAAGGCCGCTTCCGCCCGCTCGACCTCAACTCCGTCAGCGGCATCCTCGCCCGCGGCGGCACCGTCCTCGGCTCGGCCCGGCTGGAGCGCGACCGGCTCCGCGAGGCCGCGGCCTCCGCCGACGAGCTGTGCTCCCGCTACGGCATCGACGTGCTCATCCCGATCGGCGGGGAGGGCACGCTCACCGCGGCCCGCATGCTCTCCGACGCCGGGATGCCCGTCGTCGGGGTGCCCAAGACCATCGACAACGACATCAGCGGCACCGACCGCACCTTCGGCTTCGACACCGCCGTGACCGTCGCGACCGAGGCCATCGACCGGCTCAAGACCACCGCGGAGTCCCACCAGCGGGTCATGGTCGTCGAGGTGATGGGGCGGCACGCCGGGTGGATCGCGCTGGAGGCCGGCATGGCCGGCGGCGCGCACGGCATCTGCGTACCCGAGCGGCCCTTCGACCCCGCCGACCTCGTCGACATGGTCACCGAGCGTTTCGCGCGCGGCAAGAAGTTCGCCGTGATCTGCGTCGCCGAGGGCGCGCACCCGGCCAAGGACACCATGGACTACGGCGTCGGCGAGATCGACAAGTTCGGCCACGAGCGTTTCCAGGGCATCGGCACGACCCTCGCCCGCGAGCTGGAGCACCGGCTCGGCAAGGAGGCCCGTCCGGTCATCCTGGGCCACGTCCAGCGCGGCGGGGTGCCCACCGCCTTCGACCGGGTGCTCGCCACGCGCTTCGGCTGGCACGCCGTCGAGGCCGCCCACAGGGGCGCCTTCGGCCACATGACGGCGCTGCACGGCACCCGGATCGACACCGTGCCGCTCGCCGACGCGATCACCTACCTCAAGACGGTGCCGGAGGACCGGATGGAGGAGGCCGAGTCGGTCTTCTGAGCCTCCTCCCCGCCCGGCCCCTCAGGCGTGGTCCGGCCGCAGCCACACCGTCGCCAGCGGCGGCAGCGTCAGCACCACCGAGTGGGGGCGCCCCTGGTACGGCGCCGGCTCGGTCTTGACGTGGTCCGGCAGCAGCACGCCGCTGCCGCCGTAGCGCGCCTCGTCGGTGTTCAGCACCGGCGCCCACACCCCGGCCGGCGAGCCGAGCCGGTAGTCGTGCCGGACGACGGGGGAGAAGTTGCTCACGCACAGCAGCGGCTCACCGGCGGTGTCGAGGCGCAGGAAGGCGAAGACGTTGTCCTCGGCCGCGCCGCCCTCCACCCACTCGAAGCCGCCCGGGTCGGTGTCCCGCTGCCACAGGGCGGGCGTGGCCGCGTAGATCGCGTTGAGGTCGCGCACCAGGTGCTGCACCCCGCGGTGGTCGGCGGAGGCCTCGTAGGCCGGGTCGAGCAGCCACCAGTCGGGGCCGGTCTCGTACGACCACTCGCCGCCCTGCGCGAACTCCTGGCCCATGAACAGCAGCTGCTTGCCCGGGTGCGACCACATGAAGCCGAGGTACGCGCGCTCGGTCGCGCGCTGCTGCCACCAGTCGCCGGGCGCCTTGGACACCAGGGAGCGCTTGCCGTGCACGACCTCGTCGTGCGAGATCGGCAGCACGTAGTTCTCGCTGTAGGCGTACACCATCGAGAACGTCATCTCGTCGTGGTGGTACTTGCGGTGCACCGGCTCGTGCGCGAGGTAGCCCAGCGAGTCGTGCATCCAGCCCATGTTCCACTTCAGGCCGAAGCCGAGGCCGCCGAAACCGGTGTGGCCCACGTGGTGCGTCGCCCGCGTCACGCCGTCCCACGCCGTCGACTCCTCCGCGATCGTCACGACGCCGGGGCAGCGGCGGTAGACGGTGGCGTTCATCTCCTGGAGGAAGGCCACCGCGTCCAGGTTCTCCCGGCCGCCGTACGCGTTGGGGACCCAGTCGCCGCCCTCGCGGCTGTAGTCCAGGTAGAGCATGGAGGCGACGGCGTCCACCCGCAGGCCGTCGATGTGGAAGTCCTCGCACCAGTACACCGCGTTGGCGACCAGGAAGTTGCGCACCTCGGTGCGGCCGAAGTCGAACTCCAGCGTCCCCCAGTCCGGGTGCTCGGCGCGCCGCGGGTCGGCCGGCTCGTACAGCGGCTCGCCGTCGAAGCGGGCCAGCGCCCAGTCGTCCTTGGGGAAGTGCGCCGGGACCCAGTCCATGATCACGCCGATCCCGGCGCGGTGCAGCGCGTCCACCAGGTAGCGGAAGTCGTCCGGCGAGCCCAGCCGCGGCATCGGGGCGTAGTACGACGTGACCTGGTAGCCCCACGAGCCGCTGAACGGGTGACCCGCGACCGGCATCAGCTCCACGTGCGTGAAGCCCAGGTCCTTGACGTACGCGGGCAGCACGTCCGCGAGGTCGCGGTAGCCCAGGCCCGGCCGCCACGAGGGCAGGTGCACCTCGTAGACGGAGAAGGGCGCGCGGTGCACGGGGACGTCCGCGCGGTGCGCCATCCACTCCCCGTCACGCCACTCGTACGCCGACTCCGTCACGACCGACGCCGTCGCCGGCGGCACCTCGGTGGCCCGCGCCATCGGATCGGCCTTCATCCGGCGCTGCCCGTCCGGGCCGGTGATCTCGTACTTGTACGCCGTGCCCGCGCCCACGCCCGGCACGAACAGCTCCCACACGCCGGACGCGCCGAGGCTGCGCAGCGGCAGCGCGGTGCCGTCCCAGTACGTGAAATCCGCCGCCAGCCGCACCCCGCGGGCGTTCGGCGCCCACACCGCGAAGCGCGTACCCCGCACGCCGCCGTGCGTCATGACCTGCGAGCCCAGCGCCTTCCACAGCTGCTCGTGCCGGCCCTCCCCGATCAGGTGCAGATCCAGCTCGCCGAGCGAGGGCAGGAAGCGGTAGGGGTCGTCACCGGTGACCTCGGCGGAGTCGTAGCGCACCTCCAGGCGGTACGCGGGCGCGGCCGCGAGCGGCAGGTGCGCGCTGAACAGCCCGTCGCCCTCCGGCTCCAGCTCCACGCGCAGCCCGTCCGCGACGAGGGTGACCTTCGTGGCGTAGGGCTTCAGGGCGCGCACCCTGAGGCCGCCCTTCTCGGGGTGCGCCCCGAGCACGCTGTGGGGGTCGTGGTGCTCGCCGGCGAGGAGCCGCCGCCGGTCCTCCCCGGAGAGGGCCCCTTCCACCGGGGCCGGCGCGGCGGGGCCTGCGCCCGCGGGGGCGCTGCCTGCTGCCGCGCCGGGGGAGCGTCCTTCCCCTGCGGGGGCGCTGCGCCCCGCCGTGCCGGGGGAGGGCTTGTCAGGGGCGCGGGGAACTGCGCGCTCGGCTTCCAGCGGGGCACGGGTGGGGGCCGGCCGCACGGGGCTGTCGCTGCCGTTTCCGGCCCACCGGCCGCTGGGGGGCTGAGCGCGCAGTTCCCCGCGCCCCTGGTGGGCGTCCTCCTCCGCGGGAGGAGCGGGCTGCGGGGCGCGGCCCGAGGCCGCCGGGTGGGGGGTGGTGGCGTCGTAGCCGCGGGCAGCGGCCTCGGGGAGGCCGCCGGGCGGAGTGGATTCGGGGGTCACGGATTCTCCTCGGGCGGGCGTACGGATGCGGGACGGGTCCCGCAGGACGGGGGGGGCTAGGCCGAAGCGAGTCGCGCGAGCGCGGACAGCGGGATCGGCAGCCATGCCGGACGGTGCCGTGCCTCGTACCGCGCCTCGTACACCGCCTTGTCCGTCTCGAAGGCCCGTATGAGCACGGGCTGCTCCCGCGGGTCGGTGCCGGAGACGGCGGCGTATCCGGCGCAGTAGGCGGCGCGGTGGCGCTCCGCCCAGGGACCGTTGCCGCTGTGGTGGGCGGCGTAGTCGAAGGAGCGCAGCATCCCCGCGACGTCCTGCACTGGCGGCGCGGGCCTGCGGCGTTCGGCCAGCGGGCGGGCCGGCTCGCCCTCGAAGTCGATGAGCACCCACTCCCCGTCCGGCCCGCGCAGAGCCTGGCCGAGGTGCAGGTCGCCGTGGATGCGCTGGGCGGTGACGGGGGGGCCGCCGAGCGGTGCGGCGGCGCCGAGGCGCGCGAGGTCGTCGAAGGCGGAGCGCAGCGCGCCGGCGTACGGGCGGACGGCCGGGACCTCGGCGGCGGTCTCGTCGAGCCGCCGGGCCATACCGGCGGCGACGCGTTCGAGCGCGGGCCCGTCGAGCGGGTGGGCCGGCAGCGCGGCCGCGAGCGAGGCGTGCACCTCGGCGGTGGCGCGGCCGAGCGCGGCGGCCTCGGCCCGGAAGTCGCCGTCGTCGGCGACGGAGGCGAGCGCGAGGGCCCAGCCGTCCGCGGAGCCGGGCAGATAGCGCTGGAGCACGCCCAGCGTGACGGGCTCGGCCCCGGCGGCGGCGGGCAGCGACTCGAACCAGGCGACGGGCGCGGCCACCCGCCGCGAACCGGCCCGTGCGAGGGCGAGGGACAGCTCCAGGTCCGGGTTGGTGCCCGGCGAGACGCGGCGGAAGAGCTTGAGGATGAAGGTGTCGCCGTAGACGAGCGAGGTGTTGGACTGCTCGGCGGTCGACACCCGCGGCGCGAGCCCCGGCGGGAAGACGGCGTCCCGTTCGGTGGTGAAGCGCAGCGGGCCGGTGCGGCCGGGCAGGCTGAGGCGCTCCAGCAGCAGGGCGGCGAGCCGCGGGTCGTGCGGGGCGTCGTAGAGGGTCAGCCCGTCGTACGGGCCGCCGACGGCCGGGCCGAGCGCGCTGCGGATGAGCGCGGAGGGCAGCAGGGGGTGGGCGCCGAGCAGCAGTTGGTAGCAGTCGGCGGGGCGGCCCGGCTGCTCGACGTCGACCAGCAGGTGCAGCAGACCGACCGGCCCGAGGCGCCCCCCGGGCGGTACGAGCTCGGTGGCGGCGGCCAGCCGGAAGCCGGTGATGGCCAGCCCCTTGCCGGCGAACCACCGCTGCCGCGGCAGCCAGGACCGCAGCAGCGGCTCCAGCGACGGGACGAGCCCGGCTCCGGGCGTGCCGGTGACCGTTCCCGTGCCCGGCGCCGCGGCGGCCTGCGCGGCCCCGGCGGGCTCGGCCGGCGCGGCAGGGGCCTGCCCCGCCGGTGCGGAGGCGACGGCGCCCTTGCCCGGCGCGGCGGTGGTGTGCCCGCCCGGCGCGGCGTGCGTGCCGGGCGCCGCACCCGGCGGGGGCGAAGGGGGCTCTTCCGAGGGCGGGGTGGAGGGAACGCGGGTCCAGGAGCGGTCCGACATGACGTCCTTTCCCCGGGGAGTCGCGCACCCGGCTGCTTCCACGAGCGGCGGGGGCGCCAGCCTCCCGGATGTCGGGTTCGGGCTGTCCGGCGACACGGGGAGCCTGCCCCGGGCGGGTGACAGGAAACCGCCGTACGGCCCGCCCGCGTAACAGTCCGGCTGCCGCGGTGCACGCCCGCCGTGCGCGGCGGCGCGGCGAACGGGGTGTGCGGGGAAGCCGGTTCCGCCGGATGTGCGGCTGGATACCTGGATCCTGCCAAAGGTGCGTCAGGCCCGCTACCCGGGCGCCTCCGCACGGGGCCGGCGGCCGGGGGCCCCGGGTGCGGGGGGCCGGACCCGTCCGGCCCCCCGCCGTCATGACGCGTCGCGGCGCAGCCGGAACCAGTAGAAGCCGTGGCCTGCGAGGGTGAGCAGGTACGGCAGCTGGCCGATCGCCGGGAAGCGGACCCCGCCGATCAGTTCCACCGGGTGGGATCCGGCGAAGCTGCGCAGGTCCAGCTCGGTGGGCTGGGCGAAGCGCGAGAAGTTGTTGACGCACAGCACCAGGTCGTCGCCGTCCTCCCGGAGGAAGGCGAGGACGGCCGGGTTGCTGGAGGTCAGCTCGGTGTACGAACCGAGGCCGAAGGCACGGTTCTGCTTGCGGATCTCGATCATCCGCCGGGTCCAGTGCAGCAGTGAGCTGGGGGAGCTCATCTGCGCCTCGACGTTGGTGACCTGGTAGCCGTAGACCGGGTCCATGATCGTCGGCAGGTAGAGCCGGCCGGGGTCGCTGGAGGAGAAGCCCGCGTTGCGGTCCGGCGTCCACTGCATGGGGGTGCGCACGGCGTCGCGGTCGCCGAGCCAGATGTTGTCGCCCATGCCGATCTCGTCGCCGTAGTACAGGATGGGCGACCCGGGCAGCGACAGCAGCAGCGCGGTGAACAGCTCGATCTGGTTGCGGTCGTTGTCGAGCAGCGGCGCGAGCCGGCGGCGGATGCCGATGTTGGCCCGCATCCGCGGGTCCTTGGCGTATTCCGCGTACATGTAGTCGCGTTCCTCGTCGGTGACCATTTCGAGGGTCAGCTCGTCGTGGTTCCGCAGGAAGATGCCCCACTGGCAGGTGTCGGGGATGGCCGGGGTCTTGGCCAGGATTTCCGAGACCGGGTAGCGCGACTCCCGCCGTACCGCCATGAAGATCCGCGGCATGACGGGGAAGTGGAAGGCCATGTGGCACTCGTCGCCGCCCTTGCGGAGGTCGCCGAAGTAGTCGACGACGTCCTCGGGCCACTGGTTGGCCTCGGCGAGCAGCACCGTGTCCGGGTACTGCGCGTCGATCTCGGCACGCACCTTCTTGAGGAAGTCGTGGGTGCGGGGCAGGTTCTCGCAGTTGGTGCCCTCCTCCTGGTAGAGGTACGGGACCGCGTCGAGCCGGAAGCCGTCGATGCCGAGGTCGAGCCAGAAGCGCAGGGCGCCGAGGATCTCCTCCTGCACGGCCGGGTTCTCGTAGTTGAGGTCCGGCTGGTGGGAGAAGAAGCGGTGCCAGTAGTACTGCTTGCGGACGGGGTCGAAGGTCCAGTTGGACGCCTCGGTGTCGACGAAGATGACCCGGGCGTCGGAGAACTGCTTGTCGTCGTCGGCCCAGGTGTAGTAGTCGCCGTACGGGCCGTCGGGGTCGTTGCGGGACGCCTGGAACCACGGGTGCTGGTCGCTGGTGTGGTTCATGACGAAGTCGATGATCACGCGCATGCCGCGCTGGTGGGCGGCGTCCACGAATTCCACGAAGTCCGCCAGGTCGCCGAACTCCGGCAGGACCGCGGTGTAGTCGGCGACGTCGTAGCCGCCGTCGCGCAGCGGGGAGGCGAAGAAGGGCGGCAGCCACAGGCAGTCGACGCCCAGCCATTGCAGGTAGTCGAGTTTGGCGGTGAGCCCCTTCAGGTCACCGACGCCGTCGCCGTTGCTGTCCTGGAAGGAGCGGACGAGGACTTCGTAGAACACCGCCCGTTTGAACCAGTCGGGATCACGGTCCTTGGCCGGTGTGTCCTCGAAGGTGTCAGGGACGGGTTCGTTGACGATCAACTGAGTGACCCTCCGATCGATGGAGTAGGTCGCAGCGACAGGACGTGCGCGGGCGCACGGCCCGGCTCAAGGCGCACATAGTTGTCCCTGCCCCAGTGGTAGGTCTCGCCGGTGAGCGCGTCGCGCACCGGCACGGAGTCGTGCCAGGACAGGCCGAGCTCCGGCATGTTCAACGACACGGTCGCCTCCTGGGTGTGGAACGGGTCCAGGTTGACGACCACCAGTACGACGTCGTCGCCGCGGCGCTTGGAGTAGGCGAGCAGGGCGCCGTTGTCCACCGGGTGGAACGTGATGTCCCGCAGCTGCTGGAGCGCCGGATGACGGCGGCGCAACCGGTTGAGCGTGGTGATCAGCGGGGCCAGCGAGCGCCCCTCGGCCTCGGCCGCCGCCCAGTCCCGCGGCCGCAGTTCGTACTTCTCCGAGTGCAGGTACTCCTCACTTCCGGGCGCGGCGGAGGCCGCCTCGCACAGCTCGAAGCCCGCGTAGACGCCCCAGCTGGGGGAGAGCGTCGCCGCGAGCACCGCCCTGACCTCGAAGGCCGGACGGCCTCCGGTCTGAAGATAGGCGTGCAGGATGTCGGGAGTGTTGACGAAGAAGTTCGGCCGCATCCACGCGGCCTTCTCGCCGCTCAGCTCGCGGACGTAGTCCTCCAGCTCCTCCTTGCCCGTGCGCCAGGTGAAGTACGTGTAGGACTGCTGGAAGCCGATCTGCCCGAGGGCGCTCATCATCGCCGGGCGGGTGAAGGCCTCCGCCAGGAAGATCACGTCCGGGTCGGTGCGGTTGACGTCGGCGATGACCTTCTCCCAGAAGACCACCGGCTTGGTGTGGGGGTTGTCGACCCGGAAGATCCGCACCCCGTGCGCCATCCAGTGCCGCAGCACCCGCAGCGTCTCGCGCACGATGCCGGAGAAGTCGGCGTCGAAGGCCACGGGGTAGATGTCCTGGTACTTCTTCGGCGGGTTCTCGGCGTAGGCGATCGAGCCGTCGGCGCGGTGCGCGAACCACTCCGGGTGCTTCTCGACCCACGGGTGGTCCGGCGAGCACTGGAGGGCGAAGTCCAGCGCGACCTCCATCCGCAGCTCCCGGGCGCGGGCCACGAAGCGGTCGAAGTCCTCCAGGGTGCCCAGCTCCGGGTGGATCGCGTCGTGCCCGCCCTCGGGCGAGCCGATCGCCCACGGCGAGCCGACGTCGTGCGGGCCGGCCGTCAGGGCGTTGTCGCGGCCCTTGCGGAAGGCGCTGCCGATCGGGTGGATCGGCGGCAGGTAGACGACGTCGAAGCCCATCGCGGCGACGGCCGGCAGCCGCTCGGCGGCGGTGCGGAAGGTGCCGTGCCGCACCGGCACCCCGTCCTCGACGACCGCGCCCTCCGAGCGCGGGAAGAACTCGTACCAGGAGCCGAACAGTGCCCGCTGCCGCTCCACGTGCAGCGGCTGCGGCCGGGTGGCGGTCACCAGCTCGCGCAGGGGGTACCGGTCCAGGACGGCGACGACCTCGGGGGCGAGCGCGGCGGCGTGCCGGGCGGCGGCGGGGCGCTTGGCGTCGCGCAGCCCGTCGACGGCGGCGAGGACGGCCGGCCGGCCGTCGTTCTTCGGCACCCCGGCGGCGGCCCGCTCGTACAGCAGCGCCCCCTCGGTGAGGACGAGTTCGGTGTCGATGCCGGCCGGGATCTTGATCGAAGCGGTGTGCCGCCAGGTCGCCACCGGATCCGACCACGCCTCCACGCTGTAGGACCAGCGGCCCTCGGAGGTGGGCGTGACGCGCGCGCCCCAGCGGTCGCTGCCCGGCTCCAGCTCGCGCATCGGGGTGTACGGCCCCGATCGGCCCGCCGGGTCGCGCAGCACGACGTTGGCGGCGACGGCGTCGTGCCCCTCGCGGAACACCGTGGCCGTCACCTCGAAGGTCTCGCCGACGACGGCCTTCGCCGGCCGCCGGCCGCAGTCCACCAGCGGCCGGACGTCGAGTACGGGAATGCGACCGATCATTTCCTCACCTGTCAGCGCTGGGTCGGTATGCACGGCATGGACGGTATGGGGTTGTACGGACGGTACGGACGGCAGCCACGGCACCGCACGCCGCCGGGGCGGCGGCAGGACGGTCCCGTGACGTCGTACGGCGGCGCTGGACTTCCGGCGGGGCTCCGTACGACTTCCGCTCTTTTTAACTGTTCTTGGCGTTGTAGGCCTGCCTGCGGGGCCGCGGCCACCGGCGATCACCCAGGTGGCGGTCGCAGGGCCGTTCGGGTGGCCTCGTGGGGAGACGGCTGCTCCGTTCGGGTGCTGCGCATCGGGGAGCCTGCCCATGTGTGCGCGCGTGACGCGTCCCCTGACGGCGTTTCGGGAGCGCGCCCCGGAGTGCCGCGGTCCGCGCCCCCCGGCGCCGCGCCGGGCGCGGGCGCGCGCCCGCCCGGGGAATCCCGCCCGGTCCGGTTTCGTACCCCGACGCGCGCCCCCTGATGCGCGCCCGCGTACGCTCCGCCGGAGCGCGGTGCCACGAACGAGCCGCGCGCGAGCCGCGCGACCCGGGCCCGCGGCGCCGCCCCGCGCGGGCCGCCGCACGGCGGTTCCGGCAGGCGGCGACCACGGACGGCGGAGCCGCGTCACCGCGACGACATTTCCCCGTCACCTCTGGTACACAAGGCTGAACGCGCCCGCGCCCGTACCTCCGGGGCCCTCGCCCCGATGCGCCGCCGTTCGAGCGTTTGAATCACCGGAATGGGGACAGGACCCGCGGCCCCCGCGCCCGCCGGGCTACGGTCGAAGGGTGAAGGCTATCCGTCGATTCACCGTGCGCACCGTCCTGCCGGAACCTCTGCGCCCGCTGGGGGACCTGGCCCAAAATCTCCGCTGGTCCTGGCACCAGGAGACCCGGGAGCTGTTCCAGTCCGTCGATCCGGACGGCTGGCGCGCCGCCCAGGGCGACCCGGTGCGGCTGCTCGGCACCGTGGGCAAGGACCGGCTCGCCGCCCTGTCCGGCGACCGGCGCTTCCTGCGCCGGCTGACCGCCGCCGCCGAGGACCTCGCGGACTACCTGGGCAGCCCCCGGTGGTACCAGGAACAGACCGACCTGCCCGCTGCCGTCGCCTACTTCTCACCGGAGTTCGGCATCACCTCCGCCCTGCCGCAGTACTCCGGCGGCCTGGGCATCCTGGCCGGCGACCACCTCAAGGCCGCGAGCGACCTGGGCGTCCCGCTCATCGGCGTCGGCCTGCTCTACCGGCACGGCTACTTCCGCCAGACGCTCTCCCGCGAGGGCTGGCAGCAGGAGCACTACCCCGTCCTCGACCCCAACTCCCTCCCCGTCACGCCCCTTCGGGAGGCGGACGGCACCCCCGCCCGGATGAGCCTGGTGCTGCCCGGCGGCCGCGCGCTGCACGCCCGGATCTGGAAGGCCCAGGTCGGACGGGTGCCGCTGCTGCTGCTCGACTCCGACGTCGAGGGCAACGGGCCCGCCGAGCGCGACGTCACCGACCGGCTCTACGGCGGCGGCAGCGAGCACCGGCTGCTCCAGGAGATGCTGCTCGGCATCGGCGGGGTGCGGGCGCTGCGCGCCTACTGCCGCATCACCGGCCACCCCGCGCCCGAGGTCTTCCACACCAACGAGGGCCACGCCGGCTTCCTCGGCCTGGAGCGCATCCGCGAGCTGTCGCTGGACGGCCTGGACTTCGACGCCGCCCTGGAGGCGGTGCGGGCCGGGACCGTCTTCACCACCCACACCCCCGTCCCGGCGGGCATCGACCGCTTCGACCGCGAGCTGGTGGCCCGCCACCTCGGCGAGGGCGCGGAGCTGGCCGGTGTCGACACCGGGCGGATCCTCGAACTGGGCATGGAGACGCACCGCGGCGGCGACCCCAACCTGTTCAACATGGCCGTCATGGGCCTGCGGCTGGCCCAGCGCGCCAACGGCGTGTCCACCCTGCACGGCGCCGTGAGCCGCGAGATGTTCGCCGGACTGTGGCCCGGCTTCGACCCGGAGGACGTGCCGATCACGTCCATCACCAACGGCGTGCACGCCCCCACGTGGGTTGCCCCCGAGGTGCTGCGGCTCGGCGCCCGGCAGCTCGGCGCGCAGCGCGCCGAGGACGCCCTCATGACCGGCGGCACCGACTGCTGGGAGGCCCTCGGGGCCATTCCCGACGCCGCCCTGTGGGAGCTGCGCCGCAAGCTGCGCGAGCAGCTCGTCGCGGACGTGCGGCGCCGGCTGCGCGCCTCCTGGCGGCAGCGCGGCGCGGGCGAGGCCGAGCTGGGCTGGACCGACCGGGTGCTCGACCCGGAGGTCCTCACCATCGGCTTCGCGCGGCGCGTGCCGTCGTACAAGCGGCTCACGCTCATGCTGCGCGACCAGGAGCGGCTCACGGAGCTGCTGCTGCATCCCGAGCGGCCGGTCCAGATCGTCGTGGCCGGCAAGGCGCACCCCGCCGACGACGGCGGCAAGCGGCTGGTGCAGGAGCTGGTCCGCTTCACCGACGACCCGCGGGTGCGGCACCGCATCGTCTTCCTGCCCGACTACGACATGCGCATGGCCCGGCTGCTCTACCCCGGCTGCGACGTCTGGCTCAACAACCCGCTGCGCCCGCTGGAGGCGTGCGGCACCTCCGGCATGAAGGCCGCCCTCAACGGCTGCCTCAACCTGTCGGTGCTCGACGGCTGGTGGGACGAGTGGTACGACGGCCGCAACGGCTGGGCCATCCCCACCGCCGACGGCGTCGCCGACGAGGACCGCCGCGACCAGCTGGAGGCCGCCGCCCTCTACGACCTGCTGGAGCGCCAGGTCGCCCCGCGGTTCTACGACCACGGCGGCCGCGGGCTGCCGCAGCGCTGGATCGAGATGGTCCGGCACACCCTCACCACGCTCGGCCCCAAGGTGCTGGCGGGCCGCATGGTCCGCGAGTACGTCACCCGGCTCTACGCCCCCGCCGCGCGCTCGCACCGCGCCATACAGGGTCCCGCCGCGGTGGAGCTGGCCGAGTGGAAGCAGCGGCTGCGCCGCCAGTGGCCGCAGGTGTCGGTGGACCACGTGGAGACCGACTCCGTCGAGGGCACCCCGGAGCTGGGCTCCACCCTCACGCTGCGCACCCAGGTCACCCTGGGCGGGCTGGACCCGTCCGACGTGGACGTCCAGCTGCTGTCCGGCCGGGTCGACGCCGCCGACCGGATGGCCGAGCCCGCGGTCCAGTCCCTGAAGCCGGCCGGGCGGTCCGACATGGCGGGCCGGTACGTCTACGAGGGCCCGCTGACCCTCGACCGCACGGGTTCCTTCGGCTACACCGTGCGGGTGCTCCCCTCCCACCCGCTGCTCGCCACCCCGGCCGAACTCGGCCTCGTGGCCTTCCCCCCGGACTCCGCGGGCATGACCGCCGGGATGCTGCGCTAGCGGCACCGGCCGGGGCCCCAGGGGCGCGGGAACCCGCGCCCCTGGGAACGCCCCGCGGGGCGTTGCCGGATTACGGCTGGAGGGTCTTGATGTTCTCGGCCTGCGGGCCCTTCTGGCCCTGCGTGACGTCGAAGGACACCTTCTGGCCCTCGATCAGCTCGCGGAAGCCGGTCGACTGGATGTTCGAGTAGTGGGCGAAGACGTCGGAGCCGCCGCCGTCCTGCTCGATGAAGCCGAAGCCCTTTTCCGAGTTGAACCACTTCACGGTTCCGGTTGCCATATTGCATCTCCTACATGTGGGGCACTTTCAGCTCCGCACTGTACGGACCGAGACCACCGGAGCCGATCACCCCACACCGGAGAAATGCCGCAAAAACAGAAACGGACCCGGGCCGGCCTGTGCCGGCCGGCCCGGGCGCGTACCGCCGAACGGGTGGTGCGGCCGCGTCAGCTCGCGTTGACGGCGGTGTCGTCGAGCAGGAAGGACGTGGCGTACGAGGAGTCCTCGGTGCCGGTGAACTTCAGAGTGATCGTGGAGCCGATGTACGGGGTGAGGCTCACGGTCCGCTGCACGTAGCCGGTGCCCTGGTTGACGTTGCTGTAGGTGGCCAGGGCGGTGCTGCCGGCGGCGACGGTGAACTTGTCGTAGGCCGTGCTCGTGCCCTCGTCGGAGGAGATGTAGAGGTAGAAGCTCAGGCTCGCGCTGGTGCAGCTCGCCGGGATGGTGACCGACTGGGAGACGGTGTCGGTGTGGGTGGTGCCGTAGCCGTCGAACCAGGCCTTGTAGGAGCCGGAGTGGGCCGGGGCGTCGGTGCTGCTGTCGATGACGCCGGTGGAGGCCGTCCAGCCGGTGCTGCCGCTCTCGAAGCCGGGGTTGGCCAGCAGCTGGCCCGCGGTGCAGGTGCCGCCGCCGGTGCTGGTGACCGCCCAGCTGAAGGAGGCGGTGCCGGTGGCGTTCGCGGAGTCCTTGACCGTCACCGTGACGCTGTAGGTGCCCGCGGCGGATCCGGTGGTGCCGGAGATCAGGCCGGTGGAGGCGTTGACGGCCAGGCCCGGGGGCAGGCCGGTCGCGCTGTAGGTCAGGGCGCCCGAGGTCGTCGAGCTCGCCTGGATCTGCAGGCTCACCGCGGTGCTCACCTTGGTGGACTGGTTACCGGGGTTGGTGACCGTCACGCCCGTCGGGCTGGAGACCCGGCTGCCGACGCCGATGGCCGCCCAGGTGTTGGCCACGGTGTTGTACGTGGCGCTGCCCTGGCCCCACAGGTCGGCCGCCGCCTGGAGCGACTGGGTGCGCGCCGCCGCGTAGTTGGTGGTGGACGTGAAGCGCTCGGTGAGCGACTTGTACCAGAGCTTGAGGGCGTTGTCCCGGCCGATGCCCGGCACCGACAGGCCGTCGTAGGTGGGGCTGTTGTAGCTGACCCCGCCGACGACCTTCGCGCCGCTGCCCTCGGACAGCAGGTAGAAGAAGTGGTTGGCCGGGCCCGAGGAGTAGTGCACGTCCAGGCCGCCCAGGCTGGAGGACCAGTAGTCCTTCGAGCCGCCGTCCTTGCTCGGCTTGTCCATGTAGCGCAGCGGGCTGCCGTCGCCGTTGATGTCGATCTTCTCGCCGATGAGGTAGTCGCCCGGGTCGCTGGTGTTGCCGGCGTAGAACTCCACGCCGGTGCCGAAGATGTCGGACGTCGCCTCGTTCAGGCCGCCGGACTCGCCGGAGTAGTTCAGGCCCGCGCTGTTGGAGGTGACGCCGTGGCTCATCTCGTGGCCCGCGACGTCCAGCGCGGTCAGCGGGTGCGCGTTGCCGCTGCCGTCGCCGTAGGTCATGCAGAAGCAGGAGTCGTCCCAGAAGGCGTTGACGTACGAGCTGCCGTAGTGGGTACGGGAGTAGGCGGCCCTGCCGTCGTCGGCGATGCCGTTGCGCCCGAAGGTGTTCTTGTAGAAGTCCCACGTCTCCTGGGCGCCGTAGGCCGCGTCGACGCCCGCGGTCTGGGCGGTGGTGCCGTTGCCGTCGCCCCACGTGTCGTCGGCGTCGGTGAACAGCGTGCCGGTGCCGGACGTGCCGTGGTTCAGGTTGTACGTCTTGTGGCCGCCGCGGGTGCCGTCGGTCAGCTGGTAGGTGCTGCCGGACAGCGTCGTGGTGATGTTCACCTGGCCGCTGTACTCGCTGTTGCCGACACCGGTCTCGACGCCCTCGTACTCGAAGAGCTCCTTGCCGGAGTTCGCGTCGGTGACGACGTGCAGCCGGCTGGGCGTCCCGTCGTCCTGGAAGCCGCCGAGCACGGTCTCCCAGGCGAGCACGGGGGCGCCGGAGGCGGCCCACACGACCTTGCGCGCCGACTCGACCACGGCGGAGCCGTCGTGCAGCGCCTTCGCGCGCGACAGGCCGCCGGCCTTCACCTCGTCGGCGCCGATCCTCGCGGTGGTGGACGGCACGGCGACCGCCGCGCCGGTGGCCCTGTCGACGCCGGTGGTCGCGCCCAGCGCGCTGGTGTGCACCACCAGGTCGCCGCCGAGCACCGGCAGGCCCTGGTAGGTGCGCTCGTAGCGGGTGTGGGTGCTGCCGTCGGCGTCCTGGACGACGGACTTGACGACCAGTTTCTCCTGGGCGCCCAGGTGCAGGGACGACGCGGTCGCGGCCGCGCCGGCCCGGGCGTGGGAGACCAGGGCGGCCTGCTGGGCGGGGCTCAGCGCGGCGGGCAGCGCGCCGGCCCTCGGCTGTGCGTGGGTGTTCGCCGTCTGGCCGGACCGCGCGGCGGGGTCTGCCGCCGCCGTCCCGGCCGGCAGGGTCACGGCGAGCATGGCCGCGCCGGCGACCAGCGCGCCGGCGGCCACTGCCGTGCGGCGCGTACGGGGGGATCGTGCCACTCGTCACTCCTTCTGCGGCGGCCGTGGGTGACGGCCGGTGACAGTCCGGGCGGGAGGGGTTGGTGATCCGCCCGGATAGAGCTGCGGATGTGCTGCGGATCGGGGCACAGAGTGGCACTCTTTACCTGTTCATGTCAGTCCCATGGTGCGAACTTGGCTGAAAAACGTCCGGTGAACGGAAAGTGGGATCCGTATAGCGGACGCATGTTGCCGCGGTGTTGCACCCCCGGGGAATCGGCGGCGGCACCGGTGCGCCGGGCGGGGGACGTTCGGGGGTCAAAGGGGTGAACCGGGCGCGTGTGCCCGGGGCTACGAGCGGCGGCTCACCGCGGTGTGCCGGGTGACCCGGGAGAGCTTCTCCGGATTGCGCACGCTGTAGAGGCCGGAAATCAGGCCGCTGTCGATGCGCACCGCGAGCACGGCGTCGAGCGCCCCGTCGTACCGCACCAGCAGCGCCGGGCCGCCGTTGACCTCGACCGGTTCGAGCGTCCGGGTGCCCTGCCGCCGGTACCACCCGCCGGCCAGCAGCCGCGCCACCTTGGGCGCGCCGGTGACCGGGCGCACGAGGGCGTGCACCACCCCTCCGCCGTCGCTCAGCGCCACCACGCCCGGCGCCAGCAGGTCCAGCAGCCGCTGGAGGTCGCCGTTCTCCACCGCCGCCTGGAAGGCGTCCAGCACCGCCCGCGTCTCGGCAGGTGAGACGCTGCCGCGCGGCCGGCGCGCGGCCACGTGCGCGCGGGCCCGGTGCGCGATCTGCCGTACCGTCACCGGGGTCTTGTCGACGGCCGCCGCGATCTCGTCGTAGTCCAGGTCGAAGACCTCGCGCAGCACGAACACCGCCCGCTCGGTCGGGTTGAGGGTCTCCAGCACCAGCAGCATCGCCATCGACACGCTCTCGGCCAGCTCGACGTCCTCGGCCGCGTCCGGCGCGGTGAGCAGCGGCTCGGGCAGCCACGGGCCGACGTAGGACTCCTTGCGGCGGCCCAGCGCACGCAGCCGGTCCAGGGCCTGCCGGGTCGTGATGCGCACCAGGTAGGCGCGCACCTCGCGGACGGTCCCCGGGTCGACGCCGACCCAGCGCAGCCATGTCTCCTGGAGCACGTCCTCCGCGTCGGCGGCCGAGCCCAGCATCTCGTAGGCGACGGTGAAGAGCAGGTTGCGGTGCGCCACGAACGCCTCCGTCGCGGCGTCGACCCGGTCCCCGCGGGCGGTGCCCCCGTCCCCGTCCGCGCGGCCGGACACGGCCGCCTCCGCCACCCCGTCGCCCGTCGTGCCCACTGCCGACCCCTCCCCGTGTGCCGCACGGCCGTCACCGCGCCGTCCCGCGCACAAGACGCCCGCCGCGGCCGGATCGTGACAGCCGCGGCCGGTGTCGCTCGTCACAGACGCACCCTGTCACACCGCCCGGGCCGCGGGCGTCTGGTGGGCGTCGGGCGCCGGGCGGACACCTCCGGGCGGCGTCCCGGCCCGGAACGTCCGGCCCGGGACGTCCGGCGCGAGTGCCCGATGCGAGAAGGAGACGGCCGTGGCAGTGCACGACGCAACCCCAGGGACCGGGCCGGTCCCGGAAACGGCCGCGGGCGCGGCCGACGACCCGCGGCGCTGGCTGGTCCTCGGCGTCATCGCCGTCGCGCAGTTCATGGTCGTCCTCGACCTGACGGTGATGAACCTCGCGCTGCCCTCCGCGCAGCGCGCGCTCGGCTTCGGCACCGCCGACCGGCAGTGGGTCGTCACGGCCTACGCGCTCTCCTTCGGCAGCCTGCTGCTCTTCTGCGGGCGGCTCGCCGACCTCTTCGGCCGCAAGACCACCTTCCTGACCGGCCTCATCGGCTTCGCCGCCGCCTCGGCCGTGGGCGGCGCCGCGACCGGCTTCCCGATGCTGGTGACCGCCCGCGCCTGCCAGGGCGTCTTCGGCGCGCTGCTCGCGCCGTCCGCCCTGTCGCTGCTGACCACCACCTTCAAGGACCCGCGCGAGCGTGCCCGGGCGTTCGGCGTCTTCGGCGCGGTCGCGGCGGCCGGCAGCGGCCTGGGCCTGCTGCTCGGCGGCGCGCTCACCACGTACCTGTCCTGGCGCTGGTGCATGTACGTCAACGTGGTCTTCGCCGTCGTCGCGGCCTTCGGCGCCGTCACGCTCGTCGGAAAGCAGCAGCGCGCGCCCGGCGGGCGGCTGGACGTGCCCGGCGTGCTCACCGTCTCCGGCGGGATGTTCTGCCTGGTCTACGGCTTCGCGCACGCCGGGTCGCACGGCTGGGGCAGCGCCGCGACGGCCGCCTTCCTGGCGGCGGGCGCCGTGCTGCTGGCCGTCTTCGCCGTCCTCCAGGCGCGCACCGCCCACCCGCTGCTGCCACCGCGCGTCGTCCTGGACCGCAACCGCGGCGGCGCCTACCTCACCGTCCTGGTCCTGGGTGCCGCGACCTTCGGCGTCTTCCTCTTCCTCATCTACTACATGCAGGTCATGCTCGGTTACCGGGCGATCCGCTCCGGGGTCGCCATGCTCCCGATGGTGCTCGTCAGCGGCGTCGTCGCGGTGCTCGGCAACACCCGGCTGCTGCCGCGCACCGGCCCGCGGCCGATGGTCTTCGGCGGCATGCTGCTCGACGCGGCCGCCATGGCCTGGCTGACCCGCGTCGGCGAGCACTCCGGCTACTGGTCCGCGCTGTTCGGCCCGCTGGTGGTCGTCGGCGCGGGCAGCGGCCTCATCTTCGGCATGGTCGCCGCCACCGGCACCTTCGGGGTCGGCCCGCAGGACGCCGGTGTGGCCTCGGCGAGCATCAACACCGGGCAGCAGCTCGGCGGATCGATCGGCACCGCGCTGCTCAACACGATCGCGGCGAGCGCCGGCGCCGACTACACCGCCGCGCACGCGCACGGCAGGCCGAGCGCGCACGTCCTCCGGCTCGCGGCGATCCACGGCTACACCACCGTCTTCTGGTGGTGCGCCGGGATGTTCGCGTGCGGCGCCCTCGGCGCCCTGGTGCTGCGCCGCGGCCCGCTGGCCCGGCCCGCGGACGGGTCCGGCCCGCAGGCGCCGGCACCGGAGGCGGCGGCGCCGGCCGCCGGGTGAGGCGCGGCGCCTCAGGCCAGGCCGTCGCGCCAGGCGGCGTCCAGGTGGGCGTAGTGCCCGCCGGAGGCGATCAGTTCGGCCGGCGGGCCGTCCTCGACGATCCGCCCGCCGCTCATCACCAGGACGCGGTCGGCGATCTCGACCGTGGACAGCCGGTGCGCGATGACCAGCGCCGTACGGCCGTCCAGCACCGTGCGCATCGCGTGCTGGACGGCCCGCTCGCCGGGGACGTCCAGGGACGAGGTCGCCTCGTCGAGGATCAGCACGCCGGGGTCGGCCAGCAGCGCCCGGGCGAAGGCCACGAGCTGGCGCTGCCCGGCGGAGATCCGCCCGCCGCGCTTGCGGACGTCGGTGTCGTAGCCGTCCGGCAGGGCCGCGATGAAGTCGTGCGCCCCGATCGCGCGGGCCGCCGCCTCGACCTCCTCGCGGCCCGCGTCGGGCCGTCCGATGGAGATGTTGTCGGCCACCGTGCCGGAGAACAGGAACGCCTCCTGCGTCACCATCACCACCGCCCGGCGCAGGTCGGAGGTCGAGAGCTCGGCAAGGCCGGTGCCGTCCAGCAGCACCCGCCCGCCCGTCGGGTCGTAGAACCGGGCGAGCAGCTTGGCCAGCGTCGACTTGCCCGCGCCCGTCGCGCCGACCACCGCGACGAGCTGCCCGGCGGGCACCCGCAGGCTGAACTCCGGCAGCACCTCGCCGCCCGTGCGGTAGCCGAACCGCACCCGGTCGAAGACCACCTCGCGCCCCGGGCGGCCGTGCCCGGCCGGCGGCAGCGGGGCCGGGCTCTCCGGCTCGGGGACGGTCGGCGCCTGCGCGAGCAGCCCGGCGATCTTCTCCAGCGACGCGGCCGCCGACTGGTAGGAGTTGAGGAACATCCCCAGCCGGTCGATCGGGTCGTACAGCCGCCGCAGGTAGAGCACGAAGGCCGCGAGCACGCCGAGCGCCATCCCGCCGCCCGCGACCCGGTAGGCGCCCCACACCACGATGCCCGCGACGGTGGCGTTGGCGATCAGCCGGGAGCCGACGACGTAGCGGGCCATCTCCAGGATCGCGTCGCCGTTGGCCCGGTAGTGCCGGTGGTTCAGCTCGTCGAAGGCCGCGTCGTTGGGCGCCTCGCGGCGGAAGGACTTCACCGGGCGGATGCCGTTCATCGTCTCGGTGAACTTGACGATGACCGCCGCGACGGCCGTCGAGCGCCTGCGGTACGCGACCATCGAGCGCCGCTGGTAGATCCGCACCGCGGCGTACAGCGGCACGTACGACACGAGCGTGACCAGGCCCAGCCGCCAGTCCAGCACGATCAGCAGCACCGAGATGTACACGCAGCTCAGCGCCACCCCGATCAGCTCCTCCAGGCCGTCGGTCAGCAGCTCGCGGATCGACTCGACGTCGGAGGTGGCGCGCGAGATGAGCCGGCCCGAGGTGTAGCGCTCGTGGAAGTCCAGGCTCAGCGTCTGCGCGTGCCGGAACATCCGGGCGCGCAGCTCGATCAGTACGTCCTGGCTGATCAGCGCGGCGACGCGGATGAACGCCCGCTGGAGCAGCCCGGCCGCGAGCCCGCAGCCCAGATAGGCCGCGGTGACGGCCACCAGCGCGCCGTGCCGCCCCTCCCGGACCTGCGGGATGGCGTGGTCGATCGCGTACGCGACCAGCAGCGGCCCGGCCTGCACCGCCGCCTGCTGCACCAGCAGCAGCACGGTGGCCAGCCACAGCGGCCGGTGGTGCGGGCGCAGCAGTGAACGCAGCAGCACCGACTGGGCGTCGGGCGGAGCGGGCAGCACGTCCCGGTCGAAGGCGTCCGGTTCCGGCGGCGCCGCGCCGGGGGCCGCCGGCCCGGTCCGCTCCGGCTCGCCGACCTGCTGCTCGGTGGCGGACGTCATCGGGCGTCGCTCCTCTCCAGGGGCGCCTCGGATCCGAGGCCGGACATCAGGTGGCGGTACTCGGCGCTGGACCGCAGCAGTTCGGCGTGGGTGCCGACCGCGGTGATCCGGCCGCCGGACAGCAGCGCCACCCGGTCGGCGAGCTGGACGGTCGACGGGCGGTGCGCCACCACCAGCGCGGTCGTCTCCCGCAGCACCTCCCGCAGCGCCGCCTCGACGAGCGCCTCGGTGTGCACGTCGAGCGCGGACAGCGGGTCGTCCAGGATCAGGAACCGCGGCCGCCCCACCACCGCGCGGGCCAGCGCGAGCCGCTGCCGCTGCCCGCCGGACAGGCTCAGCCCCTGTTCGCCGACCTGGGTGTCCAGCCCCTGGGGCAGGGTGTGGACGAAGCCGCACTGCGCGACCTCCAGCGCGCGCAGCACCGCCCCCTCGTCGGCGCCGGCGGGACCCGCGCCCATCGCCACGTTCTCCCGCACGCTCGCGGAGAAGAGGGTGGGCTCCTCGAACGCCACCGAGACCAGTTCGCGCAGCCGGGAGACGGGCATCGCCGCGGTGTCCGCGCCGTCCAGGGTGATCCGCCCGGCGGTCGGCTCGTGCAGCCGCGGTACGAGCGCGGTCAGCGTCGTCTTGCCGCAGCCGGTCGCGCCGACCAGGGCCGTCGTCCCGCCGGCCGGGACGTGCAGGTCGACGCCCGCCAGCAGCGGCGGGCTCCCGGCGGGTGCGTCCGGGTAGCGGAAGGCGACACCCTCCAGCCGCAGGCCGTCGCCCTCGCGCACCGGGTCCCCGGGGCCGGCGCCGTCCTCCTGCGCGGCCTCCGCGCCCGCGGTGTCCATGGGCTCGAAGTAGCGGTCGGCGGCGGTCGCGGCCTCGTTGCTCATCGCCAGCAGGAAGCCGATCGAGTCCACCGGCCAGCGCAGCGCGAGCGCCGTGGACACGAAGGCGACGAGGGTGCCCGCCGACAGCCTGCCGTCGGAGACCTGGAGCACCCCGACGAGCAGGGCCGCGCCGATGGCCAGCTCCGGCAGCGTCATGATGATCGCCCACAGGTCCGACAGCAGGTCGGCCTTGCGCAGTTCGGTGCGCCGCAGCTCGCGGGCCCGGGAGTGGAAGGCCTGCGACTGGGCGCGGTGCCGCCCGAAGGCCTTGACGATGCGGATGCCGAGCACCGACTCCTCGACCAGCGTGGCCAGGTCGCCCGCCTGGTCCTGGGCGCGGCGGGCGGCGAGCGCGTAGCGGCGCTCGAAGCGCGTGGACAGCACCATGAGCGGCACCGCGGGCCCGAGCACCACGAGCGTGAGCAGCGGGGACTGGGTGAGCAGCACGACGACGCCGATCAGCAGCGTGGTGCCGTTCACGAACAGGAAGACGAGCGGGAAGGCCAGGAACATCCGCAGGATCTGCAGGTCGGTCGTCGCGCGCGACAGCAGCTGACCGGACGCCCAGCGGTCGTGGAAGGCGACCGGGAGCCGCTGCAGCCGCCGGTAGAGGTCCGCCCGCATCGCCGCCTCGACCCCGGCGAGCGGCCGGGCGACCAGCCACCGCCGCACCCCGAACAGCCCCGCCTCCGCGACGCCGAGGGCCAGCAGCAGCCCGCCGCCCAGCCACACCCCGGACGGGTCGCGGTCCTTGACCGGACCGTCCACCAGCCACTTGAGCACGAGCGGGATGAGCAGCGACATGCACGAGGCGGCGACGCCGACGGCCGCCGACACCGACAGCCGCAGCCGCACCGGCCGCACGTACGGCCACAGCCGCAGCAGCGAGCGGACCGAGGACCGCGGACGGACGGCGGGCGCGGAGTCAGGGGCGGTGGCAGACATCACCCCTGACACTACGGTCCCCCCTGCACCGCCTCACATGGTTTTCGCCGCGGCGGCGCAGGGTTCACGCGTCAGACGGTGAAGCCGCCGTCCGCGTGCACCACCGCGCCGGTCACGTACGAGGCCGCGTCCGACGCCAGATGGGCCACGACCGCCGCGATCTCGGCCGGTTCGGCGTAGCGGCCGAGCGCGGTCAGGCCGCGCACGGTGTCGGCGAAGGGGCCGTCCGCCGGGTTGGCGTCGGTGTCGGTGGGCCCCGGGTGCAGCAGGTTGACGGTGATGCCGAGCGGGCCGAGATCGCGGGCCAGGCCCTTGGTCAGGCCGGCCAGCGCGCTCTTGGTGAGGGCGTACAGGGCCAGGCCGGGGAAGGGCGTGCGCTCGGCGACGTTGCTGCCGAGCGTGATGATGCGGCTGCCCGGGCGCATGTACCGGGACGCGGCCCGCGCCGCCAGGTAGGGCCCGCGGACGTTGACCGCGACCGCGCGGTCGAAGTCCGCGGCGCCCAGGTCCGTCACCGGCCCGGTGACGTACACCGCGGCGCAGCACACGAGGACGTCCAGCCGCCCCCACTGCTCCGCGACCCGGTCGACCGCGGCCGCCGCCTCGGCGCCGTCCCCGCTGTCCGCGCGCAGCGCGAGCGCCCGCCGGCCGAGGGCCCGCACCTGCTCCGCGACGGCCTCCGCGCTGTCCTTGTCCTTCTCGTACGTGATCGCGACGTCCGCACCGCCCGCCGCGAGCCGCCGCGCGACCGCCGCGCCGATGCCGCGCGAGCCGCCGGTGACCAGGGCGGTCCTGCCGCCGAATTCGTTGGTGTCCATACCGGTCATGCTGGTCGGCGCGGCTCCCGGAAGCTGGCGGGATTCGGCCGTCGAGCCGGGGGTGCGCCGTCAGCGGGCGCGGCGCAGCCCCCGTACCGCGGGGACGGACAGCAGGGTGACGGCGACGCACACGGCCGCCACGCCGCCCGCCTGGAGGACGTGCCGGGCGCCGAGGGCGGTGGCGGCCGGGCCCGCGAGGGCCTGGCCGACGGGGAGCATCGCGACGGAGCCGGCCACCTCGTAGGCGTGGATGCGGTTGAGGATCTCGTGGGGCACCTGCGTCTGGACGCTCGTCGCCCAGTTGACGCCCCAGAAGGCGCCGCCGATGCCCGCCACGAACACGCACGCGCACAGCCACGGCATCGGCAGGTCCAGGCCCACCGACGCGGGCATCAGCGCGAAGGCGAAGATCCCGAAGCTGCCCGCGCGCAGCGGCCGGTCGGCCCGCAGCCGCATCGCCGTGAGCGCCCCGACCGCGGTGCCGGCACCCAGCGCGGAGTTCATCAGGCCGTACGCGCCCGCGCCGTGCTCGGGGATGATCTGGCCCGCCGCGAGCGGGACGAACGGGCCCACCACGCACAGCGTGTAGACGGTCCAGACCAGGATCACCGACCACATCCACGTCCGCGCCCGGAACTCCCGCCAGCCCTCGGCGAGATCGGCCCGGAAGCCGCCCGGCGCCCCCTTCCCGGTGACCTCGCGGGCCCGCCCGCCGGCCGCCGGCAGCCGCAGCGCCAGCAGGCACAGCGCGCTGGTCAGATACGTCGTGGCGTGCACGGCGAAGACCGCGCCCGCCGAGGTGAAGCCGACCAGCACACCGGCCAGCGCGGGCCCGGCCAGGCTCGCGCCCGACTCGGCGGCCCGGGTCACGGCGTTGGCCCCCTGTACGTCCCGTGCGACCCGCACCACGGTGCTGGCCACCCCGGGCTGGAAGACCGCGGCGCACGTGCCGTTGACCACCCCGATCAGCAGCACCTCCCACAGCCTGACGCTGTGGGTGAGGAAGAGCACGGCCGCGGCGGACTGGGTGCACACCCGCGCCAGGTCCGCGCCGATCATCATCCGGCGCGCGTCGAACCGGTCGGCGACGACCCCGCCGAAGATCACGAAGCCCGCGAAGCAGGCGGTGGTGGCCGCCATCACCAGGCCGATGTCACCGGCCGAGTAGCCGTACGACAGCAGGCCCGCGGACAGCGCGACCGGCAGCATCGTGTCGCCGAGCATGGCCACGGAGCGGGCGGTGAAGTACAGCCGGAAGTTGGCCGACCAGAGCGAACTGCCGGGCGCGGCCGGCCCCTGCGGCGCCAGGCGGCCCCCGGGGCCGGCGGCAGCGGGGGAGCGGGGTGCGGAGGACGTCACCGGGCACATAGTGGACTGGACCACTGCGGGAGTCCAGCGGATTCCGTTTCCGCAGGCCGGAGAGGGTGCGGGAGCCGGCCCCCTACCGCGCCGCGCGGTACAGCCGCACCGAGCGGGGGCCGAGTTCGACCGCCGTGCCCGCCGGGGTCGGAGGGTCCGGGGGCGGGGTGCGCTGCTCCTCCGAGGCGGTGTCGAGGAGGGGTTCGTACTCCCCGGCCCAGGGCGGGCCCGGCAGGGTGAAGGAGGCGGGCAGGTGGCCCGCGTGGACGATCAGGAGGAAGCTGTCGTCCGTGACGGGCTCCCCGCGGGAGCCGCGGTGCGGGATGTCCGCGCCGGACAGGTACATGCCCAGCGTGGCGGAGTGCGCGAACCACTCCTCGTCCGTCAGCTCGGCGCCGTGCGCACCGAACCAGGCGACGTCCCGCAGGCCTTCGGGGGTCTGCGCCAGGCCGGAGAAGAAACCGCCGCTGCGCAGCACCGGATGGGCGCGGCGCAGCGCGATCAGGCGGGCGGCCAGGTCGCGCAGCGCGGCCCAGCCGGGGTCGCCGAGCAGCGACCAGTCGACCCAGCTCGTCTCGTTGTCCTGGCAGTAGGCGTTGTTGTTGCCGCCCTGGGTGCGGCCCATCTCGTCGCCCGCGACGAGCATCGGCACCCCGGTGGACAGCAGCAGCGTCGCGAGCAGGTTGCGTATCTGCCGCCGCCGCAGCGCGAGGACGTCCGGGTCGTCCGTCGCGCCCTCGGCGCCGCAGTTCCACGAGCGGTTGTCCCCGGAGCCGTCCCGGCCGTCCTCGCCGTTGGCCTCGTTGTGCCGCTCCTGGTAGCTGACGAGGTCGCGCAGCGTGAAGCCGTCGTGCGCGGTCACGAAGTTGACCGAGGCGTAGGGGCGGCGGCCGCCCCAGTCGTAGAGGTCGCTGGAGCCGGACAGCCGGTAGCCGAGGTCGCGCAGATCCGCGGTCGCGCCGCGCCAGAAGTCCCGGACGGTGTCGCGGTAGCGGTCGTTCCACTCCGTCCACAGCGGCGGGAAGGCGCCCACCTGGTAGCCGCCCGAACCGACGTCCCACGGCTCCGCGATGAGCTTGACCCGGCGCAGCACCGGGTCCTGCGCGATGACCGCGAGGAAGGGGGAGAGCATGTCGACGTCGTGCATGGAGCGGGCGAGCGCCGCCGCGAGGTCGAAGCGGAAGCCGTCGACGCCCATCTCCGTCACCCAGTAGCGCAGCGAGTCGGTGATCAGCCGCAGGACGTGCGGCTGCACGACGGCCAGGGTGTTGCCGCAGCCGGTGTAGTCGGCGTAGCCGCGCGGGTCGGCGCCGAGCCGGTAGTAGCCGCGGTTGTCGATGCCGCGCAGCGACAGCGTCGGGCCGCCCTGGCCGCCCTCGGCCGTGTGGTTGTAGACGACGTCGAGTATCACCTCGATCCCGGCGGCGTGCAGCGCCCGCACCATCCGCCGGAACTCCCCGACCTGGGCGCCGCCCGAGCCGCTCGCGCTGTAGGCGGCGTGCGGGGCGAAGTAGCCGATCGAGTTGTAGCCCCAGTAGTTGGAAAGGCCCCGCCGCTCCAGGTGCTCCTCGTGCGCGAACTGGTGGACGGGCAGCAGTTCGACGGCCGTCACGCCGAGGGAGGTCAGGTGCTCCAGCGCCGCGGGGTGCGCCAGTCCGGCGTAGGTGCCGCGCAGTTCGGGCGGCACGCCCGGGTGGCGGCGGGTGAAGCCGCGGACGTGCAGTTCGTAGATGACGGTGTCGGACCAGGGGGTCTTCGGGCGGTGGTCGTCCTGCCACTCGTCCGCCTCGGCCCAGTCGTCCACCACGACGCCCTTGGGCACGAAAGGCGCCGAGTCGCGGTCGTCGCGCACGGTGTCGGCGACGCCCGGTTCGGGCCAGTCGCGCACGTGCCCGTACACCTCGGGGACCAGCCGGAAGTCGCCGTCCACCGCGCGGGCGTACGGGTCGAGCAGCAGCTTCGCCGGATTCCACCGCGCCCCCGTCCACGGGTCCCAGCGGCCGCCGACCCGGAAGCCGTAGCGCTGGCCGGGCAGCACGCCGGGCAGGAAGCCGTGCCACACCTCGTGCGTCAGCTCGGCCAGCGGCGCCCGCGTCTCGGTGCCGTCCGCGGCGAACAGGCACACCTCGACGGATTCCGCGCCGCCCGCCCACAGCGCGAAGTTGGTGCCGCCGCGCCCGTCGGGCCCGGTACGGAAGCGGGCCCCCAGCGGCTCCGGGGAACCCGGCCACACCTCGGCCGCCGGCGTCGCGGGGCCGCGGGCCGGGGGCGCCGCGACGGGCCGGGGCGCGGGCAGCCGGAGGCCGGGCGCCCATCCGGGCACCCCCGTTTCGCGTGCCTGCGACACCTGCGTCCTCCCGCGGCTCGGGCACGGCGGTGGCCTCGCCCGGCGTCCCGTGCCGGCGGCCTGCCGTGTACCTGCCCTCTACCTTCCCCCCGCGCGCCCCGGACTCACACCCGGCGCGGCCGACGGTCCCGGCGGTGTCACGGCGGGATACCGGTCTTTTCCGTGGCTTACCGGACTCCGGGCCGGACGGCTACATTTGGCACCATGTCAGCTGAGCCGCCGGGCCGCCGCGGCAGCGTCGTCGACCGGCAGCTCGCCCGGGCGCGGGAGTGGGACGCCCTGGTCGCGCGGGTCCGCTCGCTCGGGCCCGGCTTCGCGGACTTCCTGCGGCCGCCCCGGCTGGAGTCGCTGCTCCCCGCCGTCGGCACGGGCACCCTGGCGATGGTCAACGTCACCAGCACGCGCTGCGACGCCCTGCTCGTCGAGGCCTGCGGTGTGCGCGGCGTCCCGCTGCCGGACCTGGACGCGCAGGAGGCGGCCGAGCGCGTGTCCGGCCACATCGACCGGCTGGGCCGCGTCGACGAGGCCGCCGCACACGTCCGCCGCACCGGGCGGCGGGCCCTGGCCGACCCCTCCTTCGGCACCTTCCACGACCACCACACCGCCAAGCGGCACCTGCGCGCGGCCGAGGAGGAGCTGGACGCCCGGCTGCTGGACGACCTGGGCTGGCTGTGGCGGACCGTGGCCGACCCGGTGCTGCGCGCGGCGGCCTCGAACCGCGTGTGGTGGTGCCCGACCGGCCCGCTCGGCTTCCTGCCCCTGCACGCCGCCGGGCACCACGACGGCAGCGGCCGCAGTGTGCTCGACCGCGCCGTCCCGTCCTCGGTGCCGACCCTGCGGGCGCTGGCCCGCGCGCGGACCGAACTCCTGGGCGGCGCGGACCGGATGCTGGTCATCGCCCCCGCCGCCGGCCCGCCCCTGCCCCAGACCGCCGCCGAACTCGACCTTCTGCGCGGGCTGTTCCCGCCGCACCTGCTCACCGTCGTGGAGGGCGCGGACGCCACCCGCGAGCGCGTCCTCCGCGAGCTGCGCGACCACCGCTGGGCCCACTTCAGCTGCCACGGGCGGCAGAACCTGCTCGACCCCTCGCACGGCGGCCTGCTGCTCGCCGACGGCGTCCTCACCGTCGCCGAACTCGGCGCCGAGCGCCTCGACGGCGGCTTCGCCTTCCTGTCGGCCTGCATGACCGCGACGGGCGGGGTCCGGCTCGCCGACGAGGTGATCACGCTCGGCGCCGGGCTGCACTACGCCGGCTTCCGGCACGTCCTGGCGACCTTGTGGTCCGTGGACGCCGAGGCCGCCTCGGCGTTCGCCGCCGAACTCTTCCCCGGGCTCGTCACCGCCGGCCGCCTCGACCCCGCCCGTACCGCGGGCGCCGCGACGCGCGCGATGCGCCGGCTGCGCGACGCGGAACCCGAACGCCCCAGCCGCTGGGCGGCGTTCACCCACACCGGCCCCTAGGTCCCGGCGTCCGGGCCGACAGCAGAAGGAGGTGTCCCCTTGTGTGAGGCGTACGAAGAGACGACGCACGACGACTACGCGCGGGAAGCCGCCGCGACCTTCGCCGCGACGGAGATACGCCCCGGGACCGTCGAACTGGCCGGCCCCTGCCCGCGCTGCCGCGGGCTGATGTTCGTCCCGGTCGTCACCGGCACGTACAAGAGCCTGCCCCTCTTCCGCCGGTCGCCCGCCCCCGCCCCCGCGCCCGCCGAGCCCGCCGAACCGGTCGTCTGCACCTGCGAGGGCGAGCACCCCGGCAGCCCCGAGGGCAGAAGCGGCTGCGGCGCCTACTGGCTGCTGCGGCTCGCCGCCTCATGAGCGCCCCCCTCCGGCCCAGGCCGGGGCCGCCCGCCGGGCCCGCCGACGCCGCCCGCGCCCGCGAGCGCCACCGGGTCCTGCGCGAGGAACTGCCCCGGGTCCGCGACGCCGCCGCCGCATGGCGCAACGGGCTCGCCGGGCTGCTCGCCGCCCTGGTCGGCTTCGGGCTCGTCAAGGGGCGCACCGAGATCGACAAGGTCGCCCCGCCGTGGCACGTCGTCATCGGCGCGCTGCTGCTCCTGGCCCTGCTGGCCGGAGCGGCGGGCGGCCTGTACCTGCTGCGGGCGGCCAACGGACCGCCCCGCCTCACCCCGCACCCCGCGGGCAGCCCCCTCACCCAGGACCACACGCGGGCCGTCGCCGCCCTCGCCGACCTGCGGCGCGGCATCGCCGGAGCGCTGGCCTGCGCCGCCTTCCTCGTCCTGGCGGTCGGCACCACCTGGTACGCGCCGCCCAGGCAACCGCCGCAGCTGCGGGTCCAGCTGCCGGGCTCCACGCTCTGCGGCGACAGCAAGGGCATCGCCCGCGGCACCCTCACCCTGCACACCACCGCCGGGGACGTGCCGGTGGACCTGGCACGGATCCTCACGGTCGAGCCGGTGGAGGAGTGCCCGTGACGACGGACGCCGCCGCCCCCGGACCGGACGCCGCAGGCGCGGACCCGCTGCTCCCGCTCGTGGCGGAGGCGGCCGCACTGCACGAGGACGGGCGGCTCGCCGCGGCCGTCGACCTGATGCGCGAGGTCGTCCGCCGCCGCCTCCCGGCGCGCGAGCCGCTGGACTCCGCCAACCTCGCCTTCCTGCTCCAGCAGACGTGGGACGCCACACGGGAACCGGACACCCTGCGGGAGGCGATCACGCTCGCCACCCACGGGCTCGGCGCCTTCGAGGGCGAGGAGCTCGACCGCAGGCGCGACCGGCTGCGGCAGTCGTGGCGGCTGCTGCACGCCACGGCCGGGATCGACGACCCCGCGGTGTTACGGGACCTGCCCTACGCGCCGGGACTGCTCACCGCCACGGGCGCGGGGACCGGGGACGGCGGGCGGGACCCGCAGCGCCTCCTCCACCACCGCCGGATCCTGGGCGACCTGTACTCGCTCACCGGCGGCCAGGACGTCGCGGCCGACCTCGTGGACGTGTGCCGGGCGGTGTGCGCGGGGGCGCGCGCCGAGCAGGACGACGGCGAGGAGGACACCGCGCTCCTCGCCCTCGCCCTGAGCTGCCTGCACGACGCCACCGGCGACCCGGCCGCGCGGGACGAGGCGATCACCCTGCTGTCGGCGCTCCACGCGAGCGCCTCCGACCCGGGCCTGCGGGCGGGGTACGCGGGCGAGCTCGCGCCCCTGCTGGACCGCCGCTCCGCCGCCCCCGGCGACCCGGCACAGACCGAGCAGGCGATCGCCCTGCTCCGGAGCGCCCTCCCGGACGCCGCGCCCGAGCACACCGGGAGGCTGCAGCGGCGTCTCGGCGCACTGCTGTCCGGCCTGGCGCACCGGACCGGCGCCTACGCACCGCTGACCGAGGCGGCCGAGGCCTACCGGGCCGCCCTGCCCGCGCTCGACCCGGACGAGCAGCCGGCCTGCACCGCCGCGCTGGCCGCCACCTTGATGCAGGCCGGGATGCGCGCGCGGTCGCGGGAGCAGGTCGACGAGGCGGCGGCGCTCGCCCGCGCGGAGGTCTCCCGCGCCGCGCACCCGCCCTCCGTCGAGCAGGCGCTGTGGCACACCCTGCTGCGGTCGGTCGACGACGTCCCGGCGACGGCCGAGCACTGCCTCGACCTGGCGGAACTGGCCCGCGAGGCGGTGGCCCGCCCCGCCGGCGACGCCCTCGCCGCGCTGCGCTGGGACCGGCTCGGGCGGATCATGACCGAGGCCGCCCGCCTCACCGGCGACGAGCGGCACCGCGAGGAAGCCCTCACCGCCGGCCGCAACGCCCTGCGCCTTCAGCCGTCCGGCCACGAGCGCGCCGCCTTCGAGGCCAACCTCGCCCACGCCCTGTACGACGAGGCGGTCGGCAAACGCGACCGCGCGGCCCTGTCGGAGGCCGCGGACCTGCTGCGACGCGCCCTGTCCCGTCTCGGGCCCGACGACCCGGACCGCCCGCGGATGCGCGGCGACCTCGCCGGGACGCTGCTGGTCATGAACGATCTGGAGCCCGACCCCGCCCTGCTCGACGAGGCGTTCGGCCACGCCCGGGCCGCCGCCGCGGCGGACGGCGGCGCCACCGATCCGCTGCTCGCCCTCGCCGGCGCGCTCCACCTGCGCGCCACACAGGACGACGACCCGCAGGCCGCCGACCTCGCCCTCGACCACTACCAGCGGGTCCTGGCCCACCCCCTCGAACCCCTCCGCCGCGCCGCCGTACTGGCCAACTACGGCTGGCTGCTGCACCTGCGCGCCCAGCGCCCGGGCGCCGGGACGGCGACCGCCGACCTGCGGGCCGCCGTCGACGCACTCAGCGAGGCGGTGGCCCTCGTCCCCGACGGGCAGCCGGGCGAGCAGCGCGACCTGCTGCACACCGCCGTCTCCCGGCTCGCCGTCACCTGCGCCGGCCTGCTCGACGGCGACGACCGCGACGAGCACCTCGACACGGCGATCCCCGCCTGGCGGACCGTGCTCGCACGGTCCACCACCCACGGCTGGACGGACTTCGCCGTCGCGGCCGGGCAGTCCGCGCACCAGGCCCACATGCGCCGCTACCACCGCCACCACCGGCGCGAGGACCTCCAGGCCGCCCTCGCCTCCCTGGCGGCCGCCCTCGACGCCGCAGGCCCCGGCCACCCCAACCGCGCCGCCGTGCTGACGTCCCTCGGCATCTGCCACCGGATCCGGTTCGGCTTCACGTCGGAGCTCGCGGACCTGGACCGCGCGGTCGAGGCGGGCACGCAGGGCCTCGACGCGACCGGTCCCGACGACCCCGACCGCGCCCACCGGCTCGGGCACCTGTCGGCCCACCACCGCGAGCGCTACTCCGAGACGGGCGCGCCCGGCGACCTCGCCCTCGCCGTCGACCTCGCCACCGCCGCGCTGGAGCTCGACCCGGACGGGGTCACGACCCGCGCCCATCTCGCCGCGGCGCTCGCAGAGCGCTTCCAGGCCAACCGCGACGACACCGACCTCTCGCGCGCCGTCGACCTCTACCGGGCCGTCCGCGACGAGGGCGCCGCGGCGCCGGCGCCCTCCGGCCCGGACGGCGACCGCCAGGCGGAGACCACGGCGATGCTCAACAACCTGGCCGGCGTCCTCCTCACGCGCTACCAGCTCTTCGCGATCCCCACCGACCTGGACGAGGGGATCGAGGCCCTGACCACCGTCCTGCGGCTCACCCCGCCCACCCACCGCGCCTACGCCCCCCGGCTCGTCAACGCCGCCCAGGCCCGGCTGCACCGCGCCGGAGCCGCGCCGTACCCGCGCGGGGCGGAGCGGCCGGACCCCGACGCCGACCGGGACGTGGCCGTCGGCTACCTGGAGACCGCGATCGGGCAGCTGCCCCCCGCCGGCTCGCACTACCGCAGGGCCCTCTCCGCGCTGCTCAGGGCGTACGTGCCCGGCGGGCGGCGGGATCCGGCGGCGTTCGACGCCGTACTCGCCCGCGCGCTGGCCGTCGTCGACGACCCGGAGGCGGCCGGGCCGCAGTGGACGAACGTGGCCCACAACGCGGCCGCCGCGCTGGCCGACCGCTGGGAGCGCACCGCAGCCGCCGCCGACCTGGACCGGGCGATCGAGATCTTTCGCGCCTGCGCCGGCCGCGGCGGGATCGACTCCGTCCTGTCCACGCTCCAGCTGGGGACCTCCCTCGCCCACCGCGCCGAGTCCGGCGGGCGGCCGGGCGACCGGGCGGAGGCCGCGTGGGTGCTGTACGGGCTGGCGTCCGACGCCACCGTCCCCGCCCGGCTGCGCTACCGGGCCGTACGGGTCTGGTTCACCGTCGCCGACCGGGACGACGCCGCGGCGACCCTCGACGGCTGCCGGCTGCTGCTGGAACTGCTCGCGCTGGCGGCCTGGCCCGGTTCCCCGCGCGAGGCCCAGGAGTCCTGGCTCGCGCAGGAGTACGGCGTGCCGGCCGAGACGGCCCGCCTCGCCCTCGACGCGGGCGAGCCGGCGGCGGCGGTGGAGTTCCTGGAGCAGGGCCGGGCCGTGCTGTGGTCAGGGGCCCTGGACCTGCGCTCCGACCTCGCCGAGGTCGCCGCGGCCGACGCGGAGCTGGCCGGCCGGCTGCTGTCCGTACGCGACGAGCTGGAGGCCCTCGCCACCGCCTCCGGCGAGGACCTCGCGCCCGAGCCGGACGGGCCGGGCACCGCGGCCCCGGGCCCGGACCCCGATCTGCTGGCGGAGCTGGAGCACGCCGTGGAGCTGGAGAGCGCCGGCGACACCGACGGGATGCTCGCGGTGCTGGACGGGCTGGCCGGGGCGGACGACCCGTGGATCGCCGCCGCGGCCGAGGCAGGCCGCGGCATCGCCTTCCGGGCCGCCGGGGCCGCGGACGACGCCAAGGCCGCCTTCGCCCGCGCGGCCGCCACCGGTACCGGCCACGCCGCGATGGCCGCGCTCGCCCTGGGCGACCTGCTGCTGGAGGAGGACGACCTGGCCGGCGCCCGCGCCGCCTACGAGCGCGCTGCGGACCTCGGCGACCCCGACGCGGCCGGGCGGCTGCGTCTGGTCGCCGTGGCCGGGGAACGCCGGTCCGAGGCGGCCCGCCTCACCAACTCCCTGGCGGCGGAGGGCGATCCGGAAGCGATGCTGCACGGCGTCCTGCGGCTCTACGGGGAGGGTGAGTACGCCGAGGCACGGCTGCTCGCCGAATTCCTCATGGGCTCGGCCGACGAGGAGGGGCAGGCCCTGCTGGGCGGCATCGTCGGTGTCGTCCGCGCCCAGGCGGGCGACGTCGCGGGCGCGCGGGCTGCCCTGGAGCAGGCGCTCGGCGGCCACGACGCCCCGGTGGCGGCGCTCGTCCTGGGCGACCTGCTGGTGTGCGAATTCACCCCCGAGGAGGCCCGCGCCGCCTACCGGCACGCCCTGACGTCCCCCGTTCACGAGGCCGCCGAGCGGGCCCGTGCCCGCCTGGCGGCGCTGGAACCGCCCGCGCCCGCCACCGGCCCGCAGCCGCCGCCGTTCGACTTCGGCCGGCACTTCGCCCACCATCTGCCCGACGCCGAGGGCGTCGCGGCGCTGCGGGCGGCCCAGGCCGCGGGCGACACGCGCGCCCGTACCCAGCTCCACCTGGCCCTGCTGCTCCTCTCCTCGTCCGGGGACGTGGGCGCCGACGCCTTCCGCCGGACGATGGCCCTCGCGGGACCGGACGACGAGGCCCTGCGGCTGTTCTGCCGGGGCATGCTCCGCAGGCAGCGCAGCGACGTGGACGGGGCGTGCGCGGCCTTCGACGCCGCCTACCGCAGGGCCCTCGACGCCGCCGACGCCGAAACGGCGTGCCTGGCCGCGGTGCACCTGGCCAAGGCGCGGACCGCGCAGGACGACGTCCCCGGCGCGGCGGCCGCCTACCGGCTCGCCGTCCGGGCCGGTCACCCGCACCTGTCGCCCATGGCGGCCTTCGACTTCGCCGGCTTCCTCGCGCACAACGGCGACACCGCCGGCGCCGAGGAGGCCTACCGCACCGTCATCGCGACCGGCCACCCCGTGCAGAGCGGCATGGCGGCCGTCAACCTCGGCGGCCTGCTGCTGGCCGCGGGCGATCTCGAGGGCGCCCGCGCCGCCTACGTCCACGCGCTGAACGGCCCCTGGCCCGACGCGGCCGAGCGCGCCCGCGGCGTGCTGGCCCGGCTGCCCGGCTGACAACGCCCCCGTGGCCGGGTGGCACGGCGTTTCCCGCGCGGCGGTGCGTCGTTGACGGTGCGTGAGAGAAGTGGTGCGGCGCGCGGTGCGCGCGGGTGCGGGGGTGCTCCTGGGCGCGGTGCTCGCCGCGGGGTGCGGTACGGGCGGCGGCGGTTCTGACGGGAAGGGGGACGGGGCCGGCGCGCAGGTGTCGCGGGCGGTCATCCGCGTCGAGCCCGGGGACGGCGCCCGGGACGTCGCCGCGCAGGGCGCGCTCGCGGTGCGCGTCGCGCACGGCACGCTCACCGAGGTCGGTGTGCGGGCGGCGGACGGCACGCCGGTGCCGGGGCGCCTCGCGGCGGACCGGCGCAGCTGGCGGCCGGACGGCAAGCTCGCACTGGCCACGCAGTACACGGTGGACGCGCTCGCGACGGACGCGCGCGGCCGCACGGCGGCCAGGCACACGGCCTTCACCACGCTCGTGCCGCAGCACACCGTGATCGGCTTCTTCAGCCCGGAGGAGGGCAGCACGGTCGGCGACGCGATGATCGTCACGCTGACCTTCAGCCGCCCGGTCGCCGACCGGGCCGCGGTCGAGCGCGCCGTGACCGTCACCGCGCAGCCGGCCGTGCGGGTGGTCGGCCACTGGTTCGGCGACCAGCGCCTCGACCTGCGCCCGGCCGCGTACTGGACGCCCGGGTCCCGCGTCACGCTGCACCTGCGGCTGCGCGACGTGGCCGCGGCGCCCGGCGTCTACGGCACGCAGTCCAAGGACGTGCACTTCACGATCGGCCGCGACCAGCGCAGCACGGTGGACGCGGCCGCCCACACCATGACCGTGCGGCGCGGCGGCCGGGTGGTGCGCAGCCTGGACGTCTCCACCGGGGCGCCGGGGCACACCACGTACAACGGCGTGATGGTCATCGCGCAGAAGTTCGCGGTGACCCGGATGGACAGCCGCACGGTGGGCTTCGGCGGCGAGTACGACATCCCCGACGTCCCGCACGCGATGCGGCTCACCCGGTCGGGCACCTTCGTGCACGGCAACTACTGGTCCCCGCCGGACGTGTTCGGCCGCACCAACGTCAGCCACGGCTGCATCGGGCTGTTCGACACCAAGGGCGGCGGCTCCGGCACCCCGGCGGGCTGGTTCTACGAGAACTCGCTCGTGGGCGATCCGATCCGGGTGGTGAATTCCCATGACGGAACGGTCGCGCCGGACAACGGAATGAGCGGCTGGAATCTCGGCTGGCGGCAATGGGTGGCCGGTTCGGCACTCTGAGTGCGTGCCGCATTTGTGCTGGTCACCTCCCCCGGACATGTGCCCACGGGCACATTCCGGTGAAAGCGCTGTGAATTGTTGCGGCAATGCCGTGAACTCACCCGTGAGGGAACCGAATCGCTCCGCGGTGCGTCCGTCTTCACGACCGTGTCGGGCAACCGCACTTTGTGCGGGGCCGCTCGCGCGGCGGATACGCCTGCACGACAGCAAGGAGTGAGTTCGATGTCCTGCGCCAACCCGGACTGCCGGAAGATGGGATGCAGCACCGACCCCCGGCCGCGGCCGTCGCAGCCACGCACACCCCGCAGGTAGCCGCCCGTACCGCCCGCCGCCCGCACCCGCCGGGACCGCCCCGATCTGGGACGCAACGGTGACATTTCCGGGCCGCCCGGAACGCCCCGCGTGTGGTTTTCTTGCGCCAGCCGGGGAGGTCCGGGGCTGAGGTGCGGGAAGCGGGCAAGGGGAGACGGACGTGAAGCCGATACGCGTGGCGCCTGGGGTCAGAAGGAAGATGTCCGCGCTGGTGCTGGGGGCGGCGCTGCTCGCGGCGGCCGCGTGCGGCGGCGGCGGGGGCGGTGACGACTCCGCGTCCGGCCCCTCCAAGGCGTCCTCGTCGGCGGCCGCCGGCGCGTCGCCGGACACCGCGCCCTCCACCGCCGTCGTCACCATCGCGCCCGAGGACGGCGCGGACAACGTCGCCACCACCGGCGAGCTGAAGGTCTCGGCGAGCGGCGGCAAGCTGTCCACCGTCGTCGTCAAGGACGGCAAGGGCGCCCAGGTGCCCGGCGAGATCAGCGCGGACGGGCTGGGCTGGACGCCCACCGGCCATCTGGACACCTCCACGCAGTACACCGTCGACGCCACCGCCGAGGACGCCGAGGGCCGCGAGTCCGACAAGCACGCGACCTTCACCACCGTCACCCCCAAGGACACCTTCGTCGGCTACTTCACGCCCGAGGACGGCTCGACCGTCGGCGTCGGCATGGAGGTCTACCTGCACTTCAACCGCCCGATCACGCACAAGAAGGCCGTCGAGCAGGGCGTGTCGGTCTCCGCGTCCCCGTCCGTCGAGGTCGCCTCCCGCTGGTACGGCAACCAGGACCTCTACATCCGCCCGGCCGACTACTGGAAGCCCGGTACCGCGGTCACCCTCCAGCTGGACCTCAAGGGCGTCGAGGGCGCGGCCGGGGTCTACGGCAAGCAGCAGAAGTCCGTGCACTTCACGATAGGCCGCCGCCAGGTGAGCATCGTGGACGCCGCCAAGCACACGATGACCGTCTACCGCGACAACAAGCTGGTGCGGACCGTCCCGATCTCCTCCGGCGCGCCCGAGCACACCACCTACAACGGCAAGATGGTGATCTCCGAGAAGTACGTCACCACCCGGATGAACGGCGACACGGTCGGCTTCGGCGGGGAGTACGACATCAAGGACGTGCCGCACGCGATGCGGCTCACCACCTCGGGCACCTTCATCCACGGCAACTACTGGGCCGCGAACTCGGTCTTCGGGCGCAGCAACACCAGCCACGGCTGCGTCGGCCTGCACGACGTGCGCGGCGCGCACGACCCCGACACCCCGGCGGCGTGGTTCTACAGCACCTCGATCATCGGGGACGTCGTCGAGGTCGTGCACTCCAAGGACAAGACCGTCCAGTGGTACAACGGCCTGAACGGCTGGAACATGCCGTGGGAGCGGTGGAAGGCCTGACCCCGGCCCGCCGGGCCGGCGCCGTAGTCTCGCCGTCATGACTGTGACCTTCGAAGTCGACGACGGCGTCGGCACCGTGACGCTCGCCCGGCCGCCCATGAACGCGCTCGACAGCGCGGTGCAGGACCGCCTCGCGGAGATCGCCCGCGAGGCGGCCGCCCGCCCCGACGTGCGGGCGCTGGTGCTGTGGGGCGGCGAGAAGGTCTTCGCCGCGGGCGCCGACATCAAGGAGATGCAGGACATGTCCTACGGGGACATGGCGCTGCGCTCCGGCCCGCTCCAGGAGGCCTTCACCGCCGTCGCCCGCATCCCCAAGCCGGTGGTGGCGGCGGTGACGGGCTACGCGCTCGGGGGCGGCTGCGAGCTGGCCCTGTGCGCGGACGTGCGGATCGCCGCCGAGGACGCCAGGCTCGGGCAGCCGGAGATCCTGCTCGGCCTCATCCCGGGGGCCGGCGGCACCCAGCGGCTCGCCCGGCTCGTCGGCCCCTCCCGGGCCAAGGACCTGATCTTCACCGGCCGCATGGTGGGCGCCGCCGAGGCGCTCACGATCGGCCTGGTGGACAAGGTGGTGCCGGCCGCGGAGGTGTACGCGACCGCGCACGCCTGGGCGGCGCGGCTGGCGCGCGGGCCGGCGCTCGCGCTGCGGGCCGCCAAGCAGGCGGTGGACGCGGGACTGGAGACCGACCTGGACAGCGGCCTGGCCCTGGAGCGCGCGCTCTTCACGGGCCTGTTCGCGACCGCCGACCGGGAGACGGGAATGCGCAGCTTCGTCGAGCAGGGTCCGGGGAAAGCACAATTCCGTTGACGCGTTACCCGGTTGAGATGTGGACGACACTCGTACAGGCACTCGAACATCGGTAGCCCGGCGGTGGCGGCCTTTCCTTAAGGAAGGCTTATGGAAACCTTAAGGATTCTCGGGCCGCCACCGATCACCGGGAAGGTTGCGTTCGGCAACACCGCAGGTCGGGGGGTGTGATTCCAGGGGATCCGTGCCAGGGGAATATGCCGAAACCCACGGGTCGAGCGCTGTCCCCCCGCCGTCCAATTCCCCGGGTTGGCACTCGGAGGGGCGCGCGGGCGGCCATCATGAAGGCATGGCGGGCAGGGGTGGATCCGAGCGGCCGCAGCGGGTGGAATCCGGTCCCGCGGCGGGCCCCTTACCCGTTCTCGCGGACGGTGCGGACGGAGTGGACGGTGCGGAGCCCGGCGTGCTGGAACTGCTGGGTGACCCCTCGCTCGCCGAGGTCCACCTCGCCTCGCGGCCCGAGTCGGCGTCCACCGCGCGCCGGCTCACGGTCGAGGTGCTGCGCACGTGGGGCCTGGCGGCGTACGGCGAGACGGTCGAGCTGCTGGTCTCCGAGCTGGTCGGCAACGCGGTGCGGCACACGGGGGCGCGCGGCTTCGGGATCCGCTTACGGCGGCGGCGCGGCTGGATCCGCGTCGAGGTGCGCGACCCCTCGCGGGCGCTGCCCTGCCTGCTCCCGGTGCGCGAGCTGGACATCAGCGGGCGCGGCCTCTTCCTGGTCGACCACCTGTCCGACCGCTGGGGCGTGGACCTCCAGCCGCGCGGCAAGACCACCTGGTTCGAACTGCGGGTGCAGGACCGCGGGTGACCCCGCCCGCCCGGCCGCGGGCGGCGCATGTGAAGAGGCCCTTCGCGTCGGGGTAACGACAGCTGGAAGGGCCTCTTCATGACCGCCGCGGAGCAGGGGGGTGTGGTCCACGGCGCTTGTGGAACGGCCGGGCTCGGGTCGATCGGCCGTTGAGACGACTCTCGCACGCCGGGCACGTCACAGGCAAGCATCTTTATCCGGCATAGCGAACATAGCGGACATAATGCTGCACTATCTGAGGGTGATGTGCGCCACCCGCCTTGCAAAGCACGGAAAATTGTCCGCACGATCTTCTAATATTCCGATGATCATACCGATGAGGGTGCGCGCGCCCGCGGGGCACGCGCACCCTCACGGGGTGCGGGCGACGGCTACGGGCGCAGCCGGATGACCTGCGGGTCGTGGTCGCTGGTCTGGTCCGCGAACTCCGCGTTGATGTGGACGACGTCGTAGTCGGTGTGCGCGGTCAGGTTCGGCGAGACCAGGATGTGGTCCAGCACCTGGGAGTTGCCCTCGTAGACGTAGGAGTAGCGCTCCCTGACCGGCAGGGTGTCGACCAGGTCGGTGAGCACCGAGCCGTTGCCGGTCAGGCTCTGCACCGCGGGCGAGAACTGGTAGTCGTTGAGGTCGCCGAGGACGACGACGTCGGCCTTCCTGTCGGCGGTCTCCAGCTGCTGGACGAAGTCGTGCTCCAGGATCGCCTGGCGCACCCGCTGCACCTCGGAGCTGCGCACCGGGGGCTGGAAGCGCGAGTCGACGCCCTGGTCGCCGCCCTTGCTGTCGAAGTGGTTGGCGATGACGAAGAGCTTCTTGCCGCGGAAGGTGAACTGGCCCACGAGCGGCTTGCGGCTGCTGTTCCACGCCTGGTCGCCCGGGGCGACACGGCCCGGGGAGGCGGTCAGCGCCGTGGCGGAGCCGGTGCCCGTGATGCCGACCGCGGTGGTCGAGTCGCCGCCGGGGATGTCGGTGAAGCCGACGCGATCCGGGTTGAAGAGGAAGACCTGGCGGATGTTGCCGCCGGGCTGGCCGCCGTCCTTGTCGTTGACCGGGTCGATGCCGCGCCACTCGTAGTGCGGGCCGCCCGCCGCCACGATCGCGTCCGTGAGCTTGGCCAGCGTCCGGTCGGCGGCGACCGTGCCGTCGTCGGTGGCGCCGCTGTTGTCCTGGATCTCCTCCAGGGCGACGATGTCGGGCGAGCGCAGGTTGTGCACCAGGCCCTGGGCGAGGGCGTCGAACTTCGCCTGGGGGTTGCCGGGCGCCAGGTTCTCCACGTTGTACGTGGCCACCGTCGCCTGGTCCGCGGAGGCCCTGGCGGTGACCTCGGGCGTGATGCCGCCGCTCGCGACCGTGCCCAGCTCGCGCGCCTCGACCGCGTACGTACCGGCGAACTGGTTGTAGTCCAGCGGCCCGGACGTCGTGCCGCGCAGCGTGTCGCCGACGTTCGCCACCGGGAAGGGCGAGGTCGCGGACGGGAGCAGCGACTGCACCATCAGCCGGCCGGAGTTGGGCTGGTCGTAGCCGGTGTAGAGGGTGCCGCCGCGCCTGGTCGGGTCCTGCTTCGGCTTGACGGTGACCCACAGCTCCGCGTACGCGTCGGTGGCGCCGACCACGCGGGTGTCCTCGATCCGGACGTTCATGCCCTCCAGCGACGCGTACAGGTCGAGCGCGTAGTCCGCGGGGCGCAGCGGGAGGTCCTCGATGCTGCCGCCGCCGGCGCTCGGCACGAAAGCGTCCGGGACGCGCGCGTCGTCCAGCACGACGGGCGCCGGCAGTGCGTTGCCGGACGAGACCTTGGTGACGGTGGGCCTGGTGATCTCGGTGACCGCCTGCACGCCGGTGTCGGCGCCGCCCGGGTAGTACTGGGAGACCGTGCCTGCCACCGTGACGGCGTCGCCGACCGCGACCGCGGGGCTGGAGCTGGTGAAGACGAAGATGCCCTCGCTGGTGCGCGGGTCGGCGTCGGGCTGCGGGTCCTGCATCCAGAAGCCGCGCGAGGAGCCGTAGTCGCGCACGCCGGTGACGACGCCGGTCACGCCGGTCACCGCCTTGCCGGCCAGCGGGCTGTTGCGGGTGTCGCCCTGGATGTCGTGGATCCTCGCCTCGACGCCCGTCACCGGCGGGGTGGTCGGGGGAGTCGTCGGCGGCGTGGTGGGCGGGTCGGTGGGGCCACTGCCCTGTCCCGCCGGCTGGGGGGTGGGCTCGCCCGCGGTGAAGTCGGCCGCGTTGTCGTCGGTGTCGGCCAGGCCCGCGCCGCGGGCGACCGACGCGGTGTTGCTCGCGCCCACCGCGGCGCCGCTGCCCTCGTGGACGAGGGCGGTGCCGTAGCCGACCAGATCCCGGACCCGCGGGTCGGCGGCGCAGTCGGCGGCCGTCAGGCAGGTCAGCGGGTCGGCGCCGGTGACCAGCGCGACGGTGCCGGAGGTGCCGGACATGTTGATGCCGCCGGTCACGTCGGCCGGCAGCGCGGTGCTGCCGCCGGCGCCCGCGGCCTCCTGGATCAGGAAGTGGCCCCCGCCGGCCAGCGTGCCGCTGAGCTGGGTGGTCTGCCACTTGGAGGTGGCGGAGGGCGCGCCGGGCAGGTACTGCACGGTGTAGCCGCTCAGGTCGACGGACGCGCCGCCGGCGTTGGCCAGCTCGACGAAGTCGTTGGTGTAGACGGCGCCGGAGTTGCCGCCGCCTCCGTAGACCTCGGATATCAGGGCGCCGGCCGAGGGCGTCGCGAAGGCGGCGTGCACGCCGATACCGGCCAGCACCATGGCGCCTGCCACGCCGATCGGCAGGAAGCGCTTGCGGAAGCCGGCGGGCAGCTGCGCCGCCGGGCGTGGTGACGTCTCGGTGGCCTCAGAGGGGTCCGACACCGGGGGCATCTCCTTCGTGCGGAGCGGTCGTTGGTGACGGCGCGTCACCTCGGGGCGGTACGCGCACGGTCGTGCTCAAGATACGCGCGTAGACCCACCAGGGAAGGGGTTTTCCGGTGAATTCTGGGTTCCGCCCGCCGCTCGCACGGCTTACCGGCCGATTCGTCCCGGGTCGCGCACGTGACCGCGCGTCACGTACGCCCCACGCGTACCGGCTCGCGCGCGGTGGCGCGGCCGGTCAGCGGGCCGCGGCGGACTCCGCGCGGGCGGCGTCCCGGATGCCGCTCACGATCATGTCGACGCCGCGGCCGAAGTACACCGCGGTGTCCGCGCACGCGGCCAGCGGCTCGGCGGCGGCCACGATGTGCGGGTAGCGGCGCGGGGAGAGGGCGAGCAGTGTCGCGCGCTTGGCCCGTACGGCGTCGTCGCCCTCCTCCGGATCGGCGCCGGGCGGCGGGCCGGGGGCCACGATCGCCAGCGCGACGAGCGAGCCGAGGGTGTGGCTCGCGGTCTCCGCGCTGCGCTCGACCGACAGCCCGCCCTCGGCCATGAGGGCGAGTGCCCGCTCGGTGACGGCCAGGCCGGGATCGGTCGTGACCATGCCGCGGAAGGCCAGCACCGCGGCGTTCGGGTGCGGGCGCAGCGCCTCGACGAAGGCGCCGAGCACGTCGCGCAGCTGCTCGTCCCAGGGCCGGTCGTCCGGCTCGGGCAGCGCCGCGCCGGACAGCAGCCGGTCGGCGAGGGCGAGCAGCAGGCCGTCCTTGTCGGGGAAGTGCCGGTAGAGCGCCATCGGCGTGACGTCGTGCTCCTGCGCGATCCGGCGGACGGTGACGGCTTCGAGGCCCTCGGCGTCCGCGACGGCGAGCGCGGTGGTCACCAGGTCCTCGCGGTTCAAACGCTTCTGTGCGGCCATCTCCGCATCCGCACCTTTCGCTCGCAGTTCCCCGCTCGGTCGACAGCGTACACACGGCCGGCCGGGCAAGCTGTTTACAACGTAAGCGCTCTGTGTATGGTTAGCACGTAAGCATACGCTGTAAACATCCTCCCTTCGAGGTAGCAACCATGCGACGCAGTCCCTGGGCCACCCTCACGGTGCTGGCCCTCGCCCAGTTCATCGTGGTGCTCGACGTCACGATCGTGAACGTCGCCCTGCCGCACATCCAGACCGACCTCGGCTTCACCCCCGACGGCCTGCAATGGGTCATCAGCGCCTACACCCTCGTCTTCGGCGGCTTCCTGCTGCTCGGCGGCCGTGCGGCCGATCTGCTCGGTGCCCGCCGGGTCTTCGTCGCCGGCCTCGTCCTCTTCGGCATCACCTCGCTGGCCGGCGGCCTGGCCGGCTCGCCCGGCCTGCTCGTCGCCGCCCGCAGCGTCCAGGGCCTCGGCGGCGCCCTGCTCTCGCCCGCCGCGCTCGGCATCCTGACCGTGACCTTCCCGCACGGCAAGGAGCGCAACATCGCGATGGGCGTGTGGGGCGGCCTCGCCGGGCTCGGCGGCACCCTCGGCGTCGTGGTCGGCGGCTTCCTCGTCGACGCGCTCAGCTGGCGCTGGGTCTTCATCGTCAACGTGCCCCTGGTGGCCGCCCTGGTGGCCGTGACGCCGCTCATCGTCCGCCCGGTCGCGGCACAGCGCGCCAACCGCTCCTTCGACGTCCTGGGCGCGGTGCTCGCCACCGGCGGACTGCTCGGCGTCGTCTACGGCGTGGTGCGCGCCGAACCGCTCGGCTGGTCCTCCGCCGAGGTCGTCGGCTGCCTGGCCGGCGGGGCCGTGCTGCTCGCCGCCTTCCTCGCCGTCGAGTCCCGCGCCGCCGCGCCGCTGGTGCCGATGCGGCTGCTGCGGTCGCGGAGCCTGAGCACCGCGGGCGGGACCATCGCGCTCAACGGCGCGGCCTTCCTGTCGATGTTCTTCCTGACCGCGATCTTCCTCCAGCAGGTGCGCGGCGACAGCGCGCTGCGGACCGGCGTGGAGTTCCTGCCGATGGGCGGTGCCGCCATCGTCGCCGCGGTCGTGGCCAGCCAGCTCGTCACGCGGTTCGGCACCCGCCCGGTGCAGACCGCCGGCGGCGTACTGGGCGTCGCGGGTCTGCTGCTGCTCTCGCGGGCCGACGCCACCGGGTCGTACCTGAGCCAGATCGTGCCGGGCACGGTGCTGTTCGGCTTCGGCCTCATCGCGGTGGCCGTGCCCGCCCAGATCGCCGCCGTCGCCGAGGTGCGGCACGACGACGCGGGTGCGGCCTCCGGCGTCTTCACCGCCTTCCAGCAGGTGGGCGGCGCGATCGGGCTCGCCGTCGTCACCACGTTGGCGAACTCCCGCACCGCGCACGAACTCGCCTCCGGCGCCTCGCAGTCCGACGCGCTGGTGGCCGGCTTCCAGCGCGGCCTGCTGGTGGCGGCCGCCCTCGCGGCGGGCACCCTGGTCGTCTCGCTGGTCTCGCCGCGGATCGAGCCGACCGCCGAGCAGGTCGCGGCCGCGGCCGCCGCGGCGTAGTACGGCCTGCGGTACGGGCGGCGGCCGGGTCCCGGACGGGGGAGCGCCCGGCCGCCGCCGCACGCGCGCCCGGCCCCTCCCCGGCGGGCCGGCGGCCGGCGGCGGCGAACGGCCCGGCTCCCGGGCGGGAGCCGGGCCGTTCGGGCCGGTCAGGCGTCGCGGCCGGCGGTCAGGCCCGCCGCGCTCAGGACGCCGTGCACGTCGGTACGGGCAGCGGGGAGGGCGGCGCGCCGTTGGCGGTGAAGCCGAAGGAGACCGAGGCGCCGGGCGCCACCGCCCCGTTGTAGGGCGCGTTGGTCACCGTGACCGCTCCGCCGCTCTGCGCGAGCGTGCCGTTCCACAGGCTGCTGATCGTGGCACCGGACTGCGTCCACTGCACGCGCCAGCCGCCCAGCGCCGAGGCGCCGTTGTTCTTCACGCTCACGTCCGCCTGGAAGCCGCCGGACCAGGAGTTGGTCAGCGTGAAGGTGGCCGTGCAGCCGCTCCCCGTGGGCGGCGGGGTGGTCGGCGGCGGGGTCGTGGGCGGGGGAGTGGTCGGCGGCGGGCTGGTGGGCGGCGGGCTGGTGGGCGGCGTCGTGGTGCCGTACGTCAGCCCGTAGCCGTACGGGAAGAGCGGGGTCTTGCCGTCGCCGTCGTTGATCGGCTCCTGCGACGCGCTCTGCATCCACGACATCGGCAGCTTGCCGGTGGGCGCGTAGTCGCCGAAGAGGACGTCGGAGACGCCGTTGCCCTCGGTGCCGGGCAGCCAGGCCGCCACCAGCGCCTTCCAGTCCGGCAGCTGGGCGGCGATGTCGAGCGGGCGGCCCGACACCAGCACCGTCACGACCGGCACCCCGCTGGCCTTGAGCTTGGCGAGCACGCTCAGATCCGTCTGGTCCAGGCCCATCGACCCGGTGCGGTCGCCCTGCCCCTCGGCGTACGGGGTCTCGCCGATGACGGCCACGGCCACGTCGTACGCCGAGGAGATGCCGTCGCCGGTCTTGCTCCAGGTCACCTGCGAGGTGTTGTTCACGGCGGACCTGATGCCCTGGAGGATCGTCGTCCCCTGGGTCGTCGCGCCGCTCGCGCCCTGCCAGCTGATCGTCCAGCCGCCGCTCTGGTTGCCGATGTCGTCGGCGGACTTGCCCGCCACGAAGACCTTCGCGGACTTCGCGAGCGGGAGCACGCCGCCGTCGTTCTTCAGCAGCACCTGCGACTCGCGCACGGCCTTGCGGGCGAGTGCCCGGTGGTCGGCCGAGCCGACCGTCGAGGTGTAGGAGCGGTCGGTCAACGGGTGCTCGAACAGCCCGAGCTGGAACTTCTTCGTCAGGATGCGGCGGTTGGCGTCGTTGATCCGGTCCATGCTCACGGCGCCGCTGGAGACGTCGCTCTTCAGGTCGCCCACGAAGGCCTTGTAGTCGGTCGGCACCATCACCATGTCGATACCGGCGTTGACGGCGGTGGCGACCTCGGCGGCGGTGAACCCCTGCTGCCCGTCGATCTTGTCGACACCCGCCCAGTCCGACACCACGAAGCCGGAGAAGCCGAGTTCGCCCTTGAGCAGGTCCGTGAGGAGGTAGTGGTTGGCGTGGTCCTTCACGCCGTTCCAGCTGCTGTACGACACCATGACCGAGCCGACCCCGCGGTCCACCGCGGCCTTGAACGGCGGCAGGTGGATGGCGCGCAGCTGTGTCTCCGTCAGCGTGGCGTTGCCCTCGTTGACCCCGCCGTCGGTGCCGCCGTCGCCGATGTAGTGCTTGGCGGTGGCCAGGACGGAGGCCGGGCCGCCGAGCGTCTCGCCCTGCAGGCCGGTGATCTCCGAGGTCATCTGCGAGGGCAGGTCGGGCGTCTCGCCGAAGGACTCGTACGTACGCCCCCAGCGGTCGTTGCGCGCCACGCACAGGCACGGCGCGAAGTCCCAGTCGATACCGGTCCCCGACACCTCCTCCGCGGTCGCGTGCCCGATCTGCTGCACGAGGTCGGCGTCGCGCGTCGCGCCGAGCCCGATGTTGTGCGGGAAGATCGTGGCGCCGTAGACGTTGTTGTCGCCGTGCACGGCGTCGATGCCGTAGATCATCGGGATGCCCAGCGGCGTGCTGAGCGCGGTGCGCTGGAAGCTGTCGTACATGTCGGCCCACGAGGTGGCGTTGTTCGGGCTCGGCGCCGAGCCGCCGCCGGACAGCACCGACCCGATGCGGTACGTGGCCAGGTCGCCGGGCGCCGACGCCAGCGCGGTGCGGTCGACCTGCGTCATCTGCCCGACCTTCTCGTCGAGCGTCATCCGCCCGAGCAGGTCGTCGACGCGCTGCGCGACCGGCAGCGACGGGTCCTGGTAGGGGAGGCCGGAGGCCTGCGCGGCCCCGGCCGGGGCGGTCGCGCCGGACGCGTGCACCGCGGCCGTGGTGAGGGAGAGCATGGCGAGCACCGCGCCGAAGGCGAGGGCCGCTCTGCGGTGGTGGTGCCTGCGGGTACTGCTTCTGCTGGACATGGGAACTCCGTGTGGGGGGAGGCCGGTTGGGGCCCGGTGGAGTTTGGGAGCGCTCCCATAGATAAGGCCAGCGCCCGCCTTTCCTTGTCAAGGCCGCAGACGGCCCGGGGGCGGCCCGGCCGGCGGCCCGGGGAGGCGGCGGCGCGTCAGCCCAGGATCTGCCGCAGCCAGGCCCGTTCGGCGCGGCTGGTGGCGCGGGCGACGGTGAGCATGCCGCGCCGGTAGGGGTCGGTGGTGTCCTCGGCGCGCAGCGGGCGGCCGCCGTCGTGGAAGAAGCTCGCGGGCTGCTCCAGGAAGTCCAGCCGTCGGCGCAGCACCGCGTGCTGCTCGGCGGTGTCCGGCAGCTGGGAGAGGAAGGCCAGCACCGTGAAGAAGCGGGTGCTGTCGCTGATGTCCAGTCCGCCGGCCTCCCGCAGCCGGCGCAGCAGTTCGCGGCGGCCGGCGCCGGTCAGGCTCAGCGTGTGCCGCTGCGCCGCCGAGGCGCCCGGCTCGGCGCGCCGCTCCAGCAGCCCCGCGGCGACCAGCCGGGCGGTCGCCGGATAGAGGCTGCCGTCGCTCACCGGCCGGGCGTGGCCGGACAGGTGCGCTATCCGGCGGCGCAGTTCGTAGCCGTGCAGCGGCCCCTCGGCGAGGAAACCCAGGATCGCGAGTTCGAGCATGCTGCTACTCTCGCACATCGAATCGAGGTACATCGAATCGACGTAGGAGGGGTGGGGATGACGTACACCGAGGAATGGGTGACCGCGCGGGCACGCGAGGCCTACGAGCACGGGCGGGCCTCGTTCGACGTGCGGCCCGAACGGACGGCGCTGCTGGTCGTCGACATGCAGGACGAGTTCGTCCGGCCCGGCTGGAGCCCCTACTGGGTGCCCTCGGCGACGCGGATGGCGCCCCGGCTGCGGCGGCTGGTCGGGGAATGCCGGGCCGCCTCGGTGCCCGTGATCTGGACCCTCTTCGACGACACGCACCTCGGCCTGGACCGGCCGCGCGCCCTGCGCCACCTCCCGCACGGCGACACCGGCCGGCGCCGCCCCGGCCCCGCCGAGGTGTGGGCCCCCATGGGCCGCCGCGCCGACGAGGTCCTGATCCGCAAGCCGTCCTACGGCGCCTTCTACGACACACCGCTCGACACCGTCCTGCGCAACCTCGGCCGCGACACCGTCGTCGTCACGGGCACGCTCACCAACTACTGCTGCGGCACCACCGCCCGGCAGGCGTACGAGCGCGGCTACCAGGTCGTCTTCGGATCCGATGTCACCGCCACCGATGACGAGAGCCGGCAGGAACCCGAACTCGCCGTCCTGCGCAAGGGGTTCGCGCTCGTGCTGGCCGCCGCGGAGATCGCCGCGCTGCTGGCTCCCCCCGCGCCCGGCGGGCCGGCCCGGACTCCTGGCCCGGCAGAGGTTCCTGAATAGTCCATGTGGACTGGTAGAGTTCGACCATGCCACGTCGCGTCCTCGACAACCCGGTCGTCACCGCCGTCCTCGGCCTCCTCCTCGAACAGCCCTCGCACCCCCACCGCATGCTCGCCGAGCTGCGCGAACGCAGCGCGCACCACGCCGCCGCGATCACCCGCGGCACGCTCTACAACACCGTCGCGGCGCTCACCGGCGCCGGCTGGGTCGAGGAGCGGGGGCGGCAGCGCGAGGGGAACCGGCCCGAGCGGACGGTCTACGCGCTGACCACCGCGGGCCGGGAGGAGCTGGTGCGGCGGCTCGACACGGAGATCCGCACCCCGCGCCGGGAGTTCTCCGTCTTCCTCGGCGCCGTCAGCTACGTCGGCGCGCTCGGCCCGCACGGGGCGGCGGAGGCGCTCGCCGAGCGCGTCCGGCGGCTGCGCGAGCGTACGGCGCAGGACGAGGCCCGCCTCGCCGCCGCACTGGCCGCGGGGGTGCCCCGCCTGTACGTCATCGAGGCGGAGTACGCGCTGGGGCTCGCACGGGCGGAGGCGGAGTGGGCCGAGAGCGTCATCGGCGACATCCGCAGCGGGGCGCTGGCCTGGCCGGGGCCTCCCGCCGCGGCGGCGCCCGTGACCTCGGACCCGGCCGCCGCCCCCGGGCCGCAGCCGGACGCGGGGCCGCCCGCCGCCCCCGCCCCCGCCCCCGCACCGGTGCGGCCCCCGGCCGCCGAAGGAGAGGAACCGTCCGCATGACCCTGCTTTTCGGCATCTACCCCGGCGGCGTCGTCGGCGACGACACCGGCGGCCTGACCGCCGGCCCGCCGGACGACCCGGCCCGGATATCGGCGGCGCTCGACCGCCTCCAGGGGCGGCCCGGGCGGCCCTTCCTCGTCCGCGCCTACGCGAGCTTCGACGACGCGACCCGCCTCGGCGTCCCGCACCCCACCGACACCCCGGCGGACGCGGCCCGCTACGCAGTGCGCGGCCGCCGTCTCGACCTCGTCGCGCAGTACCGCTCGCGCGCCGCGGACATCGACGGCTACTGCGTCTTCGTCCGCGAACTCCTCGACCGGTACGGCGCGTGCACCGCCACCCTGCAGATCGCCGAGGAGCCGAACGTCACCGGCAACCCGCTGCTGGACGGCGACTACCCCGCGGTGCGCGAGGCGATCGTGCGCGGGGTCGCCGCGGCCCGCACGCACGCCCGCGAACTGGGCCTCGACGACCTGCGGATCGGCTTCAACACCACACCGCTCTTCGGCCCCTCCGCCGGCTTCGCCGCGGGTCTCGCCGCCGCCGGCGGCCCCCGCTTCGTCGCCGAACTCGACTACGTGGGCCTCGACTTCTTCCCCGACGTCTTCCGCCCCGTGCCCGTGGAGGGGATGGCGGAGGCCGTCGCGGGCCTGCTCCACCACCACCGCGCCGCCGTCCTGGCCCCGGCGGGCCTCGCCCACCTGCCGCTCCACATCACCGAACACGGCTGGCCGACCGGCCCCGCGCGCCCGCCGGCCCGCCAGGCGGAGGTGGTCGAGACGGTCGTCGGCACGCTCGCCGCCCATGCCGAGTCCCTCAACCTGAGCGGCTACACCCACTTCTCGCTGCGCGACGCGGACACCGCGCGGCCCGGCCTCTTCCACCGGTTCGGGCTGACCACCGACGACTACACCCCGAAGCCCGCCTTCGAATCCCTGCGCGCCCTCGTCGACCGCCACGGCGGCTGACGCCCCGGGGGCGGCCTTCCCGCTCCCCGGGGCGGAGGGGCCGCACCGGGCCGTGGACGACCGGACGCGCCGGCGCACGTGGGTGCGGCGGCGCCGGTCAGGGGCGGAGGACGATCTTGCCGTGGGCGTGGTGGCCCTCCAGGTCGCGGTAGGCGTCCTGGACCCGGTCCAGCGGGTAGGCGGCGGCGATCGGGACGTCCACGTCGCCGCGGGCGGCCATGCGGGCCAGCTCGCCGAGGACGACCGCGCAGGCCGCCGCACCCTCGCCGTAGGTGCGGGCGCCGACCGCCGCGGCCGCCCGCCAGTCCCGGATCGTGTTGATGCGCCCGGGGTGCACGCCCAGCCGCACCGCCAGCTCCACGTAGCCGTCGCCGAAGGTGTCGATGAACGCGTCGACCGTGCCGCCGCAGGCCTCCCGGATCCGCTCGGCCACCCCGTCCCCGTAGGCCACCGGGACGATGCCGTGGTCCTTCAGCCACGGGTGGTTCCGCTCGCTCGCGAGCCCGACCACCGCGGCGCCGCGGCGGCGGGCCAGCTGGACGGCGATCGACCCGACGCCACCGGCCGCGCCCGAGACGACGACCGTGTCGGACGGCCCGGGGTCCACCGCGAACACCGTCGCGTAGGCGGTCGTGCCGGCCACGTACAGCGACCCGGCCACGTCCCAGGACAGCCCCTCGGGGCGGGCGACCAGGTGCACGTCGTCGACCACGGCGAACTCCGCGTGGCTCGCCCTGCGGTGGGTGAAGCCCAGCACCTCGTCGCCCACCGCGAAGCCGCGGACCTCGGGGCCGGCCTCCACCACGACCCCGGCCAGGTCGCTGCCCTGCCCCGAGGGGAAGGCAGCGGGCCAGCGGCCGTGCCGGGCGCCTTCACGGATCATCACCTCGCCGGGCTGGATCCCGGCCGCGCGCACCTCGACCAGCACCTGCCCGGGGCCGGGCACCGGGCGTTCGACGTCCTCGACGCGCAGCACGTCGATGCCGCCGTACTCGTGGAAGCGCACAGCCTTCATCGGGGGACCCCGCATCTCGTCGTGCCGGACAGGTCTCGGCGGCTCCGCGCCGGACGGCCTGTACGGGCGCTGCCACGGCGCTCAACGCCCCGCGAGCGCGGTTGCTTCCCCCCGCGCCCCAGCGCCCCCTCGCGATACGGCAGTTGACCGTACGCACTCTGGCGGTGCCGTCCCGCCCACCCTAGGGTGCTGCGCGGCACCCGGAGCGCTCGCCGCTCGCGGGCCGGACCGTTCGCCTACCGCCTGGAGGAGCCGTGGGGCACATCACCGTCATGACGCGCAGGGCGGCCGCGCTGGCGGGTGCGCTGGCGCTCGCCGTCGTCGGTACGGCGGCCACCGCGAACAGCGCCCCGGAGCACCCGCACGGCAGCTGCGCCGACGCCCGCGGCACGCTGCTGTTCTGCGAGGACTTCGAGGCCCTGCCGCGCGGCGCCACCACCGGGCACGGCTGGGGGGTGAACGCGCAGAACGGCACCGTGGCCGTGGAGCGGGACACCGCGCACGGCCGGGACCACCGGCCCGGCCAGGTGCTGCACGTGCACACCGAGGGCAACGGGCACGCGTTCGTCGAGGTCGGCGGCCTGTCGGCGCCCGGCAACAGCTTCTACGGCCGGATGCGGGTCCGTGTCGACGCGCTCCCGTCAGCCCCCGACTGGGCCCACTTCACGCTCGTGGAGGCCACCGGCACGGGCGACGGCAGCGTGGTCCGCCCCGTCGGCGGCCAGTACGTGCCCACCGTGGACGGCGGTACGGACCTGTGGGGCGTCGGCTCCGACGGCGGGCCGACCGGCGACTGGACGGACTGGCAGGAGACCTCCCCCGCCCGGGCCGGCCGCTGGACCTGCGTCGAATGGCGGCTCGACGCGTCCGACAACCAGGTCTCCGTCTGGTTCGACGGCCGTCCCCACCCCGACCTCACCGTCGACACCACCGACCACGGCGGCAACCCGGTGGACTTCGTCCTCCCCCGCGTCGACACCGTCCGCATGGGCTGGCAGCTCTACCAGCCCGGCCCCACCCCGTCCTCCTATGACCTCCGCCTGGACGACCTGGCCCTGTCCACCCACCGCCTGGGGTGCGTGTAGCCACGACCCGCCCGCGGGGCGCGGCAATTCGGTGGAGCCCGGCTCCCGCGCGGCGCTAGCGTGGTGACGGCCGTGCGGGACCGCTTCCGGCAAGGAGAAGCCGTTGTACACCTCGTGAGACACCCCTGGCGCTGAACCCGTCGCGCGTCGCGCCTTCGCGCCGCGCTGCCTTTCGCTGCGGTCTCTCATGGAAACGGTGTGTCCCTGTGTCCACGATCCCCTCGGCGGGTGTGCCCGCCCGCCTGCTGAACCTCCTTCGCTGCTGCCCCGCTTGCGCCTCCGTCGGACGCAAGCGCCGGGATCCCGGCGGCCGGCCGGCGTGGCAGTCGCCGTACGGGCCGGCCCCGCACCGGGCGCCCCGTGACCGCTGGGTGCGGGCGGCGGTGCCGGGCGCCTCCCGGCCCGCGGTGCGGCGCGGGCACGTGTGCGGCCGGTGCGACTGAGGACGGCGGCCACCGGATCCGCCCGGACGGGGCGGGGTGAACGGGCCGGCCCGTTCACCCCGGACGGGCGGGCGCCTACGCTGCCGTGGCATGCGGCAGACACGTCTCGACCTCGGCCGGATCCGGGCGGCCCGGGCGGTCATCGATCCCGTCTTCCTCGACACCCCGCTCTACCGCTGTGACGCGCTGGAGCCCGTCCTGGGGTGCGCGGTGAGCGTCAAGCTCGAAACGGCGAATCCGGTGCGCAGCTTCAAGGGACGCGGTACGGAGCTGGTCGCGAGCACGCTCGCGGGGGAGGGGGCGCGGGCCGCGGTGTGCGCCAGTGCGGGGAATCTCGGGCAGGCCCTCGCCTGGTCCGGCGGGCGCCGGGGGCTGGACGTCACCGTGGTCGCGTCCCGCTTCGCGACCGCGGCGAAGCTGGACCGCATCCGCGCGCTGGGCGCCGCGCTCGAACTCGTCGACGGCGACCACGAGATGGCGCGCGAGCGTGCCGCGGACATCGCGCGCGTGGAGGGCGTACGGCTCGTCGAGGACAGCCTCGACGTCGCGACGTGCGAGGGCGCGGCGACCATCGGCCTGGAACTGGCCGCCCACGCCGAGCCGTTCGACGCCGTCCTGGTCGCGCTCGGCGGCGGGGCGATGGCCACCGGCGTCGGTCACGTGCTGAAGTCCCTGGCGCCCGGCACCGAGGTGATCTGCGTGCAGCCGCTGGGCGCACCGGCGCTGACGCTGTCGTGGCGGCAGCGGCGCGTCGTCACCACCCGCACGGCCGTCACCGTCGCCGACGGCGTCGCGGGACGTTTCCCCCTCGCGGAGGTCCTGGACGACCTCCTCCTCGTCGCCGACGACGCCGTGCTGGTCCGCGAGGCGTCGATCGTCGCCGGCGTGCGGGCGCTCTTCGAGCACGCCGGCCTGGTCGTCGAGCCTTCCGCCGCGCTCGGCGTCGCGGCGGTCCTGGAGGATCCCGGCCGCTTCGCCGGCCGGCACGTGGCCGTGATCGTGTGCGGCGGCAACGTCGACATGGCCGCCTACCGCGGCTGGGTGGGCGTCTAGCCGCCCGTACGCACGGGGGCCGCCACCGCCGCGGCCCCGGTCCTCCGCGCTCCGCCTCCTCCTGGCGCCGTAGCCGCCGGGTCCGTTGACGAGGCAGCAAGCGCTTGCTACGTTGTCAGCCGCTCACCGCGCTTGCGCGGCAACGGGCAGGCAGGCACTGCCTTTTCGCGCGCAACCTGCGTTAGTAATCGCTTTCATGCACGCTGATCCGAGCTGCCCGCGTACGTTCCGGGCGGCTCACCCCCCACGCACCTTTCGGACGAGAGGTATCAGCACCGTGAAACACACCAGCACATCCCCCACCGGCGCCCCCCGTGCGCGTGACGTCCGCACCAGGGCCGCGGCCGGGGTCGCCGCCGCGGGCCTCGCGGCAGCGGGGCTGCTCGCCCTGCACCCCGGCGTGTCCCAGGCGGCGCCGGCGCAGCCGCAGCTCAACGCCAACGCGCTGTACGTCGCCCCGGGCGGCACCGACAGCGCCGCCGGCACGCAGTCGGCGCCGACCACCCTCACGTCGGCGATCAGCCGGATCACCGCGGGCGGCACCATCTACATGCGCGGCGGGACGTACAGCTACGCGCAGACCGTCACCATCGCCGACGGCAACAACGGCTCCGCCGGCGCCCTCAAGGAGCTGTCGGCCTACCCCGGCGAGAAGCCGGTGCTGGACTTCTCCGCGCAGAGCGAGGACCCCGCCAACCGCGGGCTCCAGCTCATGGCGTCGTACTGGCACGTCTACGGGCTCACCGTGCAGCGCGCCGGGGACAACGGCATCTACGTCGGCGGCAGCAACAACGTCATCGAGCGCACGGTGACGGCCTTCAACCGCGACTCCGGCCTCCAGCTCGGCCGGATCGCGTCCACCACCCCGCAGAGCAAGTGGCCGTCGAACAACCTCGTCATCAGCGCGGAGTCGCACGACAACGCCGACAGCGACGGCGAGGACGCGGACGGTTTCGCCTCCAAGCTCACCACCGGCACGGGCAACGTCTTCCGCTACGACGTGTCGCACAACAACATCGACGACGGCTGGGACCTCTACACCAAGACCGACACCGGCCCCATCGGCCCGGTCACGATCGAGGACTCGCTCAGCTACGACAACGGCACCCTCTCCAACGGCGGCCAGGCCGGCAGCGGAGACCGCAACGGCTTCAAGCTGGGCGGCGAGGACATCCCCGTCGACCACGTCGTGCTGCGCAACATCGCCTACCACAACGGCCACCACGGCTTCACGTACAACAGCAACCCGGGCCACATGACGGTCACGGGCAACGTGAGCATCGACAACACCGAGCGCAACTACTCCTTCGACGCGGGCACCTCGGTCTTCCGGAGCAACACCTCCTGCCGCAGTGGCAGCGGCAGCAACGACAAGACCGTGGGCGACGCCGACAGCTCCAACCAGTTCTGGAGCGGCACCAACGGCTCGCGCTGCTCCTCCTACGACGGCGCCCTCACCTGGTCCTTCGCCTCCGACGGCTCCCTCGTCGTGACCTTCGGCGGCCAGACCCCGCCCACCACCACCCCGCCGACGACGCCTCCCACCACGCCGCCGACGACGCCCCCGACCACCCCGCCGACCACGCCGCCGACGACCCCGCCCACCGGCGGCACGCTGCTCAGCGACGACTTCGAGGACGGCGACGCGAGCGGCTGGACCACCACCGGCGGCTCGTGGGCGGTCCGCTCGGCCGGCTCGCACGTCCTCACCCAGTCCACCGTGGCCGGCACCGCGGTCGCGCTGGCCGGCTCGCCGGGCTGGACGGCGCAGAGCGTGCAGGCCTCCGTCAAGCCCACCCTCTTCGACGGCTCCGGCGAGTACGTCGCCGTCGTGGCCCGCGCGCAGGACGCCTCCGACTACTACGCGCTCGTGCTGCGCGACGCGAACAAGGCCGAGATCCGCCGCGTCTCGGGCGGTACGGCCAAGGTGCTGGCCAGTGTCTCCTTCACCGTCGACACCGGCACCGCGTACACCGTGCGGCTGTCGGCCCAGGGCGGCACGCTCACCGGTTACGTCAACGGCGCGGCCGTGGTGAGCGCGAGCGACAGCACGTACGCGTCCGGGAAGGCCGGCCTGAGCACGTACCAGGGCACCGCCGACTTCGACAACGTCGTGGTCACCTCAGAGTAGCCGCACGGTCGCACCGCGTACGGGTGGCCGGGCCGCGGGAGTTGCGGCCCGGCCGTCCGCGCGTGCGGGGGCGTAGCCTGAGGTGGACAGCGCCTGCTGCCGGCCGGCCCGCGGGAGGTTCCGCATGTTCAACATCCTGGACGACCTGTTCGCCCCGTCCCGCAAGCACACCGACGACGAGCGCAACCGCCTGGAGCTGTTCCGCGACGAGGAGGGCAACGGCGACCCCGCCCGCGGCCCGATAGACCTCTCGTCCGGCAAGGTCGTGGTGCGCGCCCCGCGCACCTCCCCGGAGGAAGCCCCGGCGGGCGGGGCGTAACCGCGTGGTCACGCAGCGGCGAAGTGGTGCGCGGGAAGTCCCGGCACCGCCACCTCGCGGTACAACACCGCGCCGGACAGCGGCCGGCGCGCCAGCTGCCCGCCGCTCAGCCCGCGGGTGGCGGACGTGACGAACATCGTCCGCAGGTCCGGCCCGCCGAAGGCGATGCTCGTCGGCCGCCGCACGGGCAGGTCGACGCGTTCGCGCACGGTGCCGTCCGGTGCGAAACGCGTGACGTGGCTGCCGTCCCAGAAGGCGCACCACACGTCGCCGGCCGCGTCCACCCGCAGCCCGTCCGGGACCCCGTCCAGCGCGGTGGTGTCGGCGAGGACCTCGCGGGTGCCGAGCGCGCCGGTCGCGGCGTCGAAGGCGTAGCGGTACACGCGGTCGCGGCCGGAGTCGACGACGTACATCCACCGGCCGTCCGGCGACCAGTCGATGCCGTTGGCGCACCGGAATCCGCCGTCGGCCGTGCGGTAGGTGCCGTCGCCGTCCAGGACGTGCAGCCGCCCGTCCGGGCCCGAGGCGTCGTCCTCCAGGGTGCCGGACCAGAAGCGCCCCGCCGGGTCGACGGCGCCGTCGTTGAAGCGGCACGACGGGCGGTCCGGCTCGGGGTCGGCCAGCAGCCGCAGGGCGCCGGTACGCAGGTCCAGCAGGTGCCAGCCCGTACGCAGGGCCGCGACCAGCACGTCCGGTTCCGCGGTCAGCCCGAGGCAGCCCACGTCGGCGCCCACCCGCGTCACCCGCGCGGCACCGGCGCCCTCGGTCCGGCTCAGCACCTCGCCCGCGACGATGTCCACCCAGTGCAGCGTGCGGACGCGCGCGTCCCACAACGGCCCCTCGCCCAGCCGGTGCCGTCCGTCCGAGAAGACGCCGACCCCGCCGGGCCCCGCGGTGCTGCTCACGAGACGGCTCCCCTCCGCCGGGCACGATCGCGCCGGTAGTCCGGACAACGGCGTACGCTATCCGACCCGTTCGCTGCGGCGTCCCGCGGCCCCGGCCGGGGACGGACCTGACCTGCCCCGGCCGGGGGCGGATCTGACGGAAGGCTTACGGGCGGGCGCCGGGCGGCCCGGAGCGCGGGGCGGGCGCCTAGCGTCGCCGGTATGCGCGTCCTCGTCACCGGCGGAGCCGGGTTCATCGGCTCCCATATCGTCACCGCCCTCGCGGCGGAGGGCCACGAGCCGCTCGTGCTCGACGCCCTGCTGCCCGCCGTCCACCCCCGCAGGCCCGAGATCCCCGCGGGCGCGGCGTTCCGGCACGGCGACGTCCGCGACGCCGACCAGGTACGGGCCGCGCTGCGCGGCGTCGACGCCGTCTGCCACCAGGCCGCCATGGTCGGCCTCGGCTCGGGCGTCCACGACGCCCCCGCGTACGTCTCCTGCAACGACCTCGGCACCGCCGTCCTGCTGGCCGGCATGGCCGAGGCGGGCGTACGGCGGCTGCTCCTCGCCGGGTCCATGGTCGTGTACGGCGAAGGCCGCTACACCTGCCCCGAGCACGGGCCCGTCCGCGCCGCGCCGCGCCGGGCGGCGGACCTCGACGCCGGCCGCTTTGAACCGCCCTGCCCGCGGTGCGGTGCGCCGCTGCTGCCCGGCCTGGTCGCGGAGGACGCGCCCGTCGACCCGCGCAACGTCTACGCGGCGACGAAACTCGCGCAGGAGCACCTCGCCGGTTCCTGGGCCCGCGCCACCGGGGGCCGGGCGGTCGCCCTGCGCTACCACAACGTGTACGGGCCCGGCATGCCGCGCGACACCCCCTACGCGGGTGTCGCGTCCTTCTTCCGCTCCGCGCTGGCCCGCGGCCGGGCGCCGCGCGTCTACGAGGACGGCGGCCAGCGGCGGGACTTCGTCCACGTCACGGATGTCGCGCGGGCCAACGTCGCCGCGCTCGCGGCGCTCGACGACCGCCCGGCCGGTGCGTGCACCCCGTACAACATCGGCAGCGGCTCGCCCCGAACGGTGGGCGAACTCGCCGCCGCCCTCGCCTCCGCGGCCGGCGGGCCGCCCCCGCTGACCACCGGCGAGTACCGGCTCGGCGACGTCCGCCACATCACGGCGGACTCCGCCGCCGCCCGCCGCGACCTCGCGTGGGCCCCGCGGGTCGCCTTCGCGGCGGGCGTCTCCGCATTCGCCGCGGCCGCGCCCCGGGAGCCGGCCGGCGGATGAGCCTGCCCGCCGGGAGCGGAGGAGGAGGTCGCCGCGGGGCGCCTCCGGCGCGGGCCTTGGCCGGCGCTGGCGGTGCGAGGGCGCGGTGTGCGCGGCGGGTGGGCGGACGCGCGGTTCGCCGCGGGGCGCGGCGCTGCGGGGCGCGGCCTGCGGTGGGGGCGCGCGGGGCCCCGTGTCGCTTCGGGGGCGTTGACCCCCTAGTGGGCGGGCGCGGGGTTCGCCGCGGGGCGCGGCGCTGCGGGGCGCGGCCTGCGGTGGGGGCGCGCGGTCCCTGTATCGCTTCGGGGGCGTTGACGGCCCTGGTGGGCGGTCGCGGGGTTCGCCGCGGGGAGCGGCGCTGCGGGGCGCGGCCTGCGGCGGGCCCGGCCGGGTCCCTGTGTCGCTTCGGGGGCGTTGACGGCCCTGGTGGACGGGCGCGGGGTTCGCCGCGGGGCGCGGCACTGCGGGGCGCGGCCTGCGGCGGGGGCGCGCGGGGCCCCGTGTCGCTTCGGGGGCGTTGACGGCCCTGGTGGGCGGGCGCGGGGTTCGCCGCAAGCCGCGGCACCGCGGGGCGCGCGGGTCCCCGGGTTCCTCCGGGACGGGACGGCCATGGTCGCGGGGCACCGGCGCTGGGAGGCACACGGGACCCACCGCAGGGGCTGTCCGGGGCGGGCGGCGGCGCGGGGCGTCCCGGTCCTCCGGGGCGTGCCCGCGGGGGCCGGCCGGTCAGGCGAGCGGGGGGCCCAGGGGGAGGGCGACGTCGAAGCGGCAGCCGCCGGGGACGTTGTGCACGTCGGCGCGGCCCGCGTGCGCCTCGACGATGCCGCGGACGATCGCCAGGCCCAGGCCCGCCCCGGACGGCGGGGTCCTGGCGGGGCTGCCCCGCCACCCCGTGTCGAAGACCCGCGGCAGGTCCTGCTCGGGAATCCCCCCGCACGCGTCCGTCACGGACAGCAGCGCCGTTCCGTCCCGGTGGCTCACGGACACCGCCACGGTGCCGTCCGGCGGCGTGTGCCGGATCGCGTTGCTCAGCAGATTCGCCAGCACCCGCGTCATCTCCTTGCCGTCCACCTCGACCGGCACATGGGCGATGCGGTCGCCCACCAGCCGCACACCGCGCTCGCGCGCCAGCGGATCCGCGCCCAGCATCGCGTCCGCGGCGAGGTCGCGCAGCGACACCCGGCTCGGGGTGAGCGTGAGGGCGCCCGCGTGGATGCGGGACAGCTCGAAGAGGTCGCCGACCATGCCGTTGAGCCGCTCGACCTCGGTGCGGATCTGCCGGTGGTAGCGGGCCGGGTCGTCCGCCATGCCGTCCTCCAGCGCCTCGGCCATCGCACGCAGGCCGGCGAGCGGGGTGCGCAGGTCGTGCGAGATCCACGCGACGAGCTCGCGGCGCGACACCTCCAGGGCGCGCTCCCGCTCGCGCGAGGCGGCGAGCCGGTCGCTGGTGGCGGCCAGTTCGCGGGTGAGCGCGGCGAGTTCCGCGGTGGCCGGGACGGGCGGGGCGGCGAAGCTGCCGCCGTCCCCGAAGGCGCGGGCGGCGAGCGTCAGCGCCCGGCTGCGGGCGACCACCCAGCGGCCCATGAGCAGCGCGGTCGCGAGCGACACGACCGCGGCCATGGCCGCGACGAGCGTGACGACCCGCAGGTCGTGCGGCGACAGGAACATCGCCTGCGCCACGGCCAGCGTGCCGCCCAGCATCGTCGTGACGGCGACGACCGCGACGACCGCGAGCGACACGGCGACGGAGCGGTGCCGTACGAGCCGCAGCGCGACCGCTCCCGAGAGCCCGGCGCATGCGGCGCCGCCCAGCGCGAAGAGGGCGATGAGCGCGATGTCCTTCACGACGCCGTCCCCTCGGCGCGGGACCCCTCGGCGCGGGGCGGCCCGGGTACGGCGGGCGGCGCCGCCTCGCCGCCCGGGGCGGAGGCGGGCGTCCGGTCTCCGCCGGCCCGTGCGGCGCCGTCGCCGGCGGGGTCCGGGGCGTACCGGTTCGCCGCCGGCTGTCCGAGCGGGTCGGCGGGGGTCAGGGGGCCCTCCCGGCCGTCGGCAGCCGGGGGCCCCGGGGGCAGAAGGGTCGCGGGGAGGGTTCGCCCGGTGGGCGCCTCCGCCTCCGGGCCGGGCCCGTCCGGGGGGTCGAACCGGTAGCCCACGCCCCACACCGTGCGGATCAGGCGGGGGGACGCCGGGTCGTCCTCGATCTTGGCGCGGAGGCGGCGGACGTGCACGGTCACCGTGGACAGGTCGCCGAATTCCCAGCCCCACACCACCCGCATCAGCTCCTCGCGGCTGTGGGCGCGGCCGGGGTGGGCCAGGAACCAGGCGAGCAGGTCGAACTCGCGGAGGGTGAGGGTCAGTTCGGCCGGGCCCTTCGCGGCCCGCCGGGCCCCCGTGTCGACGGTGAGCCCGGCCGCGCGCAGTACCCCCGCGGGGCCCGCCGGGCCGGTCGGGCCGGTACGGGCGCGACGGAGCACGGAGTCCACCCGCAGCACCAGCTCGCGCGGGCTGAAGGGCTTCGTGACGTAGTCGTCCGCGCCCATTTCGAGGCCGGCGATACGGTCCTCCTCGTCGCCCCGCGCGGTCAGCATGATCACCGGCAGCGGGCGCTCGGCCCGCAGCCGCCGGCACACCTCCAGGCCGTCGATGCCCGGCAGCATCAGGTCAAGGACGACGAGATCCACCGCCCCGGCGGCGGCCTCGGCGAGGGCGGCGGGGCCGTCCGGGACGTGCACGGCGGTGTGGCCGGCCCGGCGCAGGTAGCCGGTGACGACCTCCGCGACGGTCGGGTCGTCGTCGACGACCAGGATCCGGGCGGGTGCTGCTGGCGTACTCATGCCCTCCAGCCTCGCACCGGGGCGCCCGGGGCGGCCGCCCCGGGAGGGCCGGGCCGCCCGGTGTCCGTGTTTCGTAAGGAGTCCGTGTCCGCTATGTCCGCCGGGAGTTCCTACGGTGGCTGGCGTGACATCTCATCGCCTGGACGACGCCCCGGGCCTCGCGCCCGCGCCCGCGGCCGCCACGGACGCTGCCACGGACGCCGCTGCGGACACTCCTGCGGGCGTCGCCGTGGACGTCGTCCTTCCCTGTCTCGACGAGGCCGGGGCGCTGCCCTGGGTCCTCGCCCGTATCCCCGCCGGCTGGCGCGCCCTCGTGGTCGACAACGGCTCGCGCGACGGATCGCCGGAGATCGCCCGCCGCCTGGGCGCGGTCGTCGTCCCGGAGCCGAGACGCGGCTACGGCGCCGCCTGCGACGCCGGGCTGCGCGCCGCGACCGCCGACATCGTGTGCTTCTGCGACTGCGACGCGAGCCTCGACCCCGGCCTGCTCACCGGCTTCGTCCGGGAGGTCGCCGGCGGCGAGGCCGATCTCGTGCTCGGCCGTCGCCGCCCGGCGGCCAGGGGTGCCTGGCCCGTTCACGCCCGCGCGGCCAACCTCGCCCTCTCCGTCCTCCTCCACCGCCGCACGGGCCTGCGGCTGCACGACCTCGGCCCGCTGCGCGCCGCCCGCCGCGACGCCCTCCTCGCCCTCGCGCTGACGGACCGCCGCAGCGGCTACCCCCTCCAGACGGTGGTCCGCGCCGCCGACGCGGGCTGGCGCGTACGCGAGCGCGACGTCCCCTACCTCACCCGCGAGGGCCGGTCCAAGGTGACCGGCACCTGGCGTGGCACCTGGCACGCCGTACGCGACATGCGCGCGGTCCTGGCGGAGCCCCCGCACACGGCCTGCCCGCCGCTCCCTCGGCAGGCGGCCGCGGACGCGCACCGCACCGGGACGGCGGCGCCGCGGACCGGGGCGGACGGGACGCCGCCGGGCCTCACGGCCCCCGGGACGCCGGGCGGTCACGTGGGCGGCGGCGCCGGACCGGCCGGGGTGGCCGCGTCTGCCGGGCCGGAGGCGGGGCGTGGGGCGGCGGTCGGTGGCGGGCGGCGGGAAGGCGGCAGCGGGAGTGAGGGTGTGTCGGCCGGGTCCGGGCCCGGGGCATCGGGGGCCGCGCGCGCGGTGACCGGCGGGGCGCGGGAGGAGGGCGGCGGCGCGGCGCGGGCGGGTCGTGGTGCGGGGGGAGGGGGCGGGCGGTGACGGATCTCGTGGTGATCGCCAAGGAACCCGTCGCCGGGCGGGTGAAGACGCGGCTCACACCGGACTTCTCGGCCGGTGAGGCCGCGGCACTCGCGGCGGCCGCTCTCGCCGACACCTTCGCCGCGGTGGCGGCGACTCCGGCGCGGCGGCGGGTGCTGGTGCTCGACGGGCGGCCGGGACCGTGGGTGCCGGACGGCTTCGCCGTCGTCCCGCAGTGCGCGGGCGGGCTGGACGCACGGCTGGCCGCGGCCTTCGACGCGTGTGCCGGGCCCGCGCTGCTGATCGGCATGGACACCCCGCAGGTGACGCCCGCGCTGCTGCGTACGGGCACGGACTTCGGGGCGTACGACGCGTGGTTCGGCCCCGCCGCGGACGGCGGCTTCTGGGCCCTGGGCCTCGCCGCCCCCGACCCCGCGCTGCTGCTCGGCGTACCGATGTCCGTGGGGTGGACCGGCGCGGTACTGGAAGCGCGCCTCCGCACGGCGGGCCTGCGAACCGGCCGCCTCCCGGTTCTGCGGGACGTCGACACGGCCGCGGACGCCGCGGCGGTCGCGGCCCTGTGCCCTGACGGCCACTTCGCCGCGCTGCACGCCCGGTTGACGGGAAGCCGGCTCACGCCCCCGGGCCCCGCGCCGGCCCCACCCCCGCGAGCCGCGGGTGCCGGGGCGGACGCGGGCGCGCCTCCCGCGGGTCCGGCGGGGGAGGGGTGCGGTGGGGTGGTGGACTCCGGGCTCTTTCCGGACGGTTCGGTTGCTGCGGTGGACGGCTGCGTTCCCTCGGGGCGGCCGGGGGCGGGCGGCCCCGCGGGGCGCCGGGCGCCGGGTGCGCCGGACGGCAGCCGGTGGTGAGCGTGGGGGAAGGCGTTGCCGTGGGGGCGCGGCGCGCGGTGGCCGGCGGCGCCTGGGGCGAGGACGCGTACGAGCGGGCGCTGCGGGCGGGCGGGGGGCCGTTGTTCCTGCGGCGGGGGGACGGGTGGCTGCTGCCGCTGGAGGTCGAACGGTGGCTCGCGGACGCGGACGCCGCCGACGAGAGCGTGCTGCGGCGCTGCCGGGGTGCCGTCCTGGACATCGGGTGCGGCCCCGGACGGCTGGTGGCGGCGCTGGCGGGGCGGGGCCGCCCGGTCCTGGGGGTGGACGTCAGCTCCGCGGCCGTGCGCCGGACGGTGCTGCGCGGCGGGGCCGCGCTCTGCCGCTCCGTCTTCCACCCGCTGCCGGGTGAGGGCCGCTGGGCGACCGCCCTGCTGCTGGACGGCAACATCGGCATCGGCGGCGACCCCGCGGCACTGCTCGCCCGCGTCGCCGAACTCCTCGCGCCCGGCGGCCGGCTGGTCGCCGAGGCCGCCCCGGTGGAGGTGGACGAGCGCTGCGAGGTCCGCCTCGACGGCGGACGCGGCGACCTGGGCGCCCCCTTCCCCTGGGCCCGCCTGGGCCCCGCCGCCCTGTGCCGTACGGCCCACGCCGCCGGCTGGACCACGGCCCGCACCTGGCGCACGGCGGACCGCCACTTCGCCGAACTCCGCCCGCCGGGGGCCTGAGCGCCGTTCCGCGGCCCCCGGCGGGCGTGCGGCGACAGCCACCACACCTCGCGGCGTGGTCGGGCTCGTCCGCACATGGCCCCGGCGCCCGGCGCCCGCCGTCCGGGCCGGGTCCACGCGGGCGCCCGGGGCCACCGCCCGGATCCGCGTGCCGCGCGCGGCGAGCTTGCGGCCCCCGTCCTCGGCGGCGTCGGTGTCGGCGCGGCCCGGCGGCCCGGCGGCCCGGTGGAGGACAGCGGGAGACAGGGCGGCGCGGGGCGCCCGGCCCACTTGCCCGCGGCCCCCCGCGGCGAGGAGGGCGGCGGGCCCGTTCCCCGCGCGGCGGCGGCCGGTGGCGGGGTGCGCGGGGTTCGGGGCGCACCGTCGGTACGGCGGGTGACCGGTGTCCGGGCTGCCGTGCCGAACCCCGGTGACGGCACGGCGTTTTCCGCGCGGCGCGGCGGCGAGGGACCCCCGGCGCCGGCGGGGTCAGGGTTGGCGGGGTGGCTCGCCGTTTCTGCGGGCCGCCCGGCGGGCGCGCAGGGTCGCCGTGGCCGCCGCCGCGAGGGCCGTCAGCGCCGTCACCGCCAGCAGCGCGAGCACATTGCGCCCGTAGGGCAGCGGCAGCACCGAGGGGTTCGCCGGGTGCCCGGGGCGGAGCAGCGCCGGGAGGGCCACCAGCAGCAGGGCGCCGCCGGTGAGCAGTGCGCCGCGGACCGCCGTCCGCGCGGGCAGCCGCGCCACGAGCACGCCCGCCGCCAGGACGAGCGGGGCGATCACGGCGTCGTGCAGCAGCGCGGCGCCGGCCAGCCACTCCAGGACGGGGTAGGGGTCGCGGAGTTGCGCGAGGTGCCAGCCGCCGACGGCGAGCAGGAGGAGGCCGGGGACCGCCAGCCCGGCGCGCACCCGGGACAGGCCGGGGCGGTGGGCGCCCGGCAACCGCCCCGGCCGTCCCCGACGCCTCCGCGCTCCGGCGGCGTACCGGGCGAGGGCGACGGCCCCGGTCCCGCGGCGCCGGGGCGCCGGGCGCCGGGTGCCGGGCGCGTCCCCGGGGGGTGCGGCCGCGGGTGGTACGGGGTGGCCGCCGCGGGCCGGGCGGCGCGGTCTCACCGGACCTCCAGCCGCGCGACCCACTTCGTCTGGAGGACTCCGGGGCGGTTCGGGGCGATGATGCGGGCCGGGTAGCCGTGGTCCGGGGCGAGGGGGGCGCCGTTCAGGCGCAGGGCGAGCAGGGTCAGCGGGTCCCACGCGTAGGGGGCGCCCATGTCCATGACGCGGTAGGCGCCGTGCCGTTCCAGCGAGACGACCCGCACCGCGGAACCCGGCGGGGCGCCGGCGCGGCGCAGCAGGTCCCGGATGCGGACGCCCTCCCAGTGGGCGTTCACGCTCCAGCCCTCGACGCAGGCGATGGGCAGCCGTGCCGCGGACTGCGGGAGGGCGGCCAGTTCGGGCAGCGTCAGCCGCAACGGCGTGGCCCCGCCGGTCACTTCGAGGTGCCAGCCGCGTAGGGCCGCGGGCGTCACCCCGGCGGCCGCGGCGGTCCTGTTGACGGGCAGGCGCTGCGGTCCGTGGCCCGGGTGGCGGGGCGCCAGCAGGTCCAGCGGGGCGAGCGGGGTGAACGACTGGCCGGCGGTCGTCAGCGTCACCGCGCCCACGGCCACGCCCAGGCCGGCGAGCAGGGCCCGGCGGTCGGGGCCGTCGCGCTCCTCGCCGGGCAGCGCCAGGGTGCCGGGGGAGCGGCGGGTCCAGTGCGCGGCGATCTGCGGCGCCTTCGCCGCCAGGTGCAGCAGCAGCGCACCGGCCAGCACGTAGGCCACCGCGTAGTGCACGGGCACGAAGGAGAAGGGCCAGGGGTACCACTGGACGGTGTTCAGCAGCCCGCTGAAGACCTCCAGCATCGCGGCCGCCACCAGCACGGCGACGGAGAGCCGTTCCAGCGCGTGGGGCACCGAGCGCACGGGCGGCCACGCGAAGAGCCGCGGGTAGACCGTCCACAGCTTCGCGAGCAGCAGCGGTATCGCGGCGGTTCCGGTGGCGACGTGCAGGCCCTGCGTGACGCGGTAGCCCCACACGGGGCGGGCCGGCAGGCGGCCGAAGAGCCAGCCGGGCGGGTGCTGGAGGAAGTGGCTGACCAGGCCGGTGACGAAGCACACCAGCAGCGCGCCCCCCAGCCACCGGCCGATCGCGGTGGCCGTCCGGGGGTCGTGCAGCCGCCCGGTGAAGGCGGGCAGCGGGGTGTCGCGCAGCCGGGAGAACGGGGTGCGCGGCCGCGGGGTTCGGGTCGTCGTCCTCATGCCGCCATGCAACCCCCGCGCGGTGGCCCGCGGGCCGGACGGACACCTTACGAATCGCGGACGCCCGCCCCTGTCCCCCGCTCACGGGGCCCGCGCGGTGCCACGGTGATCAGGTGACCACCCCCGCCGACACCCCACGCCCCGAGCCCGCGGCCCCTGCCCCGGCCCGTCCGGCCCCCGGCCCGGACGGCGCCGCGACGACCGCGCGCACCCCGGCCGCGACCCCCGCCCCCGGCGGGACGGAGCCCGCGGCGCGGCGTTCCGCCGTCCGCGGCCGCATCCTCCTCGTCCTCCTGCCGCTCGCCGCGCTCTGCGCGGGGGTCGTCTGGACGCTGCGGGCCGGGGGTACCGGGTACGCCAACGGGAGCACGCTCCTGACGTGGCGTTACGCGGCCTGCTGGGGGCTCTTCTGTGTCGCGTCGGCCGCTCTGCGGGCCGTGCCGCGGCACCGCGCGGCGGCGCTCGTGCTCGCCGGGGGAGTGGCTGTCGCGCTCGCCGGGACGGTCGCGCCGCCGCGGACGAGTACGGACCTCTACCGCTACGCGTGGGACGGGCGGGTGCAGGCGGCCGGGATCTCGCCCTACGACCACGCGCCCGCCGATCCCGCCATGGGCGCCCTGCGGGACGGCTGGCTCTTCCCGGCGCGGGCGCACTGCGGGGAGCGCGGGCTGGCGAAGCTGCCCGGCGGGGGGTGCACGCGGATCAACCGGCCGCGGGTGCACACGGTCTACCCGCCCACGGCCGAGCTGTACTTCCTCGCGGTGCACGCCGTGTCCCCGCACGGCGTGCGCTACAAGGCGCTCCAGGCCGGCGGCGCGGGGCTGTCGGTGGTGACCACGGTGCTGCTGCTGCGCGTCCTGCGGCGGCGCGGCGATCCGCGCCTGGCGGCGTACTGGGCGTGGTGCCCGGCGGTGCCGGTGGAGGCGGTGAACAACGCGCACGCCGACGTGCTCGCCGCTGCGCTGTCCGTCGCGGCGCTCGGCCTCGCGGTGCGGCGCCGCGGTGCGGGCGCGGGCGTGCTGGGCGCGGCGATCGCCGCGAAGCTGCTCCCGGCGGTGCTGCTGCCCGGCGCGCTGTCGGGTGTGCGCCGGTGGCGGGACGCGGCGCTGACGGTGGGCGCGGCGGCGGGCGTGACGGCCGCGCTGTACGTGCCGTACCTCGCGGTGTCGCGCTCCTCCGTGCTGGGCTACCTCGGCGGCTACGCGCAGGAGGAGGGCTACGACGACGCGGCCGCGGGCCACCGCTACGCGCTGCTGCGGCTGGTGCTGCCGGACGCGTGGGCGCTGCCCGCGGTCGCGGTGGTCATGGCGGTGGTGGCCGCCCGTGCCGTACGCCGCGGGGATCCGGCGCGGCCGTGGCGGGGGGCGCTGACCGTCACGGGCACGGCGTTCCTGCTCATGACGCCCGGCTACTCGTGGTACGCGCTGCTGGTGGTCGCGCTCGTGGCGCTGGACGGGCGCTGGGAGTGGCTGGGCGTGGCGGTCGCGGGGGCGGCCGCGTACCTGCTGACGGCGCACTTTTCCGACACGTGCGCGTACGCCTACGGGGCCGCCGCCGTGCTGGCGGCGGCCGGGGCGGCGGCGCGGCGGGCGGCGCGCCGGAACGGGGGGTTCAGGCGCCCGGGCCCTGGGCGGGCAGGCGGGCGGCGGCCTGGTCGCGGGCCGCTTCCAGGACCGCGAGCAGCAGCTCCTTGCTGGAGGAGCGGTTACGCACGTCGCACAGCACGACGGGCGTCGTGGGGTCCAGGTCCAGCGCGGTGCGTACCTGCTCGCTGGAGCAGTCGCGCCGGCCGTTGAAGCAGTTGACGCCGATCGCGAAGGGGATGTCGCGCGACTCGAAGAAGTCGATCGCGGCGAACGACGCCTCCAGCCGCCGGGTGTCCGCGAGGACGACGGCCGCCAGCGCGCCGGTGGCCAGGTCGTCCCACATGAACCAGAAGCGGTCCTGCCCGGGTGTGCCGAACAGGTAGAGGACCAGCTCGGGGGCGATGGTGATGCGCCCGAAGTCCATGGCGACGGTGGTCGACACCTTGCCCTCGATGCCGGACAGGTCGTCCACGCCGAGGCTGACCGTCGTCATGCGTTCCTCGGTCTCCAGCGGAGGCACCTCGCTGACCGAGCCCACCAGGGTCGTCTTGCCGGCACCGAAGCCGCCCGCTATGAGGATCTTCAGTGCGGTCGGCATGACCGGTTCAGAGCCGACGGATAGCATTCATCACCTTTTCAATGATTTCCACGCTGGGTCGGTCCTCCTGCCCTGGCGGGGCCTGGACCAGGATGAGCGAGGCGTGCAGGAGATCCCCGCAGAGGATCTTCACCACGCTCACCGGCAGGTCGAGGTGCGCGGCGATCTCGGCTATCGCCACCGCGCGGTTGCGGCAGAGCTCCAGGATCTGCACCGATTCCGGTTCCAGGTGCCCCTGGCCGGGATCGTCCACATACCGCGCGGCGACCAGCGTGATCAGTGAGAAGTTGTGCCTACTGTGCCGGGTGCGCCCACCGGTGATGGCATAAGGCCGCAGGTGGCGTCCCGTCTCCTCGTCGTGCCACCGTGGCTCACGCATCCTGGACGAGACCGCCGGGCTGGCTCGGTACCCGAGGCGCTGCGCTCAGGTACTGGCCGACCTGCTTGACGAGGGTGCCCATCTCGAAGGCCATCACCCCGACGTCCACACTCTCCGACGCGATCGCCGCCAGGCGGGCGCCGCGGCCCGCCGCGGTGACGAAGAGGAAGGCCCGCTCCATCTGGATGACCGTCTGCTGCACCTCGCCGCCCTGGAAGTGGCGCGCCACCCCGCGGGCGAGGCTGTGCATGCCGGAACCGACCGCCGACAGGTGCTCCGCGTCGTCCCGGCGCAGGTCCTTGGACTTCCCGATGAGCAGACCGTCCCCGGACAGCACGATGGCGCAGCGGATTTCCGGAACGCGGTCCACGAGCGTGTCGAGGAGCCAGTCCAGTTGAGGTCCGGGCTGTACGTGCTCAGTCATTGAAGTCTCCCTCCCATTGGCCGGCACCCGAATCCCATTGGTTGCCACCCGACCTCCACGAATCCTCCGGCGGCCTGGCCGCGCCGCCCGGCTCGCTCGCCTCGGGCGTCCTCGCCCGCTGCAGTCCCTGCTGTATCGCGATCATCGCGCGCGCCGACGCCTCCGGCGAGATGCCGCCCGGCTGGCCGTCGCCGCCGCGCTGACCGCCGCCGGCACCGTTGCCGACGCCGTTGCCCTCCATCTCCGTGGCCTCCCTGCGCAGTTGCTGGGCCAGGCTCGCACCCCGGGTCCGCTGCGGCAGCACCGGGGGGGTCGTCAGATGGCGGTGCGGGTCGCTGGCGCCGCCCGGCGCCGCCGCGGCGGCCTGGGGCCGCACGGGAGGAGCGGGAACGGGTCCGGTGCTCGGGCTCAGGCCCGCGCCCCGGCCGCCCGCGAGTCCTCCCGCGGGGGTGGCCATGGGCGGTGCGGCGGGCGGCGCCGCGTACTGGCCGCCGCGCGGCGCCCCGGCCGGGTAGCCGCCGCGGTCCGGGCCGCCGGGCGCGTCGTTGCGCACGGCGCTGCCCCGGATCGTCTCCGGCCGCTGCTGGGGCATCGGCTGGGGCATCGGCTGCGGCTGGGGCTGGGGTTCGGTCCGCCGCGGCTCGCTGCGGTACGGCTGCGTCGGGTGCTCCTGGCCCGCCGACTGGCGGTGCGCCGGGTGCTCCTCGGGTGCCACCCAGCCGGTGGCCGCGGGGCCGGTGGCGGGGGTGCCGGCGGATATGCCGGGCGCGGGGAACTCCGCGGTGGCCGGCAGCAGTCCGGCGCCGCCGTACTCGGGGAAGCCGCTGTGGTCGGGGATCCGGGTGTGGGTGAGCGGCATGCCGTCGTCGCGCGCGCCCACCGCGACCGCGCCGACCAGGTCGCCCGGCGCCGACGGGCCGGAGGCGCCCGCCGAGCTGCCGACGGCCGGGGTGGCCGGCTCGCGGCGGCCGGCGTCCATGGCCATCATGCCGCTCGCGCTGGCCGCCGACTTCAGCTGCTCCAGGACCGGCGAATCCAGCTCCTCCAGCAGCGCGCTCGGCAGCAGGACGACGACCATCGTGCCGCCGTACACCGAGTCGCGCAGCTCGACCTTGATGCCGTGCCGCTCGGCGAGCCGGGCGACGACGAAGTGGCCGAGCCGCGGGTCCTCGCTGAGCGCCCGCATGTCGAGCTTGGGCGGGTGCGCGAGCAGCGCGTTGGCGTGGTCGATGACGTCCTGCGGCATGCCCAGGCCGTGGTCCTCGATGTGCACGACCAGGCCTTTGGCCACCTGTGTGGCGCTCACCGACACCTGGGTGTCCGGCGGGGAGAAGGCGGTGCCGTTCTCGATCAGCTCGGCCAGCAGGTGGGTGACGTCGGCGACGGCCCGTCCGGCGAGGGCCATCGGCCGCTCGGCGGGCAGGTTCTTCACCCGGACCCTGGTGTACTGCTCGGTCTCCGCGACGGCGCTGCGCAGCACGTCGATGATGGAGACCGGGGTGGTCATCCGCCGGTTGGGCGGCGAACCGCTCAGGATCACCAGGCTCTCGGCGTGCCGCCGGACGCGGGTCGCGAGGTGGTCGACCGCGAAGATGTCCTTCAGCAGGTCGGAGTCCTCGTGCTTGCGCTCCAGGTCGTCCAGCAGCGAGATCAGCCGGTGGATGAGGCTCTGGGTGCGGCGTATGAGCTGGCCGAAGACCTTCTCGCCGCCCTCCCGGCCGAGGGACTGCCGCAGCATGTGGTCGGCGGCGACCCGGCCCAGCCGGTCGATGGACGCGGCGAGCTTCTGCACCTCCTCGGCGGAGTCCGGGCCCTGCGGCGGCTGCATGGCCGTCGGGTCCAGCCGCTCGCCGGCCTCGATCCGGGCCATGAGCCGCGGCAGCCACTGCCGGGACAGCTCGTCGGCGTGCGTCTGGAGCACGGCCAGCCGCCGGGCCAGCACCTTGCGGTCGCGCAGCGACAGGTACGCGCCGCCGGCCAGCGCCGCGAGGGTCGCCAGCGAGCCGAGCAGCAGGCCCAGCAGGGCGTTGTCGGCGCGGTGCGAGGCGGCGTCGGACAGGTCGCCCAGGGCGTCCGTGGTGAGCGTCTGGAGGTTGCCGGACACGGTGGTCGCGGCGGTGGTCCAGGCGGAGACGGAGCCGGGCAGCGCGCTGCCGTGGGAGGCGGCGACGGCGTCCTCGATCTGGGTGAGCGAGGTGAAGCTGACGCTCTCGGTGATCCGTGCGTAGCTCGCGGCGTCGCCGGCCGGCAGGTCGGCCGCGTTCATACCGGCGCGCAGCGCGCGCTGAACGGCCAGGGCGTCGGTGAACTGCTGCCGGGTGGCGGCGTCCAGCTTGCCGGTGGGCGCCGCGGCGGACAGCAGCGCGTCCTCGCGGGCGAGCATCTCGGCGATCTGCGCGACCGAGGCGGTGGGGGCCGCGCCACGCGCGAAGTCCCCGTCGTCGCTGCGCAGCGAGGCGTTGAGCAGGCTGATGCCGTCGGAGACCGTGCTGGTGAAGTACTGGAAGGCGTCGGCCGTCGACAGGGTCTTGCCGTCGATCGAGTTGCGGCGCTCGGGCAGGAAGACCAGGGCGTCGTCGAGGGCCTTCGCGGACGCGCGGCTCGCGCTGTCGAGTGCGGAGGGTGACGTCCGGCGGTACTCCTGGACCGCCGTGTCGGTCCGCGTGCGCGCGTCGTCGAGGTCCTTGCGGGCCGCGTCGGTGTGCCCCGCCTGCCAGATCGCCGTGAAGCGGCGCTCGGCCTGGAGCCGCGCGAGCACGGTCTGGGCGGGGCGGGCGACGGCGGACGCGCGGTCCGCCTCGGAGCTGAACTGGCTGTGCCCGTCGACGAGTCCGGTCGCGACATACCCCCACAGTCCGCACAGGCAGACGGCGGGCACGACCAGAGGCAGGGCGAACGAGAATCGCGAAGATCTACGCGGGGCGGACCGGTGACGCGTCAACCGGTCGCGGGAGCCTGGCATCTGATTCCTCGTACGGCAGCGGAGCGCTGGTGTTCTTCGGGGGGTTATGCAAGAAAAATGCCGAATCTTTCCGGCGCGGCACCTTGACTCACCGTCACCGAAGTGGGCTAACGCGGTGACCCTACCAGGATCATGGCGGAGCGTCAGCGTCTGCCTCTGGCAACTACCGGATGACCGAAACCCTCCATCCCGATGTTCGAACAGGGCGGCAAAGCCCCGTGCCGCCCGCTATGAGCAGTCACAGGGGTCCCACCCGTCACAGCAGTGACAGAAGTCTAGGCGTGTACAGCGCGCTCGCGGAGACGATTCCGGCGACCATGTCGAAGTAGATGGAGGTCAGTTCGGCGTCGGTCTGCACCGCCCGGAGCAGCGACATCCGCTGCTCGTGCGGGGCCAGCTGCGCCACCGCGAGCGTCGCCTCGTACCCGGGGGTGAGAGTTTCGTCACGCTCGGAGCCGAACTCCCTTAGGGCGGCGTCGAGTTGAGCCGGATCGCCGGTGAGCTTCCCGGCCACGTGCCGCACCAGCGACTCGGCCTGGAGGAAGGCGTCGCTGATGCCACGCGCGGTGATCGAGTCCTTGTGGTGCCCGGCGTCCCCCACCAGCGCCCAGCCGGCGCCGGCCGCCTGCCGGAAGTAGTTCTGCTGGTCCCCGGTGCCCCGCAGCCGCTCGGCCGGCTCCCGGCCGCCCAGCCGCTCGTGCAGCGCGGGCGCGGTCGTGCGCACGTGCTCCCGGTAGTGCCGCATCGCGTCGGTGCGCACCTCGGTGAAGCGCGGCTGCGGGAAGTAGGCGAGGACGAGCGTGAGGCCGTCGTTGGTGGGCACCGCGGCCGTCCAGCTGCCCGGCGCCTCGTAGAGCTCCAGATCGGCCGGGACCCCGTCGAAGTACGTGTAGTACGCGCAGGTGAGCAGCGGGTCGGCGACGGTGAGGGGGGCCCCGGCCAGCCGGGCGACGGTCGAGCGCATGCCGTCCGCGCCGACCACCAGCGGGGCCTGCTCGGTGAACGGCACCTCGCCGTGACGCCCCTCGACGCCGGTCACGCGCCCGGCCGCGTCCCGCAGCAGGCCCGTCACCCGGCAGTCCTCGCGCAGCTCGACGCCCGCCGCGACGGCCGCGCGCGCGAGGATCGCGTCCAGCACGTAGCGGCGCGGGGCGTACCCCGCGCGCTGGCCGTCCACGCCGCGCGCGCAGCCCTCCAGGTGGATGTCGGCGATCTCGTAGACCACGTTCTCCAGCGGCGGGCAGCCTGTCGCGCGCACCTCGTCCAGCAGCCCCCAGCGGGCCAGCGCGGCGACGCCCGGCTGGTGCAGCAGGTGGGTGGACAGGGTGTCGGTACCGGTCTGCCCCTTGTCGAGGAGCAGCACCCGGTAACCGGCGCGGGCCAGCAGCATGGCGGTGGGCGCGCCGGCACAGCGCGCGCCCACCACGATGGCGTCGAACATGGTGCCTCATCACAGACGTCGGAACGGGGGACGTGGTCTTGCCCGGACTCGGCCCGCCGACGGCACTGTCGGCGGGCCCTTCTTCCCATGACGTCGCCAGGACCTCCTGGCGGCTGCCGGCGGCGTCCGCGCCGCCGGCCGCTCAGCCGGTGCGCCCCAGCGCGGCGCCCAGCGCCCGGCGGTCGATCTTGCCGTTGGCGTTGAGCGGCAGGCTGTCCAGCACCGAGATGCGGCGCGGCAGCATGTACGGCGGCAGCTGGCCGGTGAGCCCGGCGTACAGCGCGTCCGAGCCGAGCCCGGTGCCCGTGACGGCCGCGTGCAGCTCCGGCTCGCCGTCCTCGGTGGGCAGCGCCAGCACCACGGCCTCGCGCACCCCCGGCTGCCGCCGCAGCACCGCCTCCACCTCGCCCAGCTCGATGCGGTGCCCGCGGACCTTGACCTGGTGGTCGACACGGCCCAGGTGGACCAGCACGCCGTTCTGCACCGCGACCCGGTCGCCGGTGCGGTACCAGTGCCGGCCGGTCAGCTCCCCGCCGGTGAAGGGTTCCTGGCCGGGCGTGAGGAAGCGGCCCGGGTTGTTGCCGGGGTCCTGGTAGCCGGGGAAGCGCAGGTCGCCGCGGACGCACAGCTCGCCGCTGTCGGCGGGGGAGCCGTCCTCGTCGAGCAGCACGAAGTCCAGGCCCCGGTGGATCGTGCCGATGGGGGCCGTGCCGTTCGGGGTCCGCGGCCAGTCGGCGGGGTCGGCCGGAAGCTCGTAGGAGGTGCAGGAGATGGTCAGCTCGGTCGGACCGTACAGCACCTCGATGCGGCTGTCCGGGGCCGCCGCCTTCCACTCGCGGGCGGCCGCCAGCGGCAGCGCCTCGCCGCCGAAGATGCTCCACCGCAGCGTGGGCATGCTGCCCGGGCCGAGGGTGCCGAGCCGGGAGGCGAAGGTGATGAGCGAGGGCACCGAGAACCAGTGCGTGAGCCGCAGGTTGTTGACGGTGCGCGCGGGCGACAGCAGCTGCCCGCGGGCGGGCACCACGAGCGTGCCGCCGTCCTGCCAGGCCACGAACAGGTCGTGCACGGAGCCGTCGAAGGTCAGCTCGAAGGTCTGCGACAGCCGGCTGCCCGGCCCGATCCCGTACCGCCCGGCGAAGCGGTCGAGGTAGCCGGCGATGTTGCGGTGCAGGATCGGCACGCCCTTGGGGGCGCCCGTCGAGCCCGAGGTGTAGATGAGGTACGCCACGTCGTCCGGGCCCGCGGGCAGCGCGGGAAGGTCCGGGGCCGGCTCCTTGGCGAGCACCTCCAGCTCGCCGGGCCCGATGCGGGTCACCGGCACGCCGGGATCGGTGCCGTCCGCCGACGGGTCGGCCACCACCACGTCCAGGTCCGCGGCGGCCGCGATCTGCCCCGTCCGCGCCTGCGGGTGCTCCGGGTTGAGCGGCACCACGGTGGCGCCCAGCCGCAGCGCGGCCAGGTACCCGGCGTAGGCCGTCACCGAGCGGCCGGCGAGGAGGCCGACGCGGCGCGGCGCGGTGCCCCCGGCGTGCGCGACCAGGTGGGCGGCGAGGCGCTCGGCCAGGTCGCGCAGCTCGCCGTAGCTCAGCCGGTCCTCGCCCACCTCCAGCGCGGTGACGTCGTATCCGAACTCCGCCGCGGAGCGGGCGAAGCGGTCGTACGCGGTCCGTTCCCCGCTCATCTGGCCCCGGCCTCCAGCCCACGGGTCCACTGCCGCAGCTCGCCGACGGTGCGCAGCCGGCCGAACTCGTCCGGGTCGACCTCCCGGCTGGAGCGCTTGGACAGCTCGACGAGGATGCGCAGCCGGGCGAGCGAGTCGATGCCGATCTCGTTGAGCGTCGAGCCGTCGTCGAAGACGGTCCTGGCGTGCTCGCGCAGCATCCACGCCGCCAGGTCACCGCCGCCGCTGCCGCCCGCGCTGTGCTCCTCGCCGGGCCAGTAGCGCTGCGTCTGCCAGGGGTAGTGGGGGAGCGGGACGTAGCGGCCCGGTGTGCCGAAGACCTTCTGCCAGTCCAGCTCCTCGCCCCAGCGGTAGCGCTCGGCGAGCCCGGACAGCGGCTGGCCGCCCAGTCCCGGCAGCCCGGACAGCGCCGCCGTCATCTGCTCGTGGGTGGACCCGACGACGGCCATCCGGTGCTCCAGGTGCTGGCGGCGGACGGCGGCGCTGAAGCAGATGTCGCGCAGCGCGTGGCGCGAGCCCTCGCCCCACGGCGCGAGGTAGTCGGCGTAGGAGCGGGCCAGCGCCGTGAGCGCCTCCGGGCTACGCGCGGAGAGCACCAGGAGGTAGGGCGCGCCGGGCATCGGCTCGGGGGGCGCGGGCGTGGCGGCCGGCTCCATCTGGCGCAGCACCACGTGGGCGTTGAGCGCCGAGGAGCCCTGGCCGGAGACGCCCGCGACGGCCGGGCGGCCGCGGTCCGGCAGCTCGCGCAGCGAGACCGGCACCTCCAGCGGCAGGCTCGCCCAGTCGACGCGCGGATTGGGGGTGCTCATGTTGAGGCTCGCGGGCACCTGGCCGTGCTCCAGGCACAGCACCGCCTTGATGAGCCCGGCCAGCCCGCCGGCCGCCTCGGCGTGCCCGATGTTGGTCTTGAGCGAGCCGACCAGCAGCGGCCGCTCGGGGGGCCGCCCCTCGCCGAGGACCTGCCCGAGCGCGGTCAGCTCCAGCGGGTCGAGGGCGGGCGAGCCCGAGCCGTGCGCCTCGACGAAGTCGACGTCGCAGGGGGCGATCCCGGCGTCCTCGTAGGCCCAGCGCAGCACCGCCTGCTGGCCCTCCAGCGAGGGGTTGAGGACGCTGTCGCTGGTGCGGCCGTCGTTGCCGACCGCGCTGCCGCTGATGACGGCCCGGATGCGGTCGCCGTCGGCGAGCGCGTCGCCGAGCCGCTTGAGGACGACCACCGCGACGGCGTCGCTCGGCGCGTGGCCGTCGGCCCCGGCGTCGCCGAACTTGCTGCGGCCGTCCCCGGACATCGCGCCGGCCTGGCTCATCACGAGGCCCTCGTCGGGGCGCAGCGCGAGGTTGACGGCGGCGGCGAGCGCGAGCGGCGTCTCGCCGGAGCGCAGGCTCTGGACCGCCTGGTGCACCGCGACCAGCGCGGAGGAGCACGCGGTGTCCACCACCACGCTCGGCCCGCGGAAGTCGAAGACGTAGCTCAGCCGGGCCGGCAGCAGGGAGCGGAAGTTGTGGAGCTGGGCGGCCGTCGCCGCCTGCGGCCCCTGGCGCAGGGCGTTCTCCAGGTAGTCCGCGCGCGCGTTGCCGACGAAGACGCCCGTCCGGGATCCGGCGAGCAGGTCGGGGCGCTGGCCGGCGTCCTCCAGCGCCTCGTACGCGGTCATGAGCAGCAGCCGCTGCTGCGGGTCGAGTTCGACGGCCTCGGTGGTGGACATGTTGAAGAATCCGGCGTCGAAGTCGGCGACGTCGCCGAGGTATCCGGCCCGGCGGCTGGAGATCCGGCCGGGCTGCGGGACCGCCGAGTGCAGCGCGTCGACGTCATACCGGTCGGGTGGTGTCTCGCCGGTGGCGTCCACCTCGTTGCGCAGCAGTGCCCACAGTGCGTCCGTCCCCGTGGCACCCGGGAGGCGGCAGGACATACCGATGACTGCCACGGACCGCGCGTCCACGTCCGACCTGATCATGGGGAAACTCCTTCAATGCTTCGCCACCATCTGTGTGGGGTGACGGAGTTGACCTTGCCTTAGGGCCTCGGAGCGACTGAACGCGGCCTTACCGCCGCCGGGCGGCGGTGACGCCGCCGTCCGCCGGCCCGCATAAGGCCCAGGCGCACGGTGCGGAGTCCGGGGGGACATCGCGTATGCCCGGCTGGCCGAAAAGGTCCTGACCCTGTCTCCGACGGGAGGCCCACAGCTCGGACCACACCTGCCCCACCCCACCGTGCCCTTTCTAGCTGGAAATCGGACATATGGCTCGCGACGGCCTGTGGCGACAGCCGCCTCAGTCCACCCCCGTCAGCGGATCCGGAACGCTGCCGTCCAGGCCCGCCGGTGCGCGGTCACCGCATGATTGTCGTACGTAGCCTCGCATCTGCTCGGTTGTCGCTCAAGGAATGGCGGGAAGTGATCGGCGAAGGTTGAAACCTGCAAGTGTTTGGACATACTCCAGAGTTGGGCATATGCGCCCGGCCCGCTGGTCGGGGGCACAGTCACCCGACGGCAGTATCCGGTCACGCTGGGTGCCCGGTACGGTCGACTGGGGCACGTGATGCGGACAATATCGGAAGGGGTGATCCGTCGGCGCGGCTCTTCTGCTTTGATCTGGTGCCATGGATCCCTTGTCCTCCGATCAGGCCCGACTCGCGGGCGAGCAGCGGAAGTTGAGACTGCAGATTCTCGGCCTAAACACCGTCGACGCGGAGGCCACCTTCGACCGCGTCGCCAGGCTGGCGGCCACGTTCACGCAGTCGCCCCTGGCCATGGTCAACTTCATCAACGACGAACAGCAGATGTTCCGCGGGATGTACGTCCCGAACGGCGCCGACGACGAGGCCCCCGGTCAGGGCGGCATCGTCTTCGACCTGAGCAACATGGCGCGGGAGGCCCCCGGCGACTACGGCTTCTGCCCGCACGTGGTGGCGCAGGGCTCCCAGCTCGCCCTGGAAGACGTCTTCGACTACCCGCGGTTCAAGGGCAACCCGCTGGTCAACGACATGGGCGTGCGCTCCTACCTGGGCACCCCGCTGGTCGACAACACCGGCATGATCCTCGGCACGGTCTGCGTCGCCGACACCAAGCCGCGCGCGTGGGACCGCAAGCTGCGCGCCGGCATGCAGGAGCTGTCCGAGACGCTGCTGTCGGAGTTCAAGCTGCGCGACAGCCTGCTCGCCCAGCAGCAGGAGCTCTTCGCGGTCTTCGACGGCGCGCCCTTCCCGATCATGCTCACCGAGGGCGCCGAGCACCTGCTGCGCTACGCCAACGGCCGGCAGGGCGCCGCCTTCGGCATGGTCCCGCAGTTCAGCCCCGGCCGGCAGGTGCTGCCCGGACTGGACTCCGTGGGCGTGTTCAACGCGATGGACGAGGCCTTCCGCTCGGGCTCGCCCACGATGATCAACCAGGCGTCCGTCATGACGTACGACGACCCGGCGCCGCAGACCTTCAACTTCCTGTGCACGCCCGTGCGGACGTCCCCCGGCGCGTCCATCAGCGGCGTCCTGACGGTCGCGATGAACACCACCGGGCAGGCGCACACCGGCCCCGAGCAGCAGGCGTTCGCGGCCAACGTGCAGGAGCGTTTCGAGCGGCTGGGCGCCGGCGGTCTGCCGGGCGCCCCCAGCTACGGCATGTGAGCCGGCGCCCCGCCCCGCCGCGTGCGGCGGGTGCGGCCGCGTCACCGGCGTGTGACGCGGCCGCGGGGCGCCCGGGGCGGGCCCGGGGGACAGGGATGAGCCCGCCTCAGCTCAGGCCGAGACTGCGGGCGATGAGCCCGCGCTGCACGTCGTTGGTCCCGCCGCCCAGGAACGCCAGGACGGCCACCCGCAGCCCCTCCTCGACGGCGCCCGCGCCCGGGGCGTCCGGCGCGCTGAGGGCCGCGGCGGGGCCGAGGACGTCCAGGCCGTCCCGGCCGACGCGCTCCACCGTCTCCGCGGCGAGCACGCCGGCCAGCGCCGACGCCAGCCGGGCGGTGTGCACCGCGCCTGTCTCGGCCTTCTCCGCCGCGTCGGCGAGCAGCACCTGCACCGCCTGCACCGAGGCCGCCATCGCGTCCAGCAGCGCCCGCCGCTGCGATCCGGGCGGGCCCACCGTCCCCTCGGGGTCGGCGCGGACGGCGGCCAGCACCTCGTCGAGCTGGCGGCGTGACATTCCGGCCAGTTCACTTGCGAGCAGCAACCGTTCGTGGGCGAGCGTGTCCGTGATGACCTGCCAGCCGCGGTTGACGGGACCCACCCGCGCGCTGTCGTCCACCCGGACGTCCTCGAACCGCACCGTGCTGCACACCTGTCCGGACAGCGCCTGGTGCGGCTCCGTCCTGATCCCCGGGGCCGCCATCGGGACCATGAACATGCTGATGCCGGCGAGCGGCAGCGCGGCCTGCGGATCGGTGCGCACGGCCAGCCAGATGTACTCCGCCGTGTGGGCGTTGCCGATCCACGACTTCGTGCCGTTGATCACCCAGCCGTCGCCGTCCCGTACCGCGGTCGTGGTGAGCGCGGCCAGGTCCGAGCCCGCCTCGGGCTCGCTGTAGCCCAGGCAGAAGGTCAGCCGGCCCTCCCGGATACGGGGCAGGTGCTCGGCCTTCTGCTCGGGCGTGCCGTACTTCACCAGCGGCGCGCCGACCACCGAGACGGCGGCCACCGGCACCCCCACCGGCAGCTGGTGGTAGGCGATCTCGTTCTGCAGCGCCATCTGCTCGGAGACCCCGGCGTCGCGCCCGCCGTCCGCGGCCGGCCAGACCATGCCGAGCCACTGCCGCGCGGCCAGCTCCGCCACCAGCGCCGGGTCCTCGCCCTTGGTCAGCAGCCCGCCGGCGCCGCGGTTCGCGGCGCAGAAGGCGCGGACCTGCTCGCGCATCCGGGCCGCCCGCGCGTTCGTGTCGGCCGCGGGCAGCGCCGAACCGGCCGCCAGCATGTCGGCGGCGGTGCCGTACGGCGGCGGCAGGGCGGGCAGCAGCGCGATGTCGGCGTGCACCCGGCGGAAGAGCCAGGCGGCCTCGTCCTCCTCGAAGTAGGCGTTCGCACCGAGGTTGTGGTGGGCGTGCACCTGGGCGCGCGGGGCGCAGCCGGCCGCGTGGTGCACCGCCAGCTCGGTGGCCAGCGCGGCGTCGCCGTCGCCCGCCGCGTGCCGCCGCACCGCGTCCGCGAGGAGCAGCTCGCCCGCGGTGAGCTCGATCTCGCGGGCCGCCGCGCGCTGCTGGACCGCGCCGAAGCCGCCGATGGCCCGGCCGAACTGGCGGCGGACCTTGGCGTGCGCCAGGGAGCGGTCGTGGGTGCGCCGGGCCGCGGCCGTCGCCCGTAGCGCCAGCGCCAGCCGCAGCAGCGAGAACGCCCGCGCGGCCGCCTCGGGGGCCACGTCCACGACCGCCTCCGGTTCCCCCAGCCGCAGCCGCGCCCAGGGGGGAACGGCCAGGCCGGGCAGCGGCACCGCGAAGTCGACCGGCCGTACGGCCGCCGGGCCGCCGCCCCGCGGCAGCACCAGGACGTGCGTGGCGGCCGTCCCGGCCTCGGCGAAGGGCACCTCCACCGTGTCCGGGCCGCCCGCCGCGACCAGGATCCGCACCTCGCCGGCGGCGATGCCGTCCGCGATCCGCGGCGCCGGCGCGAGCAGCCCGGCGGCGGCGAAGGCATCCATGACCGGCAGCGGGCAGCCGGCCGCGCCCGTGGCGCGGACCAGGGCCGCGGCTCCGGTGACGCCACCACCGCCGGGCCCGTGCGGGCCGAACCAGCCGCCGTCCGCGGCCAGTTCCCACAACCGGGCCAGCGCGGCGCCCTCCGCCCGGTCCGGGAAATGCCACTGCCGGGTCAGTAGTCCGGTGATTTCTTCCGTGCCGACCATTCGCCCGTCCCGCCTGCGCCAGTCCGCTGCCGTGGAATTCCGACCGTAGGGACGGCGCCGGTGCCGGGCAATGCGGGGCCGGGAAAATAGGGGCCGGATAGGGGTCCGCGGCATTAATACGGCGGATAGGGTCTCAGCAGGCCGGAGAATCGGCTGTTTTGTGATGCGCGGGAAAGGTGAGGGCAGTGACAGATATCGACAGCGGCAGCTGGGTCCGCAGCTACCGCCCGGCGTCCGGCGGCGTGCGCCTGTTCTGCTTCCCGCACGCGGGCGGCTCCGCCAGCTACTTCTACCCCTGGTCGCGGTCGCTGCGGGACGTCGAGGTGCTGGCCCTGCAGTACCCCGGCCGCCAGGACCGCGGCGCCGAGCCGTACCTCCGCAACGTCCCCGAGCTGGCCGACCGCATCCACGAGGCGCTGGCCCCGCAGCTCGACGAGCCCTACGCCTTCTTCGGCCACAGCATGGGCGCCGTCCTCGCCTTCGAGGTCGCCGCCCGGGTCGCGCGGGACGGGCTGCCGGGGCCGGTGCACCTGTTCGCCTCCGGCCGCCGGGCGCCCTCCCGGACGCGGTACGAGGACCTGCACCGGGCGAGCACGGCCACGCTGGTCGCGGAGATGCGCGCGCTGGGCGGCACCGACCCCCGCGTGCTGGCCGACCCGGACCTGCTGGAACTCGTGCTGCCGACCGTCCGCGCCGACTACACCGCCGTCGAGACCTACCGCTACGCTCCCACGCCGCCGCTGAGCTGCGACGTCACGGTGCTGATCGGTGACACCGACCCCAAGGTGAACCTCGACGACGCCCAGGCCTGGGCGCAGCACACCCGCGGCCGCTTCTGCCTGCGCACCTTCCCGGGCGGCCACTTCTACCTGGAGGAGTGCCAGGCCGGGGTGCTCGACGTGATCACGTCGGCGCTCTGAGGGCCGCCCGCCGGCCGCGCGGGTCCACGCGCGGGAGCCGCGGTCCCGTCGCCGGACGCTACGGGGAACATTCTGCCGCGGCCACCCCTAGCCTACCCCTAGCCGGGTCCTCCCCTTTAAGGGTGCGGTAAGGGTTGGGATTCCTGCCATTGGAAACTAGCGTTGCCGGGTGTGTCGGACCAGAAATACACAAGTCGCGGCACCTTCATTTTTCTGGGTACGGCAATCGAGGTGGGATTGAATTGGCGACTGAATACGCACCGGAAAACGCCTGACCGATGGACTTCGAGCTGTCACCGACTCAAGTCGAGCGCCGCGCCGCCATCACCGCCGCCGTCGCCAAGCGCCTGGCCGGGCACACGACGACCACGGATCCGGAGCAGGTGCGCCTGGCGTGGAAGAACATCGCCGGCAGCGGCCTGACCGGGCTGTGCCTGCCCCCCGAGTACGGCGGGTCGGGCCTCGGCGCGCTGGACACCGCGCTGGCCCTGGAGGCGTTCGGCGCGGCCTGCTCCGACATGGGCCTGGTCTTCGGTATCGCCGCGCACCTGCTGTCGTGCGCCGTGCCCGTCTGGGAGTTCGGGTCCGAGGGCGCCCGGGAGCTGCTCGCGGGCATGGCCGCGGGCGACGTGATCGCCGGCAACGCCATGACCGAGGACGAGGCGGGCTCCGACGTCGGCCGCATCCGGACCACCGCCACGCCCGCGGACGGCGGCTACGTGCTCGACGGGCAGAAGTCCTTCGTCAGCAACGCGCCCGTAGCGGACGTCTTCGTCACCTACGCCGTCACCGACCCGGCGGCGGGCTTCCTGGGCATCTCCGCCTTCGCCGTGCCGCGCGACCTCGCCGGCATCACCGTCGGGGAGCCGCTGCCGAAGATGGGCCTGGACGGCTGCCTCGCGGCGCGGGTGACCTTCGACGGCTGCTTCGTCCCGGAGCGCTACCGGCTCGGGGCCGAGGGCAGCGGCGGGGCGATCTTCCAGCACTCCATGGCGTGGGAGCGCGGCTGCCTGTTCGCCGCGTACCTCGGCCTGATGGAGCGCCAGCTCGCCGATTGCGTACGGCACACCACCGAGCGGCGGCAGTTCGGGCGGAAGATCGCCGGCTTCCAGGCCGTCTCGCACCGTGTCGCCCGCATGCGGCAGCGGCTGGAGAGCGCGCGGCTGCTGCTCTACCGCGCCTGCTGGCTGCTCGACGCGGGCCGCACCGACGTCACGGCCATCGCGATGGCGAAGACCGCCGTGTCCGAGGCCGCGGTCGCCAACAGCCTCGACGCGGTGCAGCTGTTCGGCTCGGCCGGCTACCTCGCCGGCGCCGGGATCGACCAGCAGCTGCGTGACTGCCTGCCCACCACGATCTTCTCCGGGACGACCGAGATCCAGCTCGAACTCATCGCGAGGGAGACCGGGTTGTGACCCTCCACCAGCTCGTGGTCGACGCCGCCGCGCGCCGGCCCGGCGCCCTCGCCGTGGCCGGCCCGGACGGCGGCCTCACCTACGCCGAACTCGACGCGGCCGCCGACGCGATGGCCGCCCGGCTCGCCCGGCAGGGCGTCCGGCGCGGCGACCGGGTCGTGCTGTGGGCGGCCAAGAGCCCCGCGGTGGTCGCCGCGATGCAGGCGGTGCTGCGGCTCGGCGCCGCGTACGTACCCGTCGACGGCAGCAGCCCCGTGCACCGGGTCGCCACCATCGCCCGGGACTGCGCGGCGCGGGCGGTCGTGACGACCGCCGACCGGATATCGCGGCTGTCCGGCGAACTGGAGCCCGGCGTCGCCGTCGACGACCTCGACGCGCCCCTGGACCCCGCGCCCCCCGTCAACACCGCGACGGAGCCCGGCGACCTGGCGTACATCCTCTACACCTCCGGCTCCACCGGCACCCCCAAGGGCGTGTGCCTGACCCACCGCAACGCGCTGGCCTTCGTCGAATGGGCCCACGAGGTACTGCGACCGGACGGCGACGACCGGTTCGCCAACCACGCCCCCTTCGCCTTCGACCTGTCGGTGCTCGACCTCTACGTCGCCTTCCGCGCCGGCGCCTCGGTCCACCTCGTGCCGGCGGAGCTGTCCTTCGCCCCGGCCCAGCTCGTCGACCACCTGCACGCCCAGGGCATCACCGTCTGGTACTCGGTGCCCTCCGCGCTCGCGGTGATGATGCGCTACGGCGGGCTGCTCGACCGCCCCGCCCCCGAGGCGCTGCACACCGTGCTCTTCGCGGGCGAGCCCTTCCCGATCGGCCAGCTGCGCGACCTGGCCGCCTGGACCGGCGCGCGGCTGATGAACCTCTACGGGCCGACCGAGACCAACGTGTGCACCTTCCACGAGGTCACCAAGGCCGACCTCGACCGCGACCGGCCCGTCCCCATCGGCATCCCCGCGAGCGGCGACCGGGTCCGGGCGGTCCGCGACGACGGCAGCACGGCCGGCGTCGGCGAGGAGGGCGAGCTCGTCGTGGACGGCCCGACGGTGATGGCCGGCTACTGGGGCCACCCGCCGCAGGAGGGCACCTACCGCACCGGCGACCTGGTGCGGGTCCTGCCCGGCGGGGCCTTCGACTACGTCGGGCGGCGCGACCACATGGTCAAGATCCGCGGCCACCGCGTCGAACTCGGCGAGGTCGAGGCCGTACTGGAGAACCACCCGGACGTCGCGGAGGCCGCCGCGGTCGCGGCCGGCGAAGGCGTCGACACCCGGCTGGTGGTCTTCGCGGCCCCGCAGCCGGGCAGCGAACTCGGCGCCCTCGCCCTGCGCCGCCATCTCTCCCAGCACCTGCCGCGCTACATGGTCGCGGACGAGGTGCGGATCCTGACGCCGCTGCCCAGGAACGGCAACGGCAAGATCGACCGCCCGGCGCTGGTGACGCGCGCCGGACGGCCGGAGGCGAAGAACCCATGAACCCGTGCACCACGACCACCTCCCGGCGGAAGGGACGGCGCAATGACACCCGATGAGGTCAAGCAGCGCATTACGGCCTTCATCAGCGAGACCTTTCTCGACGGCGACCCGAAGAACGAGTTGACCGAGTCCACCCCGCTCCTGGAGTGGGAGGTCCTCAACTCGATGAACAGCGCGCTCCTGCTGAACTTCCTGCGCGAGGAGCTGCGCGTGGACGTACCGCTGTCGTCGATCAACGCGGCGAACTTCCGAGACATCGCCGCCATCACCAAGCTCGTGTCCGGCCTGCTGCCCGCCCAGACGGAAGGTGTCTGAGAACGATGAGTACCGACTACGACGTCGTGATCGTCGGCGGTGGCCCCGCCGGCTCCAGTGCCGCGTCCTACCTCGCCAAGGCCGGGATGTCGGTCGCCGTGTTCGAGGGCGCCAACTTCCCCCGTCCGCACGTGGGCGAGTCGCTCGTGCCGGCCACCACCCGGGTGCTGCTGGAGACCGGCGCCATGCCGAAGATCGAGGCGGCGGGCTTCCCGCGCAAGTACGGCGCCGCGTGGACGTCCTCCATGCCGCGCAACGTCAGCGGCGCGGCCACGACCACCTTCACCCACGAACTGGGCACCGCCGACATCCTGTTCAGCGAGCGCGACCAGGAGGGCGTGGACCGCGATTACACCTTCCACGTCGACCGCAGCAAGTTCGACCTCATCCTGCTCAAGCACGCCGAGAGCCTGGGCGCCAAGGTCTTCCAGGGCGTGCGCGCGATGCGGGTGGACTTCTCCGACCCCGACCAGGTCTCGCTGGCCGTCAAGGTGGGCCCCAAGGAGATCGACGTCACCGCGAAGATGGTGATCGACGCCTCCGGCCGGCAGACCCTGCTCGGCCGCCAGCTCGGGCTCAAGGAGCCCGACCCGGTCTTCGACCAGTACGCCATCCACGGCTGGTTCGAGGGACTGGACCGCTCCGCGGTCGCCAACAGCCCCGAGAAGGTCGACTACATCTACATCCACTTCCTGCCGATCAGCGACACCTGGGTCTGGCAGATCCCGATCACCGACACCGTCACCAGCATCGGCGTCGTGACGCAGAAGTCGCAGTTCGCCAAGGCCAACATGGACCGCGAGAAGTTCTTCTGGAGCTTCCTGGAGAGCCGTCCGGACCTCTACGAGGCCCTCCAGAAGACCACCCAGGTCAAGGACTTCACCGTCGAGGCCGACTACAGCTACGCGATGACGGAGCTGACCGGCGACCGCTTCGTGCTGCTCGGCGACGCCGCGCGGTTCGTCGACCCGATCTTCTCCAGCGGTGTCAGCGTCGCGCTCAACAGCGCCCGGCTGGCCTGCGCGGACATCGTCAAGGCCAACGAGACCGGCGACTTCTCCAAGGCGGCCTTCGAGGGCTACGAGAAGAAGATCCGCAGCGGCGTGCGCAACTGGTACCAGTTCATCTCGGTCTACTACCGGCTGAACATCCTCTTCACCACCTTCGTGGCCGACCCCCGCTACCGGCTGGACGTCGTCCGGCTGCTCCAGGGCGACGTCTACGACGGCGACGAGCCGGAGGTGCTGCGCGTCATGCGGGAGACGGTCATCGCCGTCGAGAACGACCCGACGCACCTGTGGCACTCGTACCTGGGCACCCTGCGCGCACCGGTCCTCGCACCGACGGTGTAGCCGCCGGTACCCGGTTCAGCCCCGCGGCTCCACCGCCCGGCCCCCGCCAGGGGGCCGGTCCGGGCCCGCGGGGAGCGCGAGCGTGCGGGCCACCGCCCGTACGCCGGGCGCCCGCACCGCGACCGAGGCGAGTACGTCGTCCGGCGCGGGCAGATCGGCCAGCGACCACGCGGACAGGTCACCGCACCCCTCGGGAAGGGACACCACAGCGCCATGGGCCGTCGTGACGATGCCGCGCAGGTGCGTGGCCAGTCCGCTGCCGAGGGCCTTGGCCACCGCCTCCTTGCGGGTCCAGAAGCGCAGCAGCTGCGCGTCCCGCCGCTCCGGCGGCAGCCCGTCCACGGCCTCGCGCTCGCCGGCCGCGAGCGCGGTCCGGGCGAGGGCCCCGCGGTCGGGCAGCGGCCGCAGCCGCTCGACGTCCACACCGACCGGGGCGTCCCACGCAAGCGCGGCCGCGACCACGCCGTCGGCGTGGCTGAGGCTCACGTGCAGGCCGCCGGGATCGACGACCAGCGGGCGCCCCCGCGGGTCGCGCTCCCAGGCCTGCTGCTCCGGCGGACATGACGTGTACGCCGCGACGAGCTGCCGGCCGACGCGATGCGCGGCGGCGCGCGTCCCGCGGTAGACCGCGGCGCGCTCCTGCAGACCGTCCGGCGGCCCGCCGGGCGGATCGCCCGCCGCCACCCAGACGACGACGTAGCCGGACCCCGCGAGGTGCGGCTCACCCATCGGTCGCCCCCTTCGGTATCCCCCGGGGATCCGATGCCGAATTGCGGATGATCATTGTAGAGCAAGGAATTCTTCAATGGCTGAACGACCGCTGACGAGCCCGACCACTCCGCAGGCCGAACCGATCGCCGTCGTCGGCATCGGCTGCCGCTATCCCGGCGGGGTCCGCGACTTCGACTCCTTCGGCGCCACCCTGAGGGCCGCGAGCCCCGTCTTCACCGAGGTCCCCGCGACCCGCTGGAGCCGCGAGGCCGCGCGCCAGGACGAAGGCACCACCCACCGGGGCGGCTTCCTGGAGGACATCGACCGCTTCGACGCCGCCTACTTCGGGATCGCGCCCCGCGAGGCGGGCGCGATGGACCCCCAGCAGCGGCTGCTGCTCGAAGTGGCGTGGGAGGCGATGAGCGACTCCGGGCGCCCCGCCGACGCCTGGCGCGGCACCCGTACCGGGGCGTACTTCGGCCTCTTCGCCCACGACTACGCGACGCTGCACAGCAAGACGCTCGGCGTCCAGGGCATCGGCCCGCACTACGGCAGCGGCAACGAGTTCAGCTTCGCGGCCGGCCGGCTCGCCTACACCTTCGACCTGCGCGGGCCCATGGCCTCGCTCAGCGTCGCGTGCTCCTCCTCGCTGCTGGCGGTGCACCTGGCGAGCCAGAGCCTGCGCTCGGGCGAGACCGACGTCGTGCTGGCCGGCGGCGCCAACCTCATGATGTCGCCCGAACTGACCGTCTTCATGAACCGCATCGGCGCGATCTCGCCGACCGGCCGCTGCCGCCCCTTCGCGGCCGACGCCGACGGCATCCTGCGCTCGGAGGGCTGCGGCGTCGTCGTCCTCAAGCGGCTGTCCGACGCACTCGCCGACAAGGACCGGATCTACGCCGTCCTGCGCGCCTCCGGCGCCAACCACGACGGCCGCAGCCTCGGCATCACCGCCCCCAACGGCGCCGCCCAGGCCGAACTGCTGCGCTCCACCCTCGGCACCGCCGGGCTCGCCGCCTCCGACCTCGACTACGTGGAGGCGCACGGCACCGGCACCCCGCTCGGCGACCAGGTCGAGCTGATGGCGCTGAACGAGGTCTACGGGCGCGAGCGCGAGCCGGGCCTGCGGCCCCTCTACGTCGGCTCCAACAAGGGCGTCTTCGGCCACACCGACGGCGCCGCCGGCGTCGCGGGCCTGCTCAAGGGCCTGTGGGTGATCGGCTCCCAGGAGGTGCCCGCCCAGCCCGACCCCGGCCGGCTCACCTCCGCCGTGCCGTGGGACCGCGGCGCCATGGCGGTGCCCGTCAGCCCCGTCGACCTCGCCGGCACCGGCCGCCCGCTGCGGGTCGGCGTCAGCTCGTCCGGGCTCAGCGGCACCAACGTCCACGTCATCGCCGAGGGCGTCGCCCCCGCGGCCGCCCCGCCGGAGGCCCCCGCGGGCCCGTACGTCCTGCTCGCCTCCGCCTTCCACGAGGAGGGCCTCGCCGGGCAGCTCGCCGGGATGCGCGAGCGGCTCGCCGCCGAGGGGGACCGGCCCGGCGACCTGCTCGCCTCCGCCGCGACCCGGCGCACCCACGAGCGGCACCGCTTCGCCGCCGTCGCGTCGACCCCGCAGGAGCTGCTGGCGGCGCTGGCCGAGGCCGACGCCGACGCCGACGCCGACGCCGACAACGCCGGCACCGCAGCCGGGGCCGAGGGTGCCTGCACCGGCACCGCCGACCACGAGAACGCCCCCGAGCCGGTCTTCGTCTACTCCGGCCAGGGCGCCCAGTGGGCGGGCATGGCCGTCGACCTCTACGAGGCCTCGCCCGTCGTCCGGGACGTCCTCGACGAGTACGACGCCCTGATCCGGCAGGACCTGCCCTGGTCGCTCGTCGAGGAGCTGCGGCGCACCGAGGGCAGCCGCCTCGACCGCACCGACTACGCCCAGCCCGCGCTGCTCGCCGTCCAGTCGGCGGTCACGGAGTGGCTCGCCTCGGCCGGGATCCGGCCCGCGGCCGTCCTCGGCCACAGCGTCGGGGAGATCGCCGCCGCGCACGCCGCCGGGGTGCTCACCCGCGGCGAGGCCGTCACGCTGGCCGTCCGGCGCGGGCAGATCCTCCAGGAGACGGCGGGCCGCGGCGCGATGCTCGCCGTCCGCGCCGGCCAGGAGGCAGCGCAGGCCCTGCTGGCCGAGACCGGGCTGCCGGTCGTCGTCGCCGCCGTCAACGGCCCCGAGGCGGTCGTCCTCAGCGGGCCCGCGGACGCCGTCGACCAGGCCGCCGCCGCCGCCGAGGCACGCGGCCTGCGGTGCAAGAGGCTGGCCGGCGGCTACGCCTTCCACAGCCCCGTGGTCGCCGGGTGCGGTCCGCTGCTGCGGGACGCGCTCGCCGGTCTGGCGCCCGCCGCGCCCGCCGTGCGGCTGCTGTCCAGCGTGCTGCCCGGCGAGGACGGCGTCACCTTCGACGCCGCCTACTGGGAGCGCAACCTCACCGACGCCGTGCTGCTGTGGCCCGCCGTCGACGCGCTGCTCGCCGAGGGCGAGCGGGCCCTCGTCGAGATCGGCCCGCACCCCACCCTGACCCGCCAGCTCACCGACGCCGTACGCCACCGGCGCCGCCGCGGGCCGGTCGCCGCGACGCTGCGCCGCGCGGAGGACGGGCTCCTCGCCCTGCACCGCACGGCGGCCCGGCTGCACGTCGCCGGCGTCGAGGTGGACTGGTCCCGCCTGACCGGCACCCCCGGGCGCTACCGCACCCTGCCCGCGCCCTCGTGGGGCGGCGGCCGCCACTGGCTCCCTGGCGTCGAGCCCGGCGACCAGGGCGGGCCGGCGGCCGGGGTCCCGGCCCAGGTACGGCTGAGCCTGCTGGACGACACCGGGCGCGTCATCGGCGAGATGCTCGCCCACCCCGCGAACGGCGCCGCCGCGGACGTCGGCCCGGTGAACGGGCGGGCCCACGCCAACGGCGCGGGCCACGTGGACGGAGCGCCCGGGGCGACCGGCGCGGGCGGCGGAGTCCCGGCGGACGCAGCCGTCCCCGACGGAACCGACAACGGCGCCGCCCCCGCTCCCGGCGGGCGGGCGCGGGGGAACGGCGGGCTGCTGCGGCGCGTCGAGGAGCACGTCGCCGCGGTGCTCGGCTTCGCCGAGGGGGAGAAGCCCGCCCGCAGGCGCGGGCTGTTCGACCAGGGGCTCGACTCCCTCACCGCCGTCGAACTGCGCGACCGGCTCGCCGCCGACTTCGGCGTCGAGCTGCCCACCACCATCGTCTTCGAGCAGCCGACCGTCGAGGCGCTGACGGCGTACCTGGCCGCGGCCGCCCCCCAGGACGACCCCGCGCAGGACGCCGCCCCGGCGGCCCCCGGCGGCGGCGCCGAGACGGACGACGGCGCGGTCGCCGTCGTCGGCATGGCGTGCCGGCTGCCCGGCGCGAATTCGCCCGAGCAGTTCTGGGCGATGCTCACCGAGGGCCGCGACGCCGTCCGCGACCTGCCCGCCGCGCGCCGCGCCGACCCGATGTGGGCCGAGGTCACGCCGGATGTGCCGCTGCGCGGCGGCTTCCTCGACGACGTCACCGGTTTCGACGCTCCCTTCTTCCGCGTCTCGCCGCGCGAGGCGAAGGCGCTCGACCCGCAGCACCGGCTGCTGCTGGAGGTCGCCTGGGAGGCGATGGAGGACGCGGGCACGCCGCCCGCCGCGCAGGCCGGCAAGGACGTCGGCGTCTACTTCGGCCTCAACACCGCCGACTACCAGCAGCTGCTGACACGCGACATGGCCGACGTCGACCACTTCTACGGCACCGGTACGACCTTCGCCGCGGCCGTGGGCCGGCTGTCGTACTTCCTCGGGCTGAGCGGCCCGAGCATCGCCGTGGACACCGCGTGCTCCTCCTCGCTGACCGCCGTGCACCTGGCCTGCCAGGGCCTGCGCGAGGGGGACTGCGAGGTCGCCGTCGTCGGCGGCGCCAACGTCATCGCCGCGCCCACCGTGTCGGTGTCCATGGCGGGCGCGGGCGCGCTGGCCCCGGACGGGCGCTGCAAGACCTTCGACGAGGCCGCGGACGGCTACGGCCGCGGCGAGGGCGCGGCCGCGCTCGTGCTCAAGCCGCTGTCCGCCGCCCGGCGCGACGGCGACCGCGTCTACGCCGTGATCCGCGGCTCGGCCGTCAACCAGGACGGCGCCAGCGGCGGGATGACGGTGCCCAACGCCTCCGCGCAGGTCGCCGTCATCCGGCGCGCGGTGCAGGCCGCGGGCTGGGCGCCGCGCGACGTGGACTACGTCGAGGCGCACGGCACCGGCACCCCGCTGGGTGACCCGATCGAGGTGCGCGCGCTCGCCGAGGCGCTCGGTTCCGGGCGCGGCAGCGACGAGAACCTGCTGATCGGCGCCGCCAAGGCGAGCGTCGGGCACCTGGAGGCCGCCGCCGGTGTCACCGGCCTGCTCAAGGTCGTGCTCGCCGTGCACCGCGGCGAGCTGCCGCCCCAGCCGCTGAACCGGCCCTCCTCGCACATCGACTGGGACACCCTCCCGGTCTCCGTCGTGACCTCGCGCCGCGCCTGGCCCGAGCGCGACCACCCGCGGCGCGCGGGCGTCAGCGCCTTCGGCTTCACCGGCAGCAACGCGCACGTCGTCGTCGAGCAGCCGCCCGCGGCTCCGGCGCCCGCCCCGCTGCCGCCGCGCCGCGCCCCGTACGTCCTGATGGTCACCGCGGCGGCCGAACCCGCGCTGCGGCAGGCCGCCGGGCGCCTCGCCGCCCGGCTGCGGGCGGCCCCCGCGGAGGTCGACGACATCGTCTTCACCTCCGCCCACCGCCGCTCCTGGCTCGGCCACCGCCTCGCCGTGACCGGCCGGGACGCGGAGGCGCTGGCCGCCGCCCTGGAGACCGCCGCCCGCGGCGGCAGCACGCCCGCCGCCCGGACCGGCCAGGTGCCGGACGGTGTGGAGCGCGCCACCGGCTTCTTCTACGGGGCCGAGCCGCCGTCCGCGGCCCTGCGCGAGCAGCTCGCCGCGATACCGGACTACGCCGACGCGCTGCGCTCCTGCGCCGAGCGGCTGGCCGTACTGACCGGCGCGCAGGTCGACCCGTTCGGCGAGCCGCCCGCGGCGCTGCCGGCCGCGTACCTGCTGTGCCACCACGTCGCCGCCGCCCGGATGTGGGCGGCCGTCGGGCTCGCCACCGACGCCGTGACCGGCCAGGGCGCGGGCGAGCTGGGTGCCGCCTGGGCCGCGGGCCGGCTCGGCCTCGACGACGCGCTGCGGCTGTCCGCCGGGCAGGAGTCCGGCGCCCCGCTGCGCCCCGCCCGCGTCCCCGAACTCCCCGCCGACGGCGAGGCCCCCGCCGCCAAGCCCGGCGACCTCGCCGCCCGCGCCCGCCGCGGGGCGCCCGCCGCCCTGTCGGCGACCCTGGCCGGCGACCTGGCGGCCGAGGGCGTGGACGTCCTCCTCGACGTCCTGCCGCGCGACCTGCCGGAAGAACTGGCCGCGCTCGCCGCGCCCGTCGGGGCCGGCGACCCGCTGGAGCGGCTCGCGGCGACCGCGGCCGCGCTGTTCGCGGCCGGCGCCGTGCCCGCCCCGGCGGCCTCCGCACGGCCGCCGGTGAGCCTGCCCGCCTACCCGTGGCAGCACGAGCGGCACTGGTACCGCGAGGCCGCCGAACTCCCCGGCGGCCGGCCGCGCGTCCCCTGGGTGCTGTCCGCGGCGAGCGCGACCGGCCTGCGGGCCCGCGCCACCGCCCTCGCCGGGACCGCGGCCGCCCCGGGCACCGACCCGGCGGCCGTGGGCGCGGCGCTCGCCGCGCTGCCCGGCGGCACGCACCGCGCCGTCGTGCTGGCCGCCGACGCCAAGGGCTTCGGCGACGGGCTCGCCGCCCTCACCGAGGGCCGCACCTGCGCGCAGCTCCACCAGGGCTCGGCGGGAGCGGCGAAGATCGCCCTGGTCTTCCCCGGCCAGGGCGCCCAGTGGCCCGGGATGGCGCGCGAACTGATGGCCGCCGAGCCCGCGTTCGCCGCGCAGATGCGCGAATGCGCCGAGGCCCTGGCGGAGTTCACCGACTGGTCGCTCGCCGACGTCGTCGCCGGGGAGCCCGGCGCCGCGTCGCTCGACCGCGTCGACGTCGTGCAGCCCGCCCTGTTCGCCGTGATGGTCTCGCTCGCCGCGCTCTGGCGTGCCTACGGGGTCGAACCCGCCGCCGTCGTCGGCCACTCGCAGGGCGAGATCGCCGCCGCCTACGTGGCCGGGGCGCTGTCGCTGCGGGACGCCGCCCGGGTGGTGGCGCTGCGCAGCGCCGAGCTGGCGCACATGTCCGGGCAGGGCGGCATGGCCTCGGTCGCGCTCGGCGAGGACGCGGTCACCGCGATCCTTGAGCGCTTCGCCGGCCGCCTGTCGGTCGCCGCGATCAACGGCCCGGCCAGCACGGTGGTCGCGGGCGACGTGGACGCGCTGGAGGAGATGGCCGGCGTGTGCGAGCGCGGCGGCATCCGCTTCCGCCGGGTCGACGTCGACTACGCCTCGCACTCGCCGCACGTGGAGCAGATCCGCGACCGGCTCGGCGAGGTCCTCGCGGGCATCACGCCCCGGCCGGCGCGCGTGCCGTTCTACTCCTCCGCCACCGGCGGGCTGCTCGACACCGCCCAGCTCGGCTCGGACTACTGGTACTACAGCCTGCGCGAGCGCGTCCGCTTCCAGGAGGCGGTCGGCGCGCTGCTCGCCGACGGGCACACCCTGCTCGTCGAGGCCAGCCCGCACCCGGTCCTCACCCCCGCGGTCGAGGAGACCGCCGAGCAGGCGGGCGGCGGCGCGCGCGCCCTGGGCACGCTGCGCCGCGACGACGGCGGCACCGGCCGCTTCCACGCCGCCCTCGCCGACGCCTACGCGCTGGGCGCGCCCGTCGACTGGCGGCCCGCCTTCGCCGGGCGCGAGCCGGAGCCCACCGACGTCCCGGACCTCGCGGGCCGTGAACTCGACGCCTGGCGCTACCGCGTCGAATGGCAGCCCGCCGCCGCACCGGCAGGCGCCGCGCCCGCCGGCCGCTGGCTGGTCCTGGCCCCCGCGGAAGGCGACGGGCAGGCGCTCGCCCAGGCCGTCGGCCCGGTCCTCGCCGCGGGCGGCGCGGACGTCGTCCCGCTCGTCCTGGACGCGGCGCGCGACGGCCGCGAGCACCTCGCAGAGCTGCTGCGCGGCGCGGACGCCGCGCAGGCCGCGGGCGTGCTGTCGCTGCTCGCGCTGGACGGGCGCCCGCACACCGCCTCCGCCGACGTGCCGTCCGGCACGGCCGCGACGCTCGCCCTCGTGCAGGCGCTCGGCGACGCCGCCGCCGACGTGCCCGTGTGGTGCGTCACCACCGGCGCGGTGGCCGCCGAGGGCGGCGACCTGACCGCGCCCGAGCAGGCCCAGGTGTGGGGCATGGCCCGGGTCGCGGGCCTGGAGGCCCCGCAGCGCTGGGGCGGACTGGTCGACCTGCCCGCCGCGCCCGGCGCCGGGCACCTCGCCGCGCTGTGCGCGGTGCTGGGCGGCGGCCTGGGCGCCGAGGACCACGTGGCCGTACGCGACAGCGGCGTGCTCGTCCGGCGCCTGGTGCGCGACCCGGTGGCCGACCGCCCCGCCCCGCGCAGCTGGCAGCCCGGCGGCAGCGTCCTCGTGACCGGCGGCACCGGGCGGCTCGGCCGGCGGCTGGCCCGCTGGCTCGCGGCCTGCGGCGCCGAGCACGTCGTCCTGGCGAGCCTGCGCGGCCCCGACGCCCCGGGCGCCGCCGAACTGCAGACCGAACTCGCCCGCGCCGGCGCGGCGGTGACGCTCACCGCCGCCGACGCCGCCGACCCTGCCGCGATGGCCGCCCTGCTGGAGGAGGCCCGCGCCGCCGGGCGCCCGGTGCGCACGGTGCTGCACGCGGCCGTCGTCCCCGAGCCCGGCCCGCTCGCGGGCACCTCGCTCGCCCAGCTCGCACACACGCTGCGGGCCAAGGCGACCGGCGCGCGCGTCCTGGACGAGCTGCTGGACGGGGAACTCGGGGCGGAACTGGACGCCTTCGTGCTCTTCTCCTCCGTCGCGGGCGTGTGGGGCGCCGCCGAGAACGGCGCCTTCGCCGCCGCCGACGGCTACCTCGAAGCCCTCGCCGCGCGCCGCCGCGCCCGCGGCCGTACCGGCACGGCGGTGGCCTGGAGCTTCTGGAACGCCTTCGGCGACGACGCCGGGGACGCCGAGGTGCAGGAGATGTTCACCAGCCAGTCCGAGCGCCAGGGCCTGCCGCTGCTGGACCCGGCGCAGGCGCTGGCGGCGCTGCGGCAGGTGCTCGACCGGGACGAGCCGTCCGTGGCCGTCGCCGACGTCGAGTGGGACCGCTTCGCGCCGCTCTACACCGCCGCCCGCTCCCGCCCCCTCCTCGACACGCTCCCGGAGGTCCAGGGCGCCGCGCCGCAGGGCGACGCCGGGGCCGGGGACAGCGCGCTGGCCCAGCTGCTCGCCCGCACCCCGGAGTCGGAGCGCGAGTGGGCGGTGCTCGACCTGGTCCGCACCGAGGCCGCGGCCGTGCTCGGCTACGCCAAGGCCGCCGACGTCGACCCCGACCGGCCCTTCACCGAGATGGGCTCCGACTCCGTCACCGCCGTGGAGTTCCGCACCCGGCTGAACACGGCGACCGGGCTCACGCTGCCCGCGTCCGTCGCCTTCGACTACCCGACCGCCGCGGCCGTCGCCGGCTGCCTGCTGGAGCTGGCGCCCGGCGCCGCGGCCGCGCAGGAGGCGGCCGTCGCGTCCGAGAACACCTTCGGCGTGGACGAGCCGATGGCGATCGTGGGCATGTCCTGCCGGCTGCCCGGCGGGGTGACCACCCCGGACGAGTACTGGCAGCTGCTGGCCGAGGGCCGCGACGCCGTCTCCGGCTTCCCCGAGGACCGCGGCTGGGACCTGGGCGGGCTGTTCGACGCCGACCCGGACCGGCTCGGCAAGTCCTACGTCAGCGAGAGCGGCTTCCTGCACGACGCGGGCGACTTCGACGCCGAGTTCTTCGGCATCTCGCCGCGCGAGGCCGTCACCATGGACCCGCGGCAGCGGCTGCTGCTGGAGGGCGCCTGGGAGCTGTTCGAGAACGCCGGGATCGACCCGCAGAGCCTGCGCGGCAGCCGTACCGGCGTGTTCGTCGGCGCCGGACCCACCGACTACGCGACCGGCGCGCCGCTGGCGCCCGCGAGCGCCGAGGGATACGCCGTCACGGGCAGCACGCCGGCCGTCATCTCGGGCCGCGTGTCGTACTTCTTCGGGCTGGAGGGCCCGGCCGTCACGGTCGACACCGCGTGCTCGTCGGCCCTGGTGTCGCTGCACATGGCCTGCCAGGCGCTGCGCTCGGGCGAGTGCACGATGGCGGTGGCCGGCGGAGTGGCGGTGATCTCCAGCCCGAAGGTCTTCGTCGAGTTCAGCCGGCAGCGCGCGCTGTCCGAGGACGGGCGGTGCAAGGCCTTCGCCGAGGCCGCCGACGGCACCGGCTTCGCCGAGGGGATGGGCCTGCTGCTGGTCATGCCGCTGTCCGAGGCGCGCCGCCGGGGCCACGAGGTGCTCGCGGTCATCCGCGGCTCCGCGATGAACCAGGACGGCGCCTCCAACGGCCTGACCGCGCCCAACGGCCCCTCCCAGCAGCGGGTGATCCGGCAGGCCGTCGCCAACGCGGGCCTGGCGCTGCGGGACGTCGACGTGGTCGAGGCGCACGGCACCGGCACCACGCTGGGCGACCCGATCGAGGCGCAGGCACTGCTGGCGACCTACGGGCAGGACCGCCCGGCCGGCCGGCCGCTGCTGCTCGGCTCCGGCAAGTCCAACATCGGCCACACGCAGGCCGCGGCCGGCGCGGTCGGGGTGCTGAAGATGGTGCTGTCGATGCGGCACGGCACCGTGCCCGCGACGCTGCACGTCGACGAGCCCAGCAGCAAGGTCGACTGGACGGCCGGTGCGGTCGAGCTGGCCGTGAAGGCGCAGCCGTGGCCCGCCGACGACCACCCGCGGCGCGCGGGCGTGTCCTCCTTCGGTGTCAGCGGCACCAACGTCCACCTCATCCTCGAACAGCCGCCCGCCGAACCGGCGCAGGAGCCGCCGGCCCGCGAAGCCCCCGCCGCCCCGCCCGTGCTGTGGCCCGTGTCGGCGGCCTCCGCCGCCGCGCTGCGGCAGCAGGCCGGGAAGCTGGCCGAGGCGCTCGCGGCCGGACCCGGCGCCGCCGGGCCGCTGCCCCGCGACGTCGGCTGGAGCCTGGCCGCGACCCGTGCCGCGCTGCCGCACCGCGCGGTGGTGCTCGGTGACGCGGCCGCGGACCACACCGCCCGGCTCGCCCGGCTGGCGGAGGGCGAGCCCGACCCCGGGCTGGTGCACGGCACCGCGCGCCGCAAGCCGCGCGTCGTCTTCGTCTTCCCCGGCCAGGGTTCCCAGTGGACCGGCATGGCCGCCGAACTCCTCGACACCTCACCGGAGTTCGCTAACTACATCCGCGAGTGCGAGCAGGCCCTCGCCCCGTACACCGACTGGTCGCTGACGGGCGTGCTGCGGCAGGCCGAGGGGGCGCCCGGGCTGGAGCGGGTCGACGTCGTGCAGCCCGCGCTCTTCGCGGTGATGGTGTCGCTGGCCCGGCTGTGGCAGCACTACGGGGTGAGCCCGGCGGCCGTCGTCGGCCACTCGCAGGGCGAGATCGCCGCCGCGTACGTGGCGGGGGCGCTGTCGCTGGAGGACGCCGCGCGGATCGTCGCCGTACGCTCGCTGGCGATCACACGGCTCACCGGCTCGTCCGGCATGGCCTCGCTCCAGACCGACGAGCAGCAGGCCGCCGAACTCCTCGCCCCCTCCGGGGGACGGCTCACGATCGCGACCGTCAACAGCCCCTCCCAGGTCGTCGTCGCCGGCGACACCGGGGACCTCGACGCGCTGACGGCGGAGTGCGAGCGGCGCGGCATCCGCATCCGGCGGATCGAGGTCACCTACGCCTCCCACTCGCCGCAGGTCGAGCCGATGCGCGAGGACCTGCTGGCCAGGCTCAAGGGCATCGCCCCGCAGCGCGCCCGCATCCCCTTCTACAGCGCGGTGACCGGCGAACCGCTCGACACCACCGAGCTGGACGCCGGCTACTGGTTCCGCAACCTGCGCGAGCCCGTCCTCTTCGCGCGCGCCACCCGGGCGCTGCTGGACAACGGCTTCAGCATGTTCGTCGAGGTCACCCCGCACCCCGTGCTCACCGCCGCGGTCATGGACACCGCGGTGTCCGCCGACGGCGCCGCCGAGCCCGTCACCATCGGCTCGCTGCGCCGCGACGAGGGCGGCATGGCCCGCTTCACCGCCTCCCTCGCCGAGGCCTGGGCCAACGGCGCCGAACTGGACTGGGGCAGGCTGCTGCCCGGCGGCCGCTCCGTGCCGCTGCCGACCTACGCCTTCGACCGCCAGCGCTTCTGGCTGGAGGACGAGCGCGCCGCCGTCGACCCCTCCGACCTCGGCGTGGGCGCCCCCGACCACCCGCTGCTCGGCGCCGCCGTCGAGCTCGCCGACACCGGCGGCCTGGTCCTCACCGGCAGGCTCTCCGCCGCCACCCGCCCCTGGCTCGCCGACCACGCCGTGAACGGCGTGGCCCTGCTGCCCGGCACCGGATTCGCCGAACTCGCCCTGCGCGCGGGCGCCGAGGCCGGCTGCCCACGGGTCGAGGAGCTGACGCTGGAGGCGCCGCTGCTGCTGCGCGGCACCGAGGCCGTACGCCTCCAGCTCGTGGTGGGAGGCCCCGACGGCACCGGGCAGCGCACCCTCGCCGTCTACTCCCGGCCCGACGGCCAGGACGGCGAGTGGACGCGGCACGCCTCCGCGCTGCTGGCCGAGCCCGGCGGCCCCGAGGCCGCCCCGCTCGCCGCGTGGCCGCCGCCCGGCGCCGAACCGGTCGCGATGGACCAGGAGTCCTTCTACGCCGCCGGGGCCGAGGCCGGCTACACCTACGGCCCGTCCTTCCAGGGCCTGTCCCGCGCCTGGCTGCGCGGCGACGAGGTCTACGCCGAGGTGGCGCCGCCCGCGAACGTGCAGGACGAGGCCGGCCGCTACGGCATGCACCCGGCCCTGCTCGACGCCGCCCTGCACGCCATGGTCCTCGCACCGGACGACGGCAAGGACGACGGCAAGGGCGACGGCAAGGGCCGCACCGTGCGGCTCCCCTTCAGCCTCGCGGGCGTCCAGCTCTTCGCGTCCGGCGCCCGCACCCTGCGCGTGCGCATCACCCCGGCCGGCCAGGGCGCGGTGGCGCTCACCGCCGCCGACGAGACCGGCACGCCCGTCCTCGCGGTCGAACGCCTCGTCACCCGGCCGGTGTCGGCCGAGGCCCTGGCCACGGCCGCGAGCCCCACCGGGCGCTCGCTCTTCCGGCTCGACTGGGTGCCGCTCCCGACGCCCAAGGCGAGCGCGGCCGGCGACTGGGCGCTCGCCGGCGAGGACGCCTTCGGCCTGGCCGGCGCGCTGCCGGCCGCCGGGGTCGCCCTCACCGCCCACCCGGACCTGGCCGCGCTGCTGGCCGCCCTGGACGGCGGCGCCCCGGCGCCCCGGATCGCCCTGCTGCCCTGCGCCAAGGAGCCCGGCGCCGCGCTGCCCGGCGCGGTGCTCGACCTGACCGCCTCCGTGCTCGGCGACCTCCAGGCGTGGCTGGACAGCGAGCGGACGGCCGACACCCGGCTCGTCGTCGTCACCCGCCGCGCCTTCCCGGCGGGCGAGGGCGACGAGGTGTACGACCCCGCGGCCTCCCCGGTGTGGGGCCTGGTCCGCTCGGCGCAGGCCGAGAACCCGGGCCGGATCGTGCTCGTCGACCTGGACGGCGACAACCCCGCCGACTGCTCCGCGGCCCTCGCCCACGCCCTCGCCGGTGACGAGCCGCAGCTCGCGGTCCGGGGCGGCGCGCTGCTCGTCCCGCGGCTCGCCGCGACCGGCACCCCGCAGGGACGGCTGACCCCGCCGCTCGGCGGCCGCTGGCGGCTCGAACCGGACCCGGCCGGCGTCCTGGACGCCATGACTGCCGTCCCCTGCCCCGAGACCGGGGAACCCCTCGGGCCCGACCAGGTGCGCATCCGGGTCCGCGCTGCCGGGATCGCCTTCCACGACCTGCTCGTCGCCCTCGGACTCCCGCCGGACGACGGCCTGTTCATCGGCGGTGAGGGAGCGGGCGTCGTCGCGGCGGTCGGCTCCGGCGTGACCGGGCTGAAGCCCGGCGACCGGGTGCTCGGCCTGATGCCGCGCGCCTTCGCCACCGAGACGGTCACCGACCACCGGTGGGTCGTGCCGATGCCCGCGGGCTGGACGTTCGAGCAGGCGGCCGCGGTGCCGTCCGCGTACCTGACCGCCTACTTCGCCCTCACCGCGATCGCGGACCTGCGCGCCGGGCAGCGTGTCCTGATCCACGCGGCAGCCGGCGGCGTCGGCACCGCGGCCGTACGGATCGCGCGGCACCTGGGTGCCGAGGTCTTCGCCACCGCGAGCCCCGGCAAGCACGACACGCTGCGGCTCATGGGCCTGGACGACGAGCACATCGCGTCCTCGCGGGACGCCGCGTTCGCTGCGAAGATCCTCGCCGCCACCGGCGGCACGGGCGTGGACACCGTCCTCAACTCGCTGACCGGCGACCTCGTCGGCGCGGGCCTGCGGGTGCTGCCGAACGGCGGGCACTTCGTGGAGCTGGGCAAGACCGACCGGCGCGACGCCGCCCAGGTCGCCGCCGAGCACCCGGGGGTGGCCTACACACCGGTCGACCTGGTGCCCGACATGAGCCCGCAGGCCGTACGGGCCACGCTCGCCGAGGTCGTCGGACTGCTGCGGGACGGCGCCCTGGCACCGCTGCCCGTCCGCAGCTGGGACGTGCGTGACGCGCCCGCCGCCTTCCGCCACATGGCGCAGGCCAAGCACGTCGGCAAGCTCGTCCTGACGATCCCGCCCGCGCCCGACCCCGAGGGCACCGTCCTGGTCACCGGCGGCACCGGAACGCTCGGCGCCCTGGTCGCCAAGCACCTCGCCGGCGCGTGGGGCATGCGCCACCTGGTGCTGGCGAGCCGGCAGGGCCCGGACGCGCCGGGCGCGGCCGGACTGCTGGCGGAGCTGGCGGAACTCGGCGCCGAGGCACGGGTCGCCGCGTGCGACATCGCCGACCGCGCCGCGCTCGCCGCGCTGCTCGACGGCCTGCCCGCCGAGCACCCGCTCACCGGCGTGGTGCACACCGCGGGCGTGCTGGACGACACCGTGCTCGGCTCGCTCACCCCCGAGCGGCTCGCGCCCGTGCTGCGGCCCAAGGTCGACGCCGCCGTCCACCTCGACGAGCTGACCGCGGACCTCGACCTCGGCATGTTCGCGATGTACTCCTCCGCCGCCGGCCTGCTCGGCAACCCGGGCCAGGCCAACTACGGCGCCGCGAACGTCTTCCTGGACACCCTCGCGGCCGTCCGCCGCTCGCGCGGCCAGGCGGGCAGCTCGCTCGCCTGGGGCCTGTGGGCCAACGACAGCGCACTGACCGGCCAGATGAACGTCCAGGACCGGGACCGGCTCTCCCGGTCCGGCGCCCAGGCCATGTCCGCCGCCGAGGGCCTCGCCCTCTTCGACCAGGGCGTCCGGGCGGCCGAGGCCCTGGTGGTGACGGCCCACATCGACCGCGAGGCGCTGCGCGCCCAGGACGCCGCGGGCACGCTGCCGCCGGTCATGCGGCTGCTGGCGCCGCGCCGCACCCGGCCCGAGCGCGCCGCCGCCCCCGGGGGCGCCGCCCCCGCGGGCGGGGCCGAGCAGTTCGCCGGGATGACGGCGGGCGAGCGGCGGCAGGCGCTCGTGGTGCTGGTCAGGAAGCAGTCCGCCGCGGTGCTGGGCCACGGCTCGGCGTCCGCGCTGGACGTCGACCGCGGCTTCGTCGAGATGGGCTTCGACTCGCTCACCGCCGTCGAACTGCGCAACCGGCTCGCGAGCGCGACCGGTCTGCGGCTGCCCGCGACCGTCATCTTCGACTGCCCGACGCCCACCGACCTCGCCCGCCGGCTGGACGACATGCTCGCCCCGGCCGGCGAGGCGCCGGCGGACGAGCCCGAAGCCGTGCCCGACACGGCGGCGGACGACGACGGCCTGGTCGACGACATGGACGTGGACGAGCTGATCCGCGCCGTGAACTCCGGAGAGTGAGGTTCCGATGAGTGCATCCATCGAAGAGGTCACCAAGGCGCTGCGCGCATCGGTCAAGGAGACCCGGCGGCTGCGGGCGCGCAACGACGAGCTGGAGGCGACCCTCCGCGAGCCCGTCGCGATCGTCGCGATGTCCTGCCGGCTGCCCGGCGGTGTCACCTCGCCCGACGAGCTGTGGCGGCTGCTGTCCGAGGGCCGCGACGCCGTCGCCGGCTTCCCGCAGGACCGCGGCTGGGACCTGGGCGGGCTGTACGACCCCGACCCGGACCACCTCGGCACCAGCTACGTCCGCGAGGGCGGCTTCCTGACCGACGTGGCGGGCTTCGACGCGGAGTTCTTCGGGATCTCGCCGCGCGAGGCGCTCGCCATGGACCCCCGGCAGCGGCTGCTGCTGGAGGGCACCTGGGAGCTGTTCGAGTCCGCCGGGATCGATCCGCAGACCCTGCGCGGCAGCCGTACCGGCGTCTTCGTCGGCGCCGGGCCCTCGGACTACCCGCACGGGATGGAGGGCTACGCCGTCGCGGGGACGACCCCGAGCATCCTGTCCGGCCGGGTGAGCTACGTCTTCGGTCTTGAGGGCCCGGCGGTGACGGTCGACACCGCGTGCTCGTCGTCGCTGGTCACGCTGCACATGGCCTGCCAGGCCCTGCGCTCGGGCGAGTGCACGATGGCGGTGGCGGGCGGCGTGACCGTCATGTCGAGCCCGCGCGTCATCGTCGAGTTCAGCCGGCAGCGCGCGCTGTCCGAGGACGGGCGGTGCAAGGCCTTCGCCGAGGCCGCGGACGGCTTCGGCTTCGCCGAGGGCCTCGGCCTGCTGCTGGTCGAACCGCTGTCCCGGGCCCGCCGGCTCGGCCACGAGGTGCTCGCGGTCATCCGCGGCTCGGCCGTCAACCAGGACGGCGCCTCCAGCGGCCTGACCGCGCCCAACGGCCCCTCCCAGGAACGGGTGATCCGGCAGGCCGTCGCCTCCGCCGGGCTCGCGCTGCGGGACGTCGACGTGGTCGAGGCGCACGGCACCGGCACCACGCTCGGCGACCCCATCGAGGCGCAGGCGCTGCTGGCGACCTACGGGCAGGAGCGCCCCGACGGCAGGCCGCTGCTGCTGGGGTCGGTGAAGTCCAACATCGGCCACACCCAGGCGACCGCGGGCGCGGCCGGTGTGATGAAGATGGTGCTGTCCATGCGGCACGGCACCGTGCCCGCCACGCTGCACGTCGACGAGCCGAGCCGGCACGTCGACTGGCAGGCCGGCGACGTCGAGCTGGCCGTGAAGGCGCAGCCGTGGCCCGACGCCGGGCACCCGCGGCGCGCGGGCGTGTCCTCCTTCGGCGTCAGCGGCACCAACGCCCACCTCATCCTCGAACAGGCCCCCGCCGCCGAGGAGCCGGCCCCCGCCGCGGAACCCGCCCGCCCCGCGGACGCCGAACCGCCCGTCGTGGCCTGGCTGCTGTCCGGGCGCGGCGAGCGCGGCCTGCGCGGCCAGGCCGCCCGGCTCGCCGACTTCGCCGCCGCCCACCCCGCGCTGGACGCCCGCGACACCGCCGCCGCCCTGGCCCGGCGCGCCGCCCTCACCCACCGCGCCGTGGTGCTCGGCCCCGACCGGGACGCCCTGCTCGCCGGGCTGCACGCGCTGGCCGAGGGACGGCCCGCGCCCGGCGTGGTGCTCGGCGCCGCCCGCAGCCGCTCCACCGAGGCCGTCTTCGTCTTCCCCGGGCAGGGCTCCCAGTGGGAGGGCATGGCGCTCGGGCTGCTGGACACCGCACCGGTGTTCCGTGACCGGCTCGCCGCCTGCGACACCGCCCTCGCCCCCTACACCGGCTGGTCGGTGCGCGACGTGCTGCGCGGCGCGCCCGGCGCCCCCGGCCTGGAGCGGGTGGACGTCGTCCAGCCGGTCCTGTTCGCCGTCATGGTGTCGCTGGCCGCGCTGTGGGAGCACGCGGGGATCGCGCCCGCGGCCGTCGTCGGCCACTCGCAGGGCGAGATCGCCGCGGCCTGCGTCGCGGGCGCGCTCTCGCTGGAGGACGCGGCCCGGATCGTGGCGCTGCGCAGCCGCGCCATCGTGGCACTGGCCGGGCAGGGCGCGATGGCCTCGCTGGGCCTCGGCCGCGCCGAGGCGGAGGCGGCGCTCGCCCCGTGGGCGGGCCGGCTCGCGATCGGCGTCGTCAACGGGCCCGGCTCCGTGGTCGTCTCCGGCGACACCGACGCGGTCGCCGAACTCGTCGGCACCTACGCCGACTCCGACGTCCGGGTGCGGCGGCTGCCCGTCGACTACGCCTCCCACTCGCCGCACGTCGAGCGCATCCGCGACGAACTGCTCACGCAGCTCGCGGGCGTCACCCCCGTCCCCTCGCGCATCCCCTTCTACTCCGCGGTGACCGGCGGCCAGCTCGACACGACCGCGCTCGACACGGAGTACTGGTACCGCAACCTGCGCCGGCCCGTGCGCTTCGACGAGGTCACCCGCACGCTCACCGAGCGCGGCTACGAGCTGTTCGTCGAGACCAGCCCGCACCCGGTGCTGACGATGGGCCTGGAGGAGACCGTCGCGGCCGCGGACGCCACCGCGCTCGTCCTCGGCACCCTGCACCGCGACCGCGGCGGCCTGGACGACTTCCTCGGCTCCGTCGCGCAGGCCCACACCGGCGGCGTGCCCGTCGCCTGGGACCGGCTGCTCGGCACTGGCGCCGCCCGCGTCGACCTGCCGCCCTACGCCTTCCAGCGGCAGCGCTTCTGGCAGGACCAGGAGCAGCCCACCGGCGACGCGCTCGGCCGGGCCGGGCTGCGCGCGGGCGAGCACCCGATGCTCGGCGCCGCGATCGACGCCGCCGACAACGGCGCCGTCGTCCTCTCCGGGCGGCTGTCGCCGCAGACCCACGGATGGCTCGCCGACCACGCCGTCCAGGACCAGGTGCTGCTGCCGGGGACCGCCTTCGTCGAGCTCGCGCTGCGCGCCGCCGCCGAGACCGGCTGCTCCGGCGTGACCGAACTGGCGCTGGAGGCCCCGATGTCGGTCCCGCCGGAGGGCGCCGTCCAGGTCCAGGTCGTCGCCGCGGCCGCGGACGAGGCGGGCAGCCGCCGGGTGACCGTCTACTCGCGGCCCGAGGACGCCTCCTTCGACGGCGAGTGGACCTCGCACGCCGCCGGTGAACTGAGCGGCCCGCCGCTCCCCGCGGACGCGGCCGACCTCGCCGTCTGGCCGCCCGCCGGGGCCGAACCGCTGCCCACCGAGGGGCTGTACGAGGACTACGCCGAGCGCGGCTACGCCTACGGCGCCGCCTTCCGCGGCATCCGCCGGGCCTGGCGGCGCGGGGACGAGGTCTTCGCCGAGGTCGGCCTCGCCGCCGCCCAGCGCGGCGAGGCCGGACGCTACGGCGTCCACCCGGCGCTCCTGGACGCCGCGATGCAGGCGGCCGGCATCCTCATGGCGCAGGAGGACGGGCCCGCGCGGATGTGGCTGCCCTTCCTCTTCGGCGAGGTCGCCCTCACCGCCCCCGGCCTGGCCGACCTCCGCGTCCGCGTGCGCCGCCTGGGCCCCGACCGCATCGCCCTGACCGCCGCCGACCTCGACGGCCGCCCCGTCGTCTCGGTCGGCGAGCTGGTCGTCCGGCCGGTGACCCCCGAGCAGCTCCGCGCGGCCGGCGGCGGCGCACTGCGTGACGCCCTCTTCCGCGTCGACTGGGTGCCGGTCGCACCGGCCGGCACCGCGGCCGCCCGGCAGCGCTGGGCCGTCCTGGGCACGGACGAGGAGGCGTCGTCCGTCACCGCCCGCCTCACGGCCGCCGGCCAGGACGCCGGGACGTACGCCGGCCTCGACGCCCTGCGCGCCGCGGTCGCCGCCGGGAGCCCCGCACCGGCCACCGTGGTGTGGTGCGTGCCGGGCACCCCCGCGGGCACCGGGGCGTCCGCCCCGGCCGGCAGCGCGGACACCGCCGCGCGTCTGCGCGAGGTGACCGCCGCCGCACTCGGCGTGCTCCAGGACAAGGCGGCCGACGACGTGCTCGGCGCCGCACGGCTGGTCGTCAGGACGCGGGGGGCGGTCGCGGCGGAGGCCGGCGCGGGCGTCGGGGACCTCGCGGGGGCCGCGGTGTGGGGGCTGGTGCGCTCGGCGCAGACCGAGCACCCGGACGCCTTCGTGCTGGTCGACGACGACACCGCTGAGGCCGCGTCCGGTGAGCTGTGGGCGGCCGCCGCCGGGTCCGGAGAGCCGCAGCTCGCCGTCCGCGGCGGAGCCCTGCTCGCCCCGCGGCTGGCGCGGGCCGCGTCCGGCGAGGGCCTGGTGCCGCCCGCGGGGGCGGCGGCATGGCGGCTGGAGTGCACCGGCACCCGCACGCTGGAGGGACTGACGCTCGCCGCGTGCGAGCCGCCCGCGGCCGAGCTGGGCCCGCGCGAGGTACGGGTGGCGGTGCGCGCCGCGGGGCTCAACTTCCACGACGTCGTCGTGGCGCTCGGGCTCATCCCGGACGAGGCCGACCTCGGAGGCGAGGGGGCGGGCACCGTGACGGCCGTCGGCAGCGAGGTCACGCGCCTCGCGCCCGGCGACCGCGTGCTCGGGCTGCTGACGCACGCGTTCGGGCCGGTCGCGGTGACCGACGAGCGGCTGCTCGCACCGGTCCCCGAGGACTGGTCGTTCGAGCAGGCCGCCTCCGTTCCGGTGGCCTTCGTCACCGCGCACTACGCGCTGTCCGACCTGGCCGGGCTGGAGGCCGGCGAGTCGGTGCTCGTGCACGCCGCCGCGGGCGGCGTCGGCATGGCCGCCGTGCAGCTCGCCCGGCACCGCGGGGCGGAGGTCTTCGCGACGGCGAGCCCGGCCAAGTGGCCGGTGCTGAGGGCGGCGGGGCTGGACGACGCGCACATCGCGTCCAGCCGCACGCTCGACTTCGAGTCCCGCTTCACCGCGCAGGCGGGGGAGCGCGGCATCGACGTCGTCCTCGACTCGCTGTCCGGCGACTTCGTCGACGCCTCGCTGCGGCTGGTGCGGCCCGGCGGCCGCTTCGTCGAGATGGGCAGGACCGACGTCCGGGACGCCGCCGTGGTCGCCGCCGCCCACCCGGGCGTCGGCTACCGGGCGTTCGTGCTGGACGACGCGGGGGTGGACCGTATCGGCGCGATGCTCGCCGAGGTCATGGACCTCTTCCGGGCCGGCGCGCTGGAGCTGCCGCCGCTCACGACGTTCGACGTGCGGCACGCGATCGGCGCCTTCCGGCACATGAGCCAGGCCCGGCACGTCGGCAAGATCGTGCTGACGGTGCCCCGGCAGCCGGACCCGGAGGGCACGGTGCTGGTCACCGGCGGCACGGGCACCCTCGGCGGCCTCGTCGCCCGGCACCTCGCCGCCCGCGGCGCCCGGCACTTCCTGCTGCTGAGCCGCAGCGGGCCGGCGGCACCCGGCGCGGAGGACCTGCGCGCCGCGCTCGCCGGACTCGGCGCCACCGCCGACATCGTGGCCTGCGACGCCGGCGACCGGACGGAGCTGGCGCGGGTGCTGGCCGCCGTACCGAAGGCGCGTCCGCTGACGTCCGTGGTGCACACCGCGGGCGTGCTGGACGACGGCGTCCTGGCCTCGCTCACCCCGGAGCGGATCGGCACCGTGCTGCGGCCCAAGGCCGACGCGGCGCTGCACCTGCACGAACTCACCGCGGGTGCGGACCTCGCCGACTTCGTGCTCTTCTCCTCCGGCGCGGGCCTGACCGGCGCCCCCGCGCAGGGCAACTACGCGGCCGCCAACACCGTACTGGACGCGCTCGCCCAGCACCGGCGGTCGCTGGGCCTGCCCGCGACCTCCGTCGCGTGGGGCCTGTGGGCGCAGACCAGCGGACTCACGGCGACCATCACCCACTCCAGCCGGGCCCGGATGTCCGGCTACTACACCGCCCTGCCCACCCCGCAGGCGCTGGACCTCTTCGACGCCGCCCGCGGCTCGGCGGAGGCGCTGCTGCTCGCGACCGGCATCCGCACCAACCGGCTGCGCGACCTCGCCCGCGACGGCGCCCTCCCGGCGCTGTGGCGCGGCCTGGTCAGCACGCCGGTGCAGCCGCGGGCGGTCGCGGCCGAGCCGGGCACCGGCGTGGCGCGGCAGCTGGCCCCGCTGAACGAGGCGGAGCGGCACGCCTTCCTGCTCCAGCTCGTCCGCTCGCACGCGGTGGTCGCCCTCGGCGGCGGCGACGCGGAGGCCCTGGACCCCGACAGCGCCTTCCGGGACGCCGGGTTCGACTCGCTCACGGCGGTGGACCTGCGCAACCGGCTGGCCGCCGCCACCGGCTGCACCTTCCCGGCCACGCTGGTCTTCGACCACCCGACCCCGGCCGAGCTGGCCCGCCACCTGCGCGGCAAGCTCACCCCGGAGGAGGGGCCGCAGGAGCCCGCCGAGCCCGTACTCGAGGAGATCGAGAGCCTGGAGCAGGCCCTGCTGCGGTCCGCGCCGGACGAGGAGCTGCGCGGCCGGATCACCCGGCGGCTGCGGTCGCTGCTGAGCCGCTGGGACGACGCCGGGCCGCAGGGCGCGCCGGCCGCCCCCGGCGACGGGGGGGACGGTACGGAGCTGGCCCTGGACACCGCCACCGACGAGGAGCTGTTTGCCCTCCTCGACGGCGACCTGACGGAGGAGGACCTCCCCGGGCGGCGGGACTGACGCACGGCGGGGGGGGGGGGGGGGGGGGGGCCCCCCCCCGCCCCCCCCCGGCGGGGCCCCCCCCCCCCCCCCCGCGGCGCCCCGGGCCCCCCCCCCCCCGCCCGCGGGGGGGGGGGGGGGGGGGGGGGGGGGGCCGGGGGGG